>JBASFL010000028.1:0-188914 GCA_049653005.1 Burkholderiaceae bacterium | reverse complement strand
GTGCTGCCCGCCGCCAGCAGGGCCGTGGCGCCCACCAGGCAGGCCACCAGGGCCCACCGCAGGCGCGGCTGGCAACCCACCCAGGGCCGCACCAAAGCAATAGCTGAAAAACCAATACAGACAAGCGCCAGGGGCACAAAAAGCTTGTAAACCGGGCCTGCCCACAACACGGGCTGTTGCAGTTGCCACGCCAGGCCCAAGGCCCAGCCCAGAGGCCACCACAGCCACCAGGCCAAGCCAACGCCGTGCACGGGGGTATTCGCGACCCCAAGCGCAGGCGTGGTGCCCGTGGCGGTGGGTGTCACGCCCATGCACCAGAATGCGGCCATGGCGCGCTAATTGCTAGCCCTGGGCGAGAGCCCCACCGTTTCGTCATTTTTTTGACCCCCTGCTGAAAGAACCGCGCATGGCCATCCACGTCGCACTCAACCACGTCACCCATTATCAATACGACCGTTTGGTCAAGCTGGGCCCCCAGGTGGTCCGCTTGCGCCCCGCGCCGCACAGCCGCACCAAGGTGCTGTCGTACAGCCAGCGCATCGAGCCCGCCAACCACTTCATCAACTGGCAGCAAGACCCGTTTGCCAACTACCAGGCCCGCCTGGTGTTCCCCGAGCCCACGCGCGAGTTCAAGGTCACCATCGACCTGGTGGTGGAAATGGCGGTGTACAACCCGTTCGACTTCTTCCTGGAGCCCAGCGCCGAGAAATTCCCGTTCACCTACGCCAAAGACCAGACGGCCGAGCTGGCCCCGTACTTGGTGACCGAGCCCAAAACCCCGCTGCTGGCCGAGTACCTGAAAAAGGTCAACACCACCGAGCAGCGCACCATCGACTTCCTGGTGGGCATCAACCAGCTGGTGCAAAAAGACGTGGGCTACACCATCCGCATGGAGCCCGGCGTGCAAACCCCGGAAGAAACGCTGACCAAGGGCACCGGTTCGTGCCGCGACTCGAGCTGGCTGCTGGTGCAGTTGTTGCGACACCTGGGCCTGGCCGCACGCTTTGTGTCGGGCTACCTGATCCAGCTCACCTCTGACGTGAAAGCGGTTGACGGCCCCAACGGCCCTGAAAAAGACTTCACCGACCTGCACGCCTGGTGCGAGGTGTTTTTGCCCGGCGCAGGCTGGATCGGCCTGGACCCCACCAGCGGCCTGCTGGCCGGTGAAGGCCATGTGCCGCTGGCCTGCACGCCGCAGCCGTCCAGCGCAGCGCCCGTGGAAGGCGGTGTGGACAAGTGCGAGGTGACCTTTGCGCACCACATGCAGGTCACGCGCATTTACGAATCGCCCCGCGTCACCCTGCCCTACAGCGACGAGCAGTGGGACAAGGTGGTGGCCCTGGGCCACGACGTGGACAAACGCCTGGAAGCGGGCGATGTACGCCTGACCATGGGCGGCGAGCCCACCTACGTGGCCACCGCCGACCGCGACGCGCCCGAGTGGAACACCGACGCTTTGGGCCCCACCAAACGCGGCTACGCCACCGAACTGGTGCACCGCCTGCGCGCCGAGTACGGCGACGGCGGCTTTTTGCACCTGGGCCAAGGCAAGTGGTACCCCGGCGAGCAGTTGCCGCGCTGGGCGTTGTCCATTTTCTGGCGGGCCGACGGCCAGCCCCTGTGGCACAACCCCACGCTGTTTGCCGACGAACGCGACGCCGCCAGCTACACGGCCGACGACGCACGCCGCTTCACGCAAGCGCTGGCCCGCAAGCTGGGCTTGAGCACCCAATACATCACCCCCGGCTACGAAGACACCTGGTATTACCTGTGGCGCGAGCGCAAGCTGCCGGTGAACGTGGACCCGTTTGACTCGAAACTGGGCGACGAGCTGGAGCGCGTGCGCCTGCGCCGCGTGTTCAACCAGGGGCTGGAGGCCACCATTGGCTACGTGCTGCCCTTGCAGGCCAATTCACAAGGCAGTTGGACACAAAGCAACCCGCGTTTGGGGGGCACCACCTGGTCCACCGGGCCGTGGTTCTTCCGCGACGAGCGCATGTACCTGATTCCGGGCGATTCGCCCATGGGCTACCGCCTGCCGCTGGATTCGCTGCCCTGGGTGTCGGCGGCCGATTACCCGTACCACATCGAGCAAGACCCCAGCACCCCGCGCGATGCGCTGCCCGAAGGCACCGCGCTGCGCCAGCAGTACGCCCCCCACCAGGTGGGCGGTGGGTTTGCCGAAGGCGGCACCGTGTCGCTGCAAAACACCAGCTACATCCCAGCAGACCCCTCGCAGGCCCCACCTGCCATGGCCTACAACGCCGATGGCCAAGGCAACGTGGCGGCCCCCGGCCAGCCCACCAACGGCAAATACCCGCAGCGCGGCGAATCGGCCGCTTGGCTGACCCGCACCGCCCTGTGTGTGGAAGCCCGCGACCCCCACCGCGCCAACGGCCCCAAGAGCGAGACCGACAACGGCGGCAAAAGCAGCCACCTGTACGTGTTCATGCCCCCGATGGCCCGCCTGGAGGACTACCTGGACCTGGTGGCCGCGGTGGAAGCCACGGCCGAAAAACTGGGCATGAAAATCGTGCTGGAAGGCTACCCACCCCCACGCGACCCGCGTCTGAAAATGCTGCAAGTCACGCCCGACCCCGGTGTGATCGAGGTGAACATCCACCCCGCGCACAACTGGGGCGAGCTGGTGGAGCACACCGAGTTCCTGTACGAAGCCGCGCACCAAACCCGTTTGTGTGCCGAAAAGTTCATGACCGATGGCCGCCACACCGGCACCGGCGGGGGCAACCACTTCGTGATGGGCGGCGCCACGCCCACCGACAGCCCGTTCCTGCGCCGCCCCGAGCTGCTGGGCAGCCTGGTGGCCTACTGGCACAACCACCCATCTTTGAGCTATTTGTTCAGCGGCCTGTTCATCGGCCCCACGTCCCAAGCCCCCCGCGTGGACGAGGCCCGCAACGACCAGCTGTACGAGCTGGAAATTGCCCTCAACCAAATTGACGCCAACCGCGCCACCTATGGCAACGCCATGCCCCCGTGGCTGGTGGACCGCACGCTGCGCAACATTCTGGTGGACGTGAGCGGCAACACCCACCGCAGCGAGTTCTGCATCGACAAGCTGTACTCGCCCGATTCATCCACGGGCCGCTTGGGTCTGCTGGAACTGCGTGCGTTTGAAATGCCGCCCCACGCCCGCATGAGCATTGCCCAGCAACTGCTGCTGCGCGCGCTGGTGGCCCGCTTCTGGGAAAACCCCTGGCGCGGCAAGCTGACGCGCTGGGGCACCGAGCTGCACGACCGCTTCTTGCTGCCCACGTTTGTGCGCATGGACTTTGAAGACGTGCTGGCCGACCTGCGCGAATGCGGGTTTGCGTTCGACATGGGCTGGTTCGAGCCGCACTTCGAGTTCCGCTTCCCGCTGGTGGGCCAGGTGGCCGCGCGCGGCATTGAACTGACGCTGCGCAACGCGCTGGAGCCCTGGCACGTCATGGGTGAAGAAGGGGCGACCGGTGGCACGGTGCGCTATGTGGATTCGTCGCTGGAGCGGCTGGAAGTGCACGTGAGCGGCCTGAACGACAGCCGCTACGTGGTCACCTGCAACGGCCGCGCCATGGCCTTGCAGCCCACCGGCACCGTGGGCCAGTTTGTGGCCGGTGTGCGCTACAAGGCCTGGAACCCACCGTCGGCCCTGCACCCCAGCATCGGCGCGCACGGCCCGCTGACGTTTGACATCGTGGACACCTGGATGCAGCGCAGCATGGGCGGCTGCCAGTACCACGTGGTGCACCCGGGTGGCCGCAACTACGACAGCTTCCCGGTCAACTCGTTCGAGGCCGAAAGCCGCCGCCTGGCGCGCTTCTTCCAGATGGGCCACACCCCCGGCAAGATGAACGTGGCGCCCGCCGTGACCAACCGCGAGTTCCCGTTCACGCTCGACCTGCGCACCTGAACGCGACCCCCCAAAAGCGCCACGCCGACAGCACCACACCCCAGGCAAAACCCCGGTACCCCGGTGTAAACCCTGGGGTGTGGCGTTCACGGCATACTCAAATTTGTGAGCGATTCGCCCTTGCCCCTTTTCAGTCACCCGCCCCACGCCAGCCCCACCGAACAGGTGAAAGAGCTGGCGGCGGTCACCGCTGCGGGTCACTTTGACGAATTGCGCCTGCCCGACACGGGCGAGCTGCGCCCCCACTGGGAGGCGTTTTTCGGGCATGTCGGCCTGGACGGGGTGGGCGAACTCAACCGCCGCGCCCAAAGCCTGGCCCGGCAAATACGCGACAACGGCGTGACCTACAACGTCTACGCCGACCAGGCCCACGGCACGCAGCGCCCTTGGTCGCTCGACCTGTTCCCCATGGTGCTCACGCCCGAAAACTGGGCCGACATTGAAGCCGGTGTGCTGCAACGCACCCGGCTGCTGAACCTGATACTGGCCGACATCTACGGCCCCCGCCAGCTGCTGAAACGCGCCCTGCTGCCGCCCGCGCTGGTGCAAGGCCACCCCGGCTACCTGCGCGCCATGCACGGCGTGGAGCCGCTGGGCGGCACGTGGCTGAACATTGCCGCGTTCGACCTGGCCCGTGGCCCCGATGGCGGTTGGCGCGTGGTGTCGCAGCGCACCCAGGCCCCGTCGGGCCTGGGCTATTTGCTGGAAAACCGCATTGCCATTGCCCGGCAGTTTCCCAAAGCCTTTGCGGGCATGAAGGTGCAGCGCCTGGCCGCCAGCTACCAGGCACTGGTGCAAGGCATCAAGGCCATGGCGCCCAACGGGGCCAACGCCCGCATCGCGCTGCTGACCCCCGGGCCCTACAACGAAACCTATTTCGAGCACGCCTACCTGGCCCGTTACCTGGGCCTGACCCTGGTCGAAGGCAGCGACCTGACCGTGCGCGACCAGCACCTGTATTTGAAAACCCTCAACGGCCTGGAACCCGTGGACGCGCTCATCAAGCGCTTGGACGACCAGTGGCTGGACCCGCTGGAGCTGCGCGCCGACTCGGCCCTGGGCGTGCCCGGGCTGCTGCAAGTCATGCGGGCGGGCAATGTGCTGCTGGCCAATGCGCCGGGCTCTGCCCCGCTGGAGTCCAGCGCGCTGCTGGGTTTTTTGCCCGCCATCAGCCGCCAGTTGCTGGGCGAAGAGCTGCTGCTGCCCGCCCTGCCCACCTGGTGGTGCGGCGAACACGCGGCCATGCAACGCGTGCTGCCGCAGCTGAAAACCAGCGTGGTCAAGTCCACCTACCCCGGGGGCGATGTGAACACCGCCATGGGCCAAAGCCTGAGCCCCGATGCGCTCGACCGGCTGACCGGCCGCATCGTCCAGCAGCCCGACGACTTCACCGTGCAGGCCTACCTGCCGCTGGCGCAAACGCCCACCTGGGCGGGCGACCACATAGCGCCGCGCTCGGCCATGCTGCGCGTGTACGTGCTGGCCGATGGCCCCAACAGCTGGCGTGTGTTGCCCGGTGGCCTGGTGCGCCTGGCCCCGCGCGGCGAGCTGATGGCCTCCATGCAAAAAGGCGGCAGCAGCGCCGACTGCTGGGTGCTGACCGACGGCGAAGTGGACCGCACCAGCCTGTTGCAAAGCGCCCCCACCACCCTGGCCATGGCGCAGAACAAACGCCCCGTCACCAGCCGCGCCGCCGAAAACCTGTTCTGGCTGGGCCGCTACACCGAACGCGCCGAAAACAGCGTGCGCCTGGCCCAAATCATTCTGCGCAACCTGCACAGCGAAGAACACGCCAGCCGCGCCCTGCAAGCCTGGATGTCGCGCCTGGCGCGCAACCACTCGCTGGTGTTGCCCGGTGTGCCCGCCCTGCCGCCGGTTCAACCGGTGGTGGCCGTCGAGCCCGACGCCGAAACCACCAAACCCACCCCGCCCAGCCACGCACAGCGCGTGTTCGAGCGCTCGCTGATCGCGGCGCTGGGCGACACCGAAGGCGCGTTCAGCGTGGGTTTCAACCTGCGCGCGGTGCGCCTGGCGGCGGCCAACGTGCGCGAGCGCCTGTCGCAAGAGCAGCGCAACCTGATCGAGCGCGCCGAATCCGAGTTTCTGGACCAATGCGACGGCCTGGGCGCCGACAACGAAAGCGCCTCGCAAGAAGCCCTCAACGCGCTGGAGGCCGCCAGCGAGTGGCTGGCCGGCATCACCGGCGCGCAAACCGACCGCATGGTGCGCGACAACGGCTGGCGGCTGCTGAGCATTGGCCGGCACATTGAACGGCTGTCCACCCTGTCGGCGGCCATGCTGCAAGCCTTTGAAGCGGGCAGCGTGCTGGAGTCGCACGGGTTCGAGGCGCTGGTGGCGCTGTTCGACAGCACCATCACCTTCCACGCCCATTACCAGCAGCGGCGCGACGTGGTGGCCCTGCTCGACTTGCTGCTGCTCAACCGCGACAACCCACGCTCCCTGGCCTGGGTGCTGGACACGCTGCGCTCCCGCCTGAAAAAGCTGGAACAAGGCGACCCGGCCTTTGCGCTGAACCTGTGCGCCAACCTGCCCGACCCCGCCACCTGGGACCTGGCCGCCCTCAGCCAGCCCGATGCCGGTGGGGCACACACCCGCCTGATGGCCGTGCTGAAAGCCTGCGACGCGTCGGCCAAAGCCTTGTCAGACGCCCTCAGCCAACGCCACTTCAGCCACGCCGACCGCGACAACCGCAGCCTGCTGACCTGACCCCCTCACCGGCCCGCCCACCCTGCCCCATGCGCCTGCGCATCGTCCACCACACCCACTACCGCTACGCCCCCGCCGTGGTGATGGCCCAGCACCTGGCCCACCTGCGCCCGTTGGTGCTGGCCGACCAGGCGGTGACGGCGCACGCCGTGACCATTGCGCCCGAGCCCGCGCAAATCACCGAGTCGGTGGACGCCTTTGGCAACCTGCGCTGCTTTTTTGCCCTTCAAAGCCCGCACGAGGCCTTGTCGGTGCTGTCGGACTGCGAGGTGGAAACCCAGCCCCCGCAGGCCCTGCCCGACTCCCCTCCGTGGGAAGAGGTGCGCGACCACCTGACCTACCGCGCCGGTGCGCCCTACGACCCGGCCAGCGAGTTCACGTTTGCATCGCCCTTCGTGCCCCGCAGCCCCGTGCTGGCCGACTTTGCGCGGCCCGTGTTCGAGCCCGGTGAACCACTGCTGGCCTGCGCGCAGGCGCTGATGGCGCGCATCCACACCGAAATGACCTACCAGGGCGGCAGCACGGGCGTCAACACGCCCACCCTGTCGGCGCTGGCCCAGCGCAAAGGTGTGTGCCAGGACTTTGCGCACATCATGATCGGCTGCCTGCGCAGCTTGGGGCTGCCCGCGCGCTACGTGAGCGGCTATTTGCTGACGCACCCGCCCGAGGGGCAGCCGCGCATGATCGGGGCCGACGCTTCACACGCCTGGGTGCAGGTGTATTGCCCCACGGCAGGTGCGGGTGCCGACCCGCTGGGTGGCGCGTGGGTGGACTTTGACCCCACCAACAACCGCAGCGGCTGGGGCCGCCCCGGCGAAGACTACGTGACCCTGGCCCTGGGCCGCGACTTTGGCGATGTGTCGCCGCTGCGCGGGGTGATTCAGGGCGGCAGCAGCCACCAACTCACGGTGGCCGTGACGGTGGCCCCGCCCGACGAACTGGCCAATGCCGACCTGTCGGCCACCGAACCACCTGCCACCGAGCCCGCCCCTGAAGCGTGAGGGCCCGGGTTGAATCGAATTATTCAGTAGCAAACAACTGAATACCATCAAGCGCTGGGTGCCAAAAAAGCTTGAAATTCAAGCCCAGCATCAAACCCAATACCGAGCGAGCTGCTCCACATCTTCTGGAAACATTTGCCCCTTGTCGGCCTGCAAGACCTTGCCATCGCGCCCCAGCACCACGGTGATGGGCAGGCCCTTGGGTTTGGGCAAGGCGGCCTGAAACCCGGGCGTGACCCAAGCCGCCGGGAAGGTGTAGCCCCGCTTTTGCAGGTAAGGCACGGCGTCTTCTTTTTTGCGGTCCACCGACAGGGCCAGCAGTTCCATGCCGTGGCCCTTGTGTTGGGCCCACAGCTTTTGCATCTCGGGGCTTTGCAGCGCGCAAAACGGGCAGGTGCTGGCCCACCAGTACAACACCAGCACTTTGCCCCGCGCCTGCTCGGGCGTGAACGCGCTGCCGTCCAGGCGCGTGATGGCGGGCACGTTCAGCGCCGTGCCCTCGGCGGGCAGCGGCGGGGCTTTGGCCTCGCTGGCGGGTGGGCCGCTCTGGCCCCAGGCCGACGCAGGCAACCAAGCCGCCGTGCCGCCCAGTGCCACGGCGGTGGCGGCGTGTTGGGTGTGCTGAAGAAAGGTGCGGCGGTCCAGCATGGGGTGCGCTTTCATGGTGCGTTGTGTTTCCGTCAATTCAAACCCGTTCGTACAGCGTGACCACACACGCGCCGCCCAGGCCCAGGTTGTGTTGCAGAGCCAAACGGGCGTCACGCACCTGGCGCTGGCCCGCTTGGCCGCGCAGTTGTTGCACCAGCTCGGTGCACTGCGCCAACCCGGTGGCACCCAAAGGGTGCCCCTTGCTGAGCAAGCCGCCCGAGGGGTTGGTGACCACCGCTCCGCCATGGGTGTTGTCGCCGTCGGCCACAAACCGCTCGGCCCCGCCGGGTGGGCACAGGCCCAGGGCTTCGTAGCTGATGAGTTCGTTGTGGGCAAAGCAGTCGTGCAGTTCCACCACGTCCAGGTCTTGCGGGCCCACACCGGCCTGTTCGTACACCTGGCGGGCGGCGGCGGCGGCCATGGAAAAACCCACCACCTCGCGCATGTCACGCGCCTCAAAAGCGACGGCGGTGTCGGTGGTCATGGCCTGGGCACGGATGCGCACGGGGGCGTTGAGCCCGCGCTGGCGGGCAAAACGTTCGGAACACACCACAGCCGCCGCCGCGCCGCAGGTGGGCGGGCATGCCATGAGGCGGGTCATCACCCCTTCCCACAGCATGGGCGCGGCCATCACGTCTTCGGTGGTCAGCTCTTTGCGCAGCAGGGCCATGGGGTTGTGGGCCGCATGGCGGCTGGCCTTGGCGCGAATGGCGGCAAACGTCTCCAGCCGGGTGCCGTATTGCCGCATGTGGGCCAGGCCCGCACCACCAAAGTAGCGCAGCGCCAGCGGAATGTCGGCACGGCCCACCAGCTCGGCGGTGGCGGCATCGAACGGGTCAAACGGCGAAGGCCGGTCGGTGAACACGTTGCCCAGTGCGCCGGGGTTCATGTGCTCAAAGCCCAGTGCCAGCACGCAGTCTGCCGCGCCGCTGGCCACGGCCTGGCGCGCCAGGAACAGCGCGGTGGAGCCGGTGGCGCAGTTGTTGTTGACGTTGAAGATGGGCACGCCGCTCATGCCCACGCCATACAGCGCACGCTGCCCTGCGGTGGAGTCGCCATACACATAGCCCACGTAGGCTTGCTGCATGTCGGTGTAGGCCAGTCCGGCATCGGCCAGCGCGGCGCGCACAGCCTGTGCCGCCATGTCGGGGTATGGCGCGTGGGCACCGGGTTTGGCAAACGGTGTCATGCCGACACCGGCGATGTGAACGGGTTGGGTCATGGCGGTGAAAAAAGGGTTTCAGTCGGCCAGATTTTCCAGCTCAAGTGCCCGGGTGGCGGTAGCGGACAGGACACAGTCGTTGACCACCACGGTGACCACACTGCCGCCTTCGGGGTCGGCGTAAAACTGGCAGTTGGCATCGCGAAAAGCCAACCACGCCCGCTGGGCCGCCAGCAGTTGCTTTTTGCGCGGGGCGCTCAACGGGGCCATGGCGGCTTTGTAAGCCTTGTTGAGCCGGGCGTCTTGCCGCTGCAACTCGGTGGCGATGCAATCGAGCATGGCCGAGGTGACACCGCCCGACTTGCCCATGCAAGCGGTGTGGGCCGCACTGGTGGGCGCCTCAACCGCCAGCGCGGTGGACGCCACCACCCACGGCAAGGACAGTGCGATGGCTGCGGCGGCAACCGAACGGGGGCGCGTCATGCCGGTGTGTGTGTGCGCAGCCAGTCGCGCAGCGCATCGTTCATGCGCGCCTGCCAGCCTGCACCCGTGGCTTTGAATGCGGCCAGTACTTCGGGGCTGTAACGCACAGTCACGGCTTGTTTGGCACTGGGCTTGGTGGTGCCCACTGGGCGGCCACGGGTGACGGCGGCGCGCATGGCGGCTGTCCCCTCTTCCCGAGTAACCACCCGCTCACCGATGCGCCACACGGCATGCTCCAGGTTGGCTTCGCTCATATCCGGCGCGTCGTCCGGGTCAACCCAAGTGCTGGGTGTAACGCCACTGCTCTCGTTCATTCGCTTTCCTCATGCTGATGATGCGGCGCACCTCGCCGCGCGGTGTCCACGCCAACACAACCATGCGCCCATCCAACGAGCCCACAGTGTTGAACCGCTTTTCCCCGTATTCAAACCGGGTGTCGGGAACGTCAACCAACGCACTTGCGAAGACTTCCGCAGCCCGCGCAAAGTCCAAGCCGCGCTCGGCCAGGGTCTTGTCGCGTTTGTCGCTGTCAAACTCGATTTGCATGAATTAAGTGTAGCTCCAAATAATTATTTCCCCCAGTCATTGGATGCCTCTTGCCCTTGGCAAATTCACCAGGCCCCAAAGGGCTCTTTGGCGGGCTTGCGGTGCGCCTCAAACGCCGCAAGCAAATCATCGACCAGCACACGCACCTTGGCCGGGGTTTGTTTGTGGGCCTGGAACACCAAGTGGATGTCGGCCGAGGGGTGGCTCCAGTCGCGCAACACAGGCACCAGCTGCCCCGCGCGCAAATGGGCGGCCACCTCCCATTGCGAGCGGATGAGGATGCCATGCCCATCCAGCGCCCAGCCCAGGGCCGAACTGCCGTCGTTCGTGCTGAGGTTGGAGCGGACCTTGACCGTTTCATTCAGCTCGCCGTTGCGCAGGTGCCAGGTGCCAAAGGTTTCATCGCCCTCGCGGATGAAGATGCAGTTGTGTTTGCCCAAATCACGGGGGTGCTGGGGCACACCCGCGCTGGCCAGGTAAGCCGGGGTCGCGCACAAAATGCGGCTGTTGCGCGCCAGCAGCCGGGCTGTCAGGCGGCTGTCCGTCAGGTCGCCAAAACGCACCATCACATCAAACCCCTGGTCCACCAGGTTCACGAAGCGGTCGCTCAGGTGCATTTGCACCTCCACCTGCGGGTGTTGCCGGGCAAACCGCGACAGCGCCGGGGCCAGGTGCGTGCGACCAAAACCCAGGGTGGCCGCCAGGCGCACCGTGCCTTGTGGCTGGGTGGAGCCGCCACCGATGCGCCCCTCCAGCGCGTTCATCTCGTCGAGGATGCGCACGCCTTCCATCAGGTATTGCTCGCCTTCGGGGGTGAGACTGATTTTGCGGGTGGTGCGGTTCAGCAGCCGCACGCCCAGGCGTTTTTCCAGGTTGGCCAGCCGCCGTGTGACCGCCGGTGGCGTGATGCCCAGCTCTTGCGCGGCGGCGGCCAGGTTGCCGTGTTTCACGATGAGGGCAAACACAGCAATGTCTGAAAATGCATCCATTGCTAAATTTTAGTAAATAAAGAATGGATTTACTTTGAACTGTGAATAACAGATTCATTATTAGCATGGCGGCTCCCATATTCAGGAGACAACCATGACCCCACGCAACTGGCTTGCCGCCGCCTGGCTGGCCACCTCGTGCGCCGCCTGGGCGCAAACCGCCTACCCGGCCAAACCCATCAAACTGGTGGTGCCTTATGCCCCCGGTGGCAGCGCCGACATCGCGGCCCGCCTGGTCAGCGATGCCTGGGGCAAAGCCCTGGGTGGCACGGTCTACATCGAAAACAAGGCCGGTGCAGGCGGCAACCTGGGTGTGGACGCCGTGGCCAAAGCCGAGGCAGACGGCCACACCCTTGGCCTGCAAACGGTGTCGCTGGCCATCAACCCCGGGCTGGTGGCCAAAATGCCCTACGACACCCTGAAAGACCTGGCGCCCATTGGCATGGTGGCCAGCTCGCAGCACGTGCTGGTGACGGGGGCCAATGTCCCCGCCAAAACCGTGGCCGAGCTGGTGTCGGTGGTCAAAACCAAACCGGGCAAGTTTTCCTACGGGTCGGCGGGTTCGGGCAGCACGTTTCACATGTCAGCCGAGCTGTTCAAGGCGGTGGCGGGCGTGTCCATCCTGCACATCCCCTACCGGGGCGGTGGTCCGGCGCTGATCGACACCATTTCGGGCCAGGTGGACATGAGTTTTCCCGTGCTGGCCGCTGCCGTGCCGCATGTGCAAGCGGGCAAATTGAAGGCCCTGGGCGTGACAGGCCGCAAGCGCTCGCCCCTGCTGCCCCAGGTGCCGACCATTGCCGAGTCAGGTGTGCCCAACTACGCGTTTGAAACCTGGTTCATGGTGTTTGCACCGGCCAAAACACCGCAACCGGTCATTGACAAGCTCAACGCCGCCCTGCGCACCGCACTGGACACCCCCGCCGTGAAAGAGCGCATGGTGAAAGACGGGTTTGATCCCACCCCCAGCACCCCCGCCGAGGCCAGAACACGGCTGGAAACCGAAATGCCCCTGTGGGCCAAGCTCATCAAAGAACGTGGAATCACCGCCGAATGAACACCCCCACCCACCCCCACAGCCCCCGCACGCTGTACCAAAAGCTGCTGGAATCGCACACCGTTCGCACGCTTGACGCCCAACACGTGCTGCTGTTTTGCGACCTGCACCTGATGAACGAGTACACCAGCCCACAGGCCTTCACGGGGCTGGACGAGCGCCACGCCACCGTGCCCATGCCGGGCCAGAACGTGGCGGTGGTCAGCCACATCATTCCCACACACCCGGTGCCGGTGCGGGTCATTCACAACCAGGCCTCGGCCCTGCAAGCCACCAACCTGGCCAAAAACTGCCGCCAGCACGGCATTCCGCTGTTTGACACCAACGACGCCATGCAAGGCATTGAACACGTGGTGGCACCCGAGCACGGCATGATCCGCCCCGGCATGGTGGTGATTTGCGGCGACAGCCACACCACCACCTACGGCGCGCTGGGCGCACTGGGTTTTGGCATTGGCACGTCGGAGGTGGAGCATGTGCTGGCCACCCAAACGCTGGTGTACAAAACCGCCAAGGCCATGCGCATCCGTGTGGATGGGGTGTTGCCCAAGGGCACCACCAGCAAAGACCTGATCCTGATGGTCATTGGCCGCATCGGGGCGCAAGGTGCCCGTGGCTACGTGGTGGAATTTTGCGGCACCGCCATTGACGCGCTGTCGGTCGAGGCCCGCTTTACCCTGTGCAACATGACCACAGAGGCCGGTTCGCGCGGCGCGCTGATTGCCCCCGACGCCACCGCCATCGACTACGTGCTGGCCAAATGCCCCGACATTGCAGGCGAACACCGTGCCCAGGCGCTGGCCCAGTGGCAACACCTGCACAGCGATGCCGGTGCCGTGTTCGATGCCGAACACGTGTTTGACGCGTCGCAGGTGGAGCCCCACGTCACCTGGGGCACCAGCCCCGACCAGGTGCTGCCCATTTCAGGGGCCGTGCCATCGCCCGACGGTGTGCCCCCCGAGCACCGGCGCAGCACCGAACAGGCGCTGGCCTACACCCGCCTGCTGGCCGGTGCCCCCATTGCGGGCACACCCATTCAGCATGTGTTCATAGGCTCGTGCACCAACGCGCGGATTGAAGACCTGCGCGCCGCGGCCCAGGTGGTGGCGGGCCACGCGGTGGCACCGGGCGTCAGGGCCATGGTGGTGCCCGGCTCTGGCGCGGTGAAGGCACAGGCCGAGGCCGAGGGGCTGGACCGGGTGTTTCTGGCCGCCGGCTTTGAGTGGCGCAAACCCGGCTGCTCCATGTGCCTGGCCATGAACGACGACGTGCTGACCGCTGGCACCCGCTGCGCCTCCACCACCAACCGCAACTTTGAGGGGCGCCAGGGGCGCGGGGCCATCACCCACCTCATGAGCCCCGCCATGGCCGCCGCCGCTGCCGTGACCGGCCACATCACCGACGTTCGCCGCCTGGGACACTGACATGACCACACCCCACACCGTCACCACTTTGCAAGGCACCGCAGCCCCCATCCGCATCGACAACCTGGACACCGACCAGATCATGCCCAAGCAGTTTTTGCTGGGCATCGACAAAGCAGGCCTGGCCCAAGGCCTGCTGTACGACCTGCGACACGACAGCACCGGCCAAACCAGGCCCAACTTTGTGCTGAACCGCCCCGCGTTTGCCCACGCCAGCGTGCTGCTGGGCGGTGCCAACTTTGGCTGCGGCTCCAGCCGCGAGCACGCGGTGTGGGGCATGCTGCAGTTCGGCATCAAAGCCATCATTGCGCCCAGCTTTGGCGAGATTTACCACTCCAACGCCATGGGCAACCAGCTGCTGCTGGTGACGCTGCCCACCGCACAGGTGGAGGCCTTGATGCAGGCCGCCGAGCAACCCAACGCACCGGTCATCACCATCGACATCGCGGCGCAACAGGTGCGGTGCCCGGGCCTGCCCCCCATGCCGTTCGACATTTCGCAGCGGCACAAAGAAATGTTCCTGAAAGGGGTGGACGTGGTGGGCATGTCGCTGACCCACCTGGATGACATTCAGGCCTTTGCCCGGCAACATTGGGCGCAGCAGCCGTGGCTGAAAGACGTGGCCGCGCGCATGAAGGCCCGGCTTTGAGGCCCCCAACCGCATGAGCCACCCCATGAGCCAAGACCTGATCCCCTTGTTTCCGGCCTTTGAACCCCACCTGGTGGCGGCGAACGGCGTACACATCCAGGCACGCATCGGTGGCTCTGGGCCACCTTTGCTGCTGTTGCACGGCCACCCGCAAACCCATGCCATCTGGCACCGCGTGGCCCCGCGGCTGGCGCAAACCCACACCGTGGTGATGACCGATTTGCGGGGTTACGGCGATTCGTCCAAGCCCGTGGGCGCGCCCGACCACAGCAACTATTCCAAGCGAACGCTGGCGCTGGACCAGGTGGCGGTGATGCGCCACTTCGGGTTTGACCGCTTTGACGTGCTGGCCCACGACCGGGGTGCCCGCGTGGCCCACCGGATGGCGGTGGACCACCCCAGCGCCGTGCAACGGCTGGTGCTGCTGGACATTGCCCCCACGCTGGCCATGTACGCGCAAACCACCGACGCATTTGCCCGCGCCTACTGGCACTGGTTCTTTCTGATTCAGCCGCAACCCCTGCCCGAGCGCCTGATCAAAGCCGACCCCGCCGCCTATGTGCGCGACGTGATGGGCCGCCGCAGCGCGGGCCTGGCCCCGTTTGACCCCCGTGCCCTGGCCGAATACCAGCGCTGCCTGCAACTGCCCGGCACGGCCCACGGCATGTGCGAGGACTACCGCGCCTCGGCCAGCATCGACCTGGTGCACGACCAGCAAGACCGGGACGCAGGCGTCAAACTGACGCAGCCGCTGCTGGTGCTGTGGGGCGAACAGGGCGTGGTGCACCGGTGCTTCAAGCCGCTGGAAGAGTGGCAAAAAATCGCCACCCAGGCCACCGGGCACCCCCTGCCCTGCGGGCACTACATCGCGGAAGAAGACCCTGAAGGTTTGCTGGCTGCACTAAAAAAATGGAGCTGAAAACCCATACCTATCAAGCGCTAGAGCCTTAAAAAGCTTTAAAAATTGCGCTCACTCCTGCTCCATCTCCAGGTAGGTGCGGTTGGCCAACTGGGGCAGCCACACGTCCACGTGCTTCAGGTGTTTGAAGGGCGTGGCGTCAAAGCTTTTCACGGCCGCGCCGATGTCGGTGCCGTCTTCTACGGCCTTGCCCATGTGGGCGCGCAGGGCCTTCAGCAGCTGGCCAGTGTCGCGCTGGGCTTGGGCCAGGGTGGTGACGTTGCCGTGGCCAGGCACCACCACGCTGGGTTTGAGCGCTTCCAGCGCCTCGAAGCTGGCCACCCAGGTTTTGGTTTTGCTGACCGGGTGCAGGCCCAGGATGCGGTCGGTGTAGACCACATCGCCCGTGAACACCACGCCCGCGGCGGGCAGGTGCACCAGCATGTCGCCCGGCGTGTGGCCGCCGCTGCGGTGCACAAATTGCAGTTTCACACCGCCAAAGTCCAGCGTGTTGTCGGGGCCTTGCAGCCAGCGGGTGGGGTACACGGCTTCAGTGCCGTCTTGCTTGTCTTTCAGCACCGAGGCGTTGGCTTTGAGGTGCTCGGCCCCACGGGCTTTCATGTCGGCCTGCGCGTTGGCGTGCGCAATGATTTCAGCGCCCTGCCCTTTGAAGTAGCCGTTGCCCAGCCAGCGGTGGTCTTGCCCGCCGGTGTTGACCACCCACTTGATGGGTTGCAGGGTCACGGCCTTGGCGGCGGCGGCAATGGCCGCACCGGTTTTGAAGGTGGCGCCGGGGTCGATCAGCACCGCCCCGGCGGGCGTGACCACCAGGCCGATGTTGGCGTTCAGCGCCTCGTTTTCATAAGTACGGCCTTCGGTGTCGCCCACATACGCGTAAACGCCGGGGGCCACGGGGCTGAACACCACCTCCACCGCGTGGGCGGCCCAGGCCAGGGCCAGGCCACACAGCAACGCGGTGGCACGGGGGGCAGCATGGGCAAACGTCGGTTTCATGGTGTTTCCTGCGGGTGGGCAAGGCCTTGAAAAGCCGCGTTGGTGGACAAATGGATGCGCCCGGCCAACCCCGCCAGCAGCCGGGTGCCTTGCATGCGGTCTTGCACGGGGCCTTTCACCTCGGCCAGGTGCAGGGCCACGCCGCGCGCGCTCAGGTCGCGCTGCAAATCGGTCAGGGCTTCCAGGCCGGTCAGGTCCACGCGGTTGACGGCGCTCATGATCAGCACCACCGCGTGGGGCTGGCTCAGCTTGGCCAGCTCGGCCATCAGCCGGGCTTCAATGGCGCGCAGGTTGCCGAAAAAAATGCTTTCGTCGATGCGCAAAAAAAGCACGCCCGGCAGCGTTTCCACCCCGTGGCGCTCGACGTTGCGAAAGTGCTCGGTGCCCGCCACGCGCCCCACCACCGCGATGTGCGGCGTGCTGGCCCGGTACAGCAGCGTGGCCAGCGACAGCGCAATGCCCAGCACGATGCCCCCTTGCAGCCCCAGCACCAGCACCCCCAGCGCGGTGCCGGCCCAGGCCAAGGCGTCGGCCCGGTCATAGGCCCAGGCACGGCGGAACTCGTCGGCGTCCACCATGTTGAGCGCCGCCACCACGATGCTGGCGGCCAGCACGGGCAGCGGAATGCGCTCAAAACCCGCCGTGCCCACCCACACCAGGCCCAGCATGGCAAACGCGGCCACCACGCTGGCCAGCGGCGTTTGTGCACCGGCCGCCACGTTGATGGCCGTGCGAGACAACCCGCCCCCCACCGGCATGCCCCCGGCCACCGAGGCCACCACGTTTGACAGGCCCAGGCCCACCAGCTCTTGGTTGGGGTTGACGCGCTCGTGCCGCTTGATGGCCAGCGCCTGGGCCATGGCGATGTTTTGCACGGTGCCAATGAAAGCCAGGATGAGGGCGGGCACCACCAGCAGGCCCAAGGTGTCCACGCCCGGCAGGGCAAGCCCCAGTTCGGGCAAGCCTTGTTTCACCGCGCCCACCACGGCCACGCCGTGGTGCACGTCAAGTCCCCAGACCACCACCACGGCCGTGGCCAGCAACACCACGGCCAAGGGCACCAGGCGCACCGCCATGTCAGCGGCGGCACGGGCCACGCCCCAGCGCACCAGCGCAGGAGCCAGGGCCGTGCGCCCAGCCACCAGCACCACCACCGCCGCCGCCGCCAGGGCCACCGTGGGCAGGTGGGCCTGGGGCAGCTGGGTCAGCGTGCTGCTCAATTGCCCCCAGGCCCCCACACCGGCGGCCGACACGCCCAGCAGCAGCTTCAACTGGCTGATGAGAATCAGCCAAGCCGAGCCGGAAATGAACCCACTCACCACCGGGCGGCTGAGCAAGCTGGCCAAAAAACCCAACCGCAGCACCCCAAAAGCCAGCACCAGCAGGCCCGACATCAGCGCCAGCGCGGCGGCCATGCCCGCATAGGCGGCCGAGCCGGGCGCGGCCAGCGGGCTGAGCACCGCAAACGTCACGATGGCCGTGATGGCCACTGGCCCCACCGCCTGCACCATACTGCTGCCCACCAGCGCATAGGCCAGCACCGGCAGGATGCTGACGTACAGCCCCGCCTGCGGCGGCAAACCCGCCAGCAGCGCGTAGGCCAGGCTTTGCGGCAGTACCAGCACGGCCACCACCACACCGGCCAACACATCGGCACCCAGGTGCTGGCGGGGGTAGGCACGCCACCACAGGTTTTGGCTCAGTGCCACCAAGTGTTTCAATCCAAACATGCTGCCGAATGTAGCGGCATTGAACCATCGGCCGGGCGCTGCACTCAGTCTCTGAACAACCGCCCGCTGCCACAGCGCCAACCCCGAAAGGAACCCCCACCCCCATGCCCCACGACGTGAGTTTGATTGCCACCATTGCCGCCGGTTTTGGGCTGGCCCTGGTGTTTGGCTACGGCGCACTGCGCCTGAAGATGCCCCCGCTGGTGGGCTACTTGCTGGCCGGCATCGTGGTCAGCCCCGCCACCCCCGGGTTTGTGGCCGATGTGGGCCTGGCCGGGCAGCTGGCCGAAATCGGCGTGATGCTGCTGATGTTTGGCGTGGGCCTGCACTTTTCCATGGAAGACCTGATGGCCGTGCGGCGCATTGCCGTGCCCGGGGCGGTGGTGCAAATCGCGGTGGCCACGCTGCTGGGCATGGGGCTGTCGGCCCTGTGGGGGTGGGGTTTGGGCGCGGCCCTGGTGTTTGGCCTGTGCCTGTCGGTGGCCAGCACGGTGGTGCTGTTGCGGGCATTGGAAGCGCAGGGCATTTTGAAGTCCATCAACGGCCAGATTGCCGTGGGCTGGCTGGTGGTGGAAGACCTGGTGATGGTGCTGGTGCTGGTGTTGCTGCCCGCCGTGGCCGGGGTGTTGTCCGCCCCGGGCAGCGCAGACGCCGCGCCCGTGTCCAACGGCGGCATGGGCATGACCATTGGCATTACCCTGGCCAAAGTCACCGCGTTCATTGTGCTGATGCTGGTGGTGGGGCGGCGCGTGTTGCCCAAGGTGCTGTGGCTGGTGGCCAAAACCGGCTCGCGCGAGCTGTTCACCCTCAGCGTGGTGGCCATTGCCGTGGGGGTGGCGTTTGGCGCGGCCAAGCTGTTCGACGTGTCGTTTGCGCTGGGCGCGTTTTTCGCCGGGATGATGATGCGCGAATCGGAGTTCAGCCACCGCGCGGCCGATGAATCGCTGCCGCTGCGCGACGCCTTTGCGGTGCTTTTTTTCGTGTCGGTCGGCATGCTGTTTGACCCCGCCGTGCTGGTGGAACACCCCGGCAAACTGCTGGCGGTGGTGGCCATCGTGCTGCTGGGCAAAACGCTGGCGGCCGTGGGGCTGGTGCTGGTGTTTCGCTACCCGCTGCACACCGCCCTGACCGTGGGGGCCAGCCTGGCGCAAATTGGCGAGTTCTCGTTCATCCTGGCCGGCCTGGGCGTGGGCCTGGGGCTGCTGCCGCTGGAGGGGCAAAGCCTGGTGCTGGCAGCGGCCCTCATCACCATTGCGGCCAACACGCTGATGTTTGCCGCCATTGCACCGGTGGAAGCCTGGCTGCTGAAGCGCGTGGCTTTTTTCCGGCAACTCGCCCGCCGCGACGACGCGCTGGCCGAGCTGCCCGCCGAAACTGACCCCCACCTGCTGGCCCGCCCCGTGGTGCTGGTGGGCCACGGCCGCGTGGGCCAGCGCATTGCATCGGCCCTGAAAGCACAAGGCGTGGCCTGTGTGGTGGCCGAGCAAAACCGCGACAACGTCGAAGCCCTGCGGGCCTCGGGCACCCCCGCCGTGTGCGGCGACGCCACCACCCCCGAGGTGCTGGTGCAAGCCCATGTGGCGCGCGCGGCCCTGCTGGTCATTGCCGTGGCCGACAGCGTGGACGTGCGCCAAATGGTGGAAACCGCCCGCACCCTCAACCCCGGCATTGCCCTGGTGCTGCGGGCACACAACGACGAAGAGGCCGAATTGCTGCGGCAGGAATTCCACAGCGAGGTGTTTGTGGGCGAACACGAACTGGCCCGGGGCATGACGCAATACATACTCGGGCACAGCCACACCCCCCACACCCCAACCCACCACCCATGACCGACCCCGCCCTTGACTGGAAAACCCGCCAGATGATCAAAGCCTCTGGCTGGCCGCTCGACCCCGACACACTGGCCCCCGGCACCGACTTCAACGCCCCCCAGGCCGATGGGCTGGTGCCCCTGCACTGGGCCTGCCAAGGCGGCAAACCGGGTTTGCTGGACCACCTGCTGGCCCACGGGGCCGACGTGAACGCCCAGCCCCCCGGCGGCCACGGCCTGCTGGCCTGGGCGCTGGCCTCAAAAAACTACCAAACCGTGATGCTGCTGATTGACCGGCTGAAAGCCACCGGGGCCCCGCCGCCCGACGAAGCCCTGCAAAAGCGCTTGACCCACGCCTTTGCCAGCAGCCACACCAACGCCAAAAACCGCCTGCAACAAACACTGCGCGACTGGCAGCGCATCAGCAAGGCGGGCTGAGTTCAGCCCTCGCGGGCAGCCCCGCTGACCCGCTGGCCCTGCGCGTCCACCACGGCCTCGCCGTCCTCTTTGGAAAACGCACCTTGCTGGGCGTTGGGCAGCACATCCAGCACCGCCTCTGAAGGGCGGCACAGCTTCACGCCCAGGGGGCTGACCACCAACGGGCGGTTGATGAGCACGGGGTGGGCCACCATGAACGCCAGCAGTTGCTCGTCGCTCCAGTGCGGCTGGTCCAGCCCCAGCTCGGCATAAGGCGTGCCCTTTTCGCGGATGAGGGCGCGCACGCCCTGCCCCGTGGCGGCCACCAGCTCGGCCAGGCGGGCCTGGGTGGGCGGGGTTTTCAGGTATTCAATGACTTCAGGCTCCACACCACTGTTGCGGATGAGCGCCAGCACGTTGCGCGAAGTGCCGCACTGGGGGTTGTGGTAAATCGTGATGTTTGACATTTTCGGTGTTTATTGAGTAGCTACAAAACCAATACAGACAAGCGCTGGGTGGCAAAAAAGCTTTAAATTTTGACAGCACCCCGCTCGTACCAGCCCTGGCTGCGGTTGACCACAGCCACCACCGCCAGCATCACGGGCACTTCGATCAGTACGCCCACCACCGTGGCCAGCGCCGCGCCCGAGTTGAAGCCGAACAGGCTGATGGCGGCGGCCACGGCCAACTCAAAAAAATTGCTGGCCCCAATGAGGGCCGACGGGCAGGCCACGCTGTGCTGTTCACCCACGGCGCGGTTCAGCCAATAGGCGAGGCCAGAGTTGAACACCACCTGGATGAGGATGGGCACGGCCAGCATGGCAATCACCAGCGGCTGCTTCAAAATGGCCTCGCCCTGGAAGGCAAACAGCAGCACCAGCGTGACCAGCAGCGCCGCGATGCTGAACGGCCCCAGCCGCTCCATGGCCGCGTCAAACGCGCCCTGCCCTTTTTGCAGCAGCGCCTTGCGCAGCCACTGCGCCAGCGCCACGGGAATGACGATGTACAGCACCACCGATGTCACCAGCGTGGCCCACGGCACCACGATGGCCGACATGCCCAGCAACAGCCCCACCAGCGGCGCGAACGCCACCACCATGATGCTGTCGTTCAGCGCCACCTGGCTCAGGGTGAACAGCGGGTCGCCACCGGTCAGGCGGCTCCAGACAAACACCATGGCCGTGCACGGCGCGGCGGCCAGCAAAATCAGCCCGGCCACGTAGCTGTCCAGCTGGTCGGCGGGCAGCCACTCGGCAAACACGTGGCGCACGAACAGCCAGCCCAAAAACGCCATGGAAAACGGCTTGACCAGCCAGTTGACGAACAGCGTCACGCCAATGCCCTTCATGTGCTGGCGCACCTGGCCCAGCGCGCCAAAGTCCACCTTCACCAGCATGGGAATGACCATGACCCAAATCAGCAGCCCCACCGGCAGGTTGACCTGAGCCACCTCCATGCGGCCCACGGCCTGGAACACGGCGGGGGCCAGTTGCCCCAGCGCAATGCCGGCCACGATGCACAAAAACACCCACACGGTCAGGTAGCGCTCGAACACGCTCATGGGCGCCCCAGCGGCCCGCTTGGCCGTGGTTTCGCACTGGGCGCTCATGCGGCTTGCCCAATCTCGGCCATGTGCTGCTGGCGGGCCAACTGGCCCAGCGACTCCAGCGGCAGCGACGTGAACAGCTCGATGCGGCGGCGCAACAACGCGGCCACCTGCACAAAGGCGTGGCGCTTGTCCGCGTCGCTGCCGGTGGCGGCGGCCGGGTCGGGCGCGCCCCAATGCGCCACCGCCGGGTGACCGGGCCACACGGGGCAGGCTTCACCGGCGGCCTGGTCGCACACGGTGATGATGAAGTCCATGTGCGGCGCACCCTCGGCGGCAAATTCGCTCCACGATTTGCTGCGCAAACCCTCGGTGGGCAAGCCACTGCTGCGCAAAAAGTCCAGCGTGAACGGGTTGACGGCCCCCGCCGGTTGGCTGCCGGCCGAATAGGCCTTGAAGCGGTGGGGGGCCAGCGCATTCAACTGCACCTCGGCCAGCACGCTGCGGGCCGAATTGCCGGTGCACAGAAACAGCACGTTGTAGGGGGTGGCGCTGGGATGGGTCATGGAACCTCCGGTTGAACAAGTGAGAGGGGTGCAGGCCGAAGGGGCGGCATCCACCCCGCACGGTTGGCCTTGGCAGCAGTTTTCGGTCAGGTGGCCAATCAGCCCGTTCATGGTGTCGAACCGGGCGCTGTACATCAGCTTGCGGCCATCGGGCCGCTGCAGCAGCAGGCCCGATTGGGTGAGTTCTTTCAGGTGAAACGACAGGGCCGAGGGCGCCAGGGCCAACTGCTCGGCCAGCACACCCGCAGCCAGGCCCTCGGGCCCGGCCTGCACCAGCCGCTTGAACACGGCCAACCGGGCATCGTGCGCCAGGGCGGCCAAGGCTTTCACCACGTCGGTGTGGGTCATGGCGGCCATCAGCAGCAGCGGGTGCCGGTGGCAGCAGGGCTGGCGGGTGCGCAACAGCCGCCCCCTGCGGCGCTGGCCGTGGCCGATGCCACGGCGGGTGCGCAGCAGCCGCTGCCGGTTTTGCTGTCAGATTTGGGAGCTGCCGGGGCACAGCAGACTTGCGCTGGCGCCTGTTTTGGCTCTGAATGTCCCGCATTGAACGTGGGGATGTCGCCCAGCGTGTGGAACTGCTCCCACGCCATGCCTTGGGGGTCGGTCACCCAGTATTTGTCGCTGCGGGCGTAGCAGCAGGTGGTTTCGCCTTCGTCCAGCAGTGCCATGTCGGCCGCCTGGGCTTGGGCCTTCAGCGTGGCCAGGTCGTCGGCGTTGTCCACTTGAATGCCGAAGTGGTCCACCCCGGGCTGCGCACCCCGGGTGGAAATGGCAAAGTTCACCGGCGGGTCGGTCAACATCCATTTGGCGTAGTCGGCCTCCACACGGGCGGGCTTGGCGGCAAACAGTTTGCTGTAGAACGCCAGGCTGGCGGCCAGGTCGGACACATGCAGGTGAACGTGAAAGCGTTTCATGGCGGCTCCTTTAATTTCAATAATTCAACAACTATTGAAATTAAACCACAGCAACGGCTGACACCCAAACCCCCATCACCCCAAGGGCTGGCAAACCGCCCGCAGATGGCCCGCAGCGGGGCCCGGGCCGATAATCGGGCCCCATGTCTGAACGCGTCATTCCCCTGGTCGATCACCGCACCCAAGGCCTGGTGGCCGCCCTGCCGCCCCGGCCCATTGCCGCCACGGGCCTGCTGGCCGACGGCCTGGGCCGCCCGCTGCGCGATTTGCGCATCAGCGTGACCGACCGCTGCAACTTCCGCTGCAGCTACTGCATGCCCAAAGAGGTGTTCACCACCGACTACCCCTACCTGCCCCACAGCGCGCTGCTGACGTTCGAGGAAATCACCCGCGTGGCCCAGCAGTTTGTGGCGCACGGGGTGCAAAAAATCCGCCTGACCGGGGGCGAACCGCTGCTGCGCAAACACATCGAGGTGCTGATTGCCCAGCTGGCCGCCTTGCGCACCACCGAAGGCAAACCCCTTGACCTGACGCTGACCACCAACGGCAGCCTGCTGCGCAAAAAAGCCCAGGCGCTGAAAGACGCGGGCCTGAACCGCGTGACCGTGAGCTTGGACGGGCTGGACGACGCCGTGTTCCGCCGCATGAACGACGTGGACTTTCCGGTGGCCGACGTGCTCGACGGCCTGCAAGCCGCCCAGGAAGCGGGCCTGGGCCTGAACGCCCAGGGCCAGCCCACCGGCCTGAAGGTGAACATGGTGGTGAAACGCGGCACCAACGACGACCAGATACTGCCCATGGCCCGGCACTTCCGGGGCAGCGGCATCACGCTGCGCTTTATTGAATACATGGACGTGGGCGCCACCAACGGCTGGCGCATGAACGAGGTGATGCCCAGCGCCGAGGTGGTGCGCCACATCCACGCCGAGCTGCCGTTGGTGCAGCTCGACCCGTCGGCCCCTGGCGAAACCGCCGAGCGCTGGGGCTACGCGGGGCCCGACGGCCAGCACGACCCGGCCTTGGGCGAAATTGGCGTCATCAGCAGCGTGACGCAGGCCTTTTGCGGCGACTGCAACCGCGCCCGCCTGAGCACCGAAGGCAAGGTGTACCTGTGCCTGTTTGCCAGCCAGGGCCACGACCTGCGCGGTTTCATTCGGGGCACACCGGGCCAGGACGGCAGCCTGGGCCACCCCGCCAGCGATGCCGAGCTGGCCAGCGCCATTGGGGCCATCTGGCAAGGCCGCACCGACCGTTATTCCCAGCTGCGCGCCAGCCTGCCCCCCGACCAGGCCGCCAAAAGCGGCCGCCGGGTGGAAATGAGCTACATCGGCGGCTGACACACCCACCCCCACTCATGACACACACACCCATTCTTCCCGGCGACATCACAGGCCTGGTGCTGGCCGGTGGCCGGGGCACCCGCATGGGCGGCACCGACAAGGGGCTGCAAAACTTCCACGGCACACCCATGGCCCTGCACACCCTGCTGCGGCTGCAAATGCAGCAAGGCGGCTGGGTGGGCGAAACGCTGGTGAACGCCAACCGCCACCTGGCCGCCTACGAAGCCTTTGGCGCCCCCGTGTGGCCCGACACCCTGCCCGACTACGCCGGGCCCCTGGCCGGCTTCATGACCGGCCTGGAGCACGCCGAAACCCCCTGGCTGCTGACCGTGCCCTGCGACACCCCCCGCTTTCCGCTGGACCTGGCCGAGCGCCTGGCCCAAGCCGCCAACCGCGAGGGCGCTGACATCGCCATGGCCGCCGCCCCGGAAGAAGACGGCAGCGTGCGCAGCCAGCCCGTGTTTTGCCTGCTGCGGGTGTCGCTGCTGGAAAGCCTGGTGAAGTTCACCCAGGAAGGCGGCCGCAAGATCGACCGCTGGACCGGCCAGCACCCCACCGTGCTGGTGCCCTTCGATTTGCCCGGCGACGACCGCCGCGCCTTCTTCAACGCCAACACCCTGGCCGACCTGCAAGCGCTGGAAGCCTAAGAGGCTGAGCCCGCGCCCCTTCTCGCCATGAAATCCCTCGAACAGATTGCCGCCGAACTGCAAGGCTACGACCCCCAGGCGCTGAGCGCCGATGCCGTCAACACCTTCCTGGCCCAGATGGTGCCCAGCGTGCCGCAGACCGAAACCCTGCCGCTGTTTGACGCCTTCGAGCGCGTGCTGGCCGAAGACGTGGTGTCGCCCATCAGCGTGCCCCCGCACGACAACTCGGCCATGGACGGCTACGCGTTTGACGGCGCACAGCTGCAACCCGGCCAGCCCCTCACCCTGCAACCCGTGGGCGGCACCGCCTTTGCGGGCAAGGCCTGGCAAGGCGAGGTGGGCGCGGGCCAGTGCGTGAAGATCATGACCGGCGCCATCATGCCCAGGGGCCTGAACACGGTGGTGCCACAAGAACTGGTGCAAACCAACGACAGCGATGCCGATGGCCGCATCACCCTCGCCCCCAACCTGCTGGCGCTGGGCGACAACCGCCGCTTCCAAGGCGAAGACCTCATGCAAGGCCAGCCTGCGCTGCGCCGGGGCCAGCGCCTCAGCCCCGCCGCGCTGGGCCTGGTGGCCAGCTTGGGGTTGCCCACGGTCACGGTGTACCGCCGCCTGCGGGTGGCCTACTTTTCCACCGGCGACGAAATTCTGAGCCTGGGCGATGCCCCCCGCGAAGGCGCGGTGTACGACAGCAACCGCTACACCGTGTTCGGCCTGCTCAAACGCCTGGGCTGCGAGGTGCTGGACCTGGGGGTGGTGGGCGACAACCCAGCCCAGCTGGAAGCCACCTTCCGCCAAGCCGCCGCGCAGGCCGACGCCATCATCACCAGCGGCGGCGTGAGCGTGGGCGAAGCCGACCACACCAAGGCCATGATGAAACAATTGGCCGGTGACGACCCGGCCAATGGCGGCGGCGTGGCCTTCTGGCGCATTGCCATGCGCCCCGGCAGGCCCATGGCCGTGGGCCGCATCCCCAAGCCCGGCGCGGCACCGGCGGTGTTGTTTGGCCTGCCCGGCAACCCGGTGGCCGTGATGGTCACGTTCCTGGCGTTTGTGCGCCCTGCCCTGCAACGCATGATGGGCTGCGAGGCACCACCGCCCGTGCTGCTGAAAGCCCGCAGCACCCAGACGCTGCGCAAAAAGCCGGGCCGCACCGAGTACCAGCGCGGCAGCGTCACCACCCGGCCCGACGGCACGCTGTGGGTGGACGTGGCGGGCAACCAGGGCTCGGGCGTGCTGCGCTCCATGGTCGAGGCGAATGGCCTCATCGTGTTGCACCACGGCCAATCCAGCGTGGCCGCGGGTGACGAAGTGGACGTGATGGTGTTTGATGGCGTGATGTGACCCCGCACCGTCACAGGGGCGCCGTACCATGCGCTCACC
The DNA here is from genome assembly GCA_049653005.1 of Burkholderiaceae bacterium. GTDB lineage: Bacteria > Pseudomonadota > Gammaproteobacteria > Burkholderiales > Burkholderiaceae_C > UBA2334. Next base: position 162,050 of record JBASFL010000028.1, on the reverse strand, counting down.
TTTTTTCAGGAGAAACGCATGGGATTGCTCGATTCATTGGTGGGCGCGGCCGGTCAGGCCGCCATGGGCGCGCTGCAAGGCCAAGGCAACGGCGGCCAGCCCGATGCCATGGGGCTGGTGGGCGATTTGCTGCAACAGTCCGGCGGTTTGTCGGGTTTGCTGGACAAATTTCAGTCGCAAGGCCTGGGAGACGCCGCCCAGTCGTGGGTGGGAACGGGGACCAACCTGCCCGTGTCGGGCGACCAGGTGTCGCAAGCACTGGGGGGCGATGCCCTGGCGGGCTTGGCCGCCAAGTTCGGCGGCAACTCGCCCGAACTGGCCCAACTGGTGGCGCAGTTTTTGCCCTTGATCGTCGACAAGCTCACACCCAACGGCCAGGTGCCCGCCGACAATGGGCTGGGCGGCCTCGGCGGCCTGGGCAATTTGGGTGACTTGGCCGGGCTGGCCAGCCAGTTTTTGCAGCAGCGCTGACGCCGCCGCACCCCGCACAAAAGCCACCGCGAAACCGCGGTGGCTTTTTTTATGCCTTTTTCAGGCCCCAGCGCTTGATGGCATTGGATTTTCAGCTATGACTTCTGGCGTGTGTTCGCGGGCCAGCAGGGTGTACACAGTGGGCACCACAAAAATGGTCAGCAGCGTGCCCAGGCTCATGCCGCCCACAATCACCCAGCCAATTTGCTGGCGGCTTTCCGCCCCGGCGCCAGTGGCCAGTGCCAGCGGCACAGCGCCCAGCACCATGGCACCGGTGGTCATCAAAATGGGGCGCAGGCGCAGCGCGGCCGATGCGGTCACGGCTTCAAACTTGGTTTTGCCCTGCTCTTGCAGCTGGTTGGCAAACTCCACAATCAAAATGCCGTGTTTGGTGATCAGCCCCACCAGGGTGATGAGCCCGATCTGGCTGAACACATTCAGCGTACCCCCCGTGAACTTCAGCGCCAGCAACGCGCCCAGCATGGACAGCGGCACGCTCAGCATGATGATGAAGGGGTCCACAAAACTCTCGAATTGCGCCGCCAGCACCAGGTAAATGAACAGCAGCGAGAGGCCAAACACCATGGCCAACGAGCCCGACGAGTTGCGGAACTCGCGGCTTTGGCCGTTCAGGTCGGTGGTGTAACCGGGGGGCAACACGGTTTTGGCAATGCCGTCCATCTCGTTCAGCGCGTCGCCCAGCGCCAGCTCGGGTGACAGGTTGGCGGTGATGGAAGCGCTGCGGCGCTGGCCAAAGTGGTTCAGGTCGCGCGGCACCACCACCTCGCGGGTTTTGACCAGCGAGGCCAGCGGAATCATGGTGTCGTTTTTGCCGCGCACAAACAGCTTGTCGATGTCGTCGGGGGTGCTGCGCTGTGTGCTTTCGGTTTGCACCACCACGTCGTATTGCTCGCCGTCTTTCTTGTAGCGCGTGACCACGCGCCCGCCCAGCATGGTTTGCACCGTTCGGGCAATGGCCTCCACGCTCACACCCATGTCGGCGGCGCGTTCGCGGTCCACGTCCATGCGGATTTCGGGCTTGTTCAGGCGCAGGTCGGTGTCCACCTGCACAAAGCCGGGGTTCTTGGCCATTTCGTCCTGAAACTTGCGCACCACAAGCGACAGGTTTTCGTAGCTGTCAGAGGTGGCAATCACGTAGGTGATGGGCCGCTCCCTGAACCCCTGGCCCAGCGACGGTGGGGTGATGGGGAAAGCGCTCACCCCCGGCAAACCGGCCACGCGGGGCGTGATTTCGCGGGCGATTTGCTGGGTGGTTTTTTCGCGCTCTTCCCAAGGCTTGGCACGCAAAAACACGTTGGCCTGCGCCACCGTGGGGTTGCCGACGATGCTGAAAATACGGTCGAACTCGGCGTAGTCCTGACCAATGCGCTCAATCGCCTGGGCGTATTTGCGGGTGTAGTCCATGGTGGCCCCGTCGGGCCCGTTGATGCTGGTCAGGATCACACCCCGGTCTTCAATGGGGGCCAGCTCTTGTTTGGTGGTTTTCACCAGCGCCCAGGTGCCTGCCGCGCTGCCCAGCATCACCAGCACCACCAGCCAGCGGGCTTTGAGTGAGGCGGCCAACACACGGGCATAGCCGTTGGTGATGCCGGTGAGCACGCGCTCCATGCCCCGGTCAAACCAGCCGGGGTTGGGGTTGTGTTTCAGCAGCTTGCTGCTCATCATGGGCGACAGGGTCAGCGCGACAAAGCCTGACACCACCACCGCACCCGCCAAGGCCAGCGCAAATTCGGCAAACAGGCGGCCGGTGCGCCCGGGGGTGAAAGCCAGCGGGGCGTACACCGCGGCCAGCGTCAGCGTCATGGCGACCACGGCAAACCCAATTTCCTTGGCCCCGGTGATGGCGGCCTGGAACGGCTCCATGCCCTCTTCGATGTGGCGGTAAATGTTTTCCAGCACCACGATGGCATCGTCCACCACCAGGCCAATGGCCAACACCAGCGCCAGCAGCGTGAGCGTATTGATGGAAAAACCAAACAGCGCCATCAGCGCAAACGTGCCGATCAAACTCACCGGAATGGTCACCAGCGGGATGATGGACGCGCGCAGCGTGCGCAAAAACACAAAAATCACCAGCGCCACCAGCACCACGGCCTCGGCAATGGTGCTGTACACGGCTTTGATGGAGCGGTCGATGAAGACCGAGTTGTCGTTGGCCACGTCCACGGTGACACCGGGGGGCAAATCGGCACGCAGTTTGTCGAGCCGCTCGCGCACCCCGGCGGACAACACCAGGGGGTTGGCCGTGGCTTGGCGGATCACACCCAGCGAAATGGCGTCGCGCCCGTTCAGGCGCACCGACGTGCGCTCGTCTTGCGGGCCTTCTTTCACACGCGCCACGTCAGCCAGGCGTATGGGCAGGCCGTTGACGGTTTTCAGGGTCATTTGCCCGAACTCGGCGGCGCGCTGCAAGTCGGTGGCCGCCGTCACGTTGAACTCGCGCTGGCCGCTTTCGATGCGCCCGGCGGGCACCTCCAGGTTGTTGCGGCGCAGGGCGTCTTCCACGTCTTGCACGGTCAGGCGGTAAGCGGCCAGGCGATCGGGGTCGAGCCAGATGCGCATGCTGTATTTGCGTTCGCCGTACACGCGCACGTCGGCCGCGCCGGGTGCGGTTTGCAGCACGGGCTTGGCCAAGCGGTTGGCAAAGTCAGACAGTTGCAGCGCGTCGTGGGTGTCTGAGCTGAGGGCCAGCCAGATGACGGGGAAGGCATCGGCCTCGACCTTGGCCACCACGGGCTCGTCAATTTCCTGGGGCAGCTTCTGGCGCACGCGGCTGACTTTGTCGCGCACATCGGCGGCGGCAGAGTCGGGGTCGCGCTCAAGCGCAAATTTCACTGTAATCTGGCTTTGCTCCTGGCGGCTGACGGAGGTGATGACGTCCACCCCCTCAATGCCGGCCACCGAGTCTTCGATGATTTTGGTGAGCTGCGACTCCACCACCTCGCTTGACGCACCGGCCAACCGGGTGGTGACGGTGACCACAGGTTCGTCAATCTTGGGGTACTCGCGCACGGTCAGGCCGTTGAACGACACCCACCCCACCAACAGCACCAGCAGCGACAGCACGGTGGCAAACACCGGGCGGCGAATGGAGATTTCAGGCAATTGCATGGCAGGTCTCCCTCAAGACTTGGCAGGCGCAGCGGGTGCGCCAGGGGCAACGCCCTCGGCAGGCTTGGCCGTGGGCGGGCCCTTTTTGCCGCCTGGGGGGGCAGACATGTCCACCACACGCACCTCGGTGCCGTCTTTTTGCAGGCGCTGCTGCCCGGCCACCACCACGGTGTCGCCAGCCTTCACGCCCGACACCAGCTGCACCTGCGCGTTGTGGCGCACGCCCAGCTTCACCTCCACCTTGCGGGACAGCTGTTTTCTGGCCTCGCCTTCGCCCTCGGCGTCGAGCACAAACACAAACTGCTTGCCCCCTTGCGGCACGATGGCCTCTTCTGGCACCACCAGCGCGCTGTCAGACACCGAAAACACCGTGGTGGTGCGCGCAAACATGCCGGGGCGCAAGGGCGAGCTGCCCACCCCTGGCAACACCGCCCGCACGGCCACCGAGCGGCCGTTGGCATCCACCAGCGGGTCCAGCGCCTGCACCTTGGCCTGGAACACCTGGCCTGGCAGCGCATCCAGCTCCACCTTCACCAGCTGCCCGGTGGCCAGCTTGCCCTGGAAGCGCTCGGGCACGCGGAAGTCCACATACAGGCTGCTGCTGTCTTCCAGGTTGACCAGATCGGCCCCGTCTTTGACGTAATCGCCCAGGTTGACGTTGCGAATGCCAACAGTGGCGTCGAACGGGGCCACGATGCGCATGCGGCCCAGCCGGGCTTGCGCCAGCGCCAGTTGGGCCTCGGCCACCTGAAGGCTGGCCTGGCTTTCCTCCACCACACGGGGGGCCACAAATTTTTCGGCCAGCAGCTCTTGGTTGCGCTTGAGGTTGGCGCGTGCAATCGACACCTGGGCCTGAGCCTGGCTCAATTCGGCACGCTGCAACACGTCGTCAAGCTGGATCAACAACTGCCCTTTTTTCACGCGGGCACCGTCAGCGAACGCAATTTGAGACACGCGCCCGGCCACCTCGGGGCGCAACATCACGCTCTGGCGCGATTTGAGCGTGCCCACGGCCTGGGCATCGTCCTGGATCTGGGTGGTTTTGACCTTGGCCACTTCCACACCGGGTGGCCGTGCCGGCCCAGCGGCACCGGGGCGCGGTGCCCCGGCTTGCGCGGGCATGGCCTGTGCGTCCCCTGCCGAGGTGTTGGGTTTGTTTTGCACCCACCATGCCCCGGCCAGTGCCGCTGCGATGCCTGCGGCCACGGTGACCCCGTAAATTGCTTTTTTTGCCATGACGTAGCCTGAAATGAGAGCGGACTTGAACTGAATTTAATTTAACGCGGCACAGGCCTTGGCGTCTTTACAAGGGCTTTACGGACGCTGGGTGGGACCGGTCACCCGCGCCCCCGGGGCACACCTTGGTTGGCCAGCGCATCGGCTTTTTCGTTGCCGGGGTCGCCCGCATGGCCCTTGACCCATTTCCATTCAATCTTGTGGCCACCGCTGGCCACCAGGGCGTCAAGGCGCTGCCAAAGGTCGGCGTTTTTCACGGGTTGTTTGGCGGCGGTTTTCCAGCCCTTGGCCTTCCAGCCGTGAATCCACTCGGTGATGCCTTTGCGCACGTACTCGCTGTCCAGGTGAAGCAACACGTCGCACGGGCGCTTGAGGGCCGACAGCGCTTCAATCACCGCCATCAGTTCCATGCGGTTGTTGGTGGTTTCGGCCTCGCCGCCACACAGCTCGCGCTCGTGGGCGCCCGACTTGAGCCACACGCCCCAACCGCCAGGGCCTGGGTTGCCTTTGCAGGCGCCGTCGGTGTAGATGACCACTTTGTTCAAAATCCGGTGTCTTTCTCGGTTGTGTTGGGTTGAATGTCGGCGCGCGTGGCGCGCCAGGTGGGGCCACTGCGGCCCGCTGCATTGGCGGGACGCGCGGTGGCCACGCTGCGGTACGGTTTCCACGCGGGGCCCAACAAGCGGGTGCCTTGCACCCGTTTGACGGCCACCAAAAAATACACGGCCCCAAAAATGGGCCACCAGCGCCGCCCCAGGGGCTCCAGCCACCCAAACCGCTGCAACCAGCGCTCTGTGCGCACGGCGGGTTGGTACACACCCAAACGGGTGGCTTCTACTTCAAAACTCAGCAAACGCAGCCAGTCGCGCATCCGCCAGTGGCCGATGAAATCGCCCGCCCGGGGCAAATACAGCTGTGCACTGCCGCCCCAGGTCACCCCAAGCTGTGCGCACAGGTGCGCCCGGTGTTGCCGCAACCCCCACAGACTCACGGGGTTGAAACCCGACAACACCACACGCCCCTCGGGGCGCAGCACGCGCGCCACTTCGCGCAGCGCGGTGTGCGGGTCGGCACTCAGCTCCAGGGTGTGCGGCAACACCAGCAAATCAACGCTGTTGTCGGGAAAGGGCAAAGCGGCAGGGTCTGTGACCAGCGCACACGCCTGTGCCCCAACACCCCCAGCGTGGGTGGCCGCTTCGGTGTGGGTGAGCGACAACCAGCGGTGGGGCATTCGGTTGGCCCGCAAGGCCGCCAACTCGGGCACACCCAGCTGTATGGCATTGAAGCCAAACACATCGACAACCGCCTCGTCGAACCGCGCCTGCTCCCAAGCCAGCAAATGCTGGCCGGGGGGCGTGTCCCACCAGGTGTCCAAACCTATAATTTCGGGCTGCATACCGCTCGGGTCATCTCAGGGCTGGCACCACGGCGTGCCCCGCGTGCACACCCACCCCCGGCAAGCCAGACAAGGCGTTTTTCCACACGACATCCATGGTTTTGCACCCCGTTCCTGCGTTTTCAGACAACTACATCTGGGTTCTTCACAACGGCACGTCGGCCGTGGTGGTAGACCCGGGTGAAACCGATGCCGTTCTGGCCTACCTGCACACGCACCGCCTGCAGACCGCCGCCATTCTAGTAACCCACCACCACGCAGACCACACCGGCGGCGCAGAAGCCCTGCGCGAAGCCACGGGAGCAAGGCTGCTGGCGCCCGCTGGCGAATGGCTGCAGGCGCAGTGCGAGCGCGTGGATGCCGACACCACATTCCATTTGCTGGGCCTGACCTGGCGCGTGTTGCCAGTGCCTGGTCACACCGCCGGCCATGTGGCCTACGTGGCGGAAGCCGCTGGTCAGGCACCCCGGCTGTTTTGCGGTGACACGCTGTTTTCAGGGGGGTGTGGCCGCCTGTTTGAAGGCACACCGGCCCAAATGCTGGCCTCGCTGGACGCCCTGTCGGCGTTGCCCGACCACACCCAGGTGTGCTGCACCCACGAATACACCCTGGGCAACCTGCGTTTTGCCCGCGCAGTCGACCCGGACAACCTGGCACTGGCCGACTGGCAGCGCGAATGCGTGGCCCTTCGGGCGCAGGGCCTGCCCACGCTGCCCAGCCCAATGGCACGTGAACGTGAAATCAACCCCTTCTTGCGGGTGCGCCACCCTGCCCTGGTGGCAGCCGCACGCACGCGATCACCCCACGCCCGCACCGATGTGGACGTGTTCGCGGCCTTGCGCGACTGGAAAAACGAGTTTTGATGACCTTGCCCTCCCTGCTCCCCGCCCGCTGGCTCGCCGTGATGGCCATCGTGTTGTTGACCGGGTGTGCCACCACCCTGCCCACGGTCCCCACGCGCACGGAACCCATGGACAGCCCCAGCCTGTCCAGCGGGCCCAGCCTGCGGATCGGCCGCCCCACGCCTGTGTGGCCCAACAGTGAGCTGCGGGCCATCGAGCCGGGGCGGGCCAGCGCAGGTGCGGTGGCCACGCTGTCGGCCCCCGCCGACCTTTGGGAACGCATTCGGCGCGGCTTTGCCATGCCCGACCTGCAAAACGACCTGGTGCAGAACCAGGAACAGTGGTACGCGGCGCGCCCGGAATACATCGGCCGCATGACGGAACGCTCGCGCAAGTACCTGTTTCACATCGTTGAAGAGCTGGAGCGGCGCAACATGCCCACCGAGCTGGCACTGCTGCCCTTCATCGAAAGTGCCTTCAACCCCCAAGCGGTGTCGCAGGCCAAAGCGGCGGGCATGTGGCAGTTCATGCCTGCCACCGGCAAAGACTACGACCTGAAGCAAAACGCCTTCCGAGATGACCGGCGCGATGTGCTGGCCTCCACCCGCGCGGCACTGGACTATTTGCAAATGCTGCACGGCATGTTCAACGACTGGCACCTGGCGCTGGCCGCCTACAACTGGGGCCAGGGCAGCGTGAAGCGGGCCATTGAGCGCAACGGAAAAAAAGGCCTGGCCACGGGTTATGAAGACCTGACCATGCCGCAAGAGACGCGCATGTACGTGCCCAAACTGCAAGCGGTGAAAAACATTGTGGCCCAGCCGCAAGCCTTCCACGCCAAATTGCCGGTCATTGAAAACCACCCGTTTTTTGACTCTGTGCCCATCCGCCGCGACATGGACGTGGCCTTGGCTGCCCGGCTGGCCGAGGTGGACGAGGCCGATTTCCGGGCCCTGAACCCGTCGCTGCACAGCCCCGTCATCCTGGCATCGGGCACACCGCAAATTTTGCTGCCCTGGGACAACGCCAGCGTGTTTCAGCGCAACCTGCAGTTCCACCTGGGCCCATTGGCCACCTGGACCGCGTGGGCCGTGCCCTCACACATGCGCACGGCCGACATTGCCAAGCGCGTGGGCATGTCCGAGCCTGAGCTGCGCAGCCTGAACAAAATACCGCCCCGCATGCTGGTGCGGGCGGGCTCCACGCTGTTGGTGCCACGCGCGAACGGGCAAGGCACCGAAGTGCCTGAGCACCTGGCAGACAACGGACACCTGCAGCTTCAGCCCGAAGTGGTGCTGGTGCGCCGCAGCGTGAAAGCCCGCAAAGGGGAAAACCTGGCCACGATGGCCACGCGCCTGGGGGTGAATGCGTCGGAACTGGCCCAGTGGAACAAGCTGGGCAGCAACGCGGCACTGAAAGCCGGGCAGACGCTGGTGGCCTTCACCCCGGCCTCTGCGGCGGCAGCGGTGGCATCAGTGGCAAGCCGGTCGGGGGCCAAAACAGCCCCAAACCAGGCCAAAGCCCAGCGCAACGGCAAAACAGTGGGGGTCACAAAACCCAGCAAACGCACCGCGGGTGAAGCCAAAACCAAACGCAAACCCGGCCCCCCGGCCCCCAAACGCCCCACAAGCTCCCCCAGACCGACACGAAAATAGCCGCGCAAACCACGCCACACACCGTGGCAGACCGCACAGGCCGCACGTTGGGTCAAGCGCGGAAACGGGCTTTGGCTTTCAGCGCAAATTGGTTGGTGTAGGTGCGTGGCAGGGCAATGCCCGTGCCGTCAAAAGCCACATCCAACCGCGCGTGTGCGCTGAGTGCGGCCCGCGCGGCGTCGACGGACAACAAACCGTCGGGGGAATAAGCATCCCGCGCTTTGTCAAACGCAAACAGGTAAAGCACGCGGTCGGCCCCCATGGCAGCCTCGGGCAGCGCTTTGACCAAATCAGCAGGCCCCGCCGTTTGCAACCATTTCAGCGCGCGCACCGTGCCATTGGCCAAGGCCTGACAAACCAGCGGGTTGGCGGCCACCCAGGCCGATGGCGCGCACAGGGTGCCCCCCGGCACGGGGCCGCCCAGCAGCTCGCGCGTGCCGTGCACCGAGCGGGTGTCGGCCAACACCCGGATCTCTCCCCGCTGTTCCAGCAGCGTCACCAAGGGGTCGTTCACGCTCAGGGCATCCAGCTCGCCGGCGCGGTAACGGGCCAGCAGCTCTTCGGCCGTGTCGGCCACGACCAGCGACACATCACCCGGTTTGAGTCCGGCGCTTTGCAGCAGCCGACCCAACACCATGTGGCCGGGCGCGGCCGACGCCAGCACCCCCACCCGGCGACCGGCAAGATCGGCCGGGGTGCGGTAGCGGCCCAAGGTTTTCAGCGATGCCCCCACCACCTCCTGGGGGGTGCGCAACTCCAGCAGAAACGACTGCAAATCGCCCCCACGGGCTTGCTGCTGCAACGTGTGGGCAAAGGTGCAAGCGGCCACGGCAGCACGGCCCCGCAGCACGGCGTTTACCACTTGGTGCTCGGTGGTTTGGTGAAACCATTCCACGGCCAACCCCTCGGCTTGGAAATACCCCAGGGTGTGGGCCAGCAGCAGGGGCAAATGCGCCATGGCATGGGGCGCTGCCAGCGCCACCGTCACAGGCAAAGGCCCATTGGCGCCGACGGCAAGGGCAGGGAACGTGCCCAGTGCACACGCCGCCAGGGTGCCCCCCCCAGCCCACAGGCCCGCCTGGCGCAAAAACGCCCGGCGAGAGAAAAGGGGGTTGGGCAGAAGCGGCATGCCCCAAGGCTAGCGGTGCAATTGCTGCACCGCATCAGGGCCTGCCCTCAGCGGGTTTCCCCGGGGCGGGTGGGCCCGGCTCAGCCGCCGCTGAACAAAATGGCGATGTTCAGGGCCAGCGCCACCGTCCAGGCCAGGCTGCGCGCGGTGGCCAAGTCGGCCACGTACATGAAGATGTAAATCACCCGGGTGACGACAAACAGAAGGGCCAGGATGTCAAGCCGGGTTTGGGGCGCGTGCAATTGGTGCGCAATCACCACCGCGCCGATGAAAAACGGCAGGGCTTCAAAACTGTTGGCCTGCGCAGCGTTGGCACGGGCGCGCCAGTCGCCCTGGTTGGCCAGCCACGCGCGTGGGTTGTGGTTGTCGTAGCCGCCGTTGCGGCGGGGCGTTTTGAACATGCCCCATTTGGCCAAACCGGCACAGGCAATGGGCAACAGCGCGGCCACCAGCACACACCAATGGGCCACGGTGAAATGGGGGGTCATGGGTTGTGTTCCTTCTCAATCGGTTGGGTCAGGAGCCCGTGGAGCGCCGGTCCACCAGGGCGTGGGCGATGGTGCCCAGGTCCACGTACTCCAGTTCGCTGCCCACGGGCACACCCCGCGACAGGCGGGTGACTTGAATGTCTGTGCCGCGCAGCGCTTGCGCAATGACGTGGGCGGTGGACTCGCCCTCGGCGGTGAAATTAGTGGCCAATATCACCTCCCCCACGGGCGGAAAGTCTTGCGCCAACGTGGGGTGGTCGGTGCCCCCCAGGCGGTCAAACAGCTTGTGCAAGCCGATGTCGTGCGGGCCAATGCCGTCCAACGGGCTGAGCTTGCCCATGAGCACAAAGTACAGGCCTTTGTAGGCACCTGTGCGCTCCAGGGCGGCTTGATCGGCAGGGGTTTCCACCACACACAGCTTGCTGCGGTCACGGGCGGGGTCGTGGCAGGTGCTGCACACCAGCGATTCGGTGAAGGTGTGGCACAACTCGCAATGGCGCACCTGGTCCACCGCTTGGCTGAGCGTGGTGGCCAGTTGCAAGGCCCCGGCGCGGTCGTGCTGCAGCAGGTGAAATGCCATGCGCGCGGCCGACTTGGCGCCCACGCCGGGCAAGCGGCGCAGCGCTTCGGTCAGCGCGTCAAGCGAGTGGGAGTCGGCCAAAACCGCGCCAGATCAGAACGGAAACTTCATGCCACCGGGCAACCCGGGCATGCCTGCCGTGAGCTTGCCCATTTTTTCTTGGGATGTGTCTTCGGCCTTGCGCACGGCGGCGTTGAAAGCGGCGGCCACCAGGTCTTCCAGCATGTCTTTGTCATCGGCCAGCAGCGAGGGATCGATGGTGATGCGTTTGACATCGTGCTTGCAGGTCATGACCACTTTGACCAGGCCCGCGCCCGACTCGCCGGTGACTTCGATGTGGCCCAGCTCTTCCTGGGCTTTTTTCAGGTTGTCCTGCATGGCCTGGGCCTGCTTCATGAGACCGGAGAGTTGTCCTTTGTTGAACATGCGATTCCTAGAGAGTTGAAAAAATAAAAATCAGGGGGCCGGGGTGACGGGTTTGAGCGTGCCGGGCACGATTCTGCCGCCAAAGTCGCGCATCAACCCCAACACAAACGGGTCTTGGCGGATGCTGCGTTCGGCCTCTTCCTGGCGTTGGGCCGCCGCAGCGGCCTGCCGCCGGGCCGGGGTGTCAGACACCGTGCCAACCTCGACGGCCAGCTTCACCGTGTGGCCGTGCTGGGCCAGCGCGGCCTGCAAGCGGTCGCGGGTGCCGGGCTGGTTGAGGGTGGCGTTTTCCACGCGCAGCAACCAATGGCTGGGCTCGGCCGTGTCGTCACGGGCCAGCAGCTGCGATTGCAGCGCCAACTCGCGCACCAGCGCGCCCACGGTTTCGGCCTGCACCATGGCCACCACCAGGGTGTGCCAGAAATCGCCCTCTGCCGTGGCACCCACGGGCAGTGCCAGCTTCACCGGCTGCGCGAGTTCGGGCCGGACCGGCTCTGGGGCCACCCGCACGGGAACAGACACCAAAGGTGTAGCAACCGATTCAATACCATCAAGCGCTGGAGGCACTTTTGGTTCATTTTTTTCAGGCCGATCTTGCGCCGGTGACGCCACCTGCACACGGGGCGGCGCATCCACCACCGGCACGGTGGCCATCGGGGGAGGTGCGTGGCGCAAAGGAACGGGCTGCAACGCCACAGGCACGGGAACGGCCTCCGCCGCAGCAGGCATGAGAGGGACAACGGGGACTGCGACCACCTCGGCCACAGGCGCAGGGGCCGGTGGAGCGGGCTCAGCGGCCCGCGTCAGGCTTTTTTTTTCAGCCAGGGCGCGTTGGCCAGCGGGCTGAAACGCCAGCAGGCGCAGCAGCACCATCAGCAGCGCGGCGTATTCGTCGGGGGCAAGGCCCAGTTCGGTGCGGCCGTGCAGGCACAGGCTGTACAGCAGTTGCGTCTGGTCGGCGGGCAGCACCTCGGCCAGGTGGGCCACCTCGGGGGCTTCGGGGTCGGCCGGGTCGGGCTGTGCGTGGGTGAGCTGGGCCACGGCCATGCGCTGCAAGACGTGCGTCATTTCTTCCAGCGTGGAGGCTGCGCTCAGGCCTTGTTTGCGCAGCCCGTCCACGGTGGCCACCACGGTGGCACCGTCGCCGTTCGCCAGCGCGGCAATCAGCGCAAACACGTGTTGGCGACCCACCGCACCCAGCATCTGGCGCACCGTGGCCTCTTGCAACCGGCCGCCACCAAAGGCAATGGCCTGGTCGGTGAGGCTGAGGGCGTCGCGCATGGAGCCGCGTGCCGCACGGGCCAGCAGACGCAAGGCGGGCGGCTCTGACGCCACGTTTTCAGCCTGCAGCACGGTGCCCAGGTGCTCAAACACTGTTTCAGGCGCCATGGGCCGCAGGTTGAACTGCAGACAGCGGCTCAGCACGGTGACAGGCACCTTTTGCGGGTCGGTCGTGGCCAGCACAAACTTCAAATACTCGGGTGGCTCTTCCAGCGTTTTCAACATGGCGTTGAACGCCGTGTTGGTCAGCATGTGCACCTCGTCGATCATGAAGACCTTGAAGCGCCCCTGCACGGGCTTGTAAACCGCCTGCTCCAGCAGGGCCTGCACCTCGTCCACGCCCCGGTTGCTGGCGGCGTCCAGCTCGGTGTAGTCCACAAACCGGCCGCTGTCGATGTCGGTGCAAGCCGGGCACACGCCGCACGGCGTGGCGGTGATGCGGCCCTGCCCGTCTGCCCCCACGCAGTTGAGCGACTTGGCCAAAATGCGCGACACCGTGGTTTTGCCCACGCCCCGCGTGCCGGTGAACAGGTAGGCGTGGTGCAAGCGCTGGGTGGTGAGCGCATTGCCCAGGGCCGTGACCACGTGCTCTTGCCCCACCATTTCACCGAAATGCTTGGGGCGGTACTTGCGGGCCAGGACGACGTAAGACATGGGGCGCGATTCTAGGGCTTGCGCTTCTTGCCCGGCCCCCAGGCGGGGGCGGCTACAATCCACCCCGACGGGCCTTCCCGCATGGTGAAGCGGCCAACCGGGTCAGGTGGGGAACCAAGCAGCCCTAACTGTGAATCCAGTGCCGGGGTCAAGGCTCGTCACCCCCCTCTTTTCTTTTGTGCAACCGCTCCGGTGCCGCCTGCCGGTGGCTTTGCCCATGACGCATCCCTCCCGCCCCGTTCGCTGCCAATACGAAGACTTCATGCGCCTGGTGCACACCCAGGGCGTGTTCAAGGCAGACCGCACGGGCACGGGCACCACCAGCGTGTTTGGCCACCAGATGCGGTTTGACCTGACCGAAGGTTTCCCGCTGGTCACCACCAAAAAGGTGCACCTGAAAAGCATCATCCACGAGCTGCTGTGGTTCCTGACCGGGTCCAGCAACAACAACGACTTGCGCGCGCGCGGCGTCACCATTTGGGACGAATGGGCACGCGAAGACGGCAGCCTGGGGCCCGTGTACGGCGTGCAGTGGCGCAGCTGGCCCAAGGCCGACGGCACGCACATTGACCAGATTTCAGAGGTCATCAAAACCCTGAAAACCAACCCCGACTCGCGCCGCATCATCGTCAGCGCTTGGAACGTGGCCGAGCTGGACCAAATGGCGCTGATGCCCTGCCACGCGTTGTTTCAGTTCTACGTGGCCCCGCCCACCGAAGTGGGCCAGCGCGGCAAACTCAGCTGCCAGTTGTACCAGCGCAGCGCCGACATTTTTCTGGGCGTGCCCTTCAACATCGCCAGTTACGCGCTGCTGACGCACATGGTGGCGCAGCAATGCGACCTGGACGTGGGCGACTTCATCTGGACCGGGGGCGACTGCCACATTTACAGCAACCACACCGAGCAGGTGGAACTGCAACTGAGTCGCGAACCCCGGCCCTACCCCACGCTGACCCTCAAACGGCGGCCGGACAGCATTTTTGACTACCGGTTTGAAGACTTCGAGGTGACGGGCTACGACCCCCACCCCGCCATCAAAGCCCCGGTGGCGGTCTGAACGCGGTCCGAACACGGCCGTGCTGACGCGCAAACAACTGCTGGCCCTGGTGGCCCTCACGCTCATGTGGGGCATCAACTGGCCCATGATGAAGCTGTCGCTGCGCGACCTCTCGCCGCTGTATTTCCGCGCCATCACCATGACGCTGGGGGCCAGCTGGCTGTACCTTTTTTTCCGCGCCAGGGGCGTGCGCATGCTGCCGCACGGCACCGAGTGGCGCACCGTGGTGCTGCTGGGCCTGCCCAACATGCTGGGCTGGCACACCATTTCCATTTTTGGGGTGAAAGAACTCAGCTCGGGCCGCGCGGCCATTCTGGGCTTCACCATGCCCATCTGGACCGTGTTGATCGGTGCGCTGTTTTTCGGTGAAAAACTCACCCGGCGCGTGGCCTGGGCCACGTGTGCGGTGGCATTGGCCATCGGGCTGCTGATGGCGCACGAGGTGCAAAACCTCAGCGGCAAACCCCTGGGCGTGTTGTGGATGGAACTGGCCGCCCTGAGCTGGGCCGTGGGCACGCTGATGATGCGGCGCATGTCCATCACCCTGCCCACCGAGGCGCTGGCCGTGTGGATGATGCTGCTCACCAGCGCCTGCCTGTGGGTGCTGGCCCTGGTGGCCGAGCCGTTGCCCCGTTTTGCCTTCGGCCCCGCCATGTGGGGCAGCCTGGTGTATGGCGTGCTCATCAACTACGGGTTTGCGCAAATCATCTGGTTTGGCCTGGCCCGCAACCTGCCCCCCGCCACCAGCGCCATGAGCGTGATGGCAATCCCGCTGATTGGCGCCCTCAGCGCCACCGTCATCGTGGGGGAGGTGCCGCACTGGCAAGACTGGGTGGCCGTGCTGCTGGTGATGAGCGCCATAGCCGCGGTGCTGATGCCCGCCCGCAAACCCCGTGCATGAACCCGCACACCTGACGCAACACACATGACGCCGCACATCCGCCCCGCCACCACCGCTGACTTGGATGCGCTGGCCCCCTTGTTCGACGCGTACCGCCGGTTTTACGAACAACCGTCTGACACCGAATTGGCTCGGAATTTCCTGAGCGCGCGTTTGGCCCGGTCTGAATCGGTGGTGCTGGTGGCACAGTTGCCCGGCGGGGCACTGGCGGGCTTTTGCCAGCTGTACCCCAGCTTTTGCTCGGTGCTGGCGCAACCCATTTACACGCTGTACGACCTGTTTGTGCCGCCCGCGCACCGGCAACAAGGCGTGGCCAAAGCCCTGCTGGCCGCCGCGGCCGAGCGCGGACGCCGCGATGGCATGGGCCGCCTGGACCTGACCACCGCACACACCAACCACGCGGCCCAGGCTTTGTATGAACGCATGGGCTGGGTGCAAGACCGCGTGTTTCGCACCTACAACCTTGACCTGGCACTCACCGCCGCCACACCACCATGCGCCTGAACCTGATTTACGCCCGCGCCCGCAACGGCGTGATTGGCCGCGACAACGCCATGCCCTGGCACTTGCCCGAAGACCTGGCCCACTTCAAGCGCACCACACTGGGCTGCCCCGTGCTGATGGGCCGCAAAACCTGGGACTCGTTGCCCCCCCGGTTCCGCCCCCTGCCCGGCCGCGTGAACGCCGTGCTGACACGGGACGAAAATTTCAATGAAAATGGCACGCAGCGCTTTACCAGCATGGAAAGTGCACTATCGGCATTGCAACACCACACCGAGGTGTGGGTGATGGGCGGGGCCCAGGTGTACGCCCAGGCACTGCCCCTGGCGCAGCGCGTGGTGGCCACCGAAATCGACGCCGACTTTGAAGGCGACGCCTTTGCCCCCACGTTGGGCCCCGAATGGCAAGAAACCCAGCGCGAGCACCACGTGGCCGCCAGTGGTTTGACCTTCAGTTTTGTCACCTACACCCGCAGGCCCAACGGCACACAAGGAAATTGAGCATGTCAGGACACGGTTTTCACGTTCACGGCCCCCACGACCACGAGCTGGAGCACGCACAACAGGGCGGCCACAGCGGTCACCACGACGAAGACCCCGCGTCGAAAAAAATGACCAACCAGATCGCCATGTTCACCGCCATCATCGCCACGGTGGGCGCGCTGTTTGGCTACATGGGTGGGGCCACGCAGGCCAACGCCGGCCTGTACAAAAACAACGCGGCCATCAAAAAGACCGAAGCCTCCAACCAGTGGAATTACTTCCAGTCCAAAAGCACCAAGCAATCGCTGGCCGAGCTGGCCCGCGACCTGGCCCCTGAAGACAAAAAAGCCACCTACCAGGCCAAGGTGGAGCGCTACGAAAAAGAAAAGAACGAGATCAAGGTGGTGGCCGATGGCCTGGAAGCCGAAGCCAAAGCCTGGGACGACAAGTCAGACCAGCAAATGCACCAGCACCACCGCTGGGCACAGGCCACCACCGCGCTGCAAATCTCCATCGCACTGGCCGCCATTGCCCTGCTGACGCGCAAAAAGTGGCTGGAACACGCCATGTTTGCCGCCGGTGGCCTGGGCGCGGTGGTGGGCGTGATGGCGGCTTTGCATGTGTGATGGCAAAAAACTGCATCTGTAGCAAACTGTTCATACCCAACAAGCCCTAGAGCCATTTTTGACATGAAACTTGCCACTTGGAACGTGAACTCTTTGGCCGTGCGTTTGGCGCAGGTGCTGGACTGGCTGGCCGCTCAAAGCGCCGCCGGTGCGCCGGTTGACGTGCTGGCGCTGCAAGAACTGAAAATGGCGGACGAAAAGTTTCCAGCCGCCGCTTTTGCCGAAGCGGGCTATCAATGCCAGTGGTTTGGGCAAAAAACCTACAACGGCGTGGCACTGGTCTCGCGCACGGCGGCCAGCGGTGTGGTGAAAAACATCCCCGGCTTTGACGACGAACACTCGCGCGTGATCACGGGCACCTACAGCGGCCCCAGCGGTGAGCCGCTGCGGGTGATTGGGGCCTACTTCCCCAACGGCCAGGCACCGGGCAGCGACAAGTTCGCCTACAAAATGCGCTGGCTTGAAGCCCTGCGCGGCTGGGTGCAAACCGAGCTGGCCCAGCACCCGCACCTGGTGCTGATGGGCGACTACAACATCACCTTCGACGACGCCGATGTGTGGGACCCGGAGGGTATGCGCGAAGCCATCCACTGCACCACAGAAGAGCGCACCCACCTGCAAGCGCTGATCGACCTGGGGCTGCACGACAGCGTGCGCCTGTTTCCCCAGCCCGAAAAAAACTACAGCTGGTGGGATTACCGCGAGTTCGCCTTCCGCCGCAACCGGGGCCTGCGCATCGACCACGTGCTGGTCAGCGGTGCACTCAAACCCTTGTCCACCGCGTGCGCGGTGGACAAGCTGCCCCGCAAAAACGAAAGGCCCAGCGACCATGCACCCGTGGTGCTGACGCTGGGCCTTTGATTTTTCATAGCTGAAAGCGCTTACCAGTCAAGCGCTGGCGGGCATTTTCACTCCAAATTCAGTTCCTGAATTTTGCGGGTGATGGTGTTGCGGCCAATGCCCAGTTTGTGGGCGGCTTCGATGCGGCGGCCACGCGTGTTGGCCAGGGCGGTTTGAATCAGCTTGGTTTCAAAGCGCCGGGTCAACACGTCCCACACGTCCAACCGGCCCGACTCAAGCAGCCCCAAAGCCTCCAGCTGCAAGCCCTGCTCCCAGCCCACGGTGGATGGGACTGAGGCCAATGTCTCGCCCGCTGCGCCCATGCCCTGCGGCACAACCCCAGGAGCGGCAAACGCCACAGGGGCCAGCGCTGGCGGCGCAAGGGGTGCTGGCGCATCGGCCACGGCGGCGTCTGACACCGCTGGCACAACGGGCACCAGCACGGACTCGGCCACGGCATCCACCCGCAAACTGGGGGTGGCCAACACTTCAGGTGGCAGGTCTTTTTCGTCCACCACCTGGGCGGGGGCCATCACGGTCAGCCAGTGGCACACGTTTTCAAGCTGGCGCACGTTGCCCGGAAAGTCGAACGTGGCCAGGCGCTGCAAGGCGTTTTCAGAAATGCGTTTGGGCTCCACATCCAGCTGCTTGGCGCTTTGCACCAAAAAGTGGCGTGTGAGCATGGGCACGTCTTCGCGGCGCTCGCGCAGCGCGGGCAGGCGCAGGCGAATCACGTTCAGGCGGTGGAACAAGTCCTCGCGGAACACGCCCTCTTTCACCCGCTGCTCCAGGTTCTGGTGGGTGGCCGCAATCACGCGCACATTGGCCTTGACGGCGCTGTGGCCGCCCACGCGGTAGAAGTGCCCGTCGGACAACACGCGCAGCAAGCGGGTTTGCAGGTCAAACGGCATGTCGCCGATTTCGTCCAGAAACAGGGTGCCACCATCGGCTTGCTCGAAGCGGCCGCGGCGCATGGTCTGTGCGCCGGTGAAAGCGCCGCGCTCGTGGCCGAACAGCTCGCTTTCCAGCAAGTCTTTCGGAATGGCGGCCGTGTTGATGGCCACAAACGGGCCGTTGGCGCGCGGGGAATGTTTGTGCAGCGCACGGGCCACCAGCTCTTTGCCCGAGCCAGACTCGCCGGTGATCATCACCGTGACGTTGCTCTGGCTCAAGCGACCAATGGCACGGAACACGTCTTGCATGGCCGGGGCCTGGCCCAGCATTTCGGGCGTGGCGGCCATGCGCTCTTCGGCCACCTCTTCGCGCTGGCTTTCTTCCACCGCGCGGCGGATCAACTCCACCGCTTTGGGCAGGTCGAAGGGTTTGGGCAGGTACTCAAACGCGCCGCCCTGGAAGGCCGACACCGCGCTGTCCAGGTCGGAAAACGCCGTCATGATGATGACCGGCAAACCGGGCAGCTTTTTCTTGACTTTGTCCAGCAGGTCAAGGCCAGAGCCCCCGGGCATGCGGATGTCGCTCACCAGCACTTGGGGGCCTTGGTCGTCGTTGCCATCACTCAGGGCAGCCAACACCTCTTGGGGGTTGATGAAGCTGCGGGTGGGCAGGTTCTCGCGCAGAAGCGCCTTTTCAAGAACGAACCGGATGGACTGATCGTCATCCACGATCCAGATGGGTTTCATGCGCAGGGTTCCTTTAGCGATTCCCCCACTGGTTGTCACCTCGTGTCGCGCTCCCGCCCGACTTCAAGGCAGGGGAATCAGAATCTTGAAGTCGGTACGGCCCGCCACGCTGTCGCACTCGATCAAGCCGTGGTGTTGCTGAACAAAGGTTTGCGCCAGTGTCAGCCCAAGGCCTGAACCGCCATCGCGCCCTGAGACCAGGGGGTAGAAGATGCGGTCCTTGATCGAGTCCGGCACGCCGGGCCCGTTGTCGATGACATGCAATTCCAGTGCCAACCGGTAGCGTTGTTTGCCGAAAGTGACCTGGCGGGTCACACGCGTCTTGAAAGTGATGCTGGCGTCGCCCGCTTCCACCCGCTGTGCCAGGGCCTGGGCGGCGTTGTGGGCGATGTTGAGCACGGCCTGGATGAGCTGCTCGCGGTCGCCCCGGAACTCGGGCAACGAGGTGTCGTAGTCGCGCACCACCCGCAGGCCTTTGGGAAACTCGGCCAAGATGAGCGAGCGCACGCGCTCGCACACCTCGTGAATGTTCACATCGCCCACCACGTGCGGGCGGCGGTGCGGGGCCAGCAGCCGGTCCACCAGGGTTTGCAGCCGGTCTGCCTCGTGGATGATGACCTGGGTGTATTCGATCAGCTCGCGCGACTCCAGCTCCATTTGCAGCAGCTGCGCCGCCCCCCGAATGCCCCCCAGCGGGTTTTTGATTTCGTGGGCCAGGTTGCGGATGAGCTCTTTGTTGGCCTGGGCCTGGTCAATCAGGCGCTCTTCGCGGTCCTGGCGGGTTTGCTGCTCCAGCGGCAACAGCTCCACCACCACTTCATCGGGCACATCGGTTTGGGCCACCACCACGTGCACCGGCAGGGGTTCGCGGTGCAGACGCCGCAACCAGGTGTCGTAACGCAAAGCGGCAAATTCGTTGTCTTTGGCACCCGCCAGCGCGTTCAGCAGCAACGGGGGGTCGGTGAAAAATTCGGCGAACTGGGTGTCGCCAATGGAACGACGCGACAAGCCCAGTGCGTCTTCCAGGGCGGCGTTCACGTAACGCAGGCGGCCATCGGCACCCACCACGGCCACCAGGGTGGCCAGCAGGTCAAGCGCGTGAAAACGCACGGCCATGGCGCTTTCGTCTCTGGCTGGTTTTCCCATGGGTCAGCGCGACAACGGGGCTGTGCTGGCCGGGTTGGCGTTGGCGGTGATGCCCCCGCCAGCCCGAGACAATTCGCGGCGAATGCCTGCCAAATCGGCCTCCGCACGGGTCAGGCTGTCTTTCAAGGTGGCCACCCGCTCGCTGTAGCGTTGCTGGTTGCGCACCTCTTCACCCCGACGCTCGGGTTGCCCACCGTTGTACTCGCGTTGCAACTCGGCCAGGCGTTGCTCGGCGCGGCGTTGCTCGGACTCCAAAATGGCCCGGGCGTCGCTGTCGCGGGCTTTTTGCACACCGGGGTCCACCTTGGCCTGGTCGGTGGAGGCCGGCACAGGAGCCGGGGGTTTGGCCCCTGCGACATTGCTTTTGGGCTTCGGGGCCTGAATGACGGTGACGTTGCCACCGTCGAGTGCTTTGCAGGTTTTCTTCTGCTCGGCGGTGGGGTTGTTGGTGTACTCGGTGCCGCAGCGGTAAATTTGGTTTTGGGCCTGAACGGGCAATGCAGCCGCCAGCAGCCCTGCGGCCAACAGTCGCAAAGGGGTGAAAAAAGCGCTTGGGTGTGACATTCGGTGCATGGGGTTCTCCAGAGCCGCGCTCTGCAGGGCGTCTGAGGCAGTATCGCCCAAAAAGTGCCCATGCCTGCCGGGCCTGCGGCCGGGTTTACACATAAAAAAAGGACGGCCAGGACCGTCCTTTTTTGTGAGCAAAATCCGCCCGCAGGGGATTTACAGGCTGAAGTACATGTCGTATTCGACAGGTGCCACTTCGATGCGGCCACGGTTCACTTCGGCCATTTTCAGGTCGATGTAGGCGTCGATCATGGAATCGGTGAACACACCACCCTTGGTCAGGAACGCGCGGTCCTTGTCCAGGTGCTCCAGCGCCTGGTCGAGGCTGTGGCACACGGTGGGGACCAATTTGTCCTCCTCTGGGGGCAGGTGGTACAGGTCTTTGGTGGCGGCTTCGCCGGGGTGGATTTTGTTTTCCACGCCGTCCAAACCGGCCATCAGCAACGCTGCAAAACCCAGGTAGGGGTTCATCAATGGATCGGGGAAGCGGGCTTCCACGCGACGGCCTTTGGGGTTGGCCACGTAAGGAATACGGATGGAAGCGGAACGGTTCTTGGCGGAATAAGCCAGTTTCACCGGTGCTTCAAAGTGGGGCACCAAACGCTTGTAGCTGTTGGTACCGGGGTTGGTGATGGCGTTCAATGCACGGGCGTGCTTGATGATGCCGCCGATGTAGTACAGCGCGAAATCAGACAGACCTGCGTAGCCGTCGCCAGCGAACAGGTTGACGCCGTCTTTCCACACGGACTGGTGCACGTGCATGCCAGAGCCGTTGTCACCCGCGTAGGGCTTGGGCATGAACGTGGCGGTTTTGCCATAGGCATTGGCCACGTTTTGAACCACGTACTTTTGCAAAATGGTCCAGTCGGCGCGCTCAACCAAGGTGCTGAAGCGGGTGCCGATTTCGTTTTGGCCTGCGCCCGCCACTTCGTGGTGGAACACCTCCACAGGAATGCCCAGGCTTTCCAGAATCAGGGACATTTCAGCGCGCATGTCTTGCGTGCTGTCCACGGGGGGCACGGGGAAGTAGCCGCCCTTGGTGGTGGGACGGTGGCCACGGTTGCCACCTTCCAACTCGGCACCGGTGTTCCACGGTGCTTCGTATTCGTCGATTTTGTAGAAGGTGTGGCCGGGCGCGGTGCTCCAACGCACGTTGTCGAACAAGAAGAATTCTGGCTCTGGGCCGAAGAATGCTGTGTCGCCCAGGCCGGAAGCCTTCAGGTACGCTTCAGCGCGCTTGGCGATGGAGCGTGGGTCGCGGTCATAAGATTTGCCGTCGGCGGGCTCGATCACGTCGCAATTCATGATCAACGTCGTCTCTTCAAAGAAAGGATCGATGTTGGCCGTGTTGGGATCGGGGATCAATTGCATGTCGGAGGCTTCGATGCCTTTCCAACCGGCGATGGATGAGCCGTCAAAAGCGTGGCCAGAAATGAACTTGTCTTCATCGAAGTGAGACACGGGCACGGTGGTGTGGTGCTGCTTGCCACGGGTATCGGTGAAGCGGAAGTCAACAAACTTGACTTCGTTGTCCTTCACCATTTGCATCACGTCTGCGACGGTCTTGGCCATCAAAAATCTCCTAAGGGATGATTACAGGTTGAAAATCGGTCAGGTGGTGATTAGCAGTTTCCATGCCAATACACTGTTTTATGGGGGTGGCTTTTCAACGCCCACCCCGCCATTGTGCACATTTGGCAAAGGCAACTGCCAAGTCCCGCTTCCGGGTCACTGGGGACAGCCCGAAACCAAAATGCACCAAAATAGCCCACAAAATACACCAAAAAGGTGCAAAAACTAACGCACCAATTCTGGGCCCAGCGCCAATGAGGCGCGGCTGAGATCGGTCATCAGGTGTGTGTAGGCAGCGTCCACCGCTGCGGCAGCCCCTTTCACACCCAGCTCAATGTGTTTGCCGTGGACCGGGTGATCGACACTGGGCAAGCTGAACACTTTGATACCGGGGTGATCGCGCTCGATTTGCTCCATAAGCGGCGTGAGTGCGGCCTCCATGGCGCCATACACGACCACGGATTTCTCCACCCAAGCCCCCGGGGCAAACCACTGGCTGTACTCCCCATCGAGCACGGCCGCCACCATGGGCCAGGCCATCACCGGGAACCCTGGCACAAAGTGCACGCGCCCGCCCCCAATCCCCGAACAGGAAAAACCTGGAATCTTGTTGTAGGGGTTGTGAATGAGTGTGGCCGACGCCGGAAACACCCCCATGTTCAACCGGTGCTGGTTGTCAGGGTGATCGGGGTCGAACGGTTTGCCCTGTTGCACTGCCAGCTCTTGCATGCGCTGGTTGATCAATTCACGCGCACCGGGATGCAGCGCCAACGGTTGACCCAAGGCAGCCGCCGCACACTGACGGGTGTGGTCGTCCGGGGTGGCACCGATACCGCCAAACGAAAACACCACGTCAGCCGTGGCAAACAATTGGCTCAGTTGGTGGGTGATGCGCACCGGGTCGTCGCCCAGCACATGGGCGTACGAAAGCCCCAAGCCACGCGTCTGCAACATTTCAATGAGCTGGGGCAGGTGTTTGTCGCTGCGACGGCCGGACAAAATTTCATCACCGAGGATCAACGCACCAAAAACGGGAGGCTTTGGAATGGACATGGCACACACTCAAGAAATTCGGGGAGGAGACACATCGGGGGGCAACTGGACAACGTCCTCGGTCAGCACCACCGGCTGGGTTGACGTCGCCCCAGGCTGGGGCGGCAGCACGGCCGCTTGAGCACGGTCCATGGCCAGTGCGGCCAAGGCAAAGTGGGCAAACCACAGCGATGAAAACGCAAACACCAAGGTGTAGATCCAGATGGCCAGGGGCACCAGCACCGGCGCCATGGCGATGAACATGGCCCCCGAAGCCCACAACAGGCTGGGCAACGCCCCCAAATAACCTGACAACACACCCACCACCAAAAACTGGTGACGGTGCTGCACAAACAGCCGCTTGCGTTCGTGTGCGGTGGCGTGATCGGCCAAGGCGTCGTAGGCAAACACACGGTAGGTCAGCCAACCCCAAATCAGTGGGGGCAGCACCATCACCAGAGGGGGAATCAACCACAACGGCAACGACGCCAGCATGGCCAACAAAGCCAGCACCGTGGAAGCCAAAGACCAAAACAGGCTGCCCAGCCAAGAGGCACCGTGTTTGCGCTCAAGCTTGGGAAAACGACGCTCGGCCACCAAAGACACCATGGCGGGGGTCATCATCAGCGCCACCAACAGCAGCGAAAGCATGACAACCGCGGGCGTGGCCAGCGTCAGCACAATCAACGGGCCAATGACCCCGCGCAGGGCCCCTGCCCCCATCGAGTCGAGCCAGCCCAGGGCGGTGGACACCAGCTCATTGGTCTGAAGCCAATCGGTGACCCAGGCCACCGAAGATTCCCAAAAAAAATAGCCCAAGCCAAACGACAAGGCCACCAACAGCAAAAGCGGCAGGAACGACAGCGCAATCACCCGGGGGTGCAGGCAATACACGGCGGCGCGCCAAAAGGCATCAAGGATCAGACCCATGGCTTCAGCATACATCCAACCTTTGACAAGCCAAGACCAGCCCCGTTTGACGGATTCAGGTCGGCGCAGCGCTTTGGGGGCCGTACAACGCACCAACCTCCTGTTGGGTCAGCCACCGCCACTGGCCGCTGGGCAACACATCGCCATCCAAACGGATGCTGCCAATGGACGCCCGGTGCAAAGCCTCCACCCGGTTGCCCACCGCCGCCAGCATGCGCTTGACTTGGTGGTATTTGCCCTCCGTCAACGTGAGGTGCAGCAAGTGACTGCCGGCCTCCGTGGCAGCTGCCGCGCGAACGGGAACCGGACTGTCGTCCAGCACCACACCCGCCAAAAGCCGGGCCACCTGGTCGGCATCCAGCGGGTGCTTGGTGGTCACCTCGTACACCTTGGGCACGTGGTGACGGGGCGAACTCATGCGGTGGATGAACTTGCCATCGTCGCTCAGCAGCAGCAGCCCGGTGGTGTCCTGGTCAAGCCGCCCCACGGCTTGCACGCCCGCCGCAGCGCCACCACCGCGCATGCGCAAAGGCCCAGGCAACAGCGTGTAAATGCTGGGGTGCATGCCCGGCTTTTGTGAACACTCGTACCCGGCTGGCTTGTGCAGCATCAGGTAAGCGCGTTCTTGAAACGGCCACGGCGTGCCTTGCACCGTGAAATTCAAACCTTCGGTGTCGAATTCGGCCAAGGTGTCTTTGCACAGCTGCCCGTTCACTGTCACAAGGCCCTGCTGCACCAACCCGGCGCACACACGGCGGGTGCCGAACCCTTGGGAAAACAAAATGTCTTGCAAATTCATGGTTGTGTGGCGTGTGTGGGTGACGGCGCAACGGCCGGCGCGGTCAGGTTCAAAAAGTGGGTGCGGTAATGCACCAATTCGTCAATGGATTCGTGCACGTCGGCCAACGCCGTGTGGCGCTGCTTTTTCTTGAATTGTTTGTACACCTCGGGTCGCCAGCGGCGTGACAGCTCTTTCAGCGTGCTGACGTCCAAGCAGCGGTAGTGAAAAAATGCATCCAACTTTGGCATGTACTTCACCAGAAACCGGCGGTCTTGGTGCACGGTGTTGCCGCACACAGGGGCCAGGTTTTTGGGCACGTAGCGGGACACAAACGCCAGCAGCTGTTTTTCGGCTTCGGCCTCGGTGAGCGTGCTGGCTTTCACTTTGTCAACCAACCCGCTGCGCCCGTGGGTGCCTTTGTTCCACGCATCCATGGCGTTGAGCACTCTGTCTGGCTGGTGAATGACCAACACAGGCCCCTCAATGCGGGGCGTGAGGTGGGGGCCTGTGACCACAATGGCAATTTCCAGCAAAAACTCTTTTTCAGGGTCCAGGCCGCTCATCTCGCAATCCAGCCACACGAGATTCAAATCGCTTTTGGCCAGTGTGGCGGTGGCGTCGGCAGGCGTGGGTTCGGTGGGCGGCGAAAGCGGAGGGGCAGAACGTGTCATGCCCCCGATTTTCACCGATAGCCCCGGCACCCCCTGGTCACTGGTGCGCCCCGGTAGACTCGCGCCATGTTCGATGCCGCAGATTTGTTGACCCAAGGCTTTGCCTCGCTGCTGGTGGCCGTTTTTCTTACCAAAACCTGGCTGCTGCACCGCCAGATTCGCCACGTGGCGCAACACCGCGCCCAAGTGCCCCACGCGTTTCAACGTGTGGTCGATGAGCCCACCCACCACAAGGCCGCCGACTACACGCTGGCCAAAGCCCGGTTGGAAACCGCCGACACCGCGCTGCAAACCGCCCTGCTGTTGGGCTGGACCGTGTTGGGTGGATTGAACGCACTGAACCAATGGTTGCTCACCTGGTGGGCCCCAGGGCTTGCCCAGCAGCTGGCACTGCTCGTGGCGTTTGGAACGGTGAGCGCCCTGCTGAATTTGCCCCTGGCCTGGTACCGCACGTTTGGGGTGGAGCAACGGTTTGGGTTCAACCGCTCCACGCTTGGCCAGTGGATAGCAGATGGCGTCAAAGGCACCGCCGTGGCACTGGCCGTGGGGTTGCCCCTGGCGGCATTGGTGCTGTGGCTGATGGGTGCCGCAGGCCCGGGCTGGTGGCTGTGGGCCTGGGGCGCTTACATGGGCTTCAGCATGCTGATGATGTGGGCATTCCCGGCTTTCATTGCGCCCCTCTTCAACACCTTCAAACCCCTGGAAGACGCCCCTTTGCGGGAGCGCGTGGCCGCTTTGATGGTGCGCTGCGGGTTTCAGCCCAGCGGATTCTTCGTGATGGACGGCGGCCGCCGCAGCGCGCACGCCAACGCCTACTTCACCGGCCTGGGCAAAACGAAACGGGTGGTCTTTTACGACACCTTGTTGGCGCAACTCAGCTCCTCAGAACTGGAAGCCGTGCTGGCCCACGAATTGGGCCACTTTCACCACCAGCACCTGCGCAAGCGCTTGTGGGCGATGGCACTGATCACGCTGGGTGCCTTTGCGTTGCTGGGGTGGCTGTCTGGGCAAACCTGGTTTTATGTGGGGCTGGGGGTGGAGCCCAGCCTGGTGGGTTCGAACAGCGCGCTGGCGTTGGTGCTGTTCATGCTGACCCTGCCATTGCTGGGCTTTTTCACCACGCCATTGCTTGCTGTAGGCTCGCGCCGCGATGAATACCAAGCCGATCAGTTTGCAGCCCGTCACACGCCCGCCGCCGACCTGGTCAGCGCGCTCATCAAGCTTTACAAAGGCAACGCCAGCACGCTGACGCCAGACCCGATGTACGTTGCCTTTCACCACTCACACCCACCGGCCAGCCACAGGCTGGCACGATTGACCCCTTGAACAACCACCGGCGCAAGCAAACCCATCTACCGTCACGCGACGATCTGCAACCCGGGCTGGTGGTGGCCACCCATGGCCGCCACGTGATGGTGGAAAGCCCCAACGGCGACCGCCGCATTTGCCACCCCAGGGGCAAGAAAAGCCAATCGGTGGTGGGCGACCGTGTGGACTGGCTGGCCAGCGAAGACGAAGGCACCATTGAAACGGTGCATCCACGGCGCAACCTGTTTTACCGACAAGACGAAATTCGCACCAAATCGTTTGCGGCCAACCTGGATCAGGTGCTGATTTTGCTGGCAGCCGAACCCGAGTTTTCAGAGCGCCAACTGGCCCGAGCGCTGATTTCGGCCGAAGCCGAGGGCATCCAGCCCCTGATCGTGCTGAACAAGAGCGACTTGGGCGCGCTGTTTGAAGGCGCCTGGGAGCGCCTGCGCCCCTATCGAGACATGGGCTACACCGTGTTGCCCCTGTGCTTGAAACCCAACCCGGCCTCCCCCACGGTCGAAGCCGGCGTGGAGGCATTGGCTGACAAGCTGCACGGCAAGGTCACGCTGGTGCTGGGGCCTTCAGGGGTGGGCAAAAGCACACTGATCAACCACTGGGTGCCACAGGCCTTGGCGTCCACTGCCGAAATTTCACGGGCACTCAACTCCGGCAAACACACGACCACCAGCACCAGTTGGTATTGGGTAGACGCCGAAAAAACCACGGCCCTGATCGATTCACCGGGTTTTCAAGAGTTTGGCTTGCACCACATCACGCCCACACGGTTGGCCGAGCTGATGCCCGATTTGCGGACACACCTGGGTCAATGCAAGTTTTACAACTGCACCCACCTGCACGAACCGGGTTGCGGGGTCAATATACATGTCAAAAATGCCTCTAGCGCTTTATCCATAAGCGAAGTTCGCTACAGAATTTATACAGAGCTTTTCGACGAATTGTCACAAATCAGGGCCTGGTGACCCAGCCCCCAAAGGCCCACACATGGCGTGGGGGCTGAAGCGGTGTTCAGCCCAGCAAGTTGGCGAGTGTCAGCAAGGCCAAAAACACCAGCCAAAGCACCACGCTGCGCCAAACCAAGCCCACCAAGCTGGCCAGGTGCGCCAACTGGGGCTCACGGCCCAGGGCATTGGCATCGGGCGACGCCAACTCTGACAGGCTGCTGCCAGCACGCACGCCAGCGGCCACCGACGCCACCCGGCGGCCCAGTCGCACATTCAAGGCACCCGCCGTGGCAGCCAACACCACGCCTTGGTTCGGCTCGTTGAACAACACGGCATCCTGCCGCCAGCTGGCCACCGCCTCTTCAAAATTGCCCACCACGGCAAACGCCACCGCCGTGGCGCGTGCGGGCCAATAATTCACCCAGCCCCAGGCACGGCTGGCCGCTCGGCACACGCTCTCGCTGGTGGGCAGGGGGTCGGCCCTGGGCACCTCGGGGTTGCAGCTGTGCGCCAAATAGTCGGCCAAGCGAAACAGCACCGCACCGGCAGGGCCCAGCCCTGCGATCCAGCACACCAAGAAACACACCAGCACACCCAACACGTGTTGGTGCACCGCCATCACCGAGTGTTCGATGGCATGGCGCAACAACTCTGATTCCGGTTGCCGTTCCAGGGGAATTCGCTTCCACTGTGCCAAGGCTTGCCGGGCTTCCAACTCGTTACCACGCTCCAGGGCATTGCGAATTTCCGTGAAGTGGTGGCTGAATTGCCGAAAGCCCAAGGTGAGATACAGGATAGCCACATCCCACAGAAACGTGAGCACCACGCTGTAAGCCCAAAGCGCGATGTGAATCAAAGCAGCCAAGGCAGCGGGCACAGCCACGCCCACCATCCACACCAGCACGCCGTGGCGGGACTGTCCAGCGTCCAAGCTGCGTTTGACCCACCGAATCCAAGCGCGCAATGCGCCGTGCACCACATTCTGGTGGGTCATGGGCCTTGCTTGGTCCAGCAGCAATGCCAGCAAAACGGCGAAAAAACTCATGGGTGGATGATAGCGGTCACACGAAGCGCAATCGGCTTTCGCAGTGCGCCAGCGTAGGTATCAGGCCGCCAAAAAATGGTAAAAATTGCGCAGCATGCCCCCTGTGGCACCCCAAATATAGAACTCCGTGCCATCGTGCTGATAAGGCATGGCGTACCACTGGCGCACCGTGCCCTCGTGCACCATTTGCTGGCGCATGTGGTTTTGGGGGTTCATCAAAAAATGCAGTGGCACTTCAAACACACGCTCGACCTCACCCGGATTCGGTGTCAGCGCCACCCCGTCTGGTACCAGCCCCACCACGGGCGTGACACAGAAGCCGGTTCCAGTGACATAAGGGGGTAAACACCCCAGCACATCCACAACCTCGGGAAGCAAGCCGATTTCTTCGTGCGCTTCGCGCAGCGCTGCCCCCACCGCATGGGGGTCGTCGGCATCCCACTTGCCACCAGGGAAGGCAACCTGCCCCGCATGCACCGGCAAGTGCGTGCTCCGCAAGGTGAGCAACACCGTGGGCTCTGGCCGTGACACCACCGCGATCAACACCGACGCACCCACTGCCGGACGGCCATACAGCGGCGCCTCGCGCAAAACCTCAGGCTGCCACACGGGGGGAGAAGCAAACCGCTGTTTCAGGCCATCCGGCGTCAACCGTGAGTGGGGCACTGGTGGTGAATCTTTGACGCCAAGGATGATTTCGGCCGCGCGGGGATTGAACATCTGGAAAAAGCCGGTTGGCCAACAAAAAAGCCGCTTTGCAGCGGCTTTTTTGGATGGAAAGGACTTAAGCGCCCAATTTTTCTTTGATACGTGCAGACTTGCCGCTGCGATCGCGCAAATAGTACAACTTGGCACGGCGCACATCACCGCGGCGCTTCACTTCAATCTTGGCGATCAAAGGGCTGTAAAGGGGGAACGTACGCTCCACACCTTCGCCGTTGGAGATTTTGCGAACGATGAAGCTGCTGTTCAGGCCACGGTTGCGACGGGCAATCACCACGCCTTCGTAAGCCTGCATCCGCTTGCGGGTGCCTTCAATCACATTCACGCTCACGATGACGGTGTCGCCAGGCGCAAACGTGGGAATTTCTTTGTTCAAGCGAGCAATTTCTTCTTGCTCAAGGGTTTGGATGAGGTTCATGATTTCCAAAATCGATCATGTTCACGCTACACAAGGGGCCTGTACAGATTGCGACGGTCAAACCGGGCGGATTCTGTTGGGCGGC
Organism: Burkholderiaceae bacterium; assembly: GCA_049653005.1. GTDB lineage: Bacteria > Pseudomonadota > Gammaproteobacteria > Burkholderiales > Burkholderiaceae_C > UBA2334. The sequence continues at coordinate 131,470 of JBASFL010000028.1, read as the reverse complement.
TGAACAGAGGATCAAGTTAGCCCAGCATTATAGCCCGACACCTTGCATACCTCCAGCGAGCTCACGCAGCCACAACATGGCGGTGTGCTGCCAAGCCAGCCCGGCGACCTGAAGCCAGACAAGCCGTCAGCAAATACCCTCCCGTTGGCGCGTCCCAGTCGAGCATTTCTCCCGCGCAAAAAGTACCTGGCAAACCCCGCAACATGCCCTGCTCATCCAAAGCCTGCCAGGCCACACCGCCCGCCGTGCTGATGGCCTCGTCCAAGGGCCTTGGAGCCCCCAGCTGCACCGGAAGCGCTTTGATCGCAAGCGCCAATGCTTGTGGGTCTTTCAGCGTTGCAGGGGTCAAGTTCTCATACAGCAAGCCCAATTTGATGCCATCCAACCCCAGGCGGCTTTTCAAATGCGTGGTCAGCGAACGCGACCCGCGAGGTTGACTGACTTCGCGCAGCACACGTTCAGGGGAATGGTCGGGGAGCAAGTCAAAACTGATAATTGCTAAGCCGTTCTTGGCAACTTCACCACGCAACACGGCAGATGCCGCGTAAATCAAACTGCCCTCAAACCCAGTCTCCGTGGCAACGCACTCCCCTCTGCGGGTGAACAGTGGCGGTGCCTGGGTGTCGGCTTGACCCATCACCGTGATCGCCACAGATTTGAGTGGCTGCCCAGCGTGACGGCCCCTGAAATGATCTGACCAAGGGCGTGCCAGGTCAAACCCACAATTGCTGGGCTCCAAGGGGGTTACCGCAACGCCCTTGCCTTCCAGCAGGTTTGCCCAGGCACCGTTTGACCCCAATCTGGCCCAACTGCCGCCCCCCAAGGCCAACACAACTGCACCAAACGCAAAGTGTTTTGGCCCCTCCGGCGTTTCAAACAACCAATCGCTCCCCTGCCAACCCACCCAGCGGTGCCGCAGATGAAAACGCACGGGCACACCGTCGACGGGTTGCTGCAAACGCCGCAGCCAGGCGCGAAGCAGCGGCGAGGCCTTCATGCCGACAGGAAACACCTTGCTGGACGACCCGACAAAAGTGGCTTGCCCCAAACCGGTCGCCCAATCGCGAACAGCCTGGTTATCGAAATCAGCCAACAAAGGGGCCAACTCCTGCGCACCTGAGCTGTAACGGGATTGAAATATCGCCATGGGTTCGGCGTGTGTCAGGTTCAAACCGCCACGCCCCGCCAGCAAGAATTTCCGCCCCACCGAAGGCATGCCATCGAACACCTCAACCTGGTGCCCCAACCCAGACAGCACCTCGGCAGCCATCAACCCTGCGGGTCCACCCCCAATCACCGCCACAGGTGAAGATTCGATTCGGTTGCGATGGAAGTCTGATTCGGGCAAGGTCATGGAAGGCAAATGGAGGAGGTACGCGCAGGAACACAAAAGTGGTTTCTGTCACAATTGAATCGACTTTAACCGTGCCCAGGCACCCCAACCCAAACAGGATTTGAAATGGCCAGCGACTTGATCAAACACGTGTCCGACGCAAGCTTTGAAGCCGACGTTCTGAAATCAAGCGCACCCGTGTTGGTCGATTTTTGGGCCGAATGGTGCGGCCCCTGCAAAATGATCGCCCCTATTTTGGATGAAGTCGCCACGTCTTACGCAGGCAAACTGGCTGTCACCAAAATGAACGTGGACGAAAACCGCGCGGTACCAGCTCAGTTTGGCATTCGCGGCATTCCCACATTGATGGTCTTTAAAGACGGGCAATTGGCCGCCACCAAAGTGGGGGCAATGAGCAAAGCCCAATTGACCGCCTTCATCGACCAGCAACTGGCCTGACACCCCACGTGTGCCGTGGTGGCATTGCCACGGCACACGCGTCTCAAGCAAACCACTTGCTGCAGCCTGCGCGCCGCATCCCAGCAGGCCTATAATCCATACCCAGCGGCACGCAGTTCTGCCAGCCCGCCAAGCGACAAGCCGTCGCACATCAGAGCCTGTCTTCACAGGCACTCCCCATCTACACCGTTCAGCTCCGCACAGGGGTTCTCATGCACCTTTCCGAACTCAAAGCCCTCCATGTGTCAGAAGTATTCAAGCAAGCCGAGGCCCTTGAAATAGAAAACACCGGGCGCATGCGCAAACAAGAATTGATGTTTGCGATTATCAAAAAGCGCGCCCGGGCGGGCGAGCAGGTGTTTGCCGACGGCGTGTTGGAAGTGCTGCCTGACGGATTTGGTTTTTTGCGTGCACCGGACACCAGCTACACCGCCTCCACCGACGATATCTACATCTCTCCCAGCCAGATCCGGCGCTTCAATCTGCACACAGGAGACATGATTGAGGGCGAGGTGCGCACGCCAAAGGATGGCGAACGCTACTTCGCACTGACCAAGCTCGACAAAATCAACGGTCTGCCCCCAGAGGACAACAAACACAAAATCATGTTTGAGAACCTGACTCCACTGTTCCCCAAAGAACAGATGCGTTTGGAGCGGGATATCAAAGGCGATGAAAACATCACCGGTCGTGTGATCGACATCATCGCGCCCATCGGCCGAGGCCAACGCGCACTGATTGTTGCGCAGCCCAAATCCGGCAAAACGGTGATGATGCAGCACATCGCACACGCCATCACCGCCAACTACCCCGATGTGGAGCTGATGGTCCTGCTGGTGGATGAGCGCCCTGAAGAAGTGACCGAAATGCAGCGCACCGTGCGCGGTGAAGTGATTGCATCCACCTTTGATGAACCAGCCGCCCGCCACGTGCATGTGGCTGAAATGGTGATCGAGCGAGCCAAACGGCTGGTGGAACTGAAAAAAGACGTGGTGATCCTGCTGGACTCCATCACACGCTTGGCCCGTGCATACAACAACGTGCTGCCCTCTTCAGGAAAAGTGTTGACAGGCGGTGTGGATGCCAACGCACTGCAACGGCCAAAACGTTTCTTTGGCGCTGCGCGAAAAATCGAAGAAGGTGGCTCGCTCACGATCATCGCTACCGCACTGGTGGACACCGGCAGCCGCATGGACGAAGTGATTTTTGAAGAGTTCAAGGGCACTGGCAACTGCGAAATCCACCTGGAACGGCGCCTTTACGAGAAACGCGTGTTCCCGGCCATCCAGATCAACCGCAGCGGCACACGCCGCGAAGAATTGCTGCTGGCGCCTGAGATTTTGCAAAAAACGCGGATCTTGAGACAGTTCATGTACAACATGGACGAGATCGAGTCCATGGAGCTGATGCTCAAGAACATGAAGGCCACCAAAAACAACCATGAGTTCTTTGACATGATGCGACGCGGTGGTTGAGCCACATCCATCACATCAAATTCATGGGATAATTCCGGGTTCGCTTGAGGCCGGTGGCTTTCAGGCGATCTCCACCCAGGGACCAGTTCCCATTTACGCGACAAGTGCCACAACACATTTTGTGTGCGGCTGTCGCAACTGACCAAAGGATACGAAATGAAAGACGGCATTCACCCCAACTACCGCGATGTGTGCTTCGTGGACCTCTCAAACGGTTTCAAGTTTGTGACACGTTCTTGCGCCAACGCCAAAGAAACCATCAAGATGGAAGACGGCCGCGAGCTGCCTTTGTTCAAATTGGACACGTCCAGCGAATCTCACCCCTTCTACACCGGCACGCAGAAAAGCGTTGACACCATGGGTGGTCGTGTGGAGAAGTTCCGCAATCGCTTTGCCCGCGGCGCTGCTGCCGCCAGCAAGTAAGCCACCGCAGTCAACGGCCACAGGCCGGGAAACTTCGCAAAAAACAGCCGACGCACCATCGGCTGTTTTTTTTTGCCATGCAACCTCAAACACCTGCCACCCCTGCCATTGCCACACAGGCGGCTGTGCGCCGTTTGCCACGGTGGACCTTGCTGCTGCTGTGCTTGGCGTACACGCTGCCGGGCTTTTTGGCACGGGCACCCTGGAAAAATGCCGACATCGCCTCGTTCGGGGTGATGTCACATTTGGCGCAGGGTCAAACCGACTGGTGGCACCCCACTTACATCGGGCAAGCCTTGGACACCCCCGCCCTGCTGCCCTACTGGCTGGGCGCCTGGGCCATGCAACTCTTGCCCCAACACACCGAGCTTGCCGCACGCCTTCCGTTTATGGTGGCGCTGCTGGGCACGTTCTTCTTGACCTGGCATGCGGTGTTTCGGTTCGCCCTGTTGCCCAGTGCACAACCGGTGGCTTTCGCCTTTGGGGGTGAAGCACCGCCAGTGGACTATGCGCGCAGCCTGGCTGACGGTGGGCTCTTGGCGCTGCTGGCTTGTTTGGGGCTGGCGCAGTTGTCCCACGAAACCACGCCATCGGTGCTGCAACTTCTGGGAGCAGCGGCATTGTTGCGTTCGATGGCCAGTTTTGTGACACCTGGCAGGCCGTTGAAACCTCGGGCCGTGGCACTGTGGGTGCTGGGTTTGGTCACGCTGGGCCTGTCCGGAGCACCCTTGCTGGCAGTGGCAGTCTCCTTGTTGCCCCTTCCGGTGGGGTGGGCGGCTGGCGGCCACGCCGGCCGCACGCCCCCCCCCCAACAGCGCCCCCTGATTGCGTGGGGGTTGGGTGTTCTGGCCAGTGCGGCCACCGCTTTGACGCTGGGACCGGCCCTGTTGGCTGAAGGCACCACACGATTGCCCAACACGGCGGATGCCGTGGCCCAGGGTCAACTGATGTTTTGGTTCACCTGGCCGGTTTGGCCATTGGCCCTGTGGACACTGTGGCGGTGGCGCCGCCACCTGGGGGCCCCCCATTTGCGGGGACCGCTGTGGTTGACTGGGGTTGTGGTGGTCGCCAGTGCCTTGGGCTCAGGGTCCGACCGGACGCTGCTGCTGGCATTGCCAGCGCTCTCGCTGCTGGCGGCGTTTGCACTGCCGACGCTAAAGCGCTCAGTGACCGCACTGCTGGATTGGTTTTCCGTACTGTTTTTCTCGCTGTGCGCGCTCACCGTGTGGGTGGTGTGGCTGGCCATGCTCACTGGGGTTCCGGCCAAGCCCGCCGCCAATGTGGCCCGCTTGGCGCCTGGATTTGTGCTGGAATTTTCCGGGTTGGGCGTGGCCATGGCGACGCTGGGCACAGCCGCTTGGCTGTGGGTGGTTCGCTGGCGGCTGGGCAAACACCCCAGCGTGTTGTGGAAAAGCCTGGTGCTGCCCGCCACCGGGGGCACCCTGTGCTGGTTGCTGCTGATGACGCTGTGGATGCCCCTGCTCGACTTCGCGCGAAGCTACGCCCCCATTTCACGTCGCATTGCCAGCATGGTGCCGCCCCACAGTTGCACAGAGGTGTTTGGCCTGACACAGGCCCAACTGGCTGGACTGGCCCACCACGGCAAATTGAACTTGAAACGTGCACCCAGTGCGGACGGGTGTGCCACGATGGTGGTGGCCCCGCATGCCGTGGACAAACTGGCCACCGACATCGACCTCACCCGGTGGGCGTTCAAAGCCCGGCTCAGCCGGTTGACCGATAACAAGGAAAGCCTGCTGCTGTACCAACGCGTGGCCCCGCCGACAACCTTGCCGCTTGAAAAGGCCCCCGAGACCCGTTCAAACTGACACAGGCACCACCCGATCGGACGGGAAGCGCAACGTGAACACCGAACCCTCACCCAACTTGCTGTCGATCCGGATGTGCCCGCCATGCCGCTGGCCCACGTGTTTCACGATGGCCAACCCCAGGCCGGTGCCACCGGTGTCACGCGAGCGGCTGCGGTCCACCCGGTAAAAACGCTCGGTCAGTCGAGGCATGTGCTCGGGAGCGATGCCTGGGCCCGTGTCAGACACCCATATTTCCGCATCATTGCCCTCCACGCGGCGCAAGCCCACTGAAATACGCCCGCCACCGGGGGTGTAGCGCACCGCGTTGTTCAGCAAATTGCTCAGGGCGCTGGCGAGCTCGGTTTCGTTGCCGGCCAAATCAAAATCGGCAGCGGTGTCCACGCTGAACACATGCGTGGGGCCCGCCATCAGCGTGGACAGGCTTTGGGCCTCTTCCATGCACCGCGCCAGCAACACGCTGGCCCGCACCACCGCCTGGCGGCTGGGCACAGGGCTGCCTTCGAGCTTGGAGAGCATCAACAAATCGCTGACCAAGGTCTGCATGCGTTCGGCCTGCGTGGCCATCAGGGCCAGGTAATGCGAGCGCTCACCCTCGTTCAAGTCCAGGGTTTGCAAGGTTTCCACAAACCCGCTGAGCACCGTCAAGGGCGTGCGAATTTCATGCGACACGTTGGCCACAAAATCTCGCCGCATGGCCTCTGCTTGTTGCACGGCCGTCACGTCGCGGGACAGCATCAAGCGGCGCTTTTTGCCATACGGGTGGATACGGATGGCCACCACCACGGGTTTGGAAGCGGTGGACAGCGGGCTGGTGATGGCCACTTCGGTGTGGAACTCGCGGGCCCCCAGGTAGGCGGAAAACTGCGGCTCGCGCACGAGGTTGGTCACGTGCTGCATCAGGTCACGGTGTGGGTCAATGCCCAGGTGATCGGCCGCTGTTTGGTTGCACCATTCGATGCGCCCCTGGCTGTCGAGCAGCAACACGCCGTTGGGAGACGCTTGGATGGCCGATAAAAATTCGTCCAACCGCGCTTGGCTGTCCCGTGCTTTGCCTGACAGGTTTTTTTGCAGCTTTCGCACACGGTCCACCAACGTCCCCCACGCATGGGGCAAGCGGGGTTCATTGCCCCAATCTTCAGATTGCAGCCAACGCAAAACCTGACGCAGGCGCCAACTGTCCCACGACATCCAGGCCATGGCCCCCAGCAGCGCTCCGCCACCCACCAGGGGAAACGACCGCGTGTAAACGCCATAAGCCGAACCGACCAGCACCGACACACACAACTCAACGTGCCGAAAACTCATACAACCGCATGCGCCGAGACGGGTGCTGGCTGTTTTTGTCCCAATGCCGTGAGCCGGTACCCTGCGCCGCGGACGGTTTCAATCATCGATCCTGCCTCACCCAAGGCTTCGCGCAAGCGTTTGATGTGAACATCCACCGTGCGCTCTTCGATGAACACGTGGTCGCCCCACACGCGGTCAAGCAGAGTGCCCCGGCTGTGCACACGCTCGGCGTTTTTCATGAGGTGGTGCAGCAGTTTGAATTCGGTGGGGCCCACCTTCAGCTCCTGGCGGCGAAAACCCACGCGGTAAGTGGCCGTGTCCAAGGTCAGGTCGCCCACCACCACCATGTCGTCCACCGCCTCGGGGGTGCGGCGGCGCAACACAGCGCGGATGCGGGCCAGCAGTTCTTTGGTGGAAAACGGTTTGGTGATGTAGTCATCGGCACCCGCGTCCAGCCCCTGCACCTTGTCTGACTCGTCTGAACGGGCGGTCAACATCAGGATGGGAATGGCCTTGGTGCGTTCGTGCTGGCGCCAGCTGCGCGCCAGCGACACGCCGCTTTCACCCGGCAGCATCCAGTCCAACAAGATGATGTCAGGCAACTCGGCGTCCACTTCACGGCGGGCCGCCTCGGCGTCAAACACCAACGTGGGGGCAAAACCGTTGTGGCGCAGGTTGACGGCGATCAGCTCGGCAATCGCGGCCTCGTCCTCCACCACCAAAATGCGCGGCGCCTTTCTCATGGGGCGGATGCCGCAGGCAAGTTGTCGGCGCTGTGGCGCACATCGGCGCCTTCCGCCACATAAATGGTGCTCTCGGCGATGTTTTTCGCGTGATCGCCCACCCGCTCGATGGCCTTGGCCAAAAACAACAGGTTCAGGCTGGGGGAAATGGCGCGCGAGTCTTCCATGATGTAGGTGATCAGCTTGCGCAGAAAGCCGTCGTACTCGCGGTCGATTTCGTCATCGGCTTTGATGATGGCGCGGGCCACATCGGTGTCGAGTCGGGCAAAAGCGTCCAAAGAGCGGCGCAACAAAGCAGAGGCCAGATCGGAAGCCACACGCAGCTCAGAGCAAGGCAACGAACGGGCTGCACCGCTGCCAATGATGAGTTTCACCATGCGGGCGATGCGGGCCACTTCGTCGCCCGCGCGCTCCAGGTTGGCCGTGATTTTGGCCATGGCCAGCAACATGCGCAGGTCGCGGGCGGTGGGTTGGCGGCGGCCGATGGTGGACGACACGTCGTGGTCAATTTCCACTTCCAAGGCGTTCACCTGGCGCTCGCGCTCGATCACTTGGTCGGCGACATCGGTGCTCAGCTCGTTCAGGGCATAAATGGCGTGGCGCAGTTGTGACTCGACCAGCCCCCCCATTTCCATGACCTTGGCAGAAATGCCATTGAGCTCGTTGTCAAACTGACTGGATATGTGTTTGTCACCCATGATCAACCAAACCTTCCTGTGATGTAGTCTTCTGTTTCGGTGCGTTTGGGCTTGAAGAACACGTCTTCGGTTTTGCCGATTTCCATCAGCTCGCCCAGGTACATGTAGGCCGTGAAATCGCTGCAACGCGCGGCTTGCTGCATGTTGTGCGTGACGATGGCAATGGTGTAGTCGTTCTTCAGCTCGTGCACCAACTCTTCCACCTTGGCGGTGGAGATAGGGTCAAGGGCCGACGTGGGTTCGTCCAGCAACAGCACCGAGGGCTTCACGGCCACGCTGCGTGCAATGCACAAACGCTGCTGCTGGCCACCCGACAGGCTCAAACCGCTTTGGTGCAGTTTGTCTTTCACCTCGGTCCACAGCGCGGCCTTGGTCAGGGCCCATTCCACCCGGTCGTCCATGTCGCTTTTGCTCAAAGACTCGTACAACTTCACACCGAACGCGATGTTGTCGTAGATGGTCATGGGGAACGGCGTGGGCTTCTGGAACACCATGCCAATGCGGGCGCGCAGCAGGTTCAAGTCCTGTTTGGCGTCCAGAATGTTCTGGCCGTAAAAATTGATTTCACCCTCGGCCCGCTGGCCAGGGTACAGGCTGTACATGCGGTTGAGCGTGCGCAGCAAGGTGGACTTGCCACAACCCGATGGGCCAATGAACGCCGTGACCTTCTTTTCAGGAATGTCCATGTTGACGCTTTTCAGGCCCTGGAACTTTCCGTAAAAAAAGTTGAGGTTGCGCACCTCAAGTGCGTTGGGGGTGACAGACGGGGAAGCAGGCATGGGGTGCGTCCTGTTGAAAAATGAAGTGTTCGGGGGTGCGGCAACAGCGGGTGGCCATCAACCGCTGGTCTTTTCGCGGAAAAACACGCGGGCCACGATGTTCAGCGCCAGCACGGCCAAGGTGATCAGCAGTGCGCCACCCCAGGCCAGGCGAATCCAGTTGTCGTAAGGGCTCATGGCGAACTGGAAAATCACCACCGGCAAGTTGGACATGGGGGCCGACATGTTGGTGCTGAAAAACTGGTTGTTCAGCGCGGTGAACAGCAACGGCGCGGTTTCACCGCTGATGCGGGCCACGGCCAACAACAAGCCCGTCACCACCCCGCTTTGGGCGGCCCGCAGCGTGACCATGGACGCCACCTTCCAGCGCGGCGCCCCGAGGGCAAAAGCGGCCTCACGCAAACTGCCGGGCACCAGGCGCAGCATGTTCTCGGTGGTGCGCACCACCACCGGAATGGCAATCAGCGACAGCGCCAAGCTGCCCGCCCAGCCCGAAAAATGGCCCATGGGCGCCACCACAATGGCGTACACAAACAGGCCCAACACGATGGACGGGGCAGACAGCATGATGTCCGTCACAAACCGGGTGAGTTCGGCGGTCTTGCTGGTGTCGCCGTATTCGGCCAGGTACACACCGGCAAAGATGCCAATGGGCGTGGACACCAGCACGGCAAAGGCCAGCATCATCAAACTGCCCACAATGGCATTGGCCAGCCCACCGCCGTCAGACCCGGGGGCGGGGGTGGACTGGGTGAACATGTTCCAGTCCAAAGCGGCAAAGCCGTTGTAGAACAGCACGGCCAGAATCCACAGCAACACCACCAGCCCGAGGGCCATGGCCCCCATGGACAGGGCCAAGCCCACGGTGTTGGCGCGCTTGCGGCGGTTGTAAAGGGCGGGGTTGGGCAACATGGTTATTCTCTTAATTTGTAGCTAAGAACCTATACCTATCAAGCGCCACGCGCCTTTTCGGCTCTCAAAATCATGATCTTTGCCAGCGCCAGCACCACGAAGGTGATGACAAACAGCAAGAAGCCCAACGCAAACAAGGTGGAAATGTGGAAGTCGGCGGCCTCGCCAAATTCGTTGGCCAGCGTGGACGCGATGGACGTGCCGGGCGAAAACAGCGACGAGGGCAAGCGGTTGGCGTTGCCAATCACAAACGTCACCGCCATGGTTTCACCCAACGCCCGGCCCAGGCCCAGCATCACACCGCCGACCACGCCTTTTTGCGTGTAAGGCAGCACCACATGGCGCACCACCTCCCAGGTGGTGCAACCCAGGCCATAAGCAGACTCACGCAAGATGGGGGGCACGATGGCAAACACATCGCGCATGACGGCCGCGATGAAGGGCAGCACCATGAAGGCCAGGATGATGCCCGCCGTCAGAATGCCAATGCCCGTGGGCGCGCCGCCAAACAAAGACCCGATCAAAGGCAATTGGCCCAACAGCGCCTGCAACGGCTGCTGGCCGTAGTCGGCAAAGATGGGGGCAAAAATGAACAAGCCGAACATGCCGTAAATGATGGATGGCACCGCCGCCAGCAACTCAATGGCCGTGCCCAGCGGGCGGCGCAATGCCACGGGGCAGTTTTCGGTCAAAAACAGCGCAATGCCAAACGCCAGTGGCACCGCAATCAGCAGCGCAATGCCCGCGCTCACCAAGGTGCCCACAATGGCAATGGCGGCACCGAACTCTTCGTTGACGATGTCCCATTCCACGCGCCAGATGAACTGAACACCAAACTTGTGAAAGCTGGGCCATGCATTGACCAGCAGCGACACAATGATGCCCACCAGAGCGGCCAACACCAGCAAAGAAAACGCCTGGGTCACCCGGTGGAACAAAAAATCCTGAAACCGCTGCCGCTTCGCGATGGCAGCCATGTTTGGGTTGTCCAGCTGGACAGACGCGGGTTGCACACTCATCGTGGTCACCAAACTCATAAAAACCCCTGGCCAACGGGGGCACCAGGCCCCCAACCCAACAAAACCTGCCAGTCCACGCAAGTGTGTACCGGCAGGCAAGCCTTGCTCAAGTGCCGATCACTTGTTTTTGACTTGAGACCACACTTTGGTGCGGATTTGGTCGGTCAGGCTGTCGGGCAGCGGCACGTAGTCCAGGTCAGAGGCCAACTTCTTGCCGTTTTTGAACGCCCAGTCAAAGAACTTCAGCACTTCGGCGGACTCGGCTTTGTTGCCGGGTTCTTTGTACATCAGGATGAAAGAAGCGGTGCTGACGGGCCAGCTGTTGTCGCCCTTGGCATTGACCATGGACACGCCCATGCCAGGCACGCTGAACCAATCGGCACCCGCAGCGGCAGCGGCGAAGGTCAAATCGTCAGGGCTGACGTATTTGCCATTGGCGTTTTGCAACTGCATGAAATTCATGTTGTTCTTTTTCACGTAGGCGTATTCCACATAGCCCAGTGCGCCCTTCAGGCGGTTCACGTTGGCCGCCACCCCCTCGTTGCCCTTGCCGCCCACGGAGGACTGCGCTGGCCACTTCACGGCAGCGCCCTTGCCGACCTGGGCCGACCAGTCTTTGCTGATGGCGCTCAGGTAATCGGTCCAGTTGAACGTGGTGCCCGAACCATCGGCGCGGTGCACGATGGTGATGGGTTGGTCGGGCAGGCTTTTGCCAGGGTTCAGTGCGGCAAAGGCGGGGTCGTTCCACTTGGTGATCTTGCCCAGGAACATGTCGGCCATCACGGTGCCGGTGATTTTCAGTTCACCGGGTTTGAAACCTTCCAGGTTCACCACAGGCACTGTGCCGCCGATGATGGCGGGAAACTGCACCATGCCGTCTTTGTCCAGATCCTCGCCTTTCACGGGGGCGTCGGATGCACCGAAAGCCACGGTTTTGGCGCGAATCTGCTTCAAACCGCCAGAGGAGCCAATCGACTGGTAGTTCAAACCCGTGCCGGTGGCGGCTTTGTAGGCTTCGGCCCATTTAGCGTACACGGGGAAGGGGAACGTGGCACCTGCACCGGTGATGTCGGCGGCCAAGGCCGACGTGCCAAAGGCCAAGGCAGCCACGGAAGCGGCCACAGATTTCAAGAACAAGCGTTTCATGGAAGACCTTTGCAGTTGGTTTGACAAGATGGTCGCAACTTTAGGAAGCTTTTGTGACAGCCTTGTGACACAAATCCCCCCGCGTTGTACCGCACCAACCCCACCCCTGGCACGCCCCAGCGCCCCGAATGCCCGGTGCTATGCTCCCGGCCAACTGGCAAAACCCCTATGAAAAACGGAACACTACTCGCGGCCATTGACCTGGGCTCCAACAGTTTCAGGCTCGAAATCGGCCGCTTTGACCACGGCCACATCCACCGCGTGGAATACCTCAAAGAAGGGGTGCGCCAGGGTGGTGGCCTGGGCGAAGACCGCAACCTGAGCGACGTGGCCATGCAACGCGGTTGGGACTGCCTGGCCCGCTTTGCCGAGCGCATCAAGGGTTTTCACAAAACGCAGGTGCGTGCCGTGGCCACCCAAACGCTGCGCGAGGCGCGCAACCGCGATGTGTTCATACAGAAAGCACAGCAGATACTGGGCTTCACAATTGAAGTCATTTCGGGGCTGGAAGAAGCGCGGCTGATTTACCAGGGCGTGTCGCGCCTGCTGCCCCAGTCGGACGAGCGCCGCCTGGTGGTGGACATTGGCGGGCGCTCCACCGAAATCATCATGGGCCAGGGCTTTCGGGCCAAGGCCATGGACTCGTTCCGCCTGGGCAGTGTGGCCTGGTCGGCGCGTTATTTCCCCGACAACGCGTTCACACCCACGGCGTTCAAAACCGCCGAAATTGCCGCGCAAGCGGTGCTGGACGAAGCACTCGACATGTTCCCCCGCGACCAGTGGGACGTGGCCTACGGCTCGTCGGGCACGGTGGGGGCCATTGCCGATGTGCTGGCCGCCAATGGGCGCGACGGCGACACCATCAGCCGTGAAAGCCTGGATTGGCTGCAAGAACGCCTGCTGCGTGCGCAAACCGTGGACAACCTGCGCCTTGAAGGCATCAAAGACGACCGCAAGCTGGTCATCGGCGGGGGCATCAGCGTGCTGCGTGCGGTGTTTGACCTGTTTGGCATCGACCACATGCAAGCCGCCCAAGGCGCGCTGCGCAACGGGGCGCTGTACGACCTGATCGACCGCGAATCCGACGTGTCTGACGTGCGCGAGCGCACCGTTCAATGGCTCAGCAGCCGGTTTTCGGTGGACATGGTGCAGGCTACACGCGTGGGCCTGGTGGCCAACCACCTGTTTGGCCAAATTGCCGAACCCAACGAACAAAACGAACGCCACTCCAAAAAACTGGTGTGGGCCGCCCAGCTGCACGAACTGGGCGTGCACATTTCACACGACGACGCCCACCACCACGGGGCTTACGTGCTGGAACACGTGGACGCCCCCGGCTTCTCCATGGTGGAGCTGCAACGCCTGAGCCAACTGGTGCTGGGCCAACGCGGCAAGCTGCGCAAGCTGGAGGCCTACCTGGGTGACGAACTGCTGGCCAAACAACTGGTCTGCCTGCGCCTGGCCGTGCTGCTGTGCCACGCCAGGCGCGACCCGGCGCACCAGGCCATTTCACTCCAGTTCAAACCCCGCCAGATCAAACTGGTGGCCGAGGCGGGCTGGGCAGCCGCACACCCGCAATCTGCCTGGTTGATTCAGGAAGAAGCCCTGGCCTGGCAAAAGGTGGGGTGGCGCTTGGGGTTCACCTTTCACTGACCCCTGGCCTGACAGGCCCATCAAAAACACCCTGCTGCCCACGAGCACCAGGGTGTTTTTTCAAACCTCAACCCGAGCGGCCCCAGGGGCCGATGGGCGCTCAGCCCTTGCGGCCGTAGCGGGTCATCAAACTGGCCTGGGCCGACACCGCGGGCAATGCGCGGCCCTTGGCCGTGTGTTCGACCAGCGCAGGGCGGTAGTGACCATCGGGCATCAAATCCCAGGCGTCGCGCGTGTCGGCCATGCTCAGCGTCTGGCATTCGTCGATCACCCGCTGCTTCAGGTGGGGGTCGGTCACTGGCCAGGCCAGCTCCACGCGGCGCAGCATGTTGCGGTTCATCCAGTCGGCACTCGACAACCACACCTGGTCCTCGTCCCCGGTTTGGAAGCGGAACACCCGCGAATGCTCCAGCAACCGCCCGATCACCGAGCGCACGCGGATGTTGTCTGTCACCCCCTTCACCCCGGCGGGCAAGATGCACGCGCCCCGCACCACGATGTCAATGTGCACCCCGCACTGCGAGGCGTGGGCCAGGCCACGGGCCAGCGCCTCGTCGGTGAGCGCATTCATTTTCAGAAAAATGCGCGCGGGCTTGCCGGCCAGCGCGGCGTGGCAGGCCTGCTCCATGCGCTCCAGCATGGTTTTGTGCAGGTGGAACGGGGCCACCAGCAGCTTGTGCAACTTGGGCAGGCGGTTTTGGCTGGCCAGGTGCAAAAACACCTGTTCCACGTCTTGGGTCAACGCAGGGTCGGCGGTGAGGTGGCTCAGGTCGGTGTAGAGCTTGGCGGTGCCCGGGTTGTAGTTGCCGGTGGACAGGTGGGCGTAGCGCACCAGGCGGTTGCCCTCGCGGCGGGTGACCAGCATCATCTTGGCGTGGGTCTTCAGGCCCACCACGCCGTACACCACCTGCGCCCCCACCGACTCCAGCCGCTCGGCGTAATTGATGTTGGCCTCTTCATCGAAGCGGGCCTTAAGCTCCACCACGGCGGTCACTTCCTTGCCGCGGCGAACGGCCTCGCGCAACAGCTCCATCAGTTCAGAGCGGGCACCTGTGCGGTAAATGGTTTGTTTGATGGCCAAGACGTTGGGGTCTTCCACCGCTTCACGCAAAAACGCCAGCACCGATTCAAACGTCTCGTAGGGCTGGTGCACCAGCACGTCGCCCTGCTGCAACCGCTCGAAAAACGACTGCCCCGCGCTGAGCTGGCCCGGCCAACCGGCCAGGTACCGCTCGAAACGCATGGCCGGTGCGTCCACCATGTCGATGAGCTGCGTGAGGCGCACCAGGTTCACCGGGCCGTGCACGCGGTACAGCGCTTCGGGAGGCAAGCCAAACTGCTGCAACAAAAAATCAGACAAAAACCCCGAACACCCGGCCGACACTTCCAGCCGCACGGCCTGCCCGTAGTGCCGCTGCTGCAAGCCCTTGCGCAACGCGGTGCGCAGGTTTTTCACCTCTTCCTCGTCCACCGCCAGGTCGGAGTGGCGGGTGACGCGAAACTGCGAAAACTCCGTCACCTGCCGCCCTGGGAACAAATCAACCAAGTGGGCGCGTATGAGGCTGGAAATGGACACAAAGTGCTGCTGCTTTGAGCCCTTCACCGCTGGCATGGCCAGGTAGCGGGGCAAAAAGCGTGGCACTTTGACGATGGCCACTTCGTTCTCGCGGCCAAAAGCGTCGCGCCCGGCCAGGCGCACGATGAAGTTGAGCGATTTGTTGGCCACCTGCGGAAACGGGTGCGCCGGGTCAAGGCCCACGGGCACCAGCAGGGGTTGCACCTCGCGCACGAAGTGGTCGCGCACCCAGCGACGCTGGCGGGGGTTGCGCTCACCGTGCGACACGGTTTTGATGCCACGCTTTTCGAGCGCAGGCAGCAAATCTTGGTTGAACACCTCGTATTGCTGGGCCACCAGGGCGTGCACGCGCTCTGACAAGGCGGCAAAACTGAGGTCGGTGTAGGCACCTTTCTGGTCGTTGCGCAGCTGCGCGGTCATGTGGGCCGCCGCCCGCACTTCAAAAAACTCATCGAGGTTCGACGACACGATGCACAAATAGCGCAACCGCTCCAGCAGCGGCACCTCGGTGCGGCGCGCCCAGCTGAGCACCCGCTCGTTGAACGACAGAATGCTTTGGTCCCGGTCCAGCAAATGCAATCGGGCCGGGGCAGGCAGTACCGCCACGGTTTGTGCCTTGCTCGCACGGCCACGCGCACGGGCCGGGGCGGGCGTCCGGGTCGGGGGCACCCGGCGCTTGGCGGCCACTGGGGTGTCGGGGGCAGCGGTCAAGGCGGGCGCGGCGTCAGCCGCAACGGCACCGGGGGCTGGCTCGGGCAAGGAAGGGGGCAAAGTCATGGAAGGGGCTGCGGCCATCAAGGTTGAAAGGTCATGACACTGTCACGCCGCTGACATTATTTTCCGGGTGTGTGACGAATCGGTGACAGCGCCGGCCGCGCCGGTGTCTTTTTATAAGCCAAATTGCCCTCTGGCGCTTGTCTGTATTGGGTTTCAAGCTTCTGAATTGGAACCAAATGCTGCACGAACTGCTGCGCCGATTGGGCCCAGTTGAAGTCCAGTGCGCGCAGCCGGGCGTGGTGGCGTGGCAAGGTCAACGCACGCAGCACGGCCTCGCGCAGGTCGTGCGCCATGGCACCGCCCTGGCCTTTGCCCAGTATTTCCAGGGGGCCGTCCACCGGGTAGGCGGCCACAGGCGTGCCGCTGGCCATGGCCTCCAGCATCACCGCACCAAAGGTTTCGGCTCGGCTGGGAAACACCAGCACGTCGGCGCTGGCATACAACGCCGCCATGTCGTTTGGGGGCAACACCCCCAGCCAGTGCGCCTCGGGGTGGCGGGCTTGCAGCCGCCGCAACTCAGGCCCCTGGCCACACACCACTTTGCTGCCGGGCACGTCCAGGTTCAAAAAGTCGGTCAGGTTTTTCTCGGCGGCGACGCGGCCCACACACAGCAGCACAGGCCGGGGCAAAGGCCCCAGCGCCGGGCTGGGCATGGGCTGCGGTTCAAACCCAAACAGGCGGGTGTCCACCCCCGGGGCCCAGGCCCGTATGCGGCGAAAGCCCTTGGCTTCCAACAAAAGGCGCACGCTTTGGCTGGCCACCAGCACACCCGATGAAGGGGCGTGGAACCAGCGCAGCACCGCATACCCCAGCCGCCGTGGCAAGCGGTGGCGGGCATGCAAGATGTCGGGAAACTTGGTGTGAAACGCGGTGGTGAACGCCCATTTGCGCGCCAGGCAAAACCGGCGGGCGGCCCAGCCCAGCGGGCCTTCGGTGGCCAAGTGGATGGCATCGGGGCGCGAAGCAGCCAGCAAAGCCGCCAGCTCGCGGTGGGGCCAAAACGCCATGCCCACGCCCGGAGAGCCGGGCAACGCCACCTGGGTGCTGAAACGCCCCGGGTGCACCACATCCACCTCATGGCCTTGGGCGGCCAGCGCGCGCACCAAGGCCTGCAAGGTGCTGACCACACCGCTGGCCTGGGGGGCCCACGCGTCGGTCACCAACGCGATTCTCATGTTTGTCTCCAGCTCATCGTTCTTGGGCCATCAGGCCCCCGGGTCAGGCGCCCAGAAAGTGCTTGCGGTAGCGGGGAGGCAAATCGGCAATGCGCATGATCATGGGCAAGTCGGCTGCGTTGAAGTCTGGGTCCCAGGCGGGAGCACCCAAGATTTTGGCGCCCAGGCGCAAATAGCCCTTGATGAGCGCGGGCGGCTCAACGTCCAGCGTGGTGTCCAGCCGGTCCACCGGCAGGGGCAGGCGCGGGCGCACGTGAAATTCAACCGATGCCATGTGCTGGTCTTTCAGCTTGTGCCAGATGCTGGCGGCCGCATGCCCACCGCCCACCATGCCCTGTGGCCCCAGGTGCTGCATGGGAATGCTGGCGCAACCAATCATGGTGTCGAGCTGGTTGCGCACCATGAAGTCGGCCAAGGCCCCCCACAGCGCCATGATCACGCCACCGTGGCGGTGGTCGGGGTGCACACAGCTGCGGCCCAGTTCCACCATGCGCTCGCGCAGAAAGCGCAAGCGGGTCAGGTCAAACTCGGTGTCGCTGTAAAAACTGCCCACGCGTTTGGCTTGTGCGGGTGTCAGCACCCGGTAGGTGCCCACCACCATGCCAGTGGCAGCATCGCGCACCAGCAGGTGCTCGCAAAAATCGTCAAACAGGTCAATGTCGTGGCCCGGCACCGTGCGGGGCAAGTTGGCGCCCATTTCGCCCGCAAACACGGCGTGGCGCAGGCGCTGGGCTTCGCGCACCTCGTCCTGGTGGCGGGCCCAGGCCACCGACAAACCGCCCGGGGCGGGGGTGGCTGCCAGCGCTTGCACCGGGGGCGTCACCAAAGGCAAGGTGGGGGCGGCGCGCAGCAGGCCCCGTGGCAAAGCGATGGGTGACAGGTCCATGGTGGGGGTGGGCAGTTCTTTCATGCGAGACTTTCGTTGTGTTTTCACCTCGCATCTTGAAAAACCCCCGTGTCAGGCGCACGACTTTTGTGTGAAATTTTCATGACAAGCCCCCTCCCCACTGCCACCGCCCTCCCCCCGCTGCACGGCACCCGTGTGCTCAGCCTGGCGCTCAACCTGCCCGGCCCTGCCGCGCTCATGCGCCTGCAAAGCCTGGGTGCCACGTGCACCAAACTCGAACCACCGGCCGGCGACCCCATGGCCCGCTACAGCCCGATGGCCTATAAGGCCATGCACCACGGACTGAACGTGGTCACCGCCGATTTGAAACAAGCCGAGGGCCAGCAAAGCCTGCATGCCCTGTTGGCCCACACCGATGTGCTGCTGACCTCGTTCCGCCCCTCGGCGTTGCACAAACTGGGCTTGGACTGGACGGCCTTGTCGACCACACACCCTCACTTGTCGTGCGTTTGCATCGTCGGGGCCCCGGGAAAGCGCGCCGAAGAAGCCGGGCACGACCTCACTTACATGGCAGAGGCAGGCCTGGTGCCCGACCTGGCATTGCCCCCCACGCTGTACGCCGACATGGCCGGCGCCCTGGCGGCCAGCGAAGCCGTGCTGCAAGCGGTGTTGGCCCGGCACACCCAAGGCCAGGGCGTGCACCTGGAGGTGGCCCTGAGCGACGCCGCCCACTGGCTGGCACTGCCCCGCCAATGGGCGCTGACCGTGCCCGACGGCGATGTGGGCGGTGCCCATGCAGGCTACCGCGTGTACCCCTGCGCCGACGGGCGTGTGGCCTTGGCCGCGCTGGAGCCCCACTTTGCCCGCGCCCTGTGCCAGGCGGCAGGCCTGCCGCCCGATGCCGCACAGCACATGCATGCACCGGCCACCCACACCCAGCTGGCCACCTGGCTGGCCCAGCACACCAGGGCCACCCTGGACACCCTGGCCGCCGAGCACGACATCCCTCTGCTCACCTTGACGTGAGCACTTCCCTCGCCACAGGGACGGTACGCCACACACCTGTGCAGAAAAACTGGTCAAGCACTGGGGTAAACGCTATCCTGCGCGCCTGACACAACAAGGGAGTTCGAATGGTGGTATTTGGTTTGATTTGGCTGGTTTTCGCCGTCGCGCTGGGCGTATTGGCCAAACAACGGGGCCGTGGGGCGTTCGCCTGGTTTTTGATCGGGACCGCGCTTTCCCCACTGCTGGGTTTTGTGTTGTTGATGATGAGCAAAGACGTGGCCCTCTCAGAGGCCATGGACACCATCACACACGACATGGAAATGACGCACGTGAAATGCCCCAAATGCATTGAATATGTCATGCCGGACGCCACCGTGTGTCCCTATTGCCGCACAGCACTGCAACCCGACCCTGAATACGTGAAGCAACGCATGGCCGAAAAATTGATTGAAGAGGAAGAGTTGCGACGAAATCGCCAATTCAATGTCCTCATTGCCACTGGCGTTGCCGCTGCCTTGGTTGTGGTGGCCGGTATCTCCACGATGTATTGAAAACCACAAGGCGTGGGTGCACCACGCGTTGGTTCAGCCCCACGGCAGATGACATTTTTGGCATCTGTGAATTGGCAATTCCACGTTGGCCGACCAAGCCGGGTCCGAACACGCGTTTGTCATAAAATCGTTGGATGTCACGCGGAGCCCCCGCGAGGCCAAGATCGGTCAGTGGTGCCAAGTGTGTGTCGAAACACCGCTTGTGTAGGGAAACACTGACCATTGGTGCACATTTGCATTAATTTTTGCCATCGAGAAAAAACACCGTGCTAGTTTTTGTAATTCTTTGGCTGATTTTGACCCTCTACGTCGCCGTGCTTGCACGTCAAAGAGGCCGTCATTTTTTCGGATGGCTGGTGTTTGCGCTGTTGGCATCGCCCCTCATGGCCGGCGTGGTTCTGTTGATGAAACCCGACTTGGCCGAAAAAGACTTTGTTGAATCGGTCACACAAGACATGGACGTGACCCATGTCAAATGCCCCCATTGCGCAGAGTATGTGCGGCCAGAAGCCAGCAAATGCAAGTACTGCCAAAACAAACTTACACCTCAGCCTGGCCTGGGAGAGAGGCGGCTGCAAGAGCGCTTGGATGAGGGGCTGGAAGACATCAAAGCAGCGCAGTCCAACACGATCATCATCGCAAGCCTCGTGTTTGGTGCGGCAGCGCTGGTGTGGCTGTTTTGGGTTTTGTTTTGACCCGCACACACTGAGCGCGCGCCTGCCGGGTGCAGGCAGCACTCCCCACAGGGCCCGCAAGGGCCCTTTTTTTGGGCCCGTCAGTGTGTTTTGCGGGTGGTGCGGCCGCCGTTGGGCTTGACCGGCTTGAGGTTGGGGCTGCGCGGGGGCAGGCCGGTGTGCTGCGTCAGCACCTGGCCTTTCACCGGTTGCTTGCCCTTCAAGCCCACCACCACACCTTTGGCAGCTGACTTGCCAGCTCCCGTTGTACCAGCTGCCGCGCCCACCGGTGTGCTGTTTTTCTTGCGCGCACTTTGGTAGCTGCCATCGGTCAGAGGCTGGAAGGTGGGAATGAGGTGGTGCTTGCCGTTGCCAATCAGGTCGGCACGGCCCATGGTTTTCAGGGCTTCGCGCAGCAGCGGCCAGTTGTTGGGGTCGTGGTAGCGCAAAAACGCTTTGTGCAGGCGGCGGCGCTTGTCGCCACGCACGATGTCCACGGTTTCTTCGTCGCTCTCGGCTTGGCGGCGCACCTTGCGCAGCGTGTTGCGGCCCGAGTGGTACATGGCCGTGGCCGTGGCCATGGGGCTGGGGTAGAAGGTTTGCACCTGGTCGGCACGGAAGCCGTTTTTCTTCAGCCAGATGGCCAGGTTCATCATGTCTTCGTCGCTGGTGCCTGGGTGGGCCGCAATGAAGTACGGGATGAGAAACTGCTTTTTGCCCGCCTCTTCGCTGTACTTTTCAAACATTTGTTTGAACTTGTCGTAGCTGCCAATGCCGGGCTTCATCATTTTGGACAAGGGCCCGCCCTCGGTGTGCTCGGGCGCAATCTTCAAATAGCCGCCCACGTGGTGGCTGACCAGCTCTTTCACGTACTCGGGGCTTTGCACAGCCAAGTCGTAGCGCAGGCCGGAACCGATGAGAATTTTCTTCACACCCTTCAACGCCCGCGCCCGGCGGTACATCTTGATGAGTGCCGAGTGGTCGGTGTTGAGGTTGGAACAAATGCCGGGGTACACGCAGCTGGGTTTGCGGCAAGCGGCCTCAATTTCAGGGGTTTTGCAGCCAATGCGGTACATGTTGGCCGTGGGGCCGCCCAGGTCTGAAATGACGCCGGTGAAACCCTTCACCTTGTCGCGGATGTCTTCCACCTCTTGAATGACCGAGTCTTCCGAGCGGCTCTGGATGATGCGGCCCTCGTGCTCGGTGATGCTGCAAAACGTGCAGCCACCAAAACACCCGCGCATGATGTTCACGCTGAAGCGGATCATTTCCCACGCCGGGATTTTGGTGGCCCCATCGTGGCTGCCGTTCTCGTCGGCATAGGCCGGGTGTGGGCTGCGGGCGTAGGGCAGGCCAAACACCAGGTCCATTTCGGCGGTGGTGAGCGGAATGGGGGGCGGGGTGATCCACACGTCGCGTGCTGTCACGCCCTCGCCGTGCGCCTGCACCAGCGCCCGGGCGTTGCCGGGGTTGGTTTCCAGGTGCAGCACGCGGTTGGCGTGGGCGTACAGCACGGGGTCGCTTTTCACCTGCTCGTAGCTGGGCAGGCGAATGACGGAACGGTCGCGCGGGGGCACCCACACATTGCCCTCGCGCCCGGCCACGCGCGTGGGCAAGGCGGGGTTTTGCATGAAGGCCAACGGCTTCACATTGCCTTGCAAGGCGGGGACTTCATTTTTCAAGCCATTTTGGCCTTCAGCGCTTGTCTGTGTTGGTTTTTCAGCTGCGCTTTCTGCACCACCGGCCATGCCGGGTTTGACACAGGTGCTGTCGTTTTCCTTGGCCAGATCGGCCGTGGTGAGGTAGGGGTTGACGTGAGATTCCACACGGCCCGGGGCGTCCACGCTGGTGGAGTCGATCTCAAACCACCGGTCATCGCCCACCGGGCTTTCGCGACGGAAGAACGCGGTGCCACGCACATCGGTGATCTGGCCCACAGGCTCGCGTGCGGCCAGGCGATGGGCGATTTCCACAATGGCGCGCTCGGCGTTGCCGTACAGCAGCAGGTCGCACTTGGCGTCCACCACCACGCTGCGGCGCACTTTGTCGCTCCAGTAGTCGTAGTGGGCAATGCGGCGAAGGCTGCCTTCGATACCGCCCAACACAATGGGCACCTCGGGGAACGCTTCGCGGCAGCGCTGGCTGTACACAATGGCCGCGCGGTCGGGGCGCTTGCCACCCACGTCACCGGGGGTGTAGGCATCGTCACTGCGGATTTTGCGGTCCGCCGTGTAGCGGTTGATCATGCTGTCCATGTTCCCGGCGGTCACGCCCCAGAACAGGTTGGGCTTGCCCAGCACCCTGAAGGGGTCGGCGCTTTGCCAGTCGGGTTGGGCAATGATGCCCACGCGAAAACCCTGGTTTTCCAGCATGCGGCCGATCACGGCCATGCCAAAGCTGGGGTGGTCCACATAGGCGTCGCCGGTCACCAAAATGATGTCGCAACTGTCCCAGCCCAGTTTGTCCATTTCAGCCCGGCTCATGGGCAAAAACGGGGCCGTGCCAAAGCGGGCCGCCCAGTACTTGCGGTAACTGTTCAGCGGCTTGGCGGCGCGGGGGAAAAGGGAGACATCAACGGGCGCATTCATCCAGAGAGTGTACGTTTTCACCCGTTCCCCGGGCGCGGCAAGGGCCATCACACCCACCACACGCCCATGAAAAAAGCGCCTGGGCTTGCCCCTCAGGCGCTTTTAAAACAGAAGCTTGAAACCCCCGCCCATGAAGCGGCGGAGGCCCAAAAAGCCTCAAGCTTTGGATTTGGCGTAGGTGGCCATGCCATCGGTGATTTCTTTGTGGGCTTCGGGAATGCCGACCCAGCCATTCACCTTGACCCACTTGCCTGGCTCCAGGTCTTTGTAGTGTTCAAAGAAATGGGCAATGTTTTTCAGCACCAGAGGATTCACGTCGTCCATGGTGTTGATGTGGTCGTAGAAGGGCAGAATTTTTTGGGTGGGCACGGCCAACAGCTTGGCGTCTTCACCGCCTTCGTCGGTCATTTTGAACATGCCAATGGCACGGCAAGGCACCACCACGCCGGGGGGCAGGGCGAACGGGGTCAGCACCAGCACGTCAACGGGGTCGCCGTCGCCGCTGATGGTTTGGGGGATGTAGCCGTAGTTGCAGGGGTAATGCATGGCCGTGCCCATGAAACGGTCCACGAACAGGGCACCAGACTCCTTGTCCACTTCGTATTTCACGGGGTCGGAATTGGCCGAAATCTCGATGATGACGTTGAAAACTTCGGGTGTTTTGGAGCCGGGGGTGACGTTGTTCAGTGACATGGGTGTCTGCAAAGGTTGATGTGAAACAGAGAAGCCGCAGGAAGGCCTGAAAGGCTATTGGCGCCGATTTTACTGATGGCACCCTTACTGCCACCCGCGCTATAAGATGACAGCGGCGCATTACCACCCCCACGACATGTACCCCAACCGCCACGCCACGCCGAAACACCCCGCACCGCCCTGCCAACACCGCCTGCCGGGGCTGGCGCGTGGGCTTCGCTGGGCGTCTGCGGCGCTGATGGGGTTGGGGCTGCTGGCGTCAGGGGTGGTGGCCGAGCAAGTCACCCCTGGGGACGCCATCACCGCCAAGCCCACCCAGCTGCGCATAGTGGGCGGCCTGGCAGGCCTGCCGCAATTCACCCAGTTTGAGGAGCCGTTCTGGACCGTGGAGCTGCCACGGCTGACCCAAGGGCAGTTGAAGGCGGACATCGTGCCGTTCAACAAAGCCGGGCTGCGCAGCCACGAAGCCTTGCGGCTGATCCAGCTGGGGGTGGTACCGTTTGGCACGGTGTTGCTGTCGGGCGTGCTGACCACCGACCCTGAGCTGGCCGCCCTCGACCTGGCGGGGCTCAACCCCGACATGGCCAGCTTGAAAAAGTCACTCGCGGCCTTCCGCCCCCACCTGGAAAAAACACTGCGGGAGCGCCACGGCATCGAAGCTTTGGCCATCTACACCTACCCACCCCAAATCACGTTTTGCACCCACCCGTTCAAAGGCCTGCCCGACTTGGCGGGCCGGCGGGTGCGCATCAGCAACCCCACACAAGCGGATTTGCTGAGGCCTTTCGGCGCCATCGCGCTGCAAGTGGAGTTTTCAGAACTGATGGCCAACATGCGCAACGGCAACGTGGACTGCGCCATCACCGGCGGCATGTCGGGCAACGCCGTGGGGCTGCACGAGGTGGCCACCCACTTGCACACCAGCGCCACCACCTGGGGGCTGTCGGTGTTTGGAGCCAACATGGCCGCCTGGAACGCCCTGCCCGCAGCGGTGCGCACCAGCCTGAAGGTGGCCCTGCCCAAACTGGAGGCGGCCGTCTGGGCCAATGCCGAGCAACAAATGCTGGCCGGCGTGGCCTGCAACACCGGGCACCCCAGCTGCCAGGGTGGCAAACCCGGCAAGATGACGGAAGTCACCCACACCCCCGCCGATGACAAAAAACTGCGCGAAGCGTTCCGCACCAGTGTGTTGCCCGCGTGGGTGCAACGCTGCGGCGACGGCTGCGTACCCCTGTGGAACCGGCTGATGGCGCCCAGCGCCGGTGTGCGCGCCGCCCCCTTGGCACGCACACCGTGATGCCCGCACACCCCGCCTCGCCCCTGCTGCGCCGCATGCTTGCCACCCTGGGGGTGGCGGTGGGGGTGTTTGCCGTGTTGCTGGTATCGGTGGCGCTGAGCCTGCTCAAACACAGCGAACAACTGGCGCTGCAAAGCGGGCGCGAGCAAGTCGAACGCGTGGTCAGCGTGACCGAAGGGGTGGTCAACCGCAACCTGGTCAGCGTGGACATGTTGCTGGCCGAAACCGCCGATTGGGTGCGGGAGCTGCCCCCCCTCCCCCCTGGTAAAACCGATGCAGACACCCGAGACGGGCAGGGTCTTCAGCGGCTGCTGAAGGCAGCCCTGAACCAGAACCTGATGCTGCGCGACGTGGCGGTGCTCGACTCGCAGGGGCACGTGCTGTTCAGCGCCAAACCCGCCACCCGCCGCTTGGGTCTGGCATTGCCCGAGGGTTTCTTGGACAAGGTGCTGGCACAGCCCTACCCGTCGCTGCAAATCAGCGGCCCCCAGATCAACAGCGCGGGCCCAGACCGCTCGCTGTTTTTTGCCCGCCCCGTTGAACTGGCAGGCCAACGCAAAGCCGTGGCGCTGGCCGAGGTGCACTTGCCGCTGGTGGCCAGCCTGATGGACCCCGACGATCCCAAGGGCCAAATGTGGGTCACGCTGGAGCGCGACAACGGCGAACTGCTGGCCAGCCACCCCGCGCTCGACGCACTCACGGGGCAAATGCTGAGCCCCCCGCTGAATGCCAGCCTGGCCAATGGCATGGCGCAAACCGGGGCCGGGCGTCTGAGCGCCGCAGCGTCGCTGCTGGCCACACGGCCCACTTTGTACGCGGGCATTTTGATATCGGCTGGCCTGCCGCGCAGCGCCGTGCTGGCGGACTGGCAGCAAGAAAGCCGCGTGGTGCTGGGTGTGACGGCGGTGCTGTTGCTGGTGGTGCTGGTCACCGCTGGGCTGCTGTGGGTGTATGTGGCCCGGCTGTCGGCAGCCCGCACCCAAGTGGCCCGGGCCAACGCGCAGTTGCGGCAGGCCAACGAAAACATGGCGCAGTCGCTTTCGTTGGTGCAAGCCACCTTGGAGTCCACCGCGGATGCCCTGCTGGTGGTGGGCACCGACGGCAAGCTCAAGCACTACAACCGGCAATTTCTCCTGGCCATGGGCTTGACCGAAGACACCATGCAAAGCCAGAGCCTGGACCAGATACGCGAAACCGTGGCCAGCCACATGGCCGACCCCGGGCACTTTTTGCGCACCACCCGCGAGGCCTACGAAAACCCCCACCAGGAAACCCGCGACCAGATCGAGCTGAAAGACGGCCGGGTGCTGGTGCGGCACTCCCTGCCCCAGCTGCTGCACGGCGAACCCGTGGGCCGGGTGTGGAGCTTTCAGGATGTGACGCACTTCAAACGCGCCGAAGCCTCGTTGCGGGCGCAGCAAGAAGCCTTGAACCTGGCCCACAGCAACCTGGCCGCCACCGTGGAGGCCATCCCCGATTTGCTGTTTGAACTGGCGGAAGACGGCAGTTACCTCGACTACAGGGCTGGGCGCCAGGATTTGCTGGCAACACCCCCGCCCCCCATGATTGGCCGGCGGGTGCAAGACGCCCTGCCCCCCACCGCCGCCCGCGAAGTGATGGCAGCCCTGGCAGAAGCCAAAGAGCGCGGGCACTCTTACGGGCGGCAAATTGCGCTGAAGCAGCCCCAAGGCAAAACCTGGTTCGAGCTGTCGGTGGCACGCAAAAAAGGCCTGCACAACGGCCAAGCGCGGTTCATCCTGATCGCACGCGACATCAGCATGCGCAAACAGCACGAAAACCTGATCTGGAACCAGGCCAACTACGACGCTCTCACCGGTCTGCCCAACCGCCGCATGTTCCGGGACCACCTGGAAACCCGCCTGGCGCAAGCCCGCACCAGCGGCGAACACCTGGCGCTGATGTTCCTGGACCTGGACCGGTTCAAGGAAATCAACGACACCCACGGCCACGACATGGGCGACCACCTGCTGCAAACCGCCGCCCAGCGCCTGCGCGCAGCGGTGCGCGAAACCGACATGGTGGCGCGCATGGGGGGCGATGAATTCACGCTGCTGATCTCTGGCAACGGGGTGGGCGAACGCGCCACCGCCCTGTGCACCACGCTGCTGCAACGCATGGGCGAGCCGTTTCACCTGGGAACCGAGCTGGACTATGTGTCGGCCAGCATCGGCATCACCCTGTTCCCCGATGACGCGCCCGACGCCGAGACCCTCATCAAACAAGCCGACCAAGCCATGTACGCCGCCAAACGGCTGGGGCGCAACCGGTTTGAGCGCTTCACCGCGGCCATGCAAGAGGCCACGCTGGTGCGCTCGCGCGTGGCGCGCGACCTGCGCGGGGCACTGGCAGGGCAGCAGTTCTGGTTGGCCTACCAACCCGTGGTGGACATGCGCACCGGCGCCATCCACAAAGCGGAAGCCCTGATCCGCTGGGAACACCCCACCCAAGGGGCGGTCAGCCCGGCCACGTTCATTCCCATTGCCGAAGAGTCGGGCAGCATCCACGACATTGGCCAATGGGTGTTTGAAACCGCCGCCGCCCAGGTGGCCCAGTGGCGGCAAACGCTGCACCCCGGGTTTCAAGTCAGCATCAACACCTCGCCCCTGCAATACCAGCGCCAGGGGCTGCAACCCGAAGCGCTGCAAGCCCACCTGAGCACCCTGGGCCTGGACGGCAGCAGCCTGGTGCTGGAAATCACCGAAGGCCTGCTGATGGATGCGTCAGCCGCCACGCGCCAGCAACTTGGTGCGCTGCACACCGCAGGCTTCGAAATATCACTGGACGATTTCGGCACCGGCTACTCGGCGCTTTCGTACCTGCACCAGTTTGACCTGGACTACCTGAAAATAGACCAGTCTTTTGTGCGCGACCTGCACGCGGGCAGCAAAGACCTGGCGCTGTGCAAAGCCACCATCGTGATGGCCCACGAACTGGGCCTGAAAGTGGTGGCCGAAGGCATCGAAACCGAAGAACAACGCGAGCTGCTGGCCCAGGCGGGCTGCGATTTCGGTCAGGGCTACCTGTTTTCACGCCCGGTGTCGGCGGCTGACTTTGAAGCCCTGCTGGCCACACACGCCACCAACGCCTGACAGGTTGGTAGCAAACAATTGAATACCATTAAGCGCCAGAGGCACTTTTTACTTGTTTTTTTAAGAACCACAACACCATGAACGCACTGCAACAACTCCAAGCCCTGTCCATCACCCTGCCCCCGGTGGCCATTCCCGCCGGCGCCTATGTGCCCTTTGTGCAAACCGGCAAGCTGGTGTTTCTGAGCGGCCACATCGCCAAGCAAGACGGCAAACCCTGGGTGGGCCAACTGGGCCGCAACATGACCACCGACGAAGCCAAAGCGGCCGCCCGCGCCGTGGCCATCGACCTGATGGGCACACTGGCCGCCGCCTGCGCCGCAGCGGGCACCGACCTGAACGGCGTGAAACGCATCGTGAAGGTGATGAGCCTGGTCAACTCCACCGCCGACTACACCGAGCAACACCTGGTCACCAACGGTTGCAGCGAGTTGCTGGGCCAGGTGTTCGGCGCAGAAGTGGGCGCACACGCCCGCAGCGCCTTCGGCGTGGCCCAGTTGCCGCTGGGTGCGTGTGTGGAGATTGAGCTGATTGCCGAGCTGGCCTGAACTCAAGCGACGCGGGTCACCTTGCTCGGCTTGAAGCCGAAGCTGGCGTCCTTGCCCTTGCGCCCACGCAACGCGCGGGCGTTGTTCAGGCTGCGGATTTCCAGCGTTTCATCGCGCTCCTTGCCGCCCCGGCCCAGCCCTTCGATTCGCACACTGCGCGTGTAGGCCGCCGCGCCGGCCAGGCTGTCTTTGTCTTCCAGCGACAGCAGCATCAACCCGCGCCCCCCCTTGGGGCTTTGGCGCAATTCGCTGAATTCAAACGTGAGGATGCGCCCGCCCGTGGACGCGCAACACACGTGTGTGGCGGGCTCCAGGCCGGTGTTTTGCACCACAGACGGTGCACACACGGTTTCCCCCTCGCCCAGGTTGAGGAACGCCTTGCCGCTTTTGTTGCGTGACAGCATGTTTTCCACCGTCGCCCAAAAGCCATAGCCGCCCGAACTCGCCAACAGCAGCGTGGCCTGCAAGGCCCCTGCAAAGTAGTGCAGCGGCTGCGTGCCCGCCTCCAGGTCGATCAGGGTGGTGATGGGCTGGCCATCGCCCCGCGCACCGGGCAAGCTGGCCACCGGCACGCTGTACACGCGGCCATTGCTGCCCAGCACCACCAGCGTGTCCACCGTGCGGCATTCAAAGGTGCCGTACAGCCCATCTCCGGCCTTGAACGCAAAACTGCCCGCCTCGTGGCCGTGGCCCGTGCGGGCCCGCACCCAACCCTTGGCCGACACCACCACCGTCACCGGTTCGTCCACCACGCGAATTTCGACCACGGCCTTTTTCTCGGCCTGGATCAGCGTGCGGCGTGCATCGGCAAACGCTTTGGCATCGGCCTCGATCTCGCGCACCATCAGCCGCCGCAAACTGCCCGGGTTGCCCAGAATGTCTTCCAGCTTGGCCTGCTCTTCGCGCAGGTTGGCCAGCTCTTGTTCGATCTTGATGGCCTCCAGCCGGGCCAGCTGGCGCAGCCGGATTTCCAGAATGTCTTCGGCCTGCCGGTCTGACAGGTTGAAACGGGCGATCAACGCGGCCTTGGGCTCGTCGCTCTGGCGGATGATGGCAATGACTTCGTCGATGTTCAGCAGAACCGTCTGCCGCCCTTCCAAAATGTGGATGCGGTCCAGCACCTTGGTCAGCCGGTGTTGCGAGCGGCGGGTGATGGTGCCCTGGCGGAAGTCAATCCACTCGGTCAGCATCTGCCGCAACGACTTTTGCGTGGGCCGCCCGTCCAAGCCCACCATCGTCAGGTTGATGGGTGCGGTGGTTTCCAGGCTGGTGTGGGCCAGCAGGCTGGTGATGAGTTCTTGCTGCTCGGTGCGGCTGCTTTTGGGCTCCAGCACCAGGCGCACCGGGGCGTCTTTGCTGGACTCGTCGCGCACCACGTCCAGCACCGCCAGGATGCTGGCCTTGAGTTGCGTTTGTTCCTGCGTCAGCGCCTTTTTGCCCGCCTTGACTTTGGGGTTGGTCAGCTCTTCCAGCTCTTCCAGCACGCGCTGGGTGCTCACGCCGGGGGGCAGTTCGGTCACCACCAGTTGCCACTGGCCACGGGCCAAATCTTCGATTTTCCAGCGGGCACGCACCTTCAGGCTGCCACGGCCGGTGCGGTAAGCGTCGGCAATGTCGGTGGCGCTGCTGATGATCTGGCCACCGCCGGGGTAATCGGGGCCGGGCAGGATGGCCAGCAACTCGTCAGCGGTCAGCGCCGGGTTTTTGATGAGGGCCACACAGGCATCGGCCACTTCGCGCAGGTTGTGGCTGGGAATTTCGGTGGCCAGGCCCACGGCAATGCCGCTGGCCCCGTTGAGCAGCGCAAACGGCAGGCGCGCGGGCAGCTGGCGGGGCTCTTCGGTGGAGCCGTCGTAGTTGGGCACAAAGTCCACCGTGCCTTCGTCCACCTCGTCGAGCAGCAAGGTGGTGATTTTGGCCAACCGGGCTTCGGTGTAGCGCATGGCGGCGGCGCCGTCGCCGTCGCGGCTGCCGAAGTTGCCCTGCCCGTCGATCAGCGGGTAGCGCTGGGCAAAGTCTTGCGCCATGCGCACCAAGGCGTCGTAGGCGGCCTGGTCGCCGTGGGGGTGAAACCGGCCCAACACGTCGCCCACCACGCGGGCGCACTTCACGGGTTTGGCACCGCTGTTGCCGTTCGCCCCGCCAAAGCCCAGGCCCATGCGGGCCATGCTGTACAGAATGCGGCGCTGCACGGGTTTTTGGCCGTCGCACACGTCGGGCAAGGCCCGGCCTTTGACCACGCTCAGCGCGTATTCCAGGTAGGCACGCTGTGCGTAGCTGGCCAGGCTGTCGTCGTCGCCGGGTTGCAGCTCGGGCTGTGGCGGCGCAGCGGGTGGCGGTGGGGGGGCAAGAAGCCCGGGCAACTCGGGTTCGGCAGCGTCGTTCGGGTCAATCAGGGGGGTGTCGTTCATGGGTGTTCAGAACACGGTGCGTGTTTTTTGAAGCGCCTTCGGGGGCAGCAGCGATTCGTAAAGCCCCAGCACGGTTTGCACGTAGCGGCGGGTTTCGGGGATGTTGGGCACCTGGCGGCCGGCGCGGCGCACCGCACCCGCCCCGGCGTTGTAAGCGGCCACCACCAGGTCAAGACGACCGGGAAATTGGGCCTGCAAACGGGCCAGCAGGCGCGCGCCGGTGTGGATGTTGGTGCGCGGGTCCAGCAATTGCTGGGCGGCGGGTCGGTCGAGCGTGTCGCGCACGCCGTGCTCTTGTGCGGTGCTGGGCAAAATTTGCATCAAGCCCAGGGCCCCTTTGGGGCTGACGGCCAGGGCATCAAAACCCGACTCGGCGGCAATCACGGCTTGCAGCAGCTCGGGGGGCAGCCCGTGCGCATGGGAGGCCTCGCGGATGTGGTGGCGCACGGCTTTGTACGCGGGTGACACGTCGAAAAACGCCAGCACTTTGGGGTGTGTCACCGCCGCGCCGGTGTCGGGCGGGGCCGTGCCCATCAGGGCCGGGGTTTCCCAACCGGACTGGTCCAGCCTGGGCAGCAGGGCCGCGTCGGTGGGCAGTCGGCGGCGCGACGTGGCTTGGCGTTCACCCAAATAAAACAGCTCGTAGCGCGCATCCAGTTTTTCAGCGGCAAAGTGCCCCACCCCGCGCTCGTCCACGTAGCCCCAGACCTGGGCCAGGGCGGGGCCACACAGCACAGTGCAAGCCCACCACAAAGCAGACCAGCCCAACACACCCGCTGTGCGCCACAGGGGTGGCAGTGGCAGCCATCGCAGAAGCGGCCACCGGCACAGAGTCACACGTCCACCTCAACGGAATCGCCGCGCAGCTCCATCAGTTCGCGGCGGGCAGCGGCTTCGCCTTTGCCCATGAGTTTGGTGATGTGGCCTTCGGTGGCGGCAAAGTCGAACGGCCCCAGCTGCACGGGCAGCAGGCGGCGGGTGTCGGGGTTCAGGGTGGTGTCCCACAGTTGCTCGGCGTTCATTTCACCCAGGCCCTTGAAGCGGCTGATGGTCCAGCCGCCTTCTTTCACGCCTTCTTTGCGCAGTTTGTCGAGTGTGGCGTTCAGCTCGCCTTCGTCCAGCGCATAGGCCTTGGTGGCGGGCTTTTTTCCACGGGCGGGCGCGTCGATGCGGTAAAGCGGCGGGCGGGCCACAAACACGTGGCCGGTTTCAATCAGCTTGGGGAAGTGACGGAAGAACAGGGTCAGCAGCAGCACCTGGATGTGGGAGCCGTCCACATCGGCGTCGGACAGGATGCACACCTTGCCGTAGCGCAGGCCGCCCATGTCGGGCTGGTCGTTGGGGCCGTGGGGGTCTACGCCAATGGCCACCGAAATGTCGTGGATTTCGGTGTTGGCAAACAGGCGGTCGCGGTCCACTTCCCAGGTGTTCAGCACCTTGCCGCGCAGGGGCAACACGGCCTGGTTTTCTTTGTTGCGACCCATTTTGGCGCTGCCCCCGGCCGAGTCGCCCTCCACCAAAAACACCTCGTTGTGCGCAAGGTCACGGCTTTCGCAGTCGGTCAGTTTGCCGGGCAACACGGCCACGCCCGAGCCCTTGCGTTTTTCCACCTTCTGCCCGGCCTTCTGGCGGGTTTGGGCGGCTTTGATGGCCAGTTCGGCCAGCTTCTTGCCGTATTCCACGTGCTGGTTGAGCCACAACTCCAGCGTGGGTTTGACGAAGCTGGACACCAGCCGCACGGCATCGCGCGAGTTCAGCCGCTCTTTGATCTGGCCCTGGAACTGCGGGTCGAGCACCTTGGCGCTCAGCACATAGCTGGCACGGGCAAACACATCTTCCGGCAACAGCTTCACGCCCTTGGGGGCGAGTGCGTGCAGCTCAATGAAGCCTTTGACGGCCTGGAACAGCCCGTCGCGCAAGCCGCTTTCGTGCGTGCCGCCCGCTGGGGTGGGAATGAGGTTGACGTAGCTCTCGCGCACCGGCGCGCCGTCTTCGGTGAAGGCCACGCACCAGCCAGCGCCTTCACCCTCGGCAAAACTGTCGTGCCCGCTGTCGGCAGCGCCTTCGCCCTCAAACAACGGAATGACGGGTTCGCCGTGCAGGGTTTGCTGCAAGTAGTCGCGCAGGCCGCCCTTGTATTGCCAGGTCTGGGTCTCTTTCGTCTTTTCGTTCACCAGCGTCACGCTCACGCCGGGCATGAGCACGGCTTTGCTGCGCAGCAGGTGGGTGAGTTCGGTCAGGGGCAGCTGGGCCGTTTCAAAGTAGGTGGCGTCGGGCCACACGCGCACGGTGGTGCCTTGCTTGCGGTCACCCTCGCCTTTGGGTACCACGGTCAGCGGCTCCACCACGTCACCCGCCGCAAACACCAGGCAGGCCACCTGGCCTTCGCGGTGGCTGGTGACTTCCATGCGGGTGGCCAGTGCGTTGGTCACGCTCACACCCACACCGTGCAACCCGCCCGAAAAGCTGTAGGCCCCGCCCTTGCCCTTGTCGAACTTGCCGCCCGCGTGCAGGCGGGTGAACACCAGCTCGATGACCGGTGCTTTTTCTTCGGGGTGCATGCCAAAGGGAATACCCCGGCCATCGTCTTCAATGCCCACCGAGCCATCGGCGTGCAGGGTGACTTTGATCTTTTTGCCAAAACCCGCCAGCGCCTCGTCGGCGGCGTTGTCCAGCACCTCTTGGATGACGTGCAGGGGGTTGTCGGTGCGGGTGTACATGCCCGGGCGCTGCTTCACGGGCTCCAGGCCCTTCAGCACACGGATGGACTGTTCGGAGTACTCGGGGACGGTTGCTTGCGTTGCCATGCGCGGCATTGTATGCGTCGGCCTTTTCAAAACTGTATGAAATACCAGTACCCAAATACACAGGTGACGCGTGTGGCCCCGGCCTTTCTGTACATTTCCGGGCATGACTTCTGCGCCCCTCCACACCAGACCCCTGCTCCCTTTGTGGCAATTGCTGCTGTGCGGGGCCGCCATCGTCACCTTGTCGATGGGGGTGCGCCACGGCTTCGGCCTGTGGTTGCAGCCCATCACCCAGACCCAGGGGTGGGGCCGCGAATCGTTTTCGCTGGCGCTCGCGGTTCAAAACCTCTCGTGGGGGGTGTTTGGCATTTTTGCGGGCATGCTGGCCGACCGTTTCGGGGCGTTTCGTGTGCTGGTGGGGGGGGCGGTGCTGTATGCGCTGGGCTTGACGGGCATGGCGCTAGCGCCCACACCGATGGTGTTTTTGCTGACCACGGGGGTGTTGATCGGGGCCGCACAGGCGGGCACCACCTACGCGGTGATCTACGGCGTGATTGGCCGCAACATCTCGGCCGAACGGCGCTCGTGGGCCATGGGCGTGGCCGCCGCCGCAGGCTCGTTTGGCCAGTTTCTGATGGTGCCGGTGGAGGGCTGGCTGATCGCCAGCTTGGGTTGGCAATCCGCACTGCTGGCCCTGGCGGCGTCTGTGCTGTTGATAGCCCCATTGGCTTGGGGCCTGCGCGAACCCGCCGCACTGACGCCCGGTGGCGTGAAGCGCGAACAAACCATTTGGCAGGCGCTGCGCGAGGCGTTCAAGTACCCCAGCTTCCAGCTGCTGATGGCGGGCTACTTTGTGTGTGGCTTCCAGGTGGTGTTCATCGGGGTGCACATGCCCAGCTATTTGAAAGACCACGGCTTGTCACCCCAGGTGGCCAGTTACGCGCTGGCGCTGATCGGGCTGTTCAACGTGTTTGGCACTTACGCGGCGGGTGCACTGGGGCAGAAACTGGCCAAAAAGAAGATCCTGGCGGGCATTTATTTGCTGCGCTCGGTGGCCATCACGGTGTTTTTGCTGGCGCCGTTGACCCCCGCCAGCGTGTATGTGTTTGCCAGCGTGATGGGGGTGCTGTGGCTGTCCACCGTGCCCCCCACCAACGCGGTGGTGGCGCAGATTTTTGGCGTGCAGCATTTCTCCATGCTGGGTGGCTTTGTGTTTTTCAGCCACCAGATTGGCAGCTTCATGGGCGTGTGGCTGGGCGGCGTGTTGTACGACCGCACGGGCAGCTACGACATCGTGTGGCAAATATCCATTGCGCTGGGCGTGTTCGCCGCACTCATCAATTTGCCCGTGAAGGAAACGGCCATTGACCGCCGCCCCGCCGCTGCCACCGCCTGAGGCCACCCGCATGGCAAACCCACCCGCCCCCTTGAAAACCGATGCCCCCCTGCCCCGCTGGCTGCGCTGGGGCCTGGGCGCGGTGGCCCTGGCCTCCACGCTGGGTGTGTTTGCCCTGTACCAACGCCCCGGTTTTTTGGTCAACCTGGCCGATCAACTCTGGGCTTGCTTCTGATTTTTAAGTCTTTTTGGCACCCAGCGCTTGATGGTATTGGGTTTACAGCTATAAGAAAATGCACGCCACCTCCCCTCCTTCCGAATGGGTCACGCGCTGGGCGCACCTGATTCGCCCCCAGGGCCATGTGCTGGACGTGGCCTGCGGCAGCGGCCGGCACAGCCATTGGTTGGCCCAAAAGGGCTTTCACGTCACCGGGGTGGACCGCGACGCGCAAGCCCTGGCCACCGCCCAGGCCCTGTGGCCCGCCGACGCAACGCCCGCTGCGCAGTGGCTGTTGGCCGACATCGAAAACCAGCCCTGGCCGCTGGGTGGGCAAACGTTCGACGCGCTCGTCACCACCCACTACCTGTGGCGTCCGCTGTGGCCCAGCCTGCTGGCGGCCCTTGCGCCGGGCGGCGTGTACATCCACGAAACCTTTGCACACGGCAATGCCACCGTGGGCAAACCCAGCCGCCCCGATTTTTTGCTGCAACCCGGAGAGCTGCTGACGGCCTGCGCGGGCCTGCGCGTGGTGGCGTTTGAGGACGGTTTTTGCACCACCCCCGACCGCTTTGTGCAGCGCATCGTGGCGGTGCGCGACACCACACCCGCCAGCGCACCACCGGCCCGACACAACTTGACACAACCCAGGCCCCTTTGCGCTGGCTAGAATGGCCCGATTTGCGTTGGCACACACCCCTATGAACCCCATTACCGGCAGCATCGTGGCATTGGTCACGCCCATGCACGAAGACGGCAGCGTGGACTACCCCACCCTGCGCAAACTCATCGACTGGCACATCACCGAAGGCACCGATTGCATCGGGGTGGTCGGCACCACGGGCGAATCGCCCACGGTGAATGTGGAAGAACACTGCGAAATCATCCGGGTGTCGGTCGAACAGGCCAAAACCCACGGCGACAAACGCGTGCCCATCATGGCCGGGTGTGGTGCCAACTCCACCGCCGAAGCCATTGAGCTGGCCAAGTTCGCGCGCAGCGTGGGCGCAGACTGCCAGCTGCAGGTGGTGCCCTACTACAACAAGCCCACGCAAGAAGGCCAATACCAACACTTCAAGGCCATTGCAGAAGCCACTGGCGACTTGCCCGTGGTGCTGTACAACGTGCCCGGCCGCAGCGTGGCCGACATGGCCCACGCCACCGTGATGCGCCTGGCCCAGGTGCCCGGCATCGTCGGCATCAAGGAAGCCACCGGCAACATCGAGCGTGCGCAGTGGCTCATCAAAGAAGCACCCAAAGGCTTCGCCATTTATTCGGGCGACGACGCCACCGCCGTGGCCCTGATGCTGTGTGGCGGCCAGGGCAACATCAGCGTGTCGGCCAACATCGCGCCCCGCTTGATGCACGACATGTGCATGGCCGCGGTGGCCGGCGATGCCGCCAAGGCCATGGCCATTCAGCTGCAACTGCTGCCCATCCACAAGCACCTGTTTGTGGAAGCCAACCCCATCCCCGTGAAATGGGCCATGGCACGCATGGGCCTGTGTGGCCCCACGCTGCGCCTGCCCATGACACAGCTGGAAGCCGCCAACGCCCCTGTGGTGGAAGCCGCCCTGAAGGTCACTGGCTTGCTGGCCTGACCCACCCCAGCCCACCGCACACGGCCACCGATTGCCCCCATGACCCCAAACCAAACCCCCTCCCCTGTCCTTTCGCCAAGCGGTCGGGTCATGCCCGTGCTGCTGGTGTGCGCCGCTGTCGGCCTGAGCGGCTGCTCGGTGCTGCAAGAAGACAAGGTGGACTACAAAAGCGCCAAACGCGTCAATTCGCTGGAAATTCCGCCGGATTTGACGCAGCTCAGCGCCGACACCCGCTACGCCATGCCCAACGCCGTGGTCACGGCCAGCGGCTACCAAACCGCTGCCCCCACCAGCGCGGCCAAAACCACCGCCACCAACGAAGCGGGAGATGTGCGCATTGAACGCGCGGGCAGCCAGCGTTGGCTGGTGGTCAAACGCCCGGCCGACAAACTGTGGGAGCCTTTGAAGGGGTTTTGGCAAGACAGCGGCTTTGTGCTGACCCTGGACCAACAAAACCTGGGGCTGATGGAAACCGACTGGGCTGAAAACCGCGCCAAGTTGCCCCAAGACTTCATCCGCAACACCATCGGCAAGGTGTTCGACAACCTGTATTCCACCGGCGAACGCGACAAATTCCGCACCCGTGTGGAACGCACATCGGCGGGTGAAACAGAGATTTACATCAGCCACCGGGGCATGCAAGAGGTTTACAGCACCACAGCCAAAGACCAAACCGTGTGGCAACCCCGCGCCGCTGATCCAGAACTGGAAGCCGAATTCTTGCGTCGCCTGATGTTGAAGCTGGGCGTGACCGCCGAACAGGCCACCGCCCAGCTGGCAGCCAGCGCGCCCCCACCCAAAGCCCGCCTGGTCAACGCCAACGGACAAAGTGCGGTGGAGCTGGATGAAAACTTCGACCGCGCTTGGCGCCGCGTGGGCCTGGCGCTTGACCGCACCGGTTTCACAGTGGAAGACCGCGACCGCGCGCAAGGCCTGTATTTCGTGCGCTACGTGGCCCCGGTGGCCGAGAGCAAAGACACCGGCTTCTTCGCCAACCTGTTCAAGTCGTCGAAAAAAGACGCCAAACCGGCACAGTACCGGGTGGCCGTGAAGGCGGCTGGCAACCTCAGCACCTTGAGCGTGTTGACGGCAGATGGCCAACCCGACAACTCGGCCGTGGCACAAGGCGTGCTGAAAATCTTGTCAGACGACCTGCAATAAAACCCGGCGGGCCTTCGTGGCCCTGCCACTGGGAAGCCGCAATGCCCGGGTTTCTCGCCCCCATGAAAAAAGCCGCTTTGCAGCGGCTTTTTTCATGCTGAGAAGCAACAGTGGATCACTGCTTCTTTTCTTCAGGCTTTTGCTCGGCGGCAGGTGCGGCAGCAGCGGGGGCTGCGGCGGCGGGAGCTGCTGCGTCAGCGGCAGGCGCGGCAGCAGGTGCTGCGGCGGCAGGGGCTGCTGGCTCAGCAGCAGGTGCGGGTGCTGCTGCGGGAGCAGGTGCAGGTGCTTCTTCTTTTTTGCCGCAAGCGGTCAGGGCGGCAGCAGCGGCCAACAGGCCAGCGATCAACAGATTCTTGTTCATGGTGAGTCCAAATAGAGAGGGTTTGACAATCGAAGCGGTCGGCCCAAACAACTTGGGGCGGCGCAGGGATCAGGCTGAGCAGATCGCTGGCAAGTGTATTTCAAAATTTGTCAACTCTGAAAACCCTTGTCGGATATACGCCCGAATTTGATGCGAAATGTATCCAAAAGGGTGCGCTTGGGGCGCACGGGCTTCAGAGCCCCAGTGTGCTGGCAGGAAAGGCAGGGGTGGCTTTGGCCCACCAACCCTGCAAACATTGCTGAAAACCCACACGCCGCTGAGGCTCGTCGGTGGCCACCGCGACGCTGCGAACGGGGTCAATGCGCGTCCAACAGGCGGTGGGCATCCACATGCCTGAAGGGAAATCGTCCACGGGGGCACTGGGGCACGCCTTGGCTTCGATGCAGTGGTCCCACCGCACGCGCCAGGGCACAAAGCGGGCATGGGCTTGGCGCAGGGCACGGAAGTCGCGGGACAGCAGGTGCAGCTTGCGTCCCTGCCCCACCCAACGCTCCAGCGATTCGATCACCGCGCGCTCACCCAATGGCCAATCGGCAAAGTCGGCGTCGCACCACCACCATTCGCGCCAGCCTTGGGCATCTGCCACGGCAATGGTTTGGCGCACCAGGTCGGCAAATGCCACCCGGCCCTCGTGCCGCCCCAGCGGCACGCCGGGGGTGCGGGGCAACACCTGGTCGGGCACGGGCTCAGTCAACGGCGGTTTCCAACACCCAGCCCGCGCTGTGCCAATCGGCCAGCAATTCACGGGCGGCGGCGCTGGCTCGTGCCAGATCGGCGGCCCCCAACACACGCTGGTCGGCCAGGCGGCGCATCAGGCGGGCATCGGCCCCGCCCGCGCGGAAGCTGTCGCCGTTGATGTAGATGTGCTGTTCGTCGTACATCATGCGGGTGCGGCGGTCCAGGCGCAGGGGGGCCCCGGTCCAGTCGGCCTCGGGCTCGTCGAACCAGACTTTGGGCTTGGGGTCGGTCATCACCTCGCCCAGCGCACAGGCCAAAGATGCCCGGTCGGACAGCAGCCGCTCCAACGCGTCTTGGGCAAAAGCGTGCAAGGTGTCGGGAATGAGCGCCGGTGTGTCGGTGGCGGGTTGCGACGCGTCTTTGTACAGGGTGGCGTCTTCAAACGCATCGGTCATGCGCAAGGCCAATTCGGATGCCAGGCTGGCGCGCTGGGGCACGCGAAAACCCATGGAATAGGTCATGCAACCCTCGCCCACCGCGATACCGTCGTGGGCCCAGCGGGGGGGTAGGTAAAGCATGTCGCCGGCTTCCAGCACGTGTTCTTCTTCGGGCACGAAATTCGTCAGAATTTTCAGGGGCACATCGGGCTGCAGGCTGAGGTCTTTCTGTCG
Organism: Burkholderiaceae bacterium; assembly: GCA_049653005.1. Lineage (GTDB taxonomy): Bacteria > Pseudomonadota > Gammaproteobacteria > Burkholderiales > Burkholderiaceae_C > UBA2334. Next base: position 91,663 of record JBASFL010000028.1, on the reverse strand, counting down.
GCCGATGCGCCAGTGGCGTTTGCCGGAGGCCTGCAGCAAAAACACGTCGTAGCTGTCAAAGTGCGGCCCCACGCCACCGCCTTCGCTGGCCCAGGAAATCATCAGGTCGTCCAGCCGCGCATCGGGCACGAAACGGAAGCGGTTGAGGAGCTGGTGCAGCGCATCGTCGTGCAAATCCACCCCTTGCACCAGCAGGGTCCAGCCGGGTTGGTCGATGGGCGGAAAGGCCCCTTTTTTGAACGGCCCATGGCCCAGGGTCCAGGCAGGGCCTACCGCTTTTTTCTTGGATTTGCCAGTGGCCTGGGCCAGCGTTTGCACGATCAGGCGCGACTCCACTTCGTCGCGCGAGGACAAATCAAACAGCTGCGGCCGCGTAAGCAAGGGTTTGAAACCGGGAATGGCACCACGCACCAGCAGTGGCTTTTTTTGCCAGTGCTTTTTCATGAATTGCTGGGCGGTCAGCCCACCCAACAGGGTGAGAGGCGTGTCCACAGCAGAAGGGGCAGACGGGGTTGGGAGGGCTTTGGGTAAACGGGTCATGGGACAATTGTCCGATGAAAATCACCGAGCAATGCGTCGCCGCCCTGACCTGGACGCTGAAAGACACCCTGGGCGAAACACTGGACCAATTGGACGAACCCGTGGAATTTTTGGTGGGCGGGGACGACCTGCTGGCCAAGCTGGAAGAGGCCTTGATGGGCAAAGCCGCGGGCGACCGCGTGTTGTTGCAGCTGGAGCCTGAAGATGCGTTTGGCGACTTCAACGACCAGCTGATGTTCCTGGAGCCGCGCAACCTGTTCCCGGCAGAGCTGGAGGAAGGCATGGCGTTCGAAGGCCTGCCGCCCGGTGGCAACCCCAACGCACCCAGCGACCTGCTGTACTTCGTGAGCGAGATTTACCCAGAACACGTGGTGATGGATGCCAACCACCCGTTGGCCGGCATTGCCCTGCGGCTGGACCTGAAGGTTCACGCGGTGCGCGAAGCCACGTTGGAGGAAATTGGGCTGGGCACGCTGGGCACCGGCTTTTTCAAACTGCACCTGCCATCTGAACACCAGGGGGATGCACACGCGCACGGCCACGACCACCCAGGCCATTTATTGCATTAGATTGGCATCCAGCGCTTATTGATATTCAACAGTTTGCTATTGAATTCGTCAGTCAAGCGGTGCCCGTAGAGCCATACCCACCCACACCCCGCTGGGTGGGTGCAAAGTCGTCCACCAGGGTGAAAGTGGCCTGCACCACGGGCACGATCACCAACTGGGCCAAGCGCTCCATGGGCTGCAGGGTGTAGGGCACGTCGCTGCGGTTCCAGGCGCTGACCATCAATTGCCCCTGGTAGTCGCTGTCAATCAGCCCCACCAGGTTGCCCAGCACGATGCCGTGTTTGTGGCCCAGCCCCGACCGCGGCAGGATCATGGCGGCATAGCCAGGGTCTTTCAGGTAGAGGGCCATGCCGGTGGGCACCAGCTGCCAGGCGTTGGGGGCCAGCATCAAGGGCTCGGCCAGGCAGGCCCGCAAGTCCAAACCTGCGCTGCCGGGAGTGGCATAGGTGGGCATGGCGTCACGCAAGCGGTCGTCGAGGATTTTGAGTTCGATGTTCATGTGCAGAAAGCCAATTCATTCACATGGGCAGCAGCCGGAAGCACAAAACGGCGACCAGCGTGGGGCCCAGTGCGCCCAAAAACAGGCTCAGGGGAGAAATGGCACCTTCGTGAAAGGTGCTTTTGAGAATCGCGGCGCCAGCCGGGTTCGGGGCATTGGCGATGATGGTCAAACCCCCGCCCGTGACAGCCCCTGTTAATACCGCGTATTTGAATTCTGGCGTCAAGCCGTCCACCAAAGAGGCCAGGTAAGTCAATGCCGCGTTGTCGGTGATGGCCGTCAACGCCGTGGCACCGAAGTACACCGTGGTTTCATTCATGGTCAACAGCAAGGGCTGGAGCCACCACTGTTGCATGCCCCCGAGCACGACGAGCCCCCCCAGGAAGAACGCCACCAGCAACCCCTCGCGGAGGATCAATCGGTTTTCCTGAAAGGCTGGGTAGGCTTGCGCCACGCCCATGAACAGCAAAAATATGCCGACAAACGCCGCTGGGTGGTGGGCCAACGTGACGATGGCCGCCAAAAACCCGATGTGAACGGCCACCATCCAGACAGGCACGCCTGTGTATGGCGACTGCGTCTGGGCCGTGAACCGCCGGAGTTCTTTTGAAAACAGGGCGGTCAACACTGCCGCATTGATGAACACGGCCACTGCGGCCTTCCAGCCCACATGGGTCAGCATGTACACCGTGTCAAGGTTCCATTTCGCAGCCACCATCAACACAGGGGGGGCGGCAAAAGGCGTCAGGGTGCCGCCGATGGAGACATTGACAAACAACACACCCAGCGCCCCGTATTGCAGCTTGCGCGAGGCCTTGGCAAACACGCTGTCCTTCATCAGCAATGCAGCCAGGGTCATCGCTGCGGGCTCGGTGATGAAGGAGCCCAACAGCGGCACCACACCCAACACCACGAAGAAAAAGGTCATGCTGGGGTTGAAGGGAAGCATCCGCACCAAGCCCCGAACGGCCATGGAGGACACCTGGAGCACGGGCTTGCTGGCCGCCACGACCATGATGACAAAAACGAACAGCGGCTCGGTGAAATTGCGGCTGTCCAGGTATTGGGTGGCAGCTGCAAAACCCGACATCAACCCCATGACCACCACCAGCACCATGGCCCACACACCGAACACAATTTCCACCTCGGCGAGCAAGTGCCACACACCTGCGTGGGCAGGCCGGGTGTGCGCCAAATGCTCGAAGAATTTGGTAGAAAACGTGTGAATCAACGCCAGCGCGAACAGCGAGGCGGCAACAAACTCAAGGGTGGTGGGCGTGCTCATGGTGGATGTGGTGTGGCGACAAAGCTTTCTCGATGCGGGTCATGCCCCAGGTGAAACTGGGCGCCAACAGCGCCTGTGGCTGGCGGGTTCATGGCCATGCCCGGGGGCACCGAGCACCCGTCTTTGAACCCATTCAAGGGTTCAGCCAAACAAGCACGCGAGTCTAAACCGGCGAGGCGTCGGGAGGCACTGATCAACAGGGATCGGCTGGCAGACCTGCCTGACATATTCCCAACAACACCCCTTGAAACACAGCACTTCAAGGGTTAGCCCTCATGCCCACCCCACCCCCTGCCAAAAGCCCACGCCGATAATCCGGCAGCGCTCTGCGGCCCGCTCGGGCTGCGCTTTGACCCCAGGAGTTCCCCTTGTTACAACTGCTTTTGAAAATCTTGCACGCCATCGACTGGGTGGCTGACAAATTGGGCCACGTTGCGGCCATTGCCGTGATGTCGGCCGCCATGATTTCCGCTGGCAACGCGTTCGTGCGCTACGGGTTGGACATCACGTCCAACGGCTGGCTTGAAATCCAGTGGTACCTGTTTGCGGCCACCGTGATGTTTGGTGGGCCCTATGTGCTGAAAGTGAATGAACACGTGCGCGTGGACATCATCTACGGCAAGCTCAAACGCCAAGGCCCTGTGTGGGTGGACATTTTTGGTTTGGTGTTTTTCCTGATGCCGCTGTGTGCCCTGATGGTGCACCTGAGCTGGCCCCTTTTCATGAAGATGTACCTGTCAGGGGAAATGTCCAGCAACTCCGGTGGCCTGATCCGCTGGCCAGCCATGTTGCTGTTACCGGTGGGCTTTGGTTTGATGTTTGTCCAGGGATTGGCCGAAACCATCAAACGCGTTCTGTTTTTGGCTGGCGTGATCAAACTCGACACGCACTACGAAAAGCCCCTGCAATGACCCCCACCGCTGACATCCACAGAACAAAAGAAAGAAACCCATGACTTTGGAAAATTTTCCACCGCTGATGTTTGCGGGCCTGGTATTCATCATGCTCATTGGATTCCCGGTGGCCTTTTCGCTGGGAGCCCTGGGTTTGGCCAGCGGCTTCTACGCCATTGAGATGGGCTGGTTTCCGGCCACTTTCATGTCCAACCTGCCACTGAACATTTTTGGCATTTTGTCCAACGACCTGTTGTTGGCCATTCCCTTCTTCACGTTCATGGGCGCCATCCTGGAGAAGTGCGGCCTTGCAGAGGACATGCTGGACTCCATGGGTCAGCTGTTTGGCCCCATGCGAGGGGGCCTGGGCTATTCCGTGATCATTGTGGGCTTCATCTTGGGTGCCATCACGGGCACCGTGGCTGGTCAGGTGATTGCCATGGCGCTGATTTCGCTGCCCGTGATGATCCGCTACGGCTACAACATGCGCTACGCCACGGGTGTGTTGGCCGCATCGGGCACCATCACACAGCTGGTGCCTCCCTCTTTGGTGCTGGTGGTGCTGGCCGACCAGCTGGGCCGCTCGGTGGGTGACATGTACAAAGGCGCTTGGGGCCCCTCGATTTTGCAGGTGCTGATTTTTGCGCTTTACACCTTCTTGCTGACCCGCATCAAGCCCAACTTCCTGCCCGGTGTCCCGATTGAGGCCCGCACCCTGAACGGTTGGGCGCTGTGGGCCAAATGCCTGCGGGGCATCATTCCGTCAGCCGTCCTTATTTTCGCCGTGCTGGGGTCCATGGGGGGGTTGCCAGGCTTGGATGTGGCGATTGCCACCCCAACCGAAGCCGGTGCAATGGGTTGCGTTGGCGCGCTGATCCTGGCCGCTATCCACAAGCGCCTGAGCAAAGGCCTGCTGTGGGAAGCCATGACAGGCACCATGCGACTGACGGCAATGGTGGTGTTCATCTTGATCGGTTCGCGCGTGTTCTCGATGGTATTTCAAGGTGTGGACGGCGCGAAATGGGTGGAACATTTGCTGACCGGTCTGCCCGGCGGTCAGTTGGGTTTCTTGATCGTGGTGAACATTTTTGTGTTCTTCCTCGCCTTCTTCCTCGACTTCTTTGAAATTGCTTTCATCATCGTGCCCATGTTGGCCCCCGTGGCCGAAAAAATGGGCATTGACCTGATTTGGTTCGGTGTGTTGCTGTGCGTGAACATGCAAACCAGCTTCATGCACCCCCCCTTCGGGTTTGCGTTGTTCTATTTGCGTGGAATCTCAGACACGCTGTTCAAAGAGAAGCGCATCCCGGTGCCCATCAAATCGAGCGACATCTACATGGGCTCGATCCCTTGGGTCATCATGCAGCTCATCTTGGTGGCGGTGGTGATCTTTGTGCCCGAAACCGTCACATCCTTCTTGGACAAACCCGAGGTGCTGGATGTGGAAAATATTCAGATCGAGATGCCTGCCGGTGACGACGCCCCAGCCTCCGATGATGACAACGCGGCGGCAGACCTGGACGCGCTGAAGCAAGACGACACCGAGGCATCCGGCAGCGATGCCGAAAAGGCCTTGCGCGAGTCGTTGGAAGAGAAGAAATAACCCTTTCGGCCCACACGGGCCCCCAGACCCAAAACCACCCGAACCCCGGGTGGTTTTTTTATGACCATGAGCACACCCGATTTCTTCCCCCCTCCCTACCAACCCGCCGCAACCCAGGTGTCGGGCCCAGCCTTTGGCCGCGCATTCAGGGCAACAGCCACCGTGCTGGTGCTCGCATTGACCGTGTGGGCTGCTCGCGTGGTGACACAGAACGGAGCCAACGCAGCGGACCCAACCCTCTTGTCCTGGGTGCTGGCTGGCTGCGGTTTGGTGCTGGCCATGTGGTGGGTCATGGTCAGAAGCACCACTTCATTGACACCTGAACACCTCACTCAAACATGGTTTTGGAAAAAATCCACACCCCTGACAGACATCGGGTACGCAAAATTCATGCGTTTCAAAGGGCTGGAGTGGCTGATTGCGCCGCGCTTGTACGTGCGCACAGGCCACGGCCCGTTCAAAACCTACTACGCAGGAGACCCTGCGCTGTGGAGCGCATTCGAAGCCATGTCAGCCCATTTCCGTCCTTACAAAAACTGAGCGGACAGCTCAAATAAAAAAACCCGCCGAAGCGGGTTTTTTTTGTGCAGAACACGGGGCAGGAGGCACTGGCACCAGAAACCAAGGCCAGTGGCTGCGCGGGCCTGACTTACAGTTTGGCTCCCTGCATGTAGCGGTCGAACGTGGCTTCAGTGAAGCGGAACCACAGGTTGGAGTCCTTGCGGAACGCCGAGTAACTGGCGTAAATCTTCTTCCACTTGGGGTTGCTTTGGTTCAACTCTTCGTACAAAGCCATGGAGTGCTTGAACGCCTCGTCCATCACCACCTTGGGGAAAGGCAGGATCTTGACCTTGGCAGCGGCCAAACGCTTCAACGCGGCAGGGTTGCGCGCGTCGTAACGGGCTTGCATGGTGGTGTGCGCCAGGGCAGATGCGGCTTCCACGATGGCTTTGTTCTCGGCAGACAGCGCGTTGAACGCGGTCGTGTTGCAGTACAGCGTGAGCTGCGCGCCGCCTTCCCACCAGCCTGGGTAGTAGTAATGCTTGGCCACTTTGCCAAAGCCCAGCTTTTCGTCGTCGTATGGGCCTACCCATTCCGTCGCGTCGATGGTGCCTTTTTCCAGGGCTTGGTAAATCTCGCCACCGGGGATGTTCTGGGGCACGCCACCCATGCGGGTCAGCACCTTGCCTGCGAAGCCACCAATGCGCATTTTCATGCCCTTGATGTCGGCGAGGGTTTTGATCTCCTTGCGGTACCAGCCGCCCATTTGGGCACCGGTGTTGCCCATGGGGAAGTTGTGGATGTTGTAGGCAGCGTAGAACTCACGGAACAGCTTGATGCCGTCGCCTTCGTACTGCCAAGCCGTCAACTGGCGGCTGTTCAGGCCAAAGGGAATGGCCGTGTCCATGGCGAACGTGTCGTCTTTGCCGAAAAAGTAATAGGGGGCGGTGTGCGCACACTCGACGGAGCCTTGTTGCACGCCATCGACCACGCCGAAGGGGGGCATCAACTCGCCACCGGGGTGCACACTGATTTCGAATTTGCCACCCGACATGCGTTTGACCGCATCGGCAAACACCTCAGCAGCACCGTAAATGGTGTCCAGGGCCTTGGGGAAGCTGGAGGCCAGGCGCCAGCGAACAGCGGCCTGTGCGTGCACAGCGGGGGCTGCACCGGCGGCCAGCACACCGGCAATGCCAGCGTGCTTGATGAGAGAACGACGATCCATAGCGTTTGACTCCGTGGTTGGATTTATCACATCCGGGTCACCACTGTCACAGCGCCCGGAGACTTCTCAGTCCGAGCGCGATTGTAGGAAGGCCGCAACCCCCAACCCCGGGGGTTTTCCCTTGAGAAAACCCCGAAAAAATCCCCTCTTCAGCTTGTTGCAAGCTTGGACAAACCCGGCAGCCAACGCGCCACCGAGGCCTGAATGCCAGGGGCATCCAGGCCCTGTATGGCCAGCAGCGTGGCAGGGTCGCCATGGTCGATGAACACATCGGGCAACCCCAGCGCCAACACCGGCACCTGCAGGCCCATGGCCTGCAAGGCTTCCAGCACCGCCGCACCCGCCCCACCGGGCAAACAGCCCTCTTCGACCGTCACCAGCGCAGCGTGTGTGCGGGCCAGCTCACGCAACAGGTCCACGTCCAACGGTTTGGCCCAGCGCATGTTGGCCACGGTGGCGTTGAGGCCCTCCGCCGCCACCAGCGCGGGCGCCAGCAAGGTGCCAAACACCAGCAAGGCCACGCCCTGCCCCTGGCGGCGAATTTCGCCTTTGCCATAAGGCAGCGGCTCCAAATGGGTGGGCACCGGCACCCCCGCCCCGCTGCCACGCGGGTAACGCACGGCAACCGGGTGGTTTTGCTCAAAGGCAGTGGTCAGCAAACCACGGCATTCGGCCTCATCGGCCGGGCACGCCACCGCCATGTTGGGGATGCAGCGCAAATACGCGATGTCATAAGCCCCCGCGTGGGTGGCACCGTCGGCGCCCACCAAACCGGCACGGTCCAGGGCAAACACCACGGGCAGGTTTTGCAGGGCCACGTCGTGGATGAGCTGGTCATAACCGCGCTGCAAGAACGTGGAATAAATGGCCACCACGGGCTTCAAACCCTCGCAAGCCATGCCTGCGGCAAACGTCACGGCGTGCTGCTCGGCAATGCCCACGTCGTGGTAGCGCTCGGGGAAGCGGCGCTCGAACTCCACCATGCCAGAGCCCTCGCGCATGGCGGGGGTGATGCCCACCAGCCGCAAATCTTGCGCGGCCATGTCGCACAGCCACTGCCCAAACACCTGCGTGAACGTGGGCTTGGATGGGGCCGTGCTTTTGACCAACCCCACCGCAGGGTCGAATTTGCCTGGGCCGTGGTAGGCCACAGGGTCGGCCTCGGCCAGTTTGTAGCCTTGGCCTTTTTTGGTGACCACGTGCAGAAACTGCGGACCCTTCAGGTGCTTGATGTTTTCCAGCGTGGGAATCAGGCTGTCCAGGTCATGTCCGTCGATGGGGCCCACGTAGTTGAAGCCGAACTTTTCAAACAAGGTGGCGGGCACCACCATGCCTTTGGCGTGTTCTTCCAGGCGCTTGGCCAACTCAAACAAGGGCGGCGCATTTTTCAGCACCTGCTTGCCCACCTGTTTGGCCGCGGCATAAAACTGCCCGCTCATCAACTGCGCCAGGTAACGGTTCAGCGCTCCCACGGGCGGGGAAATGGACATGTCATTGTCGTTCAGCACCACCAGCAGCGGCACGTCTTGCACCCCTGCGTTGTTCAGTGCTTCAAAAGCCATGCCGGCGGTCATGGCACCGTCGCCAATCACGGCAATGCTGTGCCGGTGCTCGCCCTTTTGTTTGGCCGCCACGGCCATGCCCAGTGCGGCCGAGATGGACGTGGATGAGTGCGCCGTGCCGAAGGTGTCGTATTCGCTTTCGTCGCGCTTCGGAAACCCGCTGATACCCCCCAATTGGCGCAGGCTGGCCATGCGGTCGCGCCGCCCGGTCAGGATTTTGTGTGGGTAGGTCTGGTGGCCCACGTCCCACACGATGCGGTCGTGCGGCGTGTTGAACACATAGTGCAGCGCCACCGTCAGCTCCACCGTGCCCAGGTTGGAGCTGAGGTGACCGCCCGTGCGAGACACGCTGTCAATCACAAACTGGCGCAATTCATCGGCCAAGGCGGGCAATTGCGCTTTGGCCAGGCCCCGCAAATCGGAGGGCTGTTCAATGCGGTTCAAAAGTGAAGTCATGTGGGTCACGCCGCGCTTCGCGCGCGGTCAGTCTGTATGGGCAGGGGTCGCAGAGGGTCAGTGGCGGCGGCCACCCACCAGATCGGCCAGGGCGTGCAGCGGTGCCACATGGGGCAATGCGCTGTGCACCAGCGCGGCCTGGGCCTGGGCCAGCAAGTCGTTGGCGTAAGTTTGCGCCCGCTCCAACCCCATCAGGCTGACAAAGGTTGGCTTGTCGTGCTCGGCGTCTTTGCCAGCGGTTTTGCCCAGGGTGGCGGTGTCGGACACCACGTCCAGCACATCGTCCACCACCTGGAACGCCAGACCGAGCCAGCGACCGTAGTCGGCCAAGTGCGACAGCGCGTGCGTGGGCACCTGGGCACAGGCGGCGCCCATCACCACACTGGCTTGCAACAGGGCACCGGTTTTCAGACGGTGCATGTGCTCCAGCTCGGACTGGCTCAGCGCCAACCCCACGCTGGCCAGGTCGATGGCCTGGCCACCGGCCATGCCTTGACCGCCCGCAGCCAATGCCAAGGTGCGGCACAGCTGCGCGGCCAAGGCGTCGGGCAGGCTGCCATCAGGGGGCACCAACAGCTCAAACGCCAAGGCTTGCAAGGCATCACCCGCCAGCAGGGCCTGGGCTTCACCAAACTTCACATGCACAGTAGGTTTGCCGCGACGCAACACATCGTTGTCCATGCAAGGCATGTCGTCGTGCACCAGGGAATAGGCGTGGATCAGTTCCACCGCGCACGCCGCCCGCATGGCGGCCCCCCGAGGGGGCACGGCCATGCCCGCAGACTCACTGGCCGCCAGCACCAGCAGCGGGCGCAGGCGCTTGCCGCCGTCCAACACGGCGTAGCGCATGGCATCGCCCAAGCCTGCGGGGGTGTGGGGGCACACCCACTCTGACAAGGCAGATTCAACGGTGTGCAGGTGCGCCGCCACCCAGTCGGCGGCGTTCAAAGTGTGAGGGGCGCCCATCAGTCGGCCGCCCAGGGTTTGAGTTCACCGGCTTCCAAGACTTTGATTTGCTGCTCGACGGCTTGCAAGCGGTCTCGGCAGTGAGACAACAGCTGGGCACCACGCTGGTACTGGGCCAGCAGCTGGTCCAGCGGCAGTTGACCGGCGTCGAGCCGGGCCACCAGTTGTTCAAGCTCTTGAACAGCGGCTTCGTAAGTGGGGGGCAGGGCGTCGGCCACAGCGGCCGGTTCGGGGGATCGGTTTTTGGACATGGGCGTGGGAATGTGACGCCCGATTTTACCGACCGACCCCAACCCCTGCCCCGGGTACACTACGCCCCCCTTTTTAACCCTCACGGGGTTACGCCCAAGGCCAACCCTTCACCCTCCCGCGCCAAGCCGACTGTCGCCAGCGATTTTCGTCATGCGCTTACCCTGCCCCTTCATAGGGGGAGTCTCTAGGTCAGGACCTTCATGTCTGATTTAAGTCTTCAACTGCAGCAGGCCACAAGCCAACTTCCAGTTTCCAGTTATTTCGACGAAGCGCTGTTCCAGCGCGAATTGGCGAGCATCTTTCAGCAGGGGCCCCGCTATGTGGGGCACACCAACGCCGTTCCCAACGTCGGCGACTACCACGCCCTGCCCCAGGAGGGTGAGGGCCGCGCCTTGGTGCGCACCGAACACGGGGTGGAGCTGGTATCCAACGTTTGCCGCCACCGCCAGGCGGTGATGCTCAAAGGTCGGGGCAACCTGGCGCACACCCAAGCGGGCAGCGCCGGCGGCAACATCGTGTGTCCGCTGCACCGCTGGACTTACAGCGGCGGCGCCAAAATGGGCCAACTGGGTGAGCTGATTGGCGCCCCCCACTTCGCGCAAGACCCCTGCCTGAACCTGAAGAAGTACCCGTTGCGCGAGTGGAACGGCATGCTGTTCGAAGACAACGGCCGCGACATCGAAGCCGACCTGGCCCACATGGGCCCCCGTGCCGCGCTCAATTTCGAAGGCATGGTGCTCGACCATGTGGAACTGCACACCTGCCACTACAACTGGAAAACCTTCATCGAGGTGTACCTGGAGGACTACCACGTCGTGCCCTTCCACCCCGGGCTGGGCAACTTCGTGACCTGCAACGACCTCACCTGGGAATTCAAGCCCGAGTATTCGGTGCAAACCGTGGGGGCGCAAAACCTCATGGGCAAGGCCGGCAGCCCGGCCTACCAGAAGTGGCACGAACAACTGATGGCCTACCGCCAGGGCCAGGCCCCCGACCACGGGGCCATCTGGCTGACCTACTACCCGCACATCATGGTGGAGTGGTACCCCCATGTGCTGACCGTGTCCACGCTCTACCCCGTGAGCCCCAGCGAAACGCTGAACATGGTGGAGTTCTATTACCCCGAAGAAATTGCCGCCTTCGAGCGTGGGTTTGTGGACGCACAACGCGCGGCCTACATGGAAACCTGCATCGAAGACGACGAAATCGGTGAACGCATGGACGCGGGCCGCAAAGCCCTGCTGGCCCGTGGCGACAACGAAGTGGGCCCCTACCAAAGCCCCATGGAAGACGGCATGCAGCACTTCCACGAGTGGTACCGCCAGCGCATGGGCGCCGCTGTTTGACATAGCAAACAAGTCAATCCCATCAAGCGCCAGAGGCAAAAAAGCTTTAAATATGCAAGCCTTGTGGATGCTGCTGGCCTCGTTGCTGTTTGCCACCATGGGGGTGTGCATCAAGTTCGCCTCGGCGCACTTCAGCAGCTTCGAGGTGGTGTTTTACCGGGGCCTGATCGGGCTGGTGTTCATGGCCAGTGTCATGCGGCTGCGCCGCGTGTCGCTGGTCACCCCCGTGCCCGCCATGCACCTGTGGCGCAGCGTGGTGGGCACCACGGCGCTGACCACCTGGTTTTATTCCATCGCCGCCCTGCCCCTGGCCACCGCCATGACGCTGAACTACATGAGCAGCGTGTGGATTGCCGCGTTTCTGGTGGGGGGCGCGCTGCTGATGCAACGCCAGGGCGAAGCCCTGAAAGGCCAGGGCCCGCTCGTGCTGTCGGTGCTGGCCGGTTTTGGCGGTGTGGCATTGATGCTGCGCCCCACCGTGGCCAGCGACCAGTTGCTGGGCGGGCTGATCGGTTTGCTGTCGGGCGTGTTCTCGGCGCTGGCGTATTTGCAGGTGTCCGCCCTGTCGCGGGCGGGCGAACCTGAGAGCCGCACCGTGTTTTATTTCTCCGCCGGGGCCACGCTGGTGGGCGCGGTGGGCGTGGCCGTGGGTGGCACCAGTGCCTGGGTGTGGCCACAAGCGCTGTGGATGCTGCCCATAGGCCTGCTGGCCGTGCTGGGCCAGTTGTGCATGACACGCGCCTACGCCAGCGGGGCCACCCTGCTGGTGGCCAACCTGCAGTACATGGGCATTGTGTTTGCGGGCATCTACAGCGTTGTCATCTTCAACGACGACCTGCCCCTGCTGGGCTGGGTGGGCATGGGCCTCATCATCGTCAGCGGCATCGTGGCCACACTGCTGCGCGCCCGCACCGCCCCCCAAACCCCGCCCGAAGACCACACCGGCTGACACCGTCCCACACACAACCGCCATGCACACCACCCTCATTTCCGTGGCCGAACTGGCCCAGCTGCTGACCGCCCCATCCCACACCGCGGGCGTGCGCGTGTTTGATTGCAGCTTTGACCTGATGAACCCAGCCCTGGGCTCGCAACAGTTTGCAGAGGCCCACATTCCCGGCGCCACCCATGCCAACCTCGACCAGCACCTGTCTGCCCACGGCGGCAGTGTGGCGGCGGGCACCGCCGCATCGGGCGGCCGCCACCCCTTGCCCACCCGCGAAGTGTTTGCCCAATGGCTGGGCAGCATGGGTGTGGACAACGGCACGCAAGTGGTGGTGTACGACCGCAACGGCGTGAACTACGCCGGCCGCCTGTGGTGGATGCTGAAATGGTGCGGGCACGAAGCCGTGGCCGTGCTCGACGGCGGCCTGCAAGCCTGGACCGCTGCCGGTGAAACCTTGGCCAGCGGCCCCGCCCACACCCCATCCCCCCAACCCTTTGCCTTGGCAGCCCCCGCCGTGTCACTGGCCGACACAGCCACCGTGCACGGCCGCCTGGGCCAGCCCAACCAAACCGTGCTGGACGCGCGCGCCGCGCCGCGCTTTCGGGGCGAGGTGGAGCCACTGGACCCCATCGCGGGCCACGTTCCCGGCGCGCTGAACCGCCCGTTCGCCACCAACCTGGGGGAAGACGGTCGGTTCAAACCCGCCGCCACCTTGCGCCAGGAGTTCGACGCCCTGCTGGCGGGGCGCGACCCCGCCACCGTGGTGCACCACTGCGGCAGCGGCGTGAGCGCGGTGCCCAACGTGTTGGCCATGGAACTGGCAGGCTTGGGCCGCCAGGCGCTGTACGCTGGCAGCTGGAGCGAGTGGAGCAACACCCCCGGCCTGCCGGTGGAACGCGGCTGAAGCAACCAGCCGCCCCGGCGTTGGGTCAGTGCGCCAAGCGGCTGACCAGCGCCACCAGCCCCATGCCCACCAACAGCCAGGCCAGCTGCGCCAGCGTGTCGGCCAGGTTCAGGCGTTTTTGCAGCTGGGGAATCAGGTCGGCCAGCGCCACGTAGATGAAGCTGCTGGACGCCACCACCAGGAAATAGGGCAGTTGCTCCGCCAGCTCGCTGACGAGAAAGTAGCCCACCAGCCCACCGATGGCGGTGACCGTGCCCGCCAACGACACCTTCACCAGCGCGGCGCGCTGCGTGCCCACGGTGTGGCGCAGCACCACCAGGTCGCCCATGTGGTGCGGCACCTCGTGCGCCAGCACTGCCAGCGCGGTGACCAGGCCCAGCTTCCAGTCGGCCAGGAAGGCCGATGCAATCAAAATGCCATCGCCAAATGCGTGCACGCTGTCGCCCGCCAGCACAGCCCAGCCCCCGCCCATGCGTTCGGGCGGGTGGTGGTCGTGGCTGTGGTGGTCGTGGCCCTGACCGTGGTGATGGGCAGGGGCGTGGTCATGCGGTGCATGGCTGTGTTCGTGCCCGTGGTGGTACAGCTCGGCTTTGTCGAGCAAAAAGAAAAACACCAGCCCGCCCAGCAGCAAAGCAAACAGGTCGTGTGCCCCGGCGGCAGACTCGAACGCCTCGGGCAACAGGTGCATGAACGCCGTGGCCAGCAAGGCGCCCGCCGCCAGGCTGAGCATGTGGGCGGTGTAGCGCGCCAGCATGGCAAAACTCAGCACGGCCGCCACCCACACACTGCCCACCCCGGCGGCCACGGTGCCCAGCAAAATCAGAATAAGGGTCATAGCGAACTGTTGAATACCATCAAGCGCCAGGGCCTGAAAATGCATAAAAAAACCGCCGAGGCTCGGCGGTTTTTTCTTTGGCGCCAGTGTAGCGCGCCGGGCAAGTGCCGCCGTCAGGCGACGCCGTGCGTTTTGAACCAGGCCAGGGCACGCTGCCAGCCGTCATCGGCTGGGCCCTTGCGGTAGCTGGGGCGGTAGTCGGCGTGAAAGGCGTGGGGGGCGTCGGGGTACAGCACAAAGGTGGAGGCCTTGGCAGCGGCAGAGCCCGTGGCCAGCGCCTCTTGCATGGCGGCCACCGTGTTCACCGGAATGCCGGTGTCGGCCGCGCCGTACAGCCCCAGCACAGGGCCGTTGAGCTTGCCCACCACGTCCATGGGGTGTTGGGGGCTCAGGGCATTGGTCTGGCCCGTCAGGCGGCCGTACCAGGCCACACCGGCCTTGATGTGTTTGCTGTGGGCGGCATACATCCAGGTTTGGCGGCCCCCCCAGCAAAAGCCGGTGATGCCCACCTTCTTCAGGTTGCCGCCGTTTGCACCGGCCCAGGCCACGGTGGCGTCCAGGTCGGCCATCACCTGCGCGTCGGGCACTTTGGAGATGACATCGGCGATCAGCTTGGCCATTTCAGAGTAGCCCTGCGCATCGCCCTGGCGCACGAACAGCTCTGGGGCAATGGCCAGGTAACCGGCTTTGGCAAAGCGGCGGGCGGTGTCGGCAATGTATTCGTGCACGCCAAAAATTTCAGACAACACCAGCACCACCGGCAGGTTGGTTTTGCCTGCGGGCGCGGCGCGGTAGGCGGGCATGGCGTAGCCGTTCACGTCAATCGTCACCTCGCCCACGGTCAGGCCCTCGGCACCGGTTTTGAGGGCGGTCTGCGCCATGATGGGCGACACCGAGGCGGCATACCCCACGCCCAAAGCGGCTTTGAGCGCGGTGCGCCGGGTGGCCCCTTGTTCGGTGGACTGGCCGGGCACCAGGGCCTGGAGGTCGGACACTTGATCGGTTTTCAGCACGGTGAGGGCTCCTGTGGGAATGAAGGGCGGCGCAATGCTATCGGCTTTCCAAAAACCGCGTGAAGGCGCTGCGCAAAGTGGTCACGGTGGCGGGTTTGGACACGAAATCGTTCATGCCCGCGGCCAGGCACGCCCGCCGGTCTTCCTCAAACGCATTGGCCGTCATGGCCACCACCCAGGGCTGGGCGGGCAGCGGCAGTTGGCGCAGCACCCGGGTGGCGGCCAGGCCATCCAGGCGGGGCATTTGCATGTCCATCAGCACCACGTCATAGGCACGGTGTCGCAGGCGCTCCAGTGCCAACTCGCCGTCTTGGGCCACGTCCACATCGGCCACGCCCAGCACCTTGAGCTGGGCCAGGGCCAACTGGCGGTTGACGGGGTGGTCTTCCACCAGCAGCACCCTCAAAGGGGGCAAAGGCGGCAGGGAACGGCCCACCCCCGGCGGTGCCCCGGGGGTTGCCGGGCGGGCTGCATCGGTGGCGTCCACCGCTTGCACCGGCCACTCAAAGCCAAACGTGCTGCCCTGGCCGGGTGTGCTCTCCACCCACATGCGGCCGCCCATCAACTCGACGATGCGGCGCGAAATGACCAGCCCCAACCCGGTGCCCCCGAACTGGCGGGTGACCGAGTTGTCGGCCTGGACGAAAGGCTGAAAGATGCGTGCCTGGGCCTCGGGCGGCACGCCCACGCCGGTGTCGGTCACGCGGGCTTGAAGCCAGCCGGGCTGGGTGGTGCTGGTGGCAAGCGTGGCGCTGACGCTGCCCCGCGCGGTGAATTTCACCGCGTTGCCCAGCAGGTTCAGCCACACCTGGCGAAGCCGCAAGGCGTCGCCCCACACCGTGTCAGGCACCCCGGGTGCCACGCTGTGCGTGAAGGCCAGGCCCTTGGCCTGGGCTTGGGGTGCCAGCAGCGCGAATGCGTGGCGCAGTTCGTCGCCAGGGCCGGTGGGCGCACGCTCCAGGCTGAGCTGCCCGGCCTCGATTTTTGAGAAATCGAGGATGTCATTGAGCAGCACCAACAGGCTTTCACCCGAGTGCTGGATGGTCTGGGCGAAGTGGGCCTGTTCGCCGTTCAGCGGGGTTTTCAGCAACAACTCGCTCAGTCCCAAAATGCCGTTCATGGGGGTGCGAATTTCGTGGCTCATGGTGGCCAGAAACCGGCTTTTGGCCACGGTGGCCGCCTCGGCCGCCGTCAACGCGGCTTGCAGGGCATGCGTGCGCTCGCGCACCTGTTGCTCCAGGCTGCTGGCCGATGCCTGCAAGGCCTGGTTGGCTTGGTACAGCGCCAGGCTGCGGTCCTCCAGCAGCTTTTCGGCCTGCTGGCGTGCGCTGCGCTCGCGCGCCAGGCGGGCCTGGTAGCGCGCCTCCAGCGCGGCCAGGGCATCGGCACCGGGCTCGGGCGGTGCGGTGGGTGGGGGTGTGGGCGTATGGCTCACCGGGCGCTCACACCGCCGTGAGCGTGAAACGGGTGCCGTCTTCAAACGGCTCTCGGGCAATGGCATAGCCACCGCCCCAGTGCGCCACCGCCCCTTCGATCAGGCCCAGCGCCAGGTCGTCAAAGTGGCGGGGCGAGCGGTACACCATGGCCAGGCCGTTGGGCAATTGGGTGCACTCGAACCGGGGCAGCTGGGCGTCGGGGTAGAGCTTCAGCACCTCGGCGTGGATCACGTCTTCAATGCCCGCCAAAAATGGCAGGGCCCCGCTGATGCCTTCGAAAAACGCTGGGTAGCCGGCGTGAAACCGGCCGAACATGTGCCGGCCAAACGCACGCACCAGCTCGGGCACCGCCACGCCCGAGCGCTGTGACAGCGCCGCCACCATGGCCACCAGCTCGGCGTGGTCGTAGGTGCCCACGGCCGTGTACGCACCGCCACTGGGCAAAGCGGCGTCTTCGATGATGTCGTCCACCATGTCAGCCGAAAACCGGGCCGCCACCATGTCAACGAACTCGGTGAACACAATGCCTTTCATGGCGTGGCCTTTCGAAAAGTGGGGAGGTGCCTTTGTATTAATGCGGTCTTAAGTATGGCACCCGAGGCACCCTCCGGGCCACGGGTTTGACCTGTGTCAAGCCCTGCGCAAACCCCGTGATTGCGGGGCTTGGGCATTGGTTTTTTTGCTTTTGTGATAGCAGGCTGGGTGCTATTCTGTTTGTTGACTGGAGTGGTGTACCCCGTTGGGTTGCCGCGTGTTGGGAAATACCAAGGAAGACATATGTTTGACAGCTTCAAGCTCACCCAGCGGGTGTGGGCCGTGGTGGTGGTGTATTGGGCCGTGTTCATCGTGGCGATGGCCACCGGTTTCACGGGCATGAAATCGGCACGGGACGCACTGGAACACGTGCACAAAGACCGGATGGAAGCCGCCGTTGCCGTGGCGCAAATGCGACGGGGCTACCTGGTCAACCGCATGGAAATGCTGTTGATGTTCCAACACGCCCCCGACTCCCCGCTGCTGAGCATCCACGGCCACCCGGTGGACTTGCACCTGGAAAACGTGGCCAAACTCAAAGCCGACAACGACGCCGCACAAAAAACCGTGCTCGAACGCGACATGGGCGCCGACGAAAAAGCCCTGATCGACGCCATGATGGCCACCCGCAAAGCGTGGCAAACCAAACGCGACGAGGTCATGGACGCCATCAAGAAAGGCGACTTCAGCCCCACCACCATGAACACCTTCCTGGTGGCCGGGCGCACCGAAGGGGCGGCGTTCGAAAAAAGCATGTCCGACCTGGTCAAGTTCCAGTCCACCCAGGCGCTGGAAGAAACCGCTGCCGCCGATGCGCGCCACGAGCGGAGCAAGTGGATTTTTGCGGCCATCGTGCTGTTGGGCGCGGTCCCCATGACGCTGTTGATGGTGATGACGCTGCGCCGCATGTCCAAAGGGTTTGCCGACGCCGATGACACCGCCACCGCCATTGCCCAAGGCGACCTGCGGCACAACGTGGTGGCCGATGGCAACGACGAGATCACCCACCTGCTGCGCCAGATGGCGACCATGCAAAACAACCTGCGCCAGCTGATCACGCGGGTCATTTCCGGCTCAGACTCGATCGCCAGCGCCGCCAGCCAGGTGGCCGCGGGCACGCTCGATTTGTCGGGCCGCACCGAGCAACAAGCCAGCTCGCTGGAAGAAACCGCGGCCGCCACCGAAGAGCTGAACAGCACCGTGAAGCTCAACGCTGAAAACGCCGCCCAGGCCAACCACATGGCCGAAGAGGCCTCGGGCGTGGCGGTGAAAGGCGGCAACGTGGTGGGCCAGGTGGTGCACACCATGGACGAGATCAACACCAGCTCGCGCAAGATCGTGGACATCATTGCCGTGATCGACAGCATTGCCTTCCAAACCAACATCCTGGCCCTGAACGCCGCGGTTGAAGCCGCCCGCGCCGGCGAGCAGGGCCGGGGCTTTGCGGTGGTGGCGTCGGAAGTGCGCAGCCTGGCCCAGCGTTCGTCCACGGCCGCGAAAGAAATCAAAACCCTGATCGACGACTCGGTCAACAAAGTGGCCAGCGGCACGCAGCAGGTGGACGAGGCCGGGGCCACCATGAAAGAAATTGTGGCCAGCATCGAACGCGTGACGGCGCTGATGCGCGAAATTTCCAGCAGCAGCGGCGAACAGGCGGAAGGTATTTCGCAAATCAACCAGGCGGTGGCGCTGATGGACGGCGTGACGCAGCAAAACGCCGCGCTGGTGGAAGAAGCCTCGGCGGCGGCGGCCTCGCTGCAAGACCAGGCGCGTCAACTCACCGAGGTGGTGGGCACTTTCAAGCTTTGAAATTCAATAGCTGAAAAAGCCCGCCAGCAAAGCGCTGGCGGGCTTTTTTATTGCAAATTTACAGCCCACCAGCCCTCAATGCGCTTTTTCCCAGTTGGGGCCCACGCCCACCTCGGCCAGCAGCGGCACCTTCAGCTGGGCCACACCGGCCATCAGGCGGGGCACCTCGGTGCGCAGCCAATCCACCTCTGACTCGGGCACCTCGAACACCAGTTCGTCGTGCACCTGCATGATGATTTTGGTGGCGCGCTGCTGTTCGTCCAGCACCCGCTGCACCGCCACCATGCTGAGTTTGATGAGGTCGGCCGCCGTGCCTTGCATGGGCGCGTTGATGGCGGCGCGCTCGGCCCCCGCCCGGCGCGGGCCGTTGGGGCTGTTGATTTCGGGCAGGTACAGGCGCCGGCCAAACACGGTTTCCACGTAGCCCTGCGCCTTGGCCTGGGCGCGGGTGTCATCCATGTACTGCTTCACCCCGGCAAACCGTTCAAAGTAGCGCTGGATGTAGTTTTTGGCCGCCGTGTTGTCAATGCCCAGCGCCTTGGCCAGGCCAAACCCGCTCATGCCGTAAATGAGGCCGAAGTTGATGACCTTGGCGTAGCGCCGCTGCTCGCTGCTGACCTGCTCCACGCCAATGCCAAACACCTCGGCTGCCGTGGCACGGTGCACGTCCAGCCCGTCGGCAAAGGCCTTGAGCAAGGCCGCGTCGCCGCTGATGTGGGCCATGATGCGCAGCTCGATCTGGCTGTAGTCGGCGCTGGCAATCAGGCAACCGGCCGGGGCCACAAAGGCCTCGCGCACGCGGCGGCCTTCTGCGGTGCGCACGGGAATGTTTTGCAAGTTGGGGTCGTTGCTGCTCAGGCGGCCGGTCACGGCCACGGCCTGGGCGTAGTGGGTGTGCACCCTGCCCGTGCGTGGGTGCGCCAGTTGGGCCAGCTTGTCGGTGTAGGTGCCTTTGAGTTTGCTCAGGCTGCGGTGCTCCAGCAGCTTGGCGGGCAGTGGGTAGTCCTCAGCCAGTTTTTCCAGCACCTCTTCGTCGGTGCTGCGTGCGCCGGTGGCGGTTTTCTTGATGACGGGCAGGCCCAGCTTGTCAAAGAAAATTTCGCCCAATTGCTTCGGAGACGCCAGGTTGAAAGGCTGCCCGGCAATCTCGTAGGCCTCGGTTTCCAGCTGCAAGATGCGTTGGCCCAGTTCGTGGCTTTGCGTGGCCAGCGTGGGCGCGTCGATCAGCACGCCGTTGCGCTCGATGCGGTACAGCGCCTCGCTGCTGTCCATTTCGAGCTGGTACACAAAGGCCAGCGTGTCGTGGGCGGCCAGTTGCGGCCACAGCACCTGGTGCACGGCCAGGGTTTGGTCGGCGTCTTCGCACGAGTATTCGGCGGCTTTGGCCACGTCCACCTGCGCGAATGGAATTTGGTGCGCGCCTTTGCCACACAGGTCTTCGTAGGTGATGCCGCTGCGGCCCAGGTGGCGCTCGGCCAGGCTGCTCAAGCCGTGGGGCTTGTGCACCTCCAGCACGTAACTTTGCAGCATGGTGTCGTGCGCGTAGCCCTGCACCTCAATGCCGTGGTTGGCCAGCACATGCCGGTCGTATTTGACGTGTTGGCCCAGCTTTTTCGCAGCGGGGTTTTCCAGCCAGGGTTTCAGGCGGGCCAGCACCTCGTCG
The DNA here is from genome assembly GCA_049653005.1 of Burkholderiaceae bacterium. Taxonomy (GTDB): domain Bacteria; phylum Pseudomonadota; class Gammaproteobacteria; order Burkholderiales; family Burkholderiaceae_C; genus UBA2334. The sequence goes on along the minus strand of JBASFL010000028.1, from coordinate 70,823 downwards.
CGGGGCAATTGCTCCGGCGCGTCGGGGCCGTTGTGGGCCAGTGGGATGTAAGCCGCGTGGCCGGGCGCCACACACAGGCTGATGCCCACCACCTCGGCCAGCATTTCATTCAGCGACGTGGTTTCGGTGTCCAGCGCGGTGAGTTCTGCCGCCTGCACACGGGCCAGCCAGGCGTCGAAGGTGGGCCAGTCCAGCACGGTGTCGCACACCAGGGTGCTGGGGGTGGGCTCAGAGATCTCGGCAAACAAATCGCCGCTTTCACCGCGCGCTGTTGTCTTGGGTGCGGCATCGGCAGGCGCGGGTGTGGGTGCGGCAGCGCCCAGGCGGGCGGTGGCGGCCTGGGCCAGGCCCTTGAAGCCAAATTTGGCATAAAAATCGGCCAAAGCGCTTGTCTGCTCTGCGCTGACAGCTACGGAATCGAGACTGGGCAAGCCCGGCACAAAACCGTTCAGGTCGCAATCGGTTTTGATGGTGACCAGGCTGCGCCCGGTGGGCAACCAGCCCAGTGCGTTGCGCAGGTTCTCGCCCGCCACGCCTTTGATTTCGCCCGCACGGGCCACCAGCGCGTCCAGGCTGCCGAATTCTTGCAGCCACTTGGCGGCGGTTTTGGGCCCCACTTTGGGCACACCGGGCACGTTGTCCACCGTGTCACCCACCAGGGTCTGGTAGTCGATCATCAGCCGCGCAGGAACGCCAAACTCGGCCTCTACCCCGGCCAAATCACGGCGTTTGCCGTTCATGGTGTCGATGATGGTGATGTGTGGCGTGACCAGTTGCGCCAGGTCTTTGTCGCCGCTGGACACCACCACGTCAAAACCTTGCGCCTCGCCCGCGCGCGCCAGGGTGCCGATCACGTCATCGGCCTCCACCCCGGGCACGTTCAGCACGGCCCAACCCAACAGGCGCACCACCTCGTGGATGGGCTCGATCTGCGCGCGCAGGTCATCGGGCATGGGGGCCCGCTGGGCTTTGTAATCGGGGTACAACGCGTCACGGAAGGTGGGGCCTGAGGCATCGAACACACAGGCCACGTGTTGCGCGGGCACCTCTTTGCGCAGGCTTTGCAGCATGTTGACCATGCCGCGTATGGCCCCAGTGGGGGGGCTGCCGGGGTCGCCGGGCACGGCGCGCAGGTCGGGCATGGCGTGAAAGGCGCGGTAGAGGTAGCTGGAGCCATCCACCAACAGCAAGGTGGGGCGTGGGGCACCCGGTTGGGTGGTCAGCAGGGTGTCTGGCAGGGCTTGAGACTGGTCGTTCATGCCGCGAATTGTCGGGCATGCACCCGGAAGTCCGCCTGAACCCCCTGCCATGGCGCTGCCTACAATCGGGCATGACTTTTTTCAGCCCCCGCCCCACCCACTGCACCCCCACACCGCCCTCCCAGCACACCCCGTTGGGCGTGCGCAGCGTTGCCTTTGCACTGGCGTGGGCATTGACGGGTGCGGCGGCCTGGGCCCAAACGGCGCCAGCCGAGGCCCCCCTGGGCGCATCACCCAAGGTGGAGCGCATCGTTCACGAAGACGCGGGCAGCCGCGTGCAAGAGCTGAAGGTGGGCGGCCAAACCAAACAGATTGAAGTGCAAACCAAGGCCGACCTGCCGGCCTACCAAATCAACCCCACCGATGCCGCCCAGGGCCCGGCCAACCCCGACGGCCAGCGCACCGGCAACGCGGGCAGTGCCGGGCGCACCACCTGGCGCCTGTTCAACTTCTGACCACCTCCTCCGACCCAACACCTGCCCTGACATGGCCGTATTCACCGAAGTTTCCCCCGCCGAAGCCGCTGGCCTGCTCGCCCAACTGGGCTTGGGCACCCTGACAGATCTCAAAGGCTGCGCAGGCGGTATTGAAAACACCAACTATTTCGTCACCACGCAGCGCGACGGGGCCACCCACGAACACGTGTTGACCCTGTTCGAGCGCCTGACGGCCGAGCAGTTGCCGTTCTATTTGCACCTGATGAAGCACTTGGCGGGCAAAGGCATTCCGGTGCCCGACCCGGCGGCCAACGCCCAGGGCCACATCCTGCACACGCTCAAGGGCAAACCCGCTGCCGTGGTCAACAAACTGGCGGGCAAAAGCCAGCTGGCCCCCCAGTCCGTGCACTGCGCCGCCGTGGGCGGCATGCTGGCCCGTATGCACCTGGCCGGGGTGGACTACGACCGCCAACAACCCAACCTGCGCGGACTGCCCTGGTGGAACGACACCGTGCCGGTGGTGCTGCCCCACCTCACACCCGAGCAAGCCTCGCTCATCCAAACGGAATTGGCCCACCAAAACCAGGTGGCCGCCACCCAGGCCTACGCGGCACTGCCCCATGGCCCCGTGCACGCCGACCTGTTCCGCGACAACGTGATGTTCGACGGCGAGCGCCTGACCGGCTTTTTTGACTTCTACTTCGCGGGCTGTGACAGCTTCGTGTTTGACTTGGCCGTGTGCCTGAACGATTGGGCCATCGACCTCCCCACCGGCACCCACCACGCCGAACGCGCCAACGCCATGTTGCAGGCTTACGAAGCTGTGCGCCCCTTGACGGTCGCCGAGCGCGAGTTACTGCCGGCCATGCTGCGCGCCGGGGCCCTGCGGTTCTGGACCTCGCGCCTGTGGGACTGGCACCTGCCGCGCGACGCGGCCATGCTGCAACCCCACGACCCCACCCACTTTGAACGGGTGCTGCGCGCGCGCGCCACCCAACCCAACCCCCTGGCCCACACCGCATGAAACTGAACACTGTGCCCGCCAGCGCGGGCTGGACCTGGGTGAAACAGGGCGTGCACACCTTCACGCGCCAGCCCCTGGCCATGAGCGGGCTGTTTTTGCTGTTCATGGGCCTGGTGTCGCTGCTGTCGGTGGTGCCGGTGTTGGGCAGTGTGGTGGCCTTGGCCTTGTTGCCCGCCGCCACACTGGGCCTGATGGCGGCGGCGCGCCAGGCCGCAGACGGTCGCTTTCCCATGCCCACGGTGCTGGCAACCGCTTTGCGCGCGGGCAAAGAACGGCGCATGGCCATGCTCAAACTGGGCGCGCTGTATGCGGTGGGTTTTTTGGGAGTGATCGGCGTCACGGCCGTGATTGACGGCGGCACGTTTGCGCAGATGTACCTGAACGGAGCGCCACTGACCGAAGACATGACCCAAAACAGCGGTTTTCAAACCGCCCTGTGGGTGGGCATGGGCCTGTACATCCCGCTGGCCATGCTGTTTTGGCACGCCCCTGCGCTGGTGCACTGGCACGGCGTGGAACCCACCAAAAGCCTGTTTTTCAGCGCCTTGGCCTGTTGGCGAAACAAGGCCGCACTGTTGGTGTACGGCGCGAGCTGGCTGGGCGTGTTCATGCTGGGCGGTCTGTTGGTCAGCCTGGTGGCCGGTGCGCTGGGTGGCCCGGCAATGGCCAGCATGCTCATACTGCCCACGGTGGTGGTGATGGCATCGATGTTTTTCACGTCCGTCTATTTCACGTTCCGCGACAGCTTCACCGACGACACACCCGATCTTTGACCCAACAAGGCCGCCCATGACGCAGCACACCAACCTCAGCCGCACCGACACCGAACTGCTTTGGTTTCAGCGCCGCCAGACCTTGCAAGCGGCCGCCGCGTGGGTGGCCACGGGGGGCTGGGGTGCCGCACAAGCCCAGCAACGCAGCAACATTGTGGAAATGGTGGGCGATGCCCTTCTCAACGGCGCCCGCCTGTTGCCGCAACAAACCGTGCAAACCGGCGACGTGTTGCAAACCGGCCCCAATGCACGGCTGATTTTCGTGATTGGCAACTCGTCCTTTCACGTGCGCCAGAACTCGCGCCTGACGGTGGAGCGCGGTGCCACGCTGAACGCGGTCAGCTTGCTGCGGCTGTTGACAGGGGCGGTGGTCAGTGTGTGGGGCAAAGGCAGCAACCGGCGCATCGTCACCCCCACGCTCACGGCCGGCATACGCGGCACCGGGGTCTACACCGAAATTTTTGAGAAACAGGACAACCGCAGCTACTTCTGCAACTGCTATGGCACGGTGGACCTGAGCACGGGCAACGACAAGCGCACCTCCACCACCGAATACCACGAAGCCGTGTGGGCAGACCAGCGCGACGGCGAGGTGGTGCTGAACCCGGCACGGGCCATCAACCACACAGACGAAGAGCTGGAGTTCCTGGCCCGACTGGTCAACCAACGCACGGCCTGGCAAATCAACGGGGCCAAGGGCGTCAAAGAGGGCTACTGAGGCCGCAAGCCTTGGTCCATAATCAAAATTGAAACGGCTGTGCCCAGTGGGCACGCTCACTTTTCCACCAGCGCTCGGGAGCTCACGCTTTGAAACACCACCACACACACACCGGCGCCGTCGCGCTGGCACTGGCCGCGCTGCTGGCAGGTTGCGCGCAGTCTCCCATTCCGGTCTCAGGCAACTTTGACCTGACCGAACAGAAAAAAGTGCGCTCCGCAGGACACTGGCAAGTGGTGGCCCGCGACGCCGCCCAACAAACCCTGAAGATGCTGGACACCGCCGGGGTGGCCTCCAACGCCCGCCTGACGGTCGCGGCCCCAGACAAGGCCACGGCGTTTGAAAAAACCTTCCACGAAATGCTGGTCACCGAGCTGGTGAAAACCGGCCGCCGCGTGACCTTGAGCGAACAAAACCCCCTGCAAATCAGCTACAAAGTGCAAGTGGTGGTGCACAACAGCCCCCGCCCGCACTTTGTGCCAGGCTTCTACACCGCGCTGGCGGCAGGCGTGTCGGCGGCCTACGGGCTGGGCACCGCGCACCTGGACGCCCAACTGGTGGGCGGCCTGGGCTTGGCCGCTGCGGCAGACTACGGCAGCAGCGTTTATTCGGGCGGCCCCACCGCCACCGAATTGGTGCTGACCACATCGGCCGGCACGCCCGAACAAATTTTGTCGCGCAAAACCGACGTGTACTACCTTGAAAACGTGGACGCCACCCTGTTCAAACAGGCCCCTGAATACAAAAACCTGAAGGTGGTGAGCCAATGACGCGTTCATTCCTGGCCCTGGCAGCCTTGGGCACTGCGCTGCTGGCGGGCTGCTCCACCGGCAGCAACAACGCCTACGTGAAGCCCGAACCCACCTACGAAGACGCGCAGAAAAGCCCCTTCGTCAGCACCAACCGCGACGCCATCCAAAAACTGCTGGCGGGTTTGGACCTGAAGGCCTACCAAAGCACCCCCATGCTGGTGGCCACCGTGGTCAACGTGAACGATTTGCGCAAAACCGCTCCCCTGGGCCGCACGTTGTCCGAGCAATACGCCTCGCACCTGGTGGCCAATGGCCTGCTGGTGAAAGAGCTGAAGTTGCGCGGTGACATTTTTGTGCGCGAAGAAACCGGCGAGCTGATGCTGTCGCGCGAGGTGAAAGACATTGCCAAGCTGCACAGCGCCGGTGTGGTGCTGGTGGGCACTTACTCGCCCGCGGCCAACGCCACGTTCGTCAGCCTGAAATTGGTGATGACCGACACCGGCCAGATCATCCGTGGCCACGACTACGCACTGCCCAACAACGCCGATGTGAACAAGCTGCTGGCACTCAAGTAAGCCGTTCGGCCTTGGGCCGTGGCCCCATTAAAAAACCCGCTTGCTTCGCAGCAGCGGGTTTTTTGTTGTCTGGCACTCACAGGGAGCGCCAGGGTACACACTCAAACGCCGATTTGCCCACCGTCGGTGCGGGTGATGGCAATGGTGGCCGAGCGGGGGCGGCCTGCCACACCGTAACCCTGGTTGCCTGGCCACTGGCTTTCAAACGTGTAAGCCGTTGCGGTGCCCAAGGCAGCCGTGTTTTCACCGGGGTGCTGGATGTTCACAAACAGGGTTTTGCCATCGGCCGACTCGGTCAGGCCCGTCACCTCGGCACCTTTGGGGGCCACCAGGAAGCGACGCAACTTGGCTTCGCCCAACGCGGCACCGATGAAAGTGTCTTGTTTGCCGGTGACCACTGCTCCGCTGACCGTCAGGCTGTTGTTGACGGTGATTTTTTTGCCGTCACCCACGCTGCCCGGAATGGCAGCCACCAGCATGCAGTTGGTTTCGTCGGTGTAGGCACCGTCGTCGGTTTGAATCCAGCAGATGCCGGTGGCCTTGCTGAACCACAGGCCGTCGGGCGATGAAAACGCGTTCTTCGCTGTCAGACCCGACAGGTTCACGTCGGCGGGTGCATCTTCTTCAGCGCCGAACAGGAAGATGTCCCAGCCAAAGGTGGTGGCCGTGGACAAGGTGTCTTTTTCCTTGAAACGGACGATGTGGCCGTTGGGGTTGCCCGTGCCCTTTTTGCCATCGGCGTCGGCATAAGCGCGGGGGTTGGCGGCGTCCACTTTGGTGGGCGTGCGGTTGGCGCTGCTGTTGTTGGTCAGGGTGATGTAGATGTCGCCGTTGGCGGGGTTCACCGCACCCCACTCGGGGCGGTCCATTTTGGTGGCGCCCACGGCATCGGCGGCGTGGCGGGCGTTCACCAGCACGTCGGCCTGGTTGGCAAAGGTGTAGGCGCTGTAGCCCGAAATTTTCGGGTCGGCAAGGGTCAGCTCCAGCCACTGGCCGGTGCCGTCTGCATTGAACTTGGCGGCGTACAGCTTGCCTTCGTTCAGGTATTTGTCACCGGCGGCCATGCCACCGCCCACGTCTTTGTCGTCCCAGTTGGCGGTGGACACGAATTTGTAGATGTATTCGTTGCGCGAGTCGCAGCCCATGTAAAACGCCAGGGGCTTGCCGACCACGGGCAGGCCACACACGGCGGCTTCGTGGGCAAAACGGCCCATGGCCACGCGTTTGGCGGGCATGCCGCTGGTGAGCGGGTCCATTTCAACGATGAAGCCGAAGGTGTTCGCTTCGTTGCGGAAATCGGCTGCGGCGCTGGCTCCGGTGGCCGACAGGTTCCAGCGGGCAAACCGGTTGTCGGTGGCCGAAACGGTGTGCCAGCCTTGCGACACGCCCACGGTGGCCGTGGCCGACATGGGGGCCGACACCACACCGTAGCGCTTGTGCGAGGCTTGCAGTTTGGCGTCCACCGCGTTGGCACCCTTGGGCATGTTGAAGTAAAACGCCCAGTTTTCCTCGCAAGCCAGGTACGTGCCCCAGGGGGTTTTGCCATGGCCGCAATTGTTCAGCGTGCCCCGCGCGTTGGCACCGGTGGGGTCGTATTGGGTGGCCATGAAGGCCTTGATGTCGGCCAGGTGGGCGGCAGGGCCACTGATGCGCACAGGGGTTTGGCCGGTGACGCGGCGGTTATACAAGCTGTCCACCTTGTAGGCCCAGCCCGACGTGCCTTTGGACACCTCCACCATGGACACGCCGTGGTGGTTGATTTCCTTCAGCACTTCCAGCTCGGGGCGGTTGCCCAAGTCCCAGTCACCGAATTGGGTGAATTTTTTGCCCGACACGCCGTTCGAGGTTTGGCCGTTGGTGTGCCAAAAATGCGAATCGGCCGAGCTCTCGTGGTTCATCACCAACACCGCGCGGCCGGTGTCCTGGGTGGTGTATTTGCCATCGGCACCGATGTAGTACAGGTCCATACCATCGTGGTGATCACCCACACGCATGCTCCATTCGTCGGTCTCGGTGCCTTTGTTGGAATAGGCGGGAATGCTGGACACCAGGCGGTCACCCGTGGCGTGCACCACGCTGTAGGTGTAGCCCGCGGGCAGCACCACGTTGTCGAGCAGGCTCTTGTCCACGGCGCCAAAACCCAGGGCTTTTTCGGCCACGGGGGTCACGCTGTCGCCGCCACCACAAGCGGCCAGGAATGGCACGCTGGAGAGCGCAGCCAAGCCCACGCCACCGCGAATCAGGTGGCGGCGGCTGATGCCGGTTTGTGCGCCACGGGCCAGCACCTCTTGAAAATGCTCGTTGTCGGAAAAGTTGCAAATCTCGTCTTGCTGGTCTGACATGGAATCGTCCTGTGGGTTGAAAAAACCCAGAGCTTTGCGGGCTTGTGTGACAAAACCGTGACCCCTTTGCATGCCCTTGTGCGCCACAGATGTGTCACGAAACAGACACACGAAGGCGACACGATGGACGGGGTTACAACCCCTGTTCGAAAACGTTGCACCCCATGAACACACCCCACACCGCCGCCGTCGATTTCAACGACGAAGACTCCAACACCACCCCCAACACCCGTTTTGAAACGGTGCTGGACACCCGCCTGAGCCGCCGCAGCCTGTTCAAAGGGGCCAGCTTGGCAGCGGCCAGTGCCACCGCGCTGGGGGGTTGCGCCACCACGCTGGGCGGGGGTTCAGCCCAGGCACTGGGTTTCAAGCCCGTGGCCAAAAGCCAGGCCGATGCCGTGGTGGTGCCCGAGGGCTACACCGCCCAAGTGGTGTACGCACTGGGCGACCCCCTCACGGCCCAAACACCCGCCTTCAAGAACGACGGCACCGACACCGACTTTGGCAACCGCGCCGGCGACCACCACGACGGCATTGAATGGTTTGGCCTGGACGCCAGCGGCCAACCGTCTGACACCTTCGCCTCGCGCGGCCTGCTGGCCATGAACCACGAGGCCACCACCGACGAAAAGCTGTCTTCCTTCTTCATCCACGCCAACGGCGGCACGTCCACCCTGCCCCGCCCGGCCTCGGAAATCGACAAAGAGCTGATGATTCACGGCATTTCCGTGACCGAGGTGCAAACCAACGGCAAACAGTGGGCCCACAAGCCTGGCTCGGCCTTCAACCGCCGTGTCACCACCCTGACCGAGGTGGTGGTCAGCGGCCCCGCCAAAGGCAGCGAACACCTGGCCACGGTGTACAGCCCCGATGGCACCCAAGCCCGTGGCACCCTGAACAACTGCGGCACGGGCCGCACGCCCTGGGGCACGTTTGTGTCGGGTGAGGAAAACTGGTTTGGCTATTTCTTCCGCGATGCCAAAGACGACGACCGCCGCCAAAAAGACAAGCAAGTGCAGGCCCTGAACCGCTACGGCCGCAAGGCCGGTGCCCCTAGCCGCCACGGCTGGGAATCGGGTGGCACGGCAGACCGCTACACCCGCTGGAACAACGGCGCACTGGCCGCCAGCGCGAAGGCAGACTTCCGCAACGAAATGAACACGTTCGGCTACATCGTGGAACTGGACCCGTACAACGTGAACGCCAAGCTGGTGAAACGCACGGCACTGGGCCGCTTCGGCCACGAAAACGTGACCTTCGACCGCGTGGTGGCCGGCCAGCCTGTGGTGGCTTACATGGGCGACGACGCGCGCGGCGAATACATCTACAAGTTTGTGTCCGCCGCCGCTTGGGACCCGAAAGACGCCCAGGGCAGCAACCGCCTGGCCGCCGGTGACAAGTACCTGGACAAGGGCACCCTGTTTGCCGCCCGCTTCAAAGACGACGGCAGCGGCGAATGGATGGAGCTGTCGCTCAACAACCCCGCCATTGCCAACAGCTCGTACTTCGAGTTCAAAACCGATGCCGACGTGGCCATCTTCACCCGCCTGGCCGCAGACGCGGTGCAAGCCACCAAAATGGACCGCCCCGAGTGGGCCGGGGTGAACCCCAAAAATGGCGAGGTCTACATCACCCTCACCAACAACAGCAACCGCACCGTGGCCACCGCCGATGCCGCCAACCCCCGCGTCTACACCGACATGAAGGCTGGCAAAGAACAAAAGGGCAACGTGAACGGCCACATCGTGCGCCTGGCGCACGGCAAGCCCACCGACACCACCTTCCGCTGGGACATCTACCTGTTTGCCTCGGAAGCCGGGGCCGACAAAGCCACGGTGAACCTGTCCAACCTCACCGACGAAAACGACCTGTCGTCCCCCGACGGCCTGGTGTTCAGCAAAGCCACCGGCATTTGCTGGATTCAAACCGACGACGGCGCCTACACCGACACCACCAACTGCATGCTGCTGGCCGCCCTGCCCGGCCAGCACGGCGACGGCGGCACCAAAACCCTGAACCACGGCGGCAAACAAGTCACCACCCACGCGGGCAAAGCCCAAACGCCCGCCACGCTCAAGCGTTTTCTGGTGGGCCCCAAGGGCGCAGAAATCACCGGCATCACCGAAACGCCCGATGGCCGCGCCATCTTCGTGAACATCCAGCACGCCGGTGAAAACACCAAGATGGCCGACGTGGCCAACCCCGCCAAATACGAAAGCCAGTGGCCCGCCAACGCAGGCTACGGCGCGGGCCAACGCCCCCGCTCGGCCACCATCGTCATCACCAAAAACGACGGTGGCGTGATCGGCAGCTGACCCCACCCACACACGCGGGGAGACACCACAGGCCTTTCGGGGCCTGTTTTTTTGCCGCCCGCCTTCACGCGGTTGCCACACAACGGTCATCAAAAAAGCCGCTGTGGTGGCATACCCTCGTTAACCCTGATATCTCTGCACAACCCCAAGCGAAACGTCACCATGCTCGCCATCAAAAAAGCCCGCAAACTGATCGAAGCCAACCCCACCGACGATGCGTCCAAAACGCTCGCCGAGCTGGTGCTGGCCCTGGAAACCGAAACCCCATTCAACCTGGCCGAGATTTACAAGCTGGACTACAAACGCTTTGACATCGCGCTGGAAATATTGGCCGAGTGGCGGCTGGACCGCTACTACGCCAAAAAACTGCGGCTGGTGGACGTGAGCAACCTGGCCAAAGGCCTGGCCAAAGCACCTGCGCCAGAAGCCCCTTGAGCGGCCGCTCGTGTTTTCTTGTATGAAATTGGCCTCTACCGCTTTTTGGTATTGAAGAGTCAGCTATTCATTTGCATTCACACCGCTGTCACACCAGCGGCTTAGGCTGGGCGGGTTGTTTCACTGCACCCCACCCGCCATGCACTCCTCTTCCAAACACCCCCTGTTGACCCTGACCGCGGCATTGGCCGTGGCTTTTTCGGGCGTCAACGCCCTGGCCCAACGCGCCGCCACGGCCCCCAACCCCCTCACCACCACGCCCGGCAGCTTTGCCATGGTGGCCCACCACGCGGTGAACGGCGTGGCCGAAATCGTGGCCGCCACACCCAATGGGCTCACCCTGGTCTACACCAGCGCCGACGCGGGCACCCTGGGCCTGGTGGACATCACCACGCCCGCCCGCCCCCAAACCCTGCCCCGTGTGGACGTTCGGGTGGGCGGTGTGGGCGAGCCCACCTCGGTGGCCATCACACCCGACGGCCGCTTTGCCGTGGTGGCCGTGCGGATGGACGACGACGTGCACCACGCCCGCCGGGGTTTTGTGCGCGTGTTCGACATCACCAACCCCCGCCAGGTGAAACCGGTGAAAGACATCACCGTGGGCACAGGCCCCGACTCACTGGCCCTGCACGGCAGTGGCAAAACCCTGCGGGCCGTGGTGGCCATTGAAGACGAAGAAAGCGATGCCAAAGGCGACGCCACCCTGGGCGGCAAACGCCCCGGCCGCATCGACGTGGTGGGCCTGCAAAGCCTGTACGGCGGCAGCGACAGCGGGCTGCAAAGCATCGAACTGGTGCAAGCCCTCAAAGCCCTGCCCGGCGCGGTGTACCCCGAAGACCCGCAGCCCGAGTTCGTGTCCATCGACCCCCAACACCACATGGCCGTGGTGAGCCTGCAAGAAAACAACGCGGCAGCGCTGATCGACCTGAGCCACCCGCGCAAGGTACAACTGGTCAAGGTGTTGTCCACCGGCACCGTGGTGCGCAGTGGCAACGCCGACCTGCAAAAAGACAAAGAAATTGCCCTGACCGAGAGCTTCACCGGCCGCCGCGAGGCAGACGCGGTGGCCTGGGTGGCCCCTGGCGTGTTCGCCACCGCCAACGAAGGCGATGGCAAAAAAGACAAAGCCGGTGTGATGCCCGGCGGGCGGGGTTTCACCCTGTTCAACACCCGGGGCGACGTGGTGTTTGAAACCGGGGCCGCCACCGAGCACAACGCCGTGCGCCACGGCCACTACCCCGATGGACGCTCGGCCGCCAAGGGCGTGGAAATTGAGGGTGTGGCGGCGGCCCGCTTCGGCGGCGTGCCGCACCTGCTGGTGTCGTCCGAGCGGGGCTCGTTTGTCGAGGTGTACCGCGTCAGCAACCCCGCCAAGCCCGAACGCGTGCAATTGCTGCCCACCGGCATGTCGCCCGAAGGCCTGGCCACGGTGACCCGCCGTGCTGACGGGCAGCAACTGTTCGTCACCGCCAACGAGGTGGAAGGCTCACTCAACATTTACCGCTTCCACCCCCAAGGGGCACCGGCCCACACGCAAGAGCCGCAACTGGTGGCCGACGAGGGCATTGCCTGGGGGGCCTTGTCGGGCCTCACCACCGACGGCACCCACCTGTATGCCGTGCCTGACAACGCGTTTGCCCAGTCGCGCATCTACCGCATCAACCCCACCGAGCGCGCCCAAGGCCGCATGGTGATCGACCGGGTCACGCTGCTCACCGAGGCCAACGGCCAGCCCCTGAAGGTGGACCCTGAAGGCATCGCCCACGTGGCCGATGGCTTCTGGGTGGCCAGCGAAGGCGCCACGGTGGATGGCAACGAACTCATCAAAGTGAACACCGCCGGTGTGGTGCAGCAGCGCGTGAAACTGCCTGCAGCCATACAAGCCCGGTTTGCCAACCCCAAAACCAGCACCGGCTTTGAGGGTGTGACCGCCAGCGCGGACGGCCACACGCTGTACATGGCCATCCAACGCGGTTTCGACCTGGTCAAACCCCAGGCCGCCATCGTGAAATGGCACATCCCCACCAACACTTGGACCACCGCGCTGTACCCGCTGGAGCAACACAGCACAGACGCCAAACAGTTCTGGATGGGCCTGTCTGAAATCACCCTGCTGCCCGACGGCCGCTTGCTGCTGCTGGAGCGCGACAAGGGCGGTGGCGAGGGCAAGGCCATCAACGCCGAAGTGAAACGCGTCTACAGCGTCAAGGCCGCCGACGTGACCGAAGGCGCCCTGCTGACCAAAACCCTGGTCAAAGACCTGCGGCGCGACTTCAACTATTTGCAAGAAAAAGCCGAGGGCATGGTGGTGTTCAACGGAGAGCTGTGGGTGGTCAATGACAACGACGGCGCGGGCTGGACCCGCATGCTCAGCACCGGCAAGCCCTGAAACGTTGCATTTTCACAACAAATGCGGGTTTCAACCCTTGTGTCACAGAGCTTTCGCACCTGCTGGTTGGAATACATGCACCTGATTGCACACGGCAACGGGACCAGGGGCCACTGCCTGCGGGCGAGCCCCACCGACCAACACTTTGGAGAATTTCTCATGAAAAAGAGCCTGATCGCTCTGGCCGTTCTGGCCTCCACCGGTGCCGCCATGGCCCAGTCCACCGTCACCCTGTATGGCCGTGTTGACACGTCCGTGGGCAGCCTGAAAGAGCTGAACAAAAACAGCGTGACCAAGATGTTCAACGGCAACGACGCTGGCTTGACCCAATCTCGCTGGGGCATGCGCGGTGTGGAAGACCTGGGCGGCGGTCTGAAGACCGGCTTCAAACTGGAAAACCGCTTCAACGCCGACGAAGGCACCACGCAAGACCCCTTCTTCAAAGGCGAGTCCACCGTGAGCCTGATGGGTGGCTTCGGCGAAGTGAAACTGGGCCGCAGCACCACCGTGTACGACGACGTGCGCGCCCTGGCCATCAGCAGCGACGTGTTCGACTCTTCGTTCACCGCCGCCTCCAACGGTGTGTTCAAGTCCGGCGGCGACTACGCCAGCCGCTTCAACAACAAAGTGGCCTACAGCCTGCCCGCCATGGGTGGCTTTTACGGCGGCGTGGAATTCGCGTTTGACGAAGACGCCGCCGTCAAGAAAGACATGACCGCCATCAAAGCCGGTTACAAAGCCGGTCCTTTGAACGCCGGTTTTGGCTACCAAGACGAAAAAGGCACGGCCAAATACATCGCTTTCTCGGGCTCTTATGACTTGGGGCTGGCCAGCATCTCTGGCGGCTACAACAAGCGCGACGGTGCCACCGCCGCCTTGGGTGACGACAACGAATTCAACATCGGCGTGAACGTACCCATGGGTGCCGTGGCCCTGTCCGCTGGCTACGCCAACAGCAAGACCAAGGTCAACGGTGCCACCACCGCCAAGGCCAGCGGCTTCGCTTTCGGCGCGGCCTACTCGCTGTCCAAGCGCACCAAGGTGTACGCCGGTTACCGCGCCCATGAAATCAAAAACGGCGCTGGCGTGAAAACTGCCGACACCAAGCTGTACGCAGTGGGCGTGCGCCACGATTTCTGACGTTCGTCCCCCGTGCACCGCTGCGGCGGTGCACACCCCCGGTTTCTCGTTTTTCCACGGTGGCGCGGCGCAAGCAATTGCAATCAGAGCCCGCGTGATTTTTCAACCGTGGTGGCCCACAAGGCCACCACGGTTTTTTTTTTGCTTGTGGTGAAACGACCACAACTCCCCCAAATGGGGGATGCCATCAAACTAATTAAAAAAATAAAATTTTATCATCTCGGCAAATTTCAAAAGCACCACCTCCTCATTCTATTTTAGAAAAACCTCTTACATGAAATTCAAAATTTTTTCGGCACTTTTTGCAGCAATCTCATCACCTGCATTTTCCCAGGGCGCAATGGAAAATCCAGCACCAAACTCCACAGAATCTGGCATTGGAATAATTTCTGGCTGGCACTGCAGTGCATCAAAAGTTGAAGCCATTATTGATGGAAAATCCATCGGATTCGGATATGTAGGCAGTGAACGGGGAGACGTTACAAGCATTTGTGGAAAATCAAATGCAGGATACTCCCTTTTGGTAAATTTCAACAATTTCTCACAAGGTTCACACAACGTTAAAATGTTTGCAGACGGCGTTAAATTTGGAGAAGCCAACTTCAACACAGTTAAATCCGGTGGAGTCGATTTTCTTCAAAACACATCAAAACAAGTGATCGTGGCCGACTTCCCCAAATCGGGTTCAACCGCAACGCTGAATTGGAGTCAGTCAAAGCAGAGCTTTACGGTCACAAGCATTACAAACCAAGCCGCACCAACGACGCCCACACCAACAACACCCACAGGGCTGGCGAAGCTGTATGGCATGGTAACGCTCAATTACAAATTCACGGGATCGTCCACTGTTTATACAGATTCAGTCAGATTCTCAAGTGCCAACAGGACCTCTGATGGACAGGGCCTGGTCGCCAGTGTAATTGGATCTCAATATCCGATTGCGTGTACAACGTTAAGTGCTGGATTTCAGTTTCTTTGCTTGATTGCCGATCCCCAGAGCTATCTAGACGTTTTCGCGTTCAACGTATCTTCAGGAAACTCCATTTCTGGAATTTATGAATACTGCTCACCATCGCAATCCGCAAGCAGTTGCGCTTCTGATCTGGTAAATACACCGGATGGGACAGTAACCGGACTTGTCAATCCAACTGCGACTGCCTTGTCCATCAATGACAGCAATACATTTCAAATCAGAACAGAAAAACATCAAAACAAGGTGATTCAAATCTCCGAAATTGAATCAACACCATCTCAAATCAGCCCTAAGGCTGCCTCAGCTGAAGAGGCTGATGAAATATCCAAAAAAATGAAAGCATTTTTCAACCTGCATCAACGGTAATTCTGAAGATGTGAATAATTAGGTTCAAAACGCACGAGCGCACTGGTCAGATAAAATGGTGGAAGCGCTGGTTTTTATAACAAACGTTTCCACCCCCCTCCGGCACAACATCAAAATGTCAACAGCAGTGCATATCAGGCAACTTGATTGTTTTCAGCAACGTTTTTTTATCTTTGCCCTGTTCGCAACCAAAACGGCACATGGCTCACCTGCTGACAAGCGCACCAGCAACTATCGCTTCATGCTCATGTGCTGGGTGTTTTTTGCTGCCGCATGTCCTTGGGGAAATCCGGCTTGGGGTCAGCAAGGCACGCCGCCCCAACTGAAAACAGCAAACCTGCTCACGGCATTTACGCCGACCACCGAGAAACAACCGATTGCCCAACGACAGCGCCGGTTGCGCCCGCTCCCAGAGGTTCGCGTTGGAGAGTTTCAGGCTGCTGCAAAGGAAGCCCCTCAATCCCAAGGCGGGCAAGCGCCCATGCCTTTGAAAATAGGTGAGGGGTTGCGCGTATCAGCCACCGACACTACCCAGAAACTCGCAGCCACTTGGGCTTGGGAGTCGTTGGCTGACGGTAGCCACGTGGCGGCCATCCGGTTTGTCAGTGAGGGTGCAACCGGTACGCGTCTGGCATTGGCCATTGAAAACCTGGACCCTCGAGCAACGGTGGTTTTTTCGGGGGCCACAGAGGGTGAGACGACCGAGGTGAGTGGCTATGACGTACACAACACCTTGTTCAGAAACTTGGCCGAACGCCCTGGTGACCCTGCCAGTCGAACGTATGTGGGGCCTTACATCCAGGGTTCTGTGGTGACCCTGGAGGTATACCTGCCCAGCGGGGTATCTCCCGGCGCCCAAAAGATTGCCATTCCAACGTTGTCCAGAATCAGCGTATCGCCCGATGCACCTGCGGCATTTCAGAAAATTGGTGAAAGTGGGTCCTGCCATGCCGACATCAAGTGCGAGGCAAACTGGGAAAACACGGGCCGTGGCGTGGCGCGTATGGTGTTCACAGACACCTCGACAGGCTCCTCATACCTCTGCACCGGCTCGTTGGTCAATGACACCAGCAACAGCACCACACCTTATTTCCTGACGGCCAACCACTGCATTGACACCCAGTCTGCGGCATCAACTTTGCAAACGTTCTGGTTTTACCAAGCGAGCGCATGCCAATCGGGTACGTCCGCCTACACCGCCCAGGCCCGCAGCGGCGGAGCAACGCTGCTGAACACGCAAACCAGCACTGACACCAGTTTGCTTCGATTGAACCAAGCCCCCCCCAGTGGTGTGAACTACCTCGGTTGGTCCGTGGAAACGGTCACCAGTGGAACGGCAATCGCCAGCGTGCATCACCCCAAAGGCGATGTGCAAAAAATTTCGACAGGCACATCAACCGGTTATGCCAACTGTGAATCGTCGTATTGTCTCGGCAGCTCGTCGGCTTCCGGCACACACATTGCGGTCAGATGGAATCGAGGGGTCACAGAACCGGGTAGCAGCGGCTCTGGTTTGTTCGTGGAAATAAACGGAAACCAATACCTGATTGGAACGCTGACAGGCGGCACTTCGTCATGCACAAACCCCACAGGTTTTGATGTTTATGGCCGGTTCGACACCCCATTCAACCAAGGCTTGTCAGCTTGGCTTCGCCCATCAAGCACAAGCCCAGTTGAGCCTTCTGCCAAGCGAACGCCGGTCTACCGTTTCTACAACACAGCCACAAATGCCCATTTCTTCACAGGCAGTGCCGCTGAACGTGATTGGGTCGTGGCAACGTTGCCCAATTACGTGTACGAGGGTGAGGCGTTCTATGCGTACAGCGCGGCAACTGCTGGCTTAAGCCCTGTATACCGCTTCTACAACACAGCAACTGGCGCACATTTCTACACCATCAACTTGCTTGAACGTGACCACGTTGCAGCCGCTTACCCCACGTTTGGTTACGAAGGCCCAGCATGGCATGCAAAAACGGGCTCTGACGGCAGCAACAGCCCCCTCTTTCGCTTTTTCAACCGTGACACAGGCACCCATTTCTACACCATGAGCGCAGCCGAGCGGGACCACATCATCGCCACCCGGCCCACCTACCAGTACGAGGGCGTTGGTTACTACGCTTGGTCTGGGCAATGAACCACAGCAACCCATTTTTTGGGCGATAACAACAGCCCAAGCTCAGTCGTCCACCGGCGTGAGCTTGGCCACCGACAGCGCCAGCCACTTCACGCCGTGGCGGGGAAAGTTGATTTGGGCGCGCGCATCGGCCCCTGCGCCTTCCACGGTCAACACCTTGCCCTCGCCAAACTTGGCGTGGAACACTTTTTTGCCCACCGCGATGTCGGTGCCCCGGCCAGACTTGGGCTCCAGTGCGGGGCCTGCGCTGAACACGGGTGTGGCGGCTGGTTTATAGCCAAAATGGCCTCCAGCGCTTGATGGGTATGGTTTTTCAGCTCTGGAAAAGTTACCGCCCCAGGCACTGCCACCGCCCCCGAAGCCCGAGCCTGCCATGCCCCCGAACCCAGCGCCCGCTTTGGGCGTGAGCCAGCGCAGGCAGCTTTCGGGCAACTCGTCAAAAAACCGGCTGCGGGCGTTGTAGCGGGTTTGGCCGTGCAGCATGCGCGTTTGCGAGTGGCTGAGGTACAGCCGCTTGCGGGCGCGGGTGATGGCCACGTACATCAGGCGGCGCTCTTCCTCCAGCCCGGCGCGGTCAGAGGCCGCGTTTTCGTGGGGGAACAGGCCCTCTTCCAACCCGGAGATGAACACGCAGTCGAACTCCAGCCCCTTGGCCGCGTGCACGGTCATCAGCTGCACGGCGTCTTGGCCCGCCTGGGCCTGGTTGTCGCCCGCCTCCAGCGCGGCGTGGGTGAGGAAGGCCACCAGGGGCGAAAGGGTTTCGCCCGTGTCGTCGGCCAACCCGTCCAGCCCGGCAGACACACCGGTGTCCACCGGGTCGGCCCAAATGGGGGTTTGCGGTGGCA
The DNA here is from genome assembly GCA_049653005.1 of Burkholderiaceae bacterium. Classification (GTDB taxonomy): domain Bacteria; phylum Pseudomonadota; class Gammaproteobacteria; order Burkholderiales; family Burkholderiaceae_C; genus UBA2334. Next base: position 52,346 of record JBASFL010000028.1, on the reverse strand, counting down.
ACTCGGCAAAGGGGGCATCGAAATCAAAGCCGCTTTGCTCACCATCCACATCTTGGTAGCGGGCCTGGTCATTGGCTTCGGCCAGGGCATCGTCCAGCGACAGACGGGGTTTGGGCGTGCCAGGGTTGGGCTCGGGCAACAGCCCCTGGCTGGCGGGCGACTGGCTCAGCCCCACCGCATCTCGGCCAAAGCCTTCGTTCATCACAAAACTCTCGGCGGCGTTGACCAGTTCTTCCAGGTTTTCCACGCGGTCGGCACCGTCTTTGTCGGCCTTGAAGTGGGCCAGCAGGCCGCTGTGATCCAGCACCACTTGCACGGTGTCGCGCAGGGTTTTGCCCTGGGTGGCTTCGCGCAACACGTCGAGCTTGGCCACAAAGGCACCCACCGCCGCACCGGCACGACCGCCTAGGGCGCTGACAGCGTCGAACAGCGCGCAGCCGCTGGTGCGGGCCACGTCTTGCAGCTGCTCGATGCTGCGGGCCCCGATGCCCCGGGGCGGAAAGTTGACCACGCGCAAAAAGCTGGTGTCATCACGCGGGTTCTCCAGCAGGCGCAGGTAGGCCAGGGCGTGTTTGATTTCGGCACGCTCGAAAAAGCGCAAGCCGCCGTACACCTTGTAGGCCACCCCGGCGTTGAACAGCGAAGTTTCCAGCACCCGGCTTTGCGCGTTGCTGCGGTAGAGCAGCGCAATTTCGTGGCGGGGCACGGCGGGCTGGTCGCCCATGCCGCGCACGAGCTGGCGCACCTCGTCCACCACCCAGCGGGCCTCGTCAAAGTCGGTGGGGCTTTCAAACACACGCACCGGCTCGCCCGCGCCCTGGTCGGTGCGCAGGTTTTTGCCCAGGCGCTGGCTGTTGTGCCCGATCAGGTGGTTGGCCGAGTCGAGGATGTTGCTGTGGCTGCGGTAGTTTTGCTCCAGCTTGATTTGTGCGCCCACGTTGAACTCGCGCACAAAGTCGGTCATGTTGCCCACGCGGGCGCCACGGAAGGCGTAAATGCTCTGGTCGTCGTCGCCCACGGCCAGCACCGCGGTTTCAGGGCCCACCAGTTGTTTCAGCCAGGCGTATTGCAGCTTGTTGGTGTCTTGAAACTCGTCCACCAGGATGTGGCGAAAGCGCCGTTGGTAGTGCTCGCGTATCTCGGCGTGGTCGCGCAGCAGCTCGAAACTGCGCAGCAGCAGCTCGGCAAAGTCCACCACGCCTTCGCGCTGGCACTGGTCTTCGTACAGCTGGTACAGCTCCACTTTTTTGCGGGTGTCGTCGTCGCGCACGGGCACGTCGGCGGGGCGCATGCCCTCTTCTTTGCAACTGGCAAAAAACCAGGTGAGTTGCTTGGCCGGAAAACGCTCGTCGTCCACCGCAAACTGCTTGCACAGGCGTTTGACGGCAGACAACTGGTCTTGCGTGTCCAGAATTTGAAACGCCTGCGGCAGGTTGGCGGCTTTCCAGTGCGCGCGCAGCAGCCGGTTGCACAGGCCGTGGAAGGTGCCCACCCACATGCCGCGTGCGTTGATGGGCAGCATGGCTTGCAGGCGCACCAGCATTTCTTTGGCGGCTTTGTTGGTGAAGGTCACGGCCATCAGCCCGCCGGGGCCCACCTGGCCCGTTTGCATCAGCCAGGCCATGCGGGTGGTCAACACCCGGGTTTTGCCTGAGCCCGCCCCGGCCAGCACCAGCGCATGGCCGTGCGCCAGCGTGACGGCGGCCAACTGTTCGGGGTTCAGGCCTTGCAGCAGGCCGGTGGACTCTCCGAAACCGGAAGGGGTGAATGACGGGGCGTGGAGATCAAAACTCATCCACCGATTGTAGAAACCGCGTTCAATGCCCTGCTGCCTGACCGCCTCAAGCGTGTATACAATCGCGCACCGGGCCCAAGATTCTTGCGCCCGGTTTTTTTATGCCGGGTTCAAGCCAAGCGCTCATCCTTCTTTTGTAGCTGTCAGGGCACAACAGACGTGCGCTGACTCCATTTTTGGAGCTTGGAACCATGGAAATTTTCGACTACGACAACATCCTGCTGCTGCCCCGCAAATGCCGCGTGGAAAGCCGCTCCGAGTGCGACGCCAGCGTGGAAATGGGCGGGCGCACCTTCCGCTTGCCCGCCGTGCCGGCCAACATGAAGACCGTGGTGAACGAAGCCATTTGCGAGTGGCTGGCCCGCAACGGTTACTTTTATGTGATGCACCGCTTTGACCTGGACAACGTCGCCTTCGTGCGCGACTTCAAAGCCAAGGGCCTGTTTGCCTCCATCTCGCTGGGCGTCAAGCAGCCCGACCGCGACACCGTTGACCAACTGGTGGCCGAGGGCCTGGTGCCCGAATACATCACCATCGACATCGCCCACGGCCATGCCGACAGCGTGAAGCACATGATCGGCTACATCAAAGAGCGCCTGCCCGCCAGCTTCGTGATTGCGGGCAACGTGGGCACGCCCGAAGCCGTGATCGACCTGGAAAACTGGGGTGCCGACGCCACCAAGGTGGGCATTGGCCCCGGCAAGGTGTGCATCACCAAGCTCAAAACCGGCTTTGGCACCGGCGGCTGGCAGCTCAGCGCGCTGAAGTGGTGTGCCCGCGTGGCCACCAAGCCCATCATTGCCGACGGCGGCATCCGCAGCCACGGCGACATTGCCAAAAGCATCCGCTTCGGGGCCACCATGGTCATGGTGGGCTCGCTGTTTGCCGGCCACGAAGAAAGCCCCGGCCAGACGGTGGAAGTGGACGGCGCGCTTTACAAGGAGTACTACGGCTCCGCGTCCGACTTCAACAAGGGCGAATACAAACACGTGGAAGGCAAACGCATTCTGGAGCCCATCAAAGGCAAACTGGCCAACACGCTGGTCGAGATGGAGCAAGACGTGCAAAGCTCCATCAGCTACTCGGGCGGCAAAAAGCTGATGGACATCCGCAAGGTGAACTACGTCATTTTGGGCGGCGACAACGCGGGCGAGCACCTGCTGATGTGACCCACAGCGCCCAGCCGTTTGCTTGACACAAAGCTGACGGCTTGGCCGCACCCCAAGCCCCCACAGGGCCACAGCCCGGGCATTTGATGTATTCTGAATACAGTATTCAGAAATACCATGTCACCCGCTCCCACACTTTCCCGTCTCGACACCGCCCCCGACCTGGTGGACCAGGTCTACCGCAAGTTGCTGGACGCCATCAGCGACGGCAGCATGGCCCCCGGCACCCGGCTGACGCAAGAAGACGTGGCCGAGCAACTGGCTGTGTCGCGCCAGCCCGTGCTGCAAGCCCTGCGGCAGTTGCGCGCCGACGGCCTGGTGCAAGACGCCCTGGGGCCCCAGGGCCAAAAAGGCCGGGGCGTGGTGGTCACCCCCATTGACGCCACCACCGTGGCCCAGGTGTACGAGGTGCGCAGCGCACTTGATGCCCAGGCCGCCCGCCTGGCCGCCCGCCGCCGTGCCTTGATCGACCCCGCCCTCATCACCGCCGGGCGCACAGCCGCCGCCGCAGGCCAGGTGAAGGCCATGATCGACGCCGACCTGGCCTACCACCGCGCCATCTACCAAGCCAGTGGCAACCCCCTGATTGAAGCCAGCGCGCTGCTGCACTGGCACCACATACGCCGCGCCATGGGCGAGGCCTTGCAGCACTCGCCGCTGCGCGCCGCCGCCTGGGACGAACACGAGGCCATGTGCCACGCCATCGCCCGGGGCGACGAAGCCGCCGCCACCCAACTGATGCTGGCCCACGGCACCCAGGCCGGTGCCAACCTGGCCCGTCAGCTGCTGGCGGCACAGCCCCCTGCGGCCCCCCTCAACTCCGTGGTTCGATGAACCACTTGTGCGCGGTCGGCGCCCCCACCGGTGCCGACCGCCTTTTTTTGAAAAAAAGGCCTCCAGCGCTTGCTGGCATTCACTTTTCAGCTACAGCCATGACACCAAACTCCCCCGCCCCAACCCCCACCGTGGCCGTGCTGGGCATTGGCCTGATGGGTGCGCCCATGGCCCGCCGCCTGTGCGAAGCCGGGCTGCGCGTGCACGTGTGGAACCGTTCGCCCGCCAAAGCACAGGCCTTGCAAGCCCTGGGGGCCACCGCTTTTGCCAGCCCGGCCGATGCGGTGCGCGGGGCTCAGCTCGTCATCACCATGCTGCAAGACGGCCCAGCGGTGGAAGACGTGTTGTTCACCCAGGGCGCGGCCCAGGGCCTGCAGCCAGGCACGCTGGTGGTGGACATGTCGTCCATCCAGCCGCGCCAGGCCCGCGACCACGCCGCCCGGCTGGCCGCGTTGCGGGTGGATTGTTTGGATGCCCCGGTGTCTGGCGGCACCGTGGGGGCCGAAGCGGGCACGCTGGCCATCATGGCCGGGGGCCGCGCGGCCGACTTCGAGCGCGCCCGCCCTGTGCTGGCGCTGCTGGGCCGCCCCACCCATGTGGGCCCCAGCGGCTCGGGCCAACTGGCCAAACTGGCCAACCAGATGATCGTGGGCATCACCATCGGTGCGGTGGCCGAGGCACTGTTGTTTGCGGCACGCGGCGGCGCCGACATGGGCAAGGTGCGCGAAGCCATTTCGGGCGGTTTTGCCGAAAGCCGCATCTTGCAAGTGCACGGCCAACGCATGGTGGAGCGCGACTTTGCCAAACGCGCCGCCGTCACCGTGCAACTGAAAGACATGCGCAACGCGGTGGCCACCGCCCAGGAAACGGGCTTTGAAGCCCCCATCACCCAACTGTTTGCCCAGTTGTTCGAGCAAGCCACCGACCACGGCCTGGGCGACCTCGACCATTCCGCCCTGTTTGTGGAGCTGGCCAGCCGCAACGGCATGGTTTGACATTGCACAAGGCCCGCGCATTTTCTGCGCAGGGTATCGGTGATGCCATGGACGGGCGCCCCCCAGCTTGTTAAGCTGCGCCGCCTATGCACGCCGCCCGCCACCCCAAGCCCATCGTGGCGCCCACACCATGACGCGGCTTGACCCTGACATTGCCGATTGCCGCGCCCTGGTGGTGGACGGCAACCCCACCTCGCGCAGCATCATCACCTCGCAGTTGCGCGACTTCGGGGTGGTACAAGTGTCACAAGCCAGCCGCCCCACCGATGCCAGGCGGGCGCTGGAATTCCGCGAATTCGACATCGTGCTGTGCGAACAAAGTTTCCCAGGCACCAGTTACAGCGGCCAGGAACTGCTGGACGACCTGCGCCGCGCGCAGTTGCTGCCCTCCTCCACCGTGTTCGTCATGCTGACCGGCGAAGCCAGCTACGCCCAGGTGGCCGAGGCCGCCGAGTCTGCGCTGGACAGCTACCTGCTCAAGCCACACACCGCCACCGCACTGGGCCAACGGCTGCGCCACGCGCGTTACCGAAAAAAGGTGCTCAGCCCGATTTTTGACAGCATCGAAGCCGGCAACTTCACCGATGCCGCCCGGCTGTGCCTGGAACGCTTCTCGCGGCGCGACGAGTTCTGGCTGTACGCCGCCCGCATCGGGGCCGAACTGCTGCTGCGCCTGGGCCGTGTGGCCGAGGCGCAAAAACTGTTTGAAACCATCCTGGCGACCCAGGCCCTGCCTTGGGCCAAACTGGGCATTGCCCGTGCCGAACTGGACAGCGGCCAACCCAACCAGGCCCTGCTGACACTGGAGGCCCTGGCCAACGAACAGCCCGGCTACGCCGATGCTTACGACGTGATGGGGCGCATACATGTCGAGCAAGGCAATTTCGAGCTGGCCCTGAAGGTGTACCGCCAGGCCAGTGCCGTCACACCCGGCTCCATCGCCCGGCTGCAAAAGCAAGGCATGCTGGCGTTTTACATGGGCGAGAAAGAAGAAGCGGCCAAGGCGCTGGACAGGGCCACGCTGCTGGGCCTCACGTCCAAAATGTTTGACCACCAGTCGCTCATGCTGCTGACGTTTGCCCGCTACCAAATGCGCGACACGCAGGGCGTGAAGCGCTGCATCGACCAGCTGCAAACCGCGTTTGAGCAAAAAGACTATGCCCCGCGTTTCCGCCGCTTTCTGGACGTGGCCAAAACCCTGCTGCTGCTGATGAACAAACAGGTCGGCGCGGTGGTGGCCGAGGTGAAACGCCAGGCCGACGCCATCACCGACCCCACCCTGGACGTGGAAGCCGCGTGCAACCTGTTGTCGCTGGTGGCCGAGGTGGCCAAGGCGGAGTTTGACCTGGACACCGCCCCCGCCTGGGTGAACGCCATTGCCCTGCGTTTTTGCACCGGCAAAGGCCTGGCCGAGCTGCTGGTGGGTGCCGCCGCGCGTCACCCGCCGTATGCCGACCTGGTGCGCGCCGGCCACCACCGGGTGGGGGAATTGGCGCAGCAGGCCATGTCACACGCCATTTCGGGCAACCCGCGCGCGGCCGTCAAGGCCCTCATCACCCACGGGGGCCAAACCCTCAACACCAAACTGATGGACACCGCCCGCCTCACGCTGCAACGCTACCGCGACAAGGTGCCCGAGGCCGCAGAGCTGGAAGACATGGTGCAAGCGCAATTGAAACGTTATGCCCCGTCCAGCCTGCCCCCCCCGCTGGGCCAGCCCACAGGGCGCAGTGCGGGTGGGCTGTCGCTGCGCACCGCCGCCGAAAAAGCCAGTGAAGCGGCCGCCGCCGAAGCCGCGGCCAACGCCGCGCCAGCGGCAGACTGACAGCCCTGAAAACCCCATGAAAAAACCACCTGAGGGCAAGGCCCTGCAGGTGGTTTTTGGCGTTGCCTTTCACAAGCCCCGCCGCTGCACGCGACCGGACAGGTGTCAGGTCAACGCGGGTCAGCGTGCGGCGTTGCTGCGGCGGCGTGCGTCGAACGGACGGCCTTCGCCACCCGCGCCGGCTGGGCGGCGGGGCTTGAACTCACCGCCGTGGGGGGCGCGGTCGCCAGCCCAGGGAGAGGAACGCTCACCACGGGGTTCGAAGCTGCGCTCAGGGCGGCCTTCAAAACCACGGGCGGGGCCACGGGGCTGCTCGGCACCGAAGTTGGGGCGGTCGCCGCCAGCACGGGGCGCGAAACGGTCGCCTCGGGGCGCAAAGCGGTCACCGCCACGGTCAGGGCCATGGCTGGGGCCGTTGCTGGGACGTGCATCGAAGCGGGGGGCTGCGGCAGGGCGCTGCTCGTTGCCCCACGCGGGGCGCTCGCCACGGAATTCGGGACGGGGACCACGGTCGTTGCGGTCGGCCGAAGGATTGAACGGGGCTTTGTCCGAGCGGCCAAAGCCGGCAAAGTGACCGTTGCCACCGAAACCGCCTTCACGGCGGGGCGCTGGACGGCCACCGCGGCCACCGAAATCGCCACGGCCACCACCGAAACCACCCTTGCGGTCGTCGCGGCCACCGCCGAACGAGGTTTGGGGCGCGCGCTGCTTGGGCTCCAGACCCGGAATGACCTCGGCCTTCAGCTGCTGCTGGGTGTGGAACTCAATGTCGGCAATCTTGCGACGGTCACGGAATTCGGCAAACGTGATGGCCAGGCCATCGCGGCCGGCACGGCCGGTGCGGCCGATGCGGTGCGTGTAGTCCTCTGCCTTCATGGGCAGGCCGAAGTTGAACACGTGGGTGATGGTGGGCACGTCAATGCCACGCGCCGCCACGTCGGTGGCCACCAGAATTTGCACCCGGCCGTCGCGCAGGGCGTCGAGGCGGCGGTTGCGCATGCCCTGGCTCAGGGCACCGTGCAAGGCCACGGCCGAGAAGCTGGCTTGCTGCAGGTCGTTGGCCAGGTTGTCGCACTCGATCTGGGTGCTGGCAAACACGATGGCTTGGTTGATGTTGGTGTCGCGCAGCCAGTGGTCCAGCAAGGCACGCTTGTGCTCGGCGTTGTCGGCCCAGAACAGGCTTTGCGTGATGTTGGCGTGCTTTTCCTGGGGGGTGTCGATTTGCACCTTCTTCACGTTGGCGCCGTTGTCGTGCATCACGCGCAGGGCCAGTTGCTGGATGCGGGGCGCAAACGTGGCGCTGAACATCATGGTTTGCTGGCGCTGGCTGGTCAGCTGGTGGATTTCGGCCAGGTCGTCGGCAAAACCCAGGTCGAGCATGCGGTCGGCCTCGTCCATCACCAGGAACTTCACTTCGTCCAGCTTCAACTGGCCACCGCGTTGCAGGTCCAGCAGGCGGCCGGGCGTGGCCACCACCAGGTTGGCGTTTTGCAGCTTGGCCACTTGCAACTGGTAAGGCATGCCGCCCACCACGTTGGCAATGCGCAGACCACGGCAATGGCGCACCAGGTCGATGGCGTCGTTGGCCACCTGTTGGGCCAGTTCACGGGTGGGGCACACCACCAGCGCGCCAGGCACGGCGGGCTTGAAGTTCCGGGGGTTGGTGGGGTCTTTGCGCTTGGCGCGTTTGGGGGCGGGTTCGCCCTTGGCAACGGCATCGGCGCAGGCTTGGTCGTAAGCGTCTTTTTCAGCCTGAATTTCGGCTTCTTGCATGGCCAGCAGCGTGTGCAGCACGGGCAACAGGAAGGCGGCAGTTTTGCCACTGCCGGTCTGGCTGGACACCATCAGGTCAGCGTAGCTGCCATGGCCGGTGCCGGTGCCGGTGTTCAGGGCCATGGGGATGGCCTTGTTTTGCACAGCGGTGGGTTCGGTGTAGCCCATGTCGGCCACGGCCTGCACCAGCTCAGGCGCCAGGCCCAGCAGTTGGAAACCGTTGGGTTTGGCAGGCTCTTGCGCCACAGCGGCCATGTCGGGGTGGGCCAGCACGTGCAGCTCGTCGAGCAGTTGCACGTCAGACATCACTTCGCCAGCGGCGGTGGTCAAATGGGTTTCGGACAGCACTTCGCCGCCGACAAAATTCACGTCGTTCATGTTCAATTTCCTGTGCGCAACAGCGCACAACATCCGAAAAAAGCGGATGGAAGTCCGAATTGGAGCCCTTCAGAAACAAACTGAAAGGAATACGCATGGCAAGCGCAAAAGGCTTGTGACTGCGTTCAGGCGGACCGCCGGTGCTTCGTTCGTGGTTCAAAAAACATCAACCACCCAACGAATATCGCACCAGGGTCAGGGCCACGGGGGTGGCGCTGTGTTGGCGAGCGACCAGGCTGTGATCTGCTTTGGCCTTCCAAGCACGCGCCATTGAAGCGGTGTTGTTGGGGGCCACACGGTGTGTTTCGGGGTGAAACGCCGCGTCAGAAGCCTTCTAGAGTGAGGTAGATGCACATTTCTGCGTTTTTGGCGCAGCCTTCGATTATAGGGCCCAACTAGGGAAAACACCAAGCAGTAAAAACTTTGCTAGCTTTCGGGTTGGCCGCGATGTGCGGCACCACTGCCCGAAAGGCCCCCCATGCCCGGTTACGCCGACCCCGGTTTTGACACCCTCGCGCTGCACGCCGGTGCCGCGCCCGACCCCACCACGGGTGCGCGCGCCGTGCCCATTCACCTGACCACGTCGTTTGTGTTCGAGTCCAGCGACCACGCGGCCTCGCTGTTCAACCTGGAACGTGCGGGCCATGTGTACAGCCGCATCAGCAACCCCACCAACGCCGTGTTGGAACAACGCGTGGCCGCGCTGGACGGTGGCATTGGCGCCATCAGCGTGGCCAGCGGCCAGGCGGCGTTGCACCTGGCGGTGTGCACGCTGATGGGCGCGGGCGGGCACATTGTGGCCAGCACCGCACTGTATGGCGGCAGCCAGAACCTGCTGAACTACACCATGCGCCGCTTCGGCATTGAAACCACCTTCGTCAAGCCCGAGGACATCGACGGCTGGCGTGCCGCCGTGCGGCCCAACACGCGGCTGTTTTTTGGTGAAACCGTGGGCAACCCGGGCCTGGACGTGCTGGACATTCCCGCCGTGGCGCAACTGGCCCGCGAAGCCGGTGTGCCCCTGCTGGTGGACAGCACCCTCACCAGCCCCTGGCTGATGAAGCCGCTGGAGCTGGGCGCTGACTTGGTTTACCACTCGGCCACCAAATTCCTCAGCGGCCACGGCACGGTGATTGGCGGCGTGGTGGTGGACGGCGGCAGTTTTGACTGGGCGGCCGAACACGCCCGCAGCGGCAAATTTGCCGAACTGGCCGCGCCCTACGACGGCTTTCACGGCATGAACTTTTCAGAGGAAAGCACCGTGGGTGCGTTTTTGCTGCGCGCCCGCCGCGAAGGCCTGCGCGACTTTGGCGCCTGCCTGAGCCCACACAGCGCCTGGCTGATTTTGCAGGGGCTGGAAACCCTGCCCCTGCGCATGGCGCGCCACATGGGCAACACCGAACGCGTGGTGCAGTTCTTGACCAACCACCCGCTGGTGGGCCGCGTGGGCCACCCCATGCTGGAGAGTCACCCCAGCCACGCGTTGGCGCAAAAGCTGCTGCCACGCGGCGCAGGCTCGGTGTTCAGCTTCGACATCAAGGGTTCGCGTGCGCAGGGCCGCGCTTTCATCGAGGCGCTGAAGGTGTTCAGCCACCTGGCCAACGTGGGCGACTGCCGCAGCCTGGTAATTCACCCGGCCAGCACCACCCACTTCCGCATGAGCGACGAGGCACTGGCCGGTGCGGGCATTGGGCCGGGCACCATCCGCCTGTCCATCGGGCTGGAAGACCCGGACGATTTGATTGACGACCTCAAACGCGCGCTGAAAGCAGCAGAGAAGGCAGGTGCATGATGGACATCGCCCTCAATGGCCACACGCTCTACGCCTACACGGGCGGCAAGCCGTTCAACCCCGCGCAGCCCACCGCCGTGTTCATCCACGGCGTGCTGAACGACCACAGCGTTTGGATTTTGCAAACCCGCGCCCTGGCCCATCACGGTTGGAACGTGCTGGCCATCGACCTGCCCGGCCACGGCCGCAGCGGGGGTGAGGCACCGGCCAGTGTGGAACAGGCCGCCGACGCCATTGCAGCGCTGCTGGACGCGCTTGCGCTCAAACAGGCGGCACTTATCGGGCACAGCTGGGGTTCGTTGATTGCGCTGGAAGCGGCGGCACGGCTGGGCGAACGCGTCAGCCACCTCGTGTTGGTCGGCACGGCGTTTCCCATGAAGGTGTCGCCCGCGCTGGTTGACGCGTCGCTGCACCAACCCATGAAAGCCTTGGCCATGGTGAACGTGTTTTCGCGCAGCACGTTGGCCCCCGTGCCTTCGGCCTTGGGGCCGGGCACCTGGGTGTTTGGCGCGGGCATGGCGCTGGGCAAACGCGTGCTGGCCAGCAACACACAAGTCAACGTGTTCCACCGGGGGTTTGTGGCTTGCGACAGTTACGCCAGCGGCGAAACCGCCATGGCCCACATCACCTGCCCTGTGCTGTTTGTGCTGGGCGCGCAAGACCAAATGACCCCGCCCAAAGCCGCGCAAGGCCTGATTGGGGTGGCCAAAGCCGCTGGCAAAACGGTGCAAGTGGTCAACGTGCCCTGCGGCCACCACCAAATGAGCGAGGCGCCGGAAGAAACCCTGGCGGCGCTGCGCGGCTTTTTGTTGGCCAGCACCTAGGGCGGGCAGCAGACCGCCCGGTCAAGCTTCCCAATCGGGCAACACCTGGGCCAGCACGGTGTCTTTGAAGGCACCGTGTTGCCACACCTGGCGGGTGGTGCTGCCCCAGGGCAACATCAACCGCTCGACCAAAGGCCCCAGCGGGGTTTGTTTGGGGTCGGCCAGCAACACGTAGCGCTGCTGCTCTTCGTCCAGCTTGCCCACCCAGTCCAGCGCCAGCAGGGTTTCCAGCGGCTCTTCCAGTTGCAGGTCGTCCACGCGCAGGTGCCGTGACAGGTCGGACAGCGACAGCCCGTGCCCCTCGGGCTGCGCGCGCTGCGCCGCCAAGGCCGACAACAGTTCCAGCGCCAACTGAAACGACCAACCGGGCGTGCCCCCCCGGCGCGCAATGCCGCCCAGCAGGCTGGGCAAATACGCCGTCACCACCGCGCCCAGCAGCACGATGACCCACAGCAAATAAATCCAGATCAGCAAAATGGGCACGGTGGCAAACGCCCCGTACACCGTGGCGTAGGTGGGCACGGCGCCCACGTACCAGCCCAGCAGGCGCTTGGCCGCTTCCAGCCCCAGGGCCACAAACACCGCGCCCAGCAGGGCGTGCTTCCAGTCCACGCGGGTGTGGGGCACAAAGCGGTAGAGCAGCGTGATGCCGCCGGTGACCAGCACCACCTCCAGCATGTCCAGCACAAAGCGCACGCCACCGGGCAAAGCGCCCACCAGCCCCCGGTTGGCTGACACGGCATACGAGGTCATGCTGAGGCTGGCCCCCAGCAACAACGGTCCCAACGTCAGCACCGCCCAGTACACCAGCACCCGCTGGGCCAGCGGACGGGGGCGGCGCACGCGCCAGATGTCGTTGAGCTTGCGGTCGATGGTCAGCACCAGAGCCAAGGCGGTCACCAGCAAGATGACCGCACCCGTCCAGCCGATTTGCCCGGCCTTCGCCGCAAACTGGTTGAGGTAAGTCAGCACCTGGCGGGCAATGGCCTCGGGAATCAGGCTTTCCACCAGCCACTTTTGCAGCCCCGCCTGCATGCGCCCAAACATGGGAAACGCACTGAACACGGCCAACACCACGGTGAACAGCGGCACCAGGGAAATGATGGTGGTGAAAGTGAGGCTGCTGGCGGTCACGCCCAAGCGGTCTTCGCGAAAACGCTCGCGCAACGTCAGGGCAGTGGTTTTCCAGGGAAACTGCCAGGCTTCGTTCAAAAACTGGCGCAGTTGGCCTTCAAGTCGGCTCACAAGGGTCATGCCACTATCATGCCACCCGCCCCCAGGCACCGCGCTCTCGCACCCCACGCTCACACCGCCACCACCCGCCCCCATGAACCCAGCCACCGCACCCGACCCGACCGTTTCACACAACGCCCCCACCAGCGTGGCCTGGACACGCGGCGTGGCCGTGGGCAGCTTGCTGGGCCTGATCGTGCTGGGCCTGGCCTGGGAGCTGTGGCTGGCGCCACTGCGCCCGGGTGGCAGCTGGCTGGTGCTGAAGGTGCTGCCCCTGTGCATTCCGCTGGCAGGGCTGCTGAAGCACCGCATGTACACCTACCGCTGGCTCAGCCTGCTGGTGTGGGTGTACTTCACCGAAGGCGTGGTGCGCGCCTGGAGCGACGCAGCTCCCGGCAACTGGCTGGCCGGTGTTGAAATTGCACTGTGCCTGGCGCTGTTTGCCGCCTGCGCCGCCCATGTGCGGCTGCGGCTGGCACACGGCCGGGCACAGGCCCAAGCGTCAGCACCCACCCAAATTTAAAGCTTTTCAGGCACCCAGCGCTTGTCTGTATTCATTTTCAAGCTATACAAATATGCCTTTCACCGCCCTGCTTTCAGCGTTGACCCAAGCCGTGGGCGCCGCCAATGTGTTGACACACGACGACCCCGCCACCGACCTGTCGGCCTGGGAACACGACTGGCGCAAACGCCAGCAGGGCCGTTCACTGGCCGTGGTGCGCCCCGGCAGCACGGCCGAAGTGGCGGCGGTGGTGAAGGCCTGCGCGGCCGCGGGCGTGAGCATCGTGCCCCAGGGTGGCAACACCGGCCTGGTGGTGGGCAGCGTGCCCGACACCAGCGGCACCCAGGTGGTGCTGAGCCTGCAACGCCTGGCGGCCATCCGCGCCATTGACCCCGCCAACCTCACCCTGACTGCCGAAGCCGGTTGTGTGCTGCAAACCGTGCAGGAAGCGGCAGACCGTGCCGGTTTTCTGTTCCCCTTGAGCCTGGCGGCCGAGGGCAGTTGCACCATCGGCGGCAACCTGGCCACCAACGCTGGGGGCACACAGGTGGTGCGCTACGGCAACGCGCGCGACCTGTGCCTGGGCCTGGAAGTGGTCACGCCCCAAGGCGAGGTGTGGCACGGCCTGAGCGGCCTGCGCAAAGACAACACCGGCTACGACCTGCGCCACCTGTTTGTGGGCAGCGAGGGCACGCTGGGCATCATCACCGCGGCCACCCTGAAGCTCTACCCCAAACCCGCCGCACAACTCACCGCCTGGGCGGCCGTGCCCAGCCTGGAAGCTGCCGTGGCGCTGCTGGGCCTGGCACACCAACACCTGGGCGCAGGCTTGACGGGGTTTGAGGTGATGGGCCAGTTTGCCCTCAGCCTGGTGGCCAAACACTTCAGCCAGCAGCGGGTGCCCCTGTGGCAAGACACGCCCTACTGCGTGTTGCTGGAAAACAGCGACCACGAAAGCGAGGCCCACGCCCGCGCCCAGTTCGAAGCCCTGCTGGAAGCCGCCCTCGACCAAGCCCTGGTGACCGACGCCGTGGTGGCCGAAAGCCTGGCCCAGGCCCATGCGCTGTGGCACGTGCGCGAAAGCATTCCCCTGGCACAAACCGAAGAAGGGCTGAACATCAAGCACGACATTTCGGTGCAAGCCTCGCGCATTCCGGCCTTTGTGGCCGAGGCCAGCCAGGCATTGGAAGCGGCCATTCCCGGCGTGCGCATCGTCAACTTCGGCCACCTGGGCGACGGCAACCTGCACTTCAACGTGCAAGCCCCCGAGGGCGAAAGCGCCGCCACCTTCCTGCATGAGCGCGAACACGAGGTGAACACGCTGGTGTACGACGCGGTGGCCCGGTTCGAGGGTTCGATCAGTGCGGAACACGGCATCGGTGGCCTGAAGGTGGACACATTGCCCCACTACAAATCAGCGGTGGCGCTGGACCTGATGGCCCGCATCAAACTCGCGCTGGACCCGCAGCGCACCTTGAATCCGGGGTGTGTGGTGCGCTGAAACGCCCAAAGCGTTTCTCTCAAACCAAGGTCTGGCTCGTCAAACGTCAGTTGACCAAACCAGGGGCTGGGGATGGGCCCGCGTCAGGCAGGCCCACGGCAGCGTCAACACCGTCACGCCACTCCTTCACGTCCCGGAACACCTGCTTGCACTGCACGCATTGGTATTGGCCAGAGGGCCGCATTGCGCCGGTGTCATCCCGGGCAATCAATGTTTTGTAGGCCGTGGCACCGCAGCGGTGGCAAGAGTTGCGGGGTTTGGCGGGAGCCATTCGCCCCCCGCCCTGCCCCGCTGCGGGTGGCGGTGTCGGGTGGGTGCTGGTTGCTGTGTTCATGGAAGGGCTCATTGGGGGTTCAGCTTAGCGGGTCTGTGTGCGCCCACCATCCCCCAGATGGGGGAACGTCGTGCCAAATCAACGGTGTCAGTTTGGGCGCCAGGGATGTGTGCTTGCAGCGTTGCGCACCAGACGGGTGATGGTGTTAACCCCCGGCTGCACAAAAAAACAGCACAGCCGACGCCCCCCAGGCTGGGCGGTCGTTTGGCCCTGTCACCCCAATGCCACCCACAACTTATCCACAGGTTTTTTCAGGGGAAGCGGGGACAACTTGTTTTGCGGAGCGCAGCGGCCGTTTTATAGAAAATTTTCAGGGCGATGGCCCGCAAACCAGTGCCAAGCCACGGCTCGGCCCTGAAAGGTCAAGCGTGCGACAGAGAGAAGAAAAGAAACCGGTGAAAAGCTCGCTGGAATGTCGACTGCCTGAGAGCGGCACTCAAGACGCCAAAACGCAGAGGTGCGCCAACACGAAGGAAGCGGGCAAAAAAAATCCCAACCGGGTAAGGGTTGGGATTTCACATTGTGGTCTGGGGTCTATTGAAAGATTGCTTCAAAGCCCTGTCAGCATTTAATACTTGTTTTATATTTTGCTATTTGTACCCCCGTCTGTACCCCCGATTTGTGTCTGCTACGGCGGTACCGCCCATTTGAGCTGACCGTGCGGGTGAAATCTTTTTGCGGTTTGTAGTTTTGTGGTCTAGAAAACTACAGAAAGCGCTAGCGAGCACCTAAGTGCCGCGAGGTCACTGGCTTCAAAATCATCGGGAGCATCTTTTCAAACTCACACTCAAACTTCAATTGACTGTTTGCAACGGGTTTGTCGATGATGTCGGCCCCTACCGTCTTCACGACCTCCGGGCGTACTCCACACGACAGCAAGGGCCGAAAGCAGGGGCCGCGTGGAAGAGAACCAGCCAGCGCTGTGGCGAGACGGCGCTTGCGGCGTTGTTGCGGCGACCGCGATGAACAGACACTGCGACACGGTGATGAGGACGGCTGGCCCCCGATACAGGGCGTCTGGAAATCGAACGCAACGCCCCCAGGGCGGCGAGGTCCTGACCTGTCAGGATGTAGCACCGAAGACGATGGGGATCATCGTCGTCGTCTCGCCCCTCTGGTTAAACGCCTATTGATTCACGCCAGCCCTCTGGCGCAGCACCACTTGAATTCAGCTTTTGGCCTGGGTTCGCACCATCGTCTTGACAATCTCAAGCGCGAGTTTTTGGTACTCGGGGGACAAAGACCGAAAATACCGGCGCATCTGAACGGCATCACGGGCCAGATCATCTGGGTGCACTTCAGAGGCGGAGGCACCATCCGTCAGTGTGCGCCCCTCAGCAAGCGCGTAGAGCTCTGCAACGGACGACTCCAACGCGGCCGCGATGGCCTTGAGGATTTCTTCTGAGGGCTGCTGCAGGCCACGCTCGACCCTCGACAGGTTGCTGGCATCGATACCGACATCGAACGCGAGCTTCTCAAGGCTGTCACCCCGCTCCGTTCGAAGTGCCCGTATCACTTTGCCAATGTTCATGCCTTGGATTCTGGAAAACACCCTCCTCCAGAGCAAAGCGTCATGCGCCAATCGCAAACTACAATTTGCGCTTAACGCAATTTCAAGCATGACTGGCGGGCTACGAGCCCGCCTGATCGCTTGTGGCGAGTCAAAAAATGAATCGGGAAGCGATATGAGCCAGAACGGTGATGTTCAGAACCTGCCGGAGGTCGTGCGATTCATTCCACGCGTCCTCACCGCCCTTCGCGGGTTGAACGGCGTGGCCAAGGCAGGTGCAGTCAAGTCTGCCGTGGTTCAAGCCATCTCCGAAGGCGGTGAACCGGTCAACGACCAGATGCTGGCCAGCGGCGTGCCAAAGTACCAGAACGACATTTACTGGGCCCGCATGTATCTGGTCAATGCAGGCCTCTTGGAGCCAGCCAAGACCGCAGGCCACGGCACCTGGAAGCTCACCGCTGAAGGTTGGGAATCCCCGTTGGACATGCCCACGGCAGCAGAGATCTATTTCAAGACAGCCAGCAAAGGCAGCAAGAGCAAAGACCAAGCAGACCTACCCGCCCCCAATGGGGACGACTTGCAGCAAGAGCTGGAAGGGACAGTCAATTGGCAAGTACAACTCAAGGACATCCTCTGGTCGCTGTCAGACCAGAGCTTTGAACACCTGTGTGCGGGCATCATGACGGCCAATGGCTTGGAACAAAGCACGGTGACTGGCAAGTCAGGCGACAAAGGCATCGACGGGATGGGACTGATGTATCTGGACGATGCAAGTCTGCTTTCCATACGGGTGGCTTGGCAATGCAAGCGTTACACCGGCGACACCACGGTGGGCTCGGTTGAGGTGCGCAACTTTCGGGGTTCGATGGACCACAAGACCGATCACGGCATCATCTTCACCACGACATCTTTCACAGCCGAGGCCATGAAGGAAAGCATGGCGCTGGGCAAAACCCCGATCCGCCTGGTACCTCTGGATGAACTCATCAAGATGCTGGAGAAACTGCAGCTCGGCGTGGTCAGCAACCCGGACCCCACTGTGACGGCATCGTTCTTCGAGCAATACAAGAAATCCTGGCCCAAAGCGTCAGAACCAGCTCTGCAGTTCCCCTCCGCAGCCTGAAAACGGCTCCCTGGGAGGATCAATCATGACAACGTACCACCCACGCAAAGATGAACACGGCAAGCCGGTTGCCTTGAAGGCGCCTAGCGAGCCAACGGCACTGTCATCTTGGACTGATCCTACTCAAATCGCTTCAGTCATCCCGGATGGGCCCATGCCCGAAAACCTGAACGGGGTTGCCTTCGCAGAATGGACAGATGCGCCGACAACCGTTGACGGGTGGAAAAAGCAGTTGGCTGAGCAGTGCCATGTCTTCGAAGAGCCGCCCATGCCGAGCGTTCCGGGCAAATTCCCTGCGTCCGGCGTTGTCGTTCTGGAGGATGACGGGCGAGTCTGGGTGGTATCCCCGAGCAATGCCTTCGCTGGGTACGTGAACACCTTCGCCAAAGGCAAGCAGGACCCAGGGCTGTGTTTGCGCTCGACTGCGACTAAAGAAGGGTTCGAAGAGTCTGGCCTGAAAGTGGAGTTGACCGGCTACCTGTGCGATTCGGTCCGTAGCACTACTGTGACGCGCTACTACACGGCGAAGCGGGTGGGCGGCACCCCATCGGCCATGGGCTGGGAATCACAGCGTGTGAGTCTGGTGCCCAGCACCCAACTGGCGAGCTTTGTAACGCACCCGAACGACCACGTTGTTCTACAGGCGCTGAAAGCCTTGCCCTAAAACAATCATTTCAAGGAGTGGAGTCGTGTGGATATTTTTGCCCGATAGCCATATCAGCGTCGTCCTGAAACCGGGGGACACGGACATGCTGACAGTCAGGGCGCGGATCTCTGGCGACATCGAGTCGGTGTTCCCTCAGGCAGCCGTGGAGACCAACAAAGGGACGGACTACAAGTACCGCGCCCGCATACCAAGGGATCAGGTGGCAAAGGTTCTGCACGATCAGGTAATGGGCTTGAACTGGAGCAACTTCAAAGGGGCCGTGAAGGACCACAAACGCCACGATGCATACATGAACGTGTGGCGGGCGATGTATGCCTCGCAGGACCGCTGAACGCGCGCCAGAGCGCAGCAACAGGCTTGCAGGCCGCGAGGCACCCTCCTCCGTAAGCCAGCGCTTGGAACTGACCTACTTTGGCGATCCGGGTGCCTGCGATGTCTGCGGGCGACCGCTTGGGGACGAACCCTTCTTCTGTGACGCACAACTGCCCGCTCATGGCGGCCAATGGGGCGTCCTTTGCGAGGTATGCACCCACAGCGAGGGAATTCGACCCGGCTGGGGCCGGGCCCAGTACTACGAGAGAGCGACACCCGATTGCCCCAAGGCAAGTGCCCGGGAGGAGCCCGACAAGGGTGTGTGGCGCTGTGTGGCCGGCAAACCACCATCGGGTTTGGACCTGGACTGAAACTCGGTCCTTGAAATTGAATTGAACCGCCCCGGGGCGGTTCACACTGCTTCCTTTGGCAGGACGTAGTCGCAGTTGCCTGAGGACTTGTAGAACTCCATCACTCCTCCGTAAATTCTATGATGTCTGGGTTGCGTATCGCACACCTGTTGCTAAGACTATCGCATCCACGTCATCTCGCTATCCTTGAATCGCTCTGTCGCCTGCAAGCACCTTGAACAAAGGACCGCAGAGCAGACGTTTGGGAACTCCCACTTCCAGCCTGAAGTCGACTTTGCAGAGGTTGCTGTCGTTCGCATCCCGGTCACGAATGTGTACTACCGGCCACGAGCAGTCACTGCTTGACTGAGGGACAAGACATTACACGTTGGAGTTAGTAGGCGCGCAAAGACCATGAGCGGCAATGCCGCGGACGCGCTTGTACCTGCGTGCCAAAAACCTGTTGGGCAGCAGCGCCACGGGCGCCCCTCATGCCGCCCTATCCTTTGTGCCGCCACGCGTCCTCCGCTCGATCTTGTTCCCACGGTACTGAGGGCCGTTGCGATACGACATTCAGAGATAGTCCATGTTTGAACCCATCCACGTGCCTAGCTTTCATCACGAAGGCGGGATCTGTGTCTCCCGACGTACACCGAGGCATCCATTTCCCCAAGTAGGTCCCCAGCGTGATTAGACGATGCTCCTGAGACAGTGGTGCTTTATTAGTTGAGTTGCCGCTGTAGTGCTTCGCATCAACCACGTAGATGTTCTTATGCGTATAGAAAATCGCGACGGCATCATCAGTGTGGCGCAGCATATCTTTCGCTTGGTCCTGCAACCGCGCCGCCTCGGCGTTCGTCATTTTTAGGGTACGGACATCACCGAGGCCACCAATCAATTTGGCTTGAAAGAGGGCGGCCTTCTCCACACTGCCACTTGGGGTCGCAACTCGCACAAAAAAGCCACCGTCTGCTCCGGAGTGGCGCTCCTCCGTGTACTTGTTGTGTTGCCGATATTTGAAATCCACCCGCAAGTCTGGTTCTCGAATATGACACCGCATTAGCGCATGTCCAAGTGCAGTTGTCATTCCCTCTTCGTTTCCATGGCTCGCAATTTCGCCAAGAACTTGCTCCACCGCGCGGTCAATGAGCCTTGCGATTCGTGTCTGCGCTTGCAGATCGATAAGGAATGTCAAGATTCTGCTGCCTAAAGAAATGTTTTTCGGAAACCCTGCGAGCAGGGCCAAAGACCTTATTCTTGGAGGTTGATGAGCGTGTGGGAACCGAAGGGTTGCCAATCCGGCACGAGGGACTCAAGTTGTCCATCCGCCCGAAGTCGATGGTGTGCCGCGCCTTGCAGCATCATTGGATGCAGTACATGTTGGGCGTTCGGGTTGTGATACACGTCCATCCCCTCAATCCAAGTCTCGCTGTAAGCGCCAGCGTTGACGTCGTGAACGAATACGACGGGTTGTGAGGCGTTTGGATCCGGGTTCGCTGCGGTCCCCTCACGGATCAACCGAACTCTCTCGGAGCCGAACCCAGCAAGAACTCCTATACGGTTGAACTTTGAGATGGTTGCACTCGCGTTGGCTATGACGGCACTGATGTTCTCGGACCCGGGTAAGGAAAAGAAGCCGGACGGCACGCTCTTCTGACCCCAGACGTGCTGCTCCACTTTTTTGGGCGTGATGATGAGTTTGCCCTCCGAGTTCTTTTCCCAGTTCCACTCCATACCATAGAGGTAGATGGGCAAGGCAGTCCTGCTCGTCACCATGGAGTTCGGAGCGTGGAAGTCCTGGATGGCAATAACCAGCGGTTTGCCTTTGATATGCTCCTTTTCCCAATACTTCTTTGCGAGCTTCGCAGTCAATGGCCCGGCGTATCGGATAGGCATGTACTGTCTTTGAAAGGCCTCCATTTCCTCTTTCGATTCCTGTGGAGGAGGGGGGATAAGTTCTCCCGATGGAGCTCGACTTGGGTTGACTGTCGTAGCCTCGATACACAACTCACCTATGGCGTTTCGAGCACAAAAATCGGGCATAGAGAACTGCTTATCGAAGACGAAACCAGCTTCGACAAGTGCTGCGAACATGTACAGCTCCCACAAACGAGTGTCGAAGCCAGTGGTCTGGAACTGCTCGATGAAGTTCCCGTCTGCATCCTCGTGCCAACGCATCATTGGCTTTATCAGTTCGACTGCTGGCGAGTAGCCCTCAAGCGAACTGATAGCCGCAAAGTCTGGATTGAGCTTTTCCACCGCCACAACAGGCGTGAAGAAGTCAACCGGCTTTCCCTTTTCATCGCCTTGCGCCCTCTCTTCGTCAAAGTCCGAATAAACCTCTTCGATTCGCGCAGGTGCTGCGGCCAAGGCATCATCAATCGTTGGGAAAAACTTGGTCATCTCAACCCAGCGATACCGTTCTTTGAGGTCGCGGGCAAGGAGCATGGCCGCGAAGTCGCCGTCCTCAATGTCTTTGATGACGACCACTAAGATAGCTTCATCGTGCGCCTGCAACCAGCGAACCTCGGTGCCCCGGATATGGGCGCTTGGCTGGCGACAGTACGCAGCGAGCGCTTCAAATCGAACTTGTTTGATTTCTTGCATTTCCGATTTACAGTTTCTTGAGTGCTCATCCGGGCTGTCGAACCTGGCTGGTGCCGACCTTGGTGAAAAATCGGAACCAGTCACTCACGAACTGCAGCAACTGGCCGATCGTACTCATTCATTTGCGGTCACCGTATGACTGCAACCAGCCTTCAAGCGCCGTCTGGCCCCTCAAACCAATTGGCCGCTGTTGGCCGCTGTTGGCCGAAAGCTACACGTCGCTCGCATTTCCAAAAGCAGTCATCGGTCGAGTTGCTGATTTTTCGGGATGCCCGCAATCGCGGCCTCTACTCAATTCACACTCCCGGCCAGAAGCGGCTGCTGATGACCGGCAGCTTCGTGGCGGTTCAATCGGTGCAGCTCAACAAACCGGCGTCCCGCGGCCGGTTGGTCTTCTGGTTTTATTGTTCTTCGACATGGTCTGCCCTGATGCCTGCTTAGCTGAGACCTTGCCTCGAACGGTATTCAACTGCTTGTCGTCGGGACACGTCCCCAACCTTCGGCCAGCGCAGCGCTAAGGACGGCATCTCGTACGTTGACCTGATGCTTGCGTCGTGACAGTTCTGAGCCTAAACGCAATAGGCGTACGGATAGCGCGTGCCCCGGGACGACCAATAGGTTGCCTGTGCAACCCTAGACGGTCACTGCTAAAAGGCGCCGCCTGACCGGTGAATTGGCCTCAAGTCGACAGTAGAACTGCGGCGGATGGAATCCCGGCATGGCTGTCCGAAGGGCTTCAAGCGTGACGGGTTTCTTCAATTTTTTGGCGCCAGACAGCCCCATCGCCGACGCCACAGCCACCCCGTCAAAGTAGCTCATGAACTCGGACTTGCTGAGGCCTGAGACGGAGCTGTATTTGCGCCAGACGGTGCTCGGCGCTGCCGAGTAGGTCGTGCCCACGGTCGCAAAGCCAACGACTGCACCTACAGGTTTTTTCACGTAGAACCAAACCGTCGAGCCTGGCTCAACGTGCATGGTTCTGCGCCTTAGCTCCACTTGCTTAGTGCCAGCGAGGATGTTGTTTGCATGGCGCTCGTCAAGTGATATGAGCACATGCTGGTTCGGTTGCATCAAAGGCCTTTTTCTAGGATCGCCTGAACCTGCTCGGAAGACAGTCGTTGGCAAGTAATCAGTTGGTGGGCCTCGCCGCAGTTCAAAGCCCTGAGCTCATGCAGCGGGACAGGCCTGGGCAGGCGCAACACATTGTCGAACACCGTGATGGTCTTGGTCTTCGCGACCCCGATGCTGGAGAGTTGGCTGCTATCCAGCACTGAGGGGGCCAAGTCGTCGGCCTGCATGGCAGACTCATCGCGAAGGTAGGCACGTAGTACACGACCAACCGCAATGACGGCGCCGGCACCTCCGTTCTTCACGGGCTCGTAAAAGAACATCAAATCACCGCGCGAGTAGTTCTTCAGCGTCTTCTTGTCGCTCAGGTAATGGCGCAACGGTGCGAGCTGGGCCTTTCCCCGGGGGAGGAAGGAGTCCTGTGGGGAGTCCGCCAAGAGATGCTCCTCAAATTGCTTTCGCAGGGGGACCATCACACCCACTCTACCTGGCAAGCACATGAGCATCGGCGCCAGCAGGGACTCCAGCTTGAAAAGCGGGACCAAGACTTTCTGGCCGTCCGGTCGAATCACTGAAATTTGCTGATCGACGTGTCGGAATGGTGGGGGCGTGTCTGGCAAACGTAGTTTGCTCACTGCCGCCAACGATTCGCGTCCGATATCCCAGTTCCGTTCCGTCAGATGCCCTTTGGCGACGATTTTCTGAAGGTCATCCGACGTCGATGAGGACGCCACATAGCCGAAGGTTGCCGCGACTTCGCGAAGCGTGGCTTGACGCGGAGGACAACTCAACCGTACCCGGCCGACATCCCCTGGCTTCACGATGCTCAGAACGTGTCGGAGCAACGTCTGGGCAATCTCGTGTGCGTCTCTCTGGTTCTCGGCGACCGCCGCAAAAGCCCGAATTTCCTGTCCTCGAACGCTCGTCGGCATTACTAGATAGCCTGCAACGATGCCATTGCATCGCGCCACATGGCGCAAGCATGCCGAACTGCCAGCCTCAGTCGCGGCCCATTCGTTGACCTGGGTCGCAGTGTCGAGGCCAAGGTTCGTCAACAGACTCCGAACGGCCGCTGCATCGCCTGCCGATGCGGGTTGCACTTCGATAATGTCCGCACTATGGACCTCGTGCACTACAGGGCTCGCGGTGTGGTCGGGCTCGACCTGAAACAGCTCAGGCGAAATGGCGTCCACCCCAAACCGCCTTCTGAGCTCAGGTGCCCGCTCAAGAATTCGCCCGTCGCTGGTGATGAGCCCTGGCAGGCCGTGGTGAATAGCCGTTGCGAGGTGTAGCAGGTCAGACCTGTCGTTCTCAGACAGCGAGCCCGACGCATGGCGCTGGGGAAACACGATTTCGGCAAGCCTTGGCGAAAGGCGCCCCCACTCGTCGTCGGGTGGATTCGAGAACTTCGCAAGAGTTCCAGCGAACGAGAGCATCGGATCCGTCTTTCCGTCGTGGGCGGTGCGGCGCAGCTCCGTCTCAATCTCGCTGCTGATCGCCAGCGAACATGCCTGCATCCGCTCGGCCCTAAAGACGCTCATGGCTAGTTCGTGCCGAGGCCGGCGAGGCCCGAGGTCGAAAAGCACGTTCAAGTCCAGAAGATAGAGCGGTTTACCCCCACCCTCCAAGGCATCCAGGCCGAGTGGGTCGACAGCGCTGATCCCGCTGGGCGCAAAGAGCTGAGGGGTGTCGAGTTCATGGGCGCGAACCACGATCATGCGATTGCGACTAGCCCCTCCTGGTTCCACGCGTTGGGCGTAGAACCCCTGCGCTTCCCAGAACACGTTGGCGTCTTTGAGGTCTTCAGCGACCCGGGCATGAATCGAAATGAACTGCGCCTCCGTCAACATGCTCTTCAAGGCATCGAGCAGCGTCCGACCGATGTTTCGACTGCGATTGGCCCTAGGAACATAGATCTGCCGCACGTGCGCTTTGGGGAAGCGGAGGTCAAACAACAGATGACCCGCATACGTGTCGTCACGACCGTCACTCTCGACGGCCACAAACAACTGCCCTTTGCGACAGAAGTCTGCATAGACGCTGCGCGAGAAAAATCCTAGCGCGTCTCGGTCGCTGTCTGCTGCCTGCACGACCTCGCCCAAGAGCGCCGTAGCAGCACTTGGCTCCGTAAGGATCCGGACCGGACCTCCGCTCTTTGTCATAGCTCCCCTTTTGGTGTTTTGGAGCAACTGTAACGGCGACGGAAGCAAGCCTGCGTTGAACGGATGCTGGCGAGCTTGGCCCGATTTGAACGGCAGACTGCTCTCCGACGATGAGATTGAAATCTGGATGACCGCAATGGGTCGAGAACGCCAGTTCGTCACTGCTGGAAGCAGCCTTTCAGTAAAGGTTGACGGGGCGATCGGTCAACAGTCAGGTTGAATGACTGCAGTGCCATCAATACCGGAAATCGCAGCCGGTCTGCCACCAGGGGTGCCAATGACAGCTTCATCGCCCCAACTTTGTATCCCGTGTCTGATAGCGAATGGCAGCAACCACTGCACTACCGACGTTGGACCTAAAACCCTCAATGTCTCTTCAGGGTCAAAAGCGCCAGTTTGTCGAAACCGCGAGCGGTCATCGGCGATGGGTTTGACCTTCCACATCGATCTAGCGACTGCTTCAGATACACAAGCAGTCGCCCGCGCTCGAAACATATGAATGACCGCTTCTGACGCCATGCAAAAGCTTGGTCACTGAGAACGAGTGTCCGCAACCAGCCTTGAAGAGACCTTCAGTTCACGGCTGCGGTTTTGCTGCGGTTGTGGCCTATCACTGCCGTGAATCGAACTCACGCTGACGAACATCAAGCGGCCACTGAGATAGCGAACAGGGCGCGAGCGCGAACGTTACCTGTCCGAAGTGAACCGGCTGTAGGCGCTGGTTACGGTAGTCAGCGCCGCACTGATGAACTCTCATTCCAGGCTCGAACCATCGCATCACTTCTTGGTCCTCGGTGATGCGAAAGGTCATTTTTCCTTGTTCTTCGGCTGCATGAACTGCAGCACCTGATCCACGCAGGTCGGGTCACCCAGGTCATCTAGCGCGGCTTCGTGCAACTTCCCCTCGCCCCCGGCCAACGCCCAGGAAACGCCCATGCTGCTGGGAGGCAACATCCGCCCGATGCGTTCTGCCAAGTGCTGCTCATTCTCCTGAAGCACCCAGATGGCGAGGAGCAACAGCACACGCCGCTTCGAACTGGTTGAGAGCGTCTCCGCGGCCTGAAGAATTGCTTCGTCCTCTCCCTCGCTGGCCAGAAGCAACAGCAGCCTAGACACCACGCACGGAATCTTGCCCGTCAGCACCTTCGGTGTGATTCGCTGCAAGACCGAAGGCACGATGCGCGCATACCCAACCATCAACGCATGCGCTGCCAGCTGCCGAATCCACTTGTCGCCGGGATTCAGGGCAATGTCCATCAGGGCCTCTTGGAAGCGCTCCTCTGCCTGGTTGACCAGCAACACGAAGATGGCGTAACGGAGATCTGAATCGCGGGTGTCAATGGCCAGGCTATACAACTCATCGGCAGTCGCTGCGTCCAACGCCCCAAGCTTGCCTAACGCATTGACAGCAGCCTGCGCAATCGGAAAAACCTCATCCTCGTTGTTGTAGGCCCACTGGTAGGACCACTCGTTCTTGGATAGTCGCAACAGTGCAGCGCGATGGTCCGGATGAGGCTTCGCGTCGAGTAAATCAGCGAGGGTCCGACAGACGCGGCTGCCCTTGTTCTTGGCGAGCGCAAGAATTGACGGAGGCAGTGGAGCAGGCAGCGGCGACGCTACGGCAATCAGTGCCGGAGCAACAACATCTGCGAAGCGATGCGTCAGGCCTGCCTGAACATCCTTTGCCATGCCGCGACGGATGGCGAAGTCAATCGCGAGCTCAGCAGCCTTCTCATCATCAGAATGGGCCAAGAGCCACCGAGCATCTTCCGCGGAACCGACGGGCACATACGCATCTAGCTTCATCCGGAAAGCGCGAACTTCCTCGCTCCAAGGGATGATTCGCTTGACCAAAGACTGCGCTTCGGTTGATAGAACGGGCGTTAGCTTCTTCTCTAGTGCATAGGCAGCGTGGCTGATTTCGTCCAACGGGCTCAGTAGCAATGGAGCAGTCCAGTGCTCTATTCCCTTTTCGCGATGTTTCTCCGGGGCATCGTGCTGACGGCGCAGGTCGCCAAGTTCCACAGCAATTTCTACCAGCCGGGCTTCATTACCCTCTCTGATGAGCCGATCAATCAAGCTAGGAAATCGATCGCCCGCGTTTTCGATCAAGCAAGCCAGTGCAGCAATTCGGATGCAGTGGTGTTGATGGCCTGCATTCACGAGGTCCACCAGATCTTGCTCAAACTCCGGTACCCAGTGCTTGGTCAAGACGAGCCAAAGCGTGTCTTCGCCAGCCTTGTGTTGAATCACTTGGTAGATGCACTTCAACTCGTCGACTGACGGTGGAAGATCTCTGTCGAGACGATTCAGCCAGTGCGGAAGCAGATGGTCACGGTGGCGATGTTCAAGCAGATGCCGCCAACCCAGCGTTGCACGAACCTTATCAATATAGCCCGCAAGAAACTTTCTAGCGGTCCAGCCGCTGTCATCCTCGGCGTAGTGCTGGGCATATTCCTCGTTGAATTCCTTGTTCTTCCAACCAAGCATGAACTCCGCCGCCCGTTGTAGCTCCGCCTGGCTTGGTGTGAGCTCCGCGACCGCCAGGTCGACGATTGCTTCAAACCCCTGCAGGTCCCTCAGCGCGCCCGTCGAAATGGCGTCCTCGGAACTGATGCAGCCGAAGTGCACCGCGGTGGAGGCGGCGTCAAGGAACGCGGGCGTCAAACTTGGGGCAAGCCGCTCAATAGCCGCCACGAAGTTTGCGCAGAAGTCATCACGGCCATAGGGCAGCACCTCACGTATGAAAGTTTCAACCACGACCCTGACCGATTCATCTGCCCGCATGCGTTCATACCAGGCCTCAGGGTGCTTTGGTGCGCCCCAGACCATGAATCCCCCGAAGCTCGGGTCAGGACGGTGCAGAAGGAAGCGCGCCACCTCCGCGACATTGCTCGCGCTGGATCCGACAGACTCCGCAAGCCTGAGATTACGTTCGAACTCCTTGCCACCGCTGCAGACGGCGTAGATGAGCCATGCATCAATCTTTGCCTGCACATCGGCCGAGGGCTTGGGCCGCAGCTCCGGCGTCTTGTCCAGCGCATAGAGCAGTCTGGCTGAGGCGGCAACGCCCCACGCCTCGTCTGGACCATCCGGGTAGCAAAGCGTCTTGATGAGATGCCGCAGGGATTTGACCGCCACTGTCTCAGTCCGCTTCAGCGCCTGTTCAATTCCGGCCTCGACACGCGGATGGTAGTAAGACACGGTGCTCTCTGACTGGCGCAGATTCCGCGCGGCGACAAAGAAATTGGCCAGGGGCGCTGCGCCCTTTTCGAAGGCATCGCTTGCATCGGCGAGCGCGCCGTCGATCTGCCGCAGTAGCTGCAGCGACAGCTTGTCATTGGCCTTCAGCATTCCCCACAACACAGCGGCAGCGCGAACATCATTGCGCGCCTCAACTTGGTCGACCACCGTACGCTCGATGGAGTCCTGATGGGCACGCTGTATCGCGTTGCTGATTAGTTGGGAGTCTGAGCGCTTCTTCCTTTCTGCCGACGTGGCCAATGCGTCAAAGAACTTCTGAATTTCGAGCGGTGTTGCAAGTTCGGCTAGCACGACCTCCTGGTTCTCCTTAGCCAACGTCTGGACGTTGCGGGGCAAATCACCAATGCGGGTCTGGTAGAGGTGTTGACGCTCACGGACACCGTAATGCTCAGCCTCGAGGCTTACTTCCCAACGCTTGACCGTATGGAGCGCACCGGAGCTTCTGGCGACATCCAGTCGCGAGGTCGCAACCACCAGCCGGTCGGGCCGGGCATGAACAAAGTGCTGAGCGAGCTGGTCGTTCCACGGGCGACTTATGGGGTCAAAGTCGTAGCGCCCCCACGGATCCTCGATGTCATATAGAACCGGCGGCGGCGTTCGGTCGTCCCTGATCTGGTTAGGTCCAAATTTGATGGGAACTCGGGTAAGTCCCGGAACTTCCTTTCGCAGCTCGTCGTATAGCTTGAGCGTGGCCATCGTCTTCCCGGTGCCTGACTGACCAATAATCAGCGCTGCATTGCGCTCGCGCATTGCCTCTTTGATCTCCGCCCAGTTGGTTGGCTTTATGTAGTGCTCCAGCTCAGGAGAGCTCGCGATGTAGCCGTCGTGAGAGCGGATGGCCTCCTGAAGCTCCGCGCGCGTCCAGCGGCCACCACCAGCGCCACCCATGCGGGCGCGAGCATCGTCTCGTAGCTTTAGACGGCACTCTTCCAGCCTTGCGTGCGGCACGCGCAGCTTCTCCGTGAGCAAGGCCTTGATATCCCTCTCGAGCCGCTCGAAGTCCTGGTTTCCGACGATCGCCACGCGTCCCGCTGAACCAACAGGCAGCGCATTCTTGATTGAGACAGCGATATCGGCGGCCTTCGGCCAGAGCCCTGCACTGCGAACCTGTAGGCCCTGGGCGCCTCCATTCACAGCGGCGGATGTCACCAGGAGGTACCGATTCCGCAGATCCGCCAACCGGCTCGCCGCAGATGGGCGGTTTGTTCCGTGCTTGAGCAGATTTTTCACCCCTGCAACAGACCAAACGTCTCCGCTACGGTGCTTTGCCTGAACAATCAAGCGGTATTGCTCGACCTTCGCGGTTGTTACCACGCGCCCAGGCTCGGTTTCCGCAAGATCTGCTTCGATGTCCTCCTCCGTGGCCGGCTCGAGGACCACTTCATTTGCGAACTCGCTTGACAGCACCAGGTCGAGTGCCAACCAGACGGAGACGTCGATCTGATACTCATAGCCAGTCATCGAATGACTGCCGGATCCGGCCTTCTTCGTGCTCGGCGCTTTGGAACTCTTGTTACTCACGTCTGGCCCTTTCAAGTAGCTCGTTCCAAGTTATTGATTTGCCGTGAACTTCCTGGGGCGATTTTCAGCCCCCGCCCGATTGCGCCCCTTACCTATCAATCGACGGTCGTTCTCGCTAGCGCCCTAAACTTCAATGGTCAGCCGAATCCCTGTGATCTACCAGTGGTCGGCAAGATAGAAGAATTTGCGGTACGTTGACGCTATGTTGCCTGACCGGCAGCCGCTGTTCCTAGCAGCGGGCGTCCGCAATAGAGCGACATGAGCCTGTCGCAGCGAGCAGAAGTTGTTAGCCCAGCATATACACCGTGAGCTCCGCAGCCTAGCGACAGGTCCCCGGGGTGAAGCTGTCGTTCGAGGCCTGTGGCCATGAATGGCTGGTTTGTGAGTTTGGAGCCATCCGTGGCCTGGAACGCGAACGACTCAGACCAGCCTTGAACAGCCTCCCGACCTGCAAAATTTTCGATCAGCCAAACGCTTCAAACCTATTCGCGCTGCAGGCCACGCAACCCCCACCACCCCGGCAACAATCCCCGCACCCGCGCACTGCCATAGCGCTCATCCATCAGGTGCAAGACACCCTGATCCGTGGTGGTGCGAATCACACGTCCGGCGGCTTGAACCACTTTCTGCAAGCCCGGGTAGAAATAAACCGCGTTGTAGCCATCGCCATACCTGGCCAGTTCATCCAGGCGTTTGCGCATCCGTTCGTTCACGGGGTTGACCTGGGGCAAGCCCATGGTCGCGATGAACGCCCCAATCAGCCGTCGACCCGGCAGGTCAATGCCCTCCCCAAACGAGCCACCCAACACCGCAAACCCAATGCCTTGCCCGCCTTCGGTGAAACGGTCGAGAAACCGCTGCTGCTCGGCCTCGCTCATGCCCCGTTGTTGCACCCACACAGGCACCTCAGGGTGGGTGGCCTGAAACGCTTGCGCCACCTGCTGCAAATACGCGTGGC
The DNA here is from genome assembly GCA_049653005.1 of Burkholderiaceae bacterium. GTDB lineage: Bacteria > Pseudomonadota > Gammaproteobacteria > Burkholderiales > Burkholderiaceae_C > UBA2334. The sequence goes on along the minus strand of JBASFL010000028.1, from coordinate 21,849 downwards.
TGCTCAAAAACCCCAGGTAGTTGCCTGGCTGCGCCTTGAACTGAGCCGCCATGATCTCCACCAGCGCGGGCAGCGAGTGCGCCCGGTGTGCGTAACGCGTGGAGACACCCTGTGCCACTTGCACCCTCAGTTGTGCGGCATCGAACGGGGACTCCACCGCCAGCACCGCCGTACTCTCAGGCAGTCCGAGCAGCAGCCGGGTGTGTGCCATGGGTTGCAAAGTGCCGGAGAACAACGTGGCACTGTGCGCTGCCGCCCAGCGCGGTGCCAGGTGCGGGGCCGGTACCACATTGCGCAGGTTGAAGCTGGACAGGCTGCGGGGACTTGGCGTTGACGCAGTGGCATCGGGCAAGGTCAGATCGCACAGCCCGTGTTCATCGAACAGCTCTGCCACCCGGCAGGCGTGCAATGCCTCCAGGTAGAAGGCGCGCAACGCGGGAGGGACTGGATCAGGAACCCCACCCCAAGGGGGGCTGCCGTCATCTTCGTTGGCCGGGTGCGATGTCGCGGTGGAAATCGAGCCCGATACAGAGGCGGACTCCACCTCACTGAAGTATTCGCCCATGGCCGCCACAGCGCCCTGAAGCGCCGACAGCCAGTCCTCGGGCACACCGGACAGGGGGTGCAAAGGCCCGGTGGCTGTCAGGTTCAGCTTGCGCCACGCCGTTTGCAGGGCACCAAGCTTTCGCTTGAGGGTGGCCGGTGCAGATGTGCGAACGGCGGCACGTGCGGCAGCCAAACTGTGTTGGCGCAACTCCACCGAATACATCTTGCGGGCGCGCTCCACCAGGTTGTGGGCCTCGTCCACCAGAAGCGCCACACGCCAACCCTGCGCCTGGGTCAGCGCAAACAGCATCGCGTGCATGTCGAAGAAGTGGTTGTAGTCGCCCACCACCACATCCACCCACCGCGCCATCTCTTGGCCCAGGTAGTACGGACAGAGGCGGTGGTCCAGCGCGACCCGTCGCAGGGCTGCCGCGTCCAGGGGGCCGTGGGCAGCCTGTTCCACGGCCGCTTGCCGTGCCTCAGGCAACCTGTCGTAAAAGCCGTGGGCCAATGGACACGATGCGCCATGGCAGGCTTTGTCAGGGTGCTCACAGCTTTTGTCGCGGGCCACCAACTCCAGCGACCGAAGCGGTGGGTTTGAGCCGGCGTGCAGGGTGTGGAGTGCGCCGAGTGCCAGCGCCCTCCCCGATGTCTTGGCGGTCAGGAAAAACACCTTGTCCACCCCTTGGGTGGGCAGGGCCCTGAGTTGCCCAAACAGCGTGGCCATGGTCTTGCCGATACCGGTGGGTGCCTCGGTCAGCAAACACCTCCCGGCGCGGGTGACCTTGAACACACCCTCGGCCAGCGCACGCTGCCCCTGCCGAAACGATGGGTGGGGAAACGGCAGGTTCAAAAGAGCTGCATCTCTGGCTGACCGGTGCTGCGCCTCCTGCAGGGCCCAAGCCACGAAGGCGTCAGCCAAACCGACCCAGAACGCCTGGAGATCGCTGGCCGTCCAGCGCTCGGCCAGCACCGTTTCCTTGCCCGTGGTGACGTCCACATACACCAGCGCCAGCTCCAGTTCATCTCGGCCCTGCGACGCACACAGCAACGCACCGTACACCCTGAGCTGGGCCCAGTGCAGTGTTCGGTGATTGGCGGGCTGGCGAGACAGCGTGCCTTTGTGGGTCTTGATCTCTTCCAGGCGACCCGCATCCGGGTCAAACCCATCGGCGCGTCCGCGAACAGCCAGCGGCCCGTGCCTGCCGGAGAGCGCCAACTCGGCCTGGTAGCCCTTGGGACGGCGGGCAGTCACCAGCTGGTGACCTGCTATGCCCTCTTGTGCCGTGGGCGACGGGGTGAAACGCAGGTCGAGGTGTCCTTGCTTGGCCATGAACTCGCACAAGGTGCGCACTGCCACGGTCAGCAGAGGAGGCGGTTCCGCGTGGCTCTCTGTGGTTTCAAGATCCGTTGTCATCGCGCTAGCGAATCACTGCGTCATCCGGTGAGCCGGAGAGACTGGCCTCCCGTGGCCCTGCTTCCGCCCCGGGCAAGGGCCCGTCAGGCTGACCCAGGTGGGTTTGAACCGGGTCGCGCTCGGGATGCCACGGAGTGGCTTTGGCCAAGGACAGCCATACCGGAAACGGCAAGGAGCAGGTGGTGTGACGGGCGGGACGCAATTGCTCCAGCCGCCCGGTTTCGATGTCGCCGTGCATCACCCACACACCAAGTTCGGGGGGCAGTTCTTCCGGTTGTGCCATCCCGGCTGGAAACACGTAGTGGCATTCGCAGCACAGCCACTGGTAAGACGCCCGCTTGGCCGCATGGCGCAAGTCGGAGAAGAGGTCGGCCCGGCTGACTTTGATCTCGTGGACCACGGGGTGCAAGTAGGACTCGACAGACGTGTTTCTCACAGAAAACACATCGGGCCGGGCCATGCGCCACCCTCCAACGACGGGCTCGAAGGTCGTGTGGGGTGCCCCAGGTACGCCCACACCCTCAGACTTACCGATTGGAGTTGAAAGCCCATCAGGCGCTTCAGAAAACAGGTCCATCGCCTGCAAGGGTGCGGTGGGCGCTGGTTCCTGGCCCACTTTGGCCCGCAGCGACAGCTCACGCCAAACCACTCGACCGGCATCGTGCAGGTGGGTGGCCACGCGTTCGGCCAGGCGGTCGTGTGCGCTCAATGCCCGCTGGTTGCGTTGGCGGGATGCCGCCAGTTGAGCCAGACCCGATTCGCTCAGCCGCAGCTTCTCGTGCCCCGCTTCACTGACCAGGTGAACCCAGCCCGCCACCAGCAATTCGATTTCCAGTGCATCTTTGCTGGGCCAGCCGTCAGAGCGCCAGATTTTGAGCAGGCGGGTGAGGTGTTGCCGCTTGGGTGGGGCGGGTTCTGGTGGTGTGAGGGTGGATTCGATCACTGTACAAGTTTACAGTTCAAAACCCATGTCGCCCATTGCCCCAACCCCGTTGCCCACACGCATTTCCCGCTGAGCCTCGTTACCAAGGAATGGGCAAGCCCGCGTGGTCCACAAAGTGGGCCCGGCCATGGGGCTCCAGCCCGTCCAGTGCCGCCAGCAGGCCCCGCACGGCATTTTCCGGTGCCGTGGCCGAGTCACCCACAAACGGTTGGCTCAAGTTCGAGCGAACGGTGCCCGGCTGCAAAGCGGCCACAACGAGCGCCGGCCGTTGGCGGGCCAGTTCGATGGCCGCTGTTTGCAAGCCCTGGTTCAATGCGGCCTTGGCCATGCGGTAGCTGTACCAGCCCCCTTTGTGGTTGTCTTCGATGCTGCCCACCCTGGCAGAGAGCTTGCCCCACACCGCCCGTTCACCACGCGCCAGCAAGGGGCTGAGGTGACGGAGCAAAAGCAGCGGCCCAATGGCATTGACCTGTAGGCAGTGGATCAGACCGTTGGCATCGAGATCGGCCAGGCGCTTTTCTGGGCCACGCCCATCCAAGGTCAATGCGCCCGTGGCATCCACCACCAAGTGAAACGGACCGGTCAACGCCGCTGCCAGTGCCTTCAGGCTGGTCTCATCCCTCAAATCCCAGGGAGGCAGATTTCGCACTTGCACACCACTCGCGGCAGCTGCTGCCCCCGTTCGACCCACCGGGATCACTTCTGCACAACGGGGGTCTTGGGACAGAGCGTTGACAAAGGCGTGGCCAAGCGCACCAGTGGCACCGATCACCAGTGCGCGGTAGCCGTGGCGCAGACGGGAGCTCATCGCCGCAACCAGGCTTGCAAACGCGGACGGACAGGCAGAAACAGGCGGTAGGCAGCCTCGGCCAGCCAAGAAAACGGGGGAACAGCCGTCATCCAGCCCAGCACCCGCCAACCCGCAAAGCAACGCCACAGCACAGAAAACGCCTCAGCCCCGCTGTACAACCGACCCTGTGCATCCCGAACATGGAACCGCCGCATGGCCAACTCACATGTCAGGCCACAAGGCAACGCCGTTGGGGTGCTCACGTCCACCCAATGCAGCAGCTGTTTGCTGGGCAGGCCCTGGTACAGCGAGATTTCGCGGCGGCACAGCGGGCAGCTGCCGTCAAAGTAAACCGTCAAGTCGGGTGTGAAATCTGTGGTCGGCATGGCCTTGATGATGCCTGCGGGACATGGATGGTGTGGCCCATGGGTTCAAACCCACTCGGGGCGATTGGCCATCGTGATCCATCGGTGTGGAGATGGGTCACGGCAATCACTGCGGTACGCGACACACGGTACTGAACTTCTTTTTGGTGGGCTTGCACCAGAACTCATGGTTCGCAACGTAAGTTGATCTGCTCAAAAATAAGGCAAACCTCTGGGCGATCAGTACTGGCTTGGATTTGACATGGGCATGTCAGTGCTTTCCACGGGTTATCCACAGGTTTCTTCAAGGATTGAGTGGACAACCCGTGAGTAGACCGAGCCAGAGGTCGGTACTTACGCTCGTCACGCCCCTGTCGCCTCACCTGAGCGGTTCAAGCAGGTGTTTGGTACATCGCTGCCCGCACGAGTTGAGCCCACAGCCAACGGGTCAAAAGAGGTTTCTCCGGGTGAGTGAGTACATATTGTTAGGGCCAGGACCAAGGGCACGGTGCGTGGCGCGATCGAGAGCCGGACCACGGATGCACCTGACCATGAAGCGGTTTGGACAATGCCCGGTTCCACGCAGTGTTGTGGTGAGCAGCGGCCGTAACGGCGTCCAGTCCGGTTGAAGTTGCGGCCGCATGGATCTCAAACTCAGACTTTGTGCTTCTTCAGCCAGTCATTGGCCAGTTTCTGTGCGTAAGTCGCAGCCGACTTGTCATAGCTTGGACGGTAGTCGGCGTTGAAGCCATGGTCAACGTTGGGAAACACCACGATTTCTGAACCGCTGCCGCCTTTGTTGATCAGACCACGCATCTTGGCGATCGTCTCCTGCTTGACGAATGCGTCGATGCCCGAGTACAGACCGAGCACTGGCACCTTGATCTGGTCAGCGAAGTCAATTGGGTCCTCTGGGCGCAGTTCAGGCGCTTTAAGTCCCTCCAGTAACCCGTAATAGGCCACGGCAGCATTGAGTTTGCTGTTGTGTCGCGCGTAGACCCATGCCGTACGACCACCCCAGCAGTAACCGACCAAGCCCGTGCGCCGGGTATCCGCTTTGCCACTGGCGTGTGCGAATGCCAAGGTGGCATCGAGGTCGGCACAGACCTGGGCGTCGGGCACTTTGGAAACCACTTGCGACAAGATGGCAGGAATGTCCGTCATCTTCGACACATCACCCTGGCGTGCAAACATTTCCGGCGCAATGGCGTAGTAACCCTGCTTGGCATAGCGTCGGCACATGTCTTTGATGTGCTCGTGCACGCCAAAAATCTCCTGCACCACCAAGATCACCGGGAACTTGCCAGGCCCTGCAGGCATGGCTCGGTAAGCTGGAATTTTGCCGTCAGCCACAGAGACACTGACTTCACCAGCCACCAGTCCTTTGCCATCGGTGACGATGGCCTGAGCCAGCAATGGGTTGGACGCCAGAGCAAAACCTGAGGCCAAAGACGTCATGACGAAGCCCCGCCGTGAGGGGTAGGCAGATGCGGTTTGCTGGGGATTTTGGAAGTCGATTGGCTTGAGGCCGTAGTCCATTAGTTTCATGAGGGATCCTGAGATGGTTGAGGATTGAGAACGGTTAGGGAGAACTTTTGGGTACGGCATTGCGCCGCAACATTCAGAGCGACTGAGTGAGCGCAGCGCGCAGCACTTGTAGCTGTACTGTCAACGCTTGGCGTTGCTCAAGTGAGCATTGAGTGGCACACGCGGCCTGGGCGTATACGGCATGCGCCTGTTTTTGTAGCGCCTCGCCTGCCGCAGTGAGAGAAATGATCACGGACCGGTCGTCTTCAGGGCTACGCTCCCGCTGCAACAGACCCTGAGAGACCAATTTGCGTACCAGTGGTACCAGGGTGCCTGCGTCCAGCGCCACTGCTTCGGCCAGTGCGCCGGCAGTAAGTGCCTTGTGCTGCCAAAGCGCCATCATGACAACGTATTGAGGGAATGTCAGACCAAGCGGAGCCAGTAGCGGCCGGTAGGTCTTGGTCATCGCCAAAGAGGCGGCATAGAGCGCAAAGCACAGTTGGTTGCTGAGAAACAAACTGGATTCATCTGAAGCAGCTGACTGGATATTGGTCATGTGCAAAACTGTATATATCTTTTATAAAATTATGTTTTGTAAAATATATGTCATTACAGCGACCAAGGCCATTGCTGTGACTCAACGTGGGTTTATGGTGGCGTTAAGGTGTATCGACCCACCTCCCAGGTGGATTGCACGGTCAGTCAGCTGGATTTTGACGATCCCAAAAGGGAATTGAGCGCCGTTCGAGCATCTGAGTAACAGGGCACTACATGCGCGGCACGATTGCCTGACGATGCTGGTCGCACCCTTTCTCTTTGCCTCTTTGCCTCTTTGCGTTTCGCCGCCAATCCCAAGGCGACAAGGGCTCCGCATCTCCCAAAGCCCAATCGCTAGCCGATGGAGATCGCAGGATCTTTGGTCCACCTGGGCGGATGGGCAAGGCCAATCCCTTCACAGCTTCACCATGCTGACCATCAACGCGCAGGACCATGCGGTGATGAACCGGTTTCACAAGCCGGAGGATGAAAAGCGGATGGTGGTAATCCTGCCTAGGGGTTGTTGGAAGAACTGGTTGTTGGCGAGCCCCGACTCGACGCCTGCAGCGGTACGAAGTGGATTTCTGAGAGGTTATTCCGCTCAGCGATTGATGTACCTTTCAGCTTGAAGACCTGACGTTTCAAATTGCGCCTGATTCCAGCACCAAGAATGACGCCAAGGGTGCAGGGGCCGGCAACAGGTCGAGGCATGGTATTCAATCAGGCTCCATGACGCACCGAACCAGCAAATCCAATGGGGAACCGCAGGCCTAGTCAGGTTCCCCATTGGGTTCCCTCACGCAGAAAAACTCGGACAGCTTAGAAGCACCAGATTGGATTCATACCCCGATCAAAACCGACCGTATTTGGTCATTTCAAATTTGGATGTTCAAAAATTAGCTTGCTATCGTTTTGAACACGGGTAGTGTTTGCACATCGTATTTGAACAGGCACACCCACCATGTCACGTGTTTTCGCTTATGCCCGGGTCTCGACTTCAGACCAGTTCACCAACAACCAAGTGGCTGAAATCAGCGCCGCCGGTTTTGAAATTCTTCCGAGCCGAATGATTGCTGAAACCGTGAGCGGCAGCGTCGCGGCCAACCAACGGCCGGGATTTCAAAAGCTGCTCAACAAGTTAGAGCCAGATGACATTTTGATTGTCACCAAGCTTGACCGCTTGGGTCGCAATGCCATGGACGTGCGCGCCACTGTTGAGGATCTCGCCACCATGGGAGTACGGGTTCACTGCCTGGCGCTGGGAGGGGTCGATCTCACCAGCCCGGCAGGAAAGATGACTATGGGCGTAATTGCCGCTGTCGCGGAGTTCGAGCGCGACCTGCTCGTCGAGCGCACTCAAGCTGGTCTGGCACGCGCCAGGTCCGAGGGGAAGACCTTGGGAAGGCCCAAGGCCTTGTCTACCAATCAGGAGACAGAGGTGCTCCAGCAGTTGGCCAACGGCCTGACAGTGGCTGCCGTGGCCCGCTCGCTGATGACCAGCCGAGCGACCATCATGCGGCTGAGAGATGCACAGATGATCTGATACGCGAACACGGCCTCGTGCTTCCGTTCAATTCGTAGGCCCTCGCGCGCGCGTTTTTTTGAAAGCGGCTTCTTTTTTTGCAGAGTGCGCTCACGAACTCAATGACGCGCTGGTATCGCTCGGCGTCTCTCAACCATCATCCTGCAGTTGCGCAATATGCAGCGCGATGGCGCGCGCCGCTTGCTCCGGGTTCCTGACCGCGCCCAGAATGGTGGCGAGCTCCTGCCCAGTCACGCCAGCCGCCAGGCAATGCGCGCGCAGGCGGCTCAAAGCGCGGATTGCGTGAAGATAAAGTTAGAAAACATCCTCCTGCACTTCTGTTCCTGTTTTACGGTCCTCCCGGGCAATCTGGGCATTGGCAATCGCCATTGCCATCATGTGAGGGTCACCTTTGGATGCGAAAACCAGAGAAATTTCTTCCTTCATGAATCCATTACGCATGAGCATCGCCTCCATCTGTTTGCTAACGCTATCAAGAATTCTCTGTTCGGCCTCAGGTGTCAAAGGTTTCACATTTGTGATTTGCTTTTTAAGGGGTGCCTTAGTTTTGAATTTCATGATTCATTCCTTGTTCAATGGTTGATAAATCTGGAACTGTTTATGTTGATAAACAGGGTTTGTCAGAAAAACTCGTTGCGCCGCATACACAAGAAGGTAGCCCCTGCAGATGGCCAGCCACATTGCCTGTTGCAAGGAAAGTTTATTTGAATTGATTCCACATAGACGGCGAGCTTCAGTGATTGACCGGAAGATCACAACTGGGGTTGCCGCAGAGATATCTGTGGCGCAGCCAGTCTCCACATCGACCAATGTCAGGCATGTGGCAGTCACGTGAGTCCATTCAAGGAATTCACTGAGCTCCTGATCGGGTCGCAAGTCTTTTGCCTCTGAAGCATCAAGGTTGGCGCTGATGTCGATTACTTTGATCTCCTCTTCCGGGTCTTCGCTTGAATGCCCACCAACGTCCTTAGTGACGCTTGTGGCGCTTTCTATGAATTGGGGGGCACCATCACTAAAAAAAGCCGATGCAGCGACAGTAGATTTTTTTTCTTGAGTTTGATCCGGTAAGAAAAAATGCGTCACATCAGTCACATTCGCCCCCTCTGTGACTGGATGTACTGATTTGACCTCTGCGTCTGGTGCGCTACCCAAAGCAGCCAAAGGACGCGTCGCAACTACAGGCACGTCCAGCTTGGGTGTCGCTACGTTGGCGTCACATTGGCTGTTGTGATCTATTTGAGATCCGTTGGCGCGCTCTGAGATGCGGCGAACAAATGCGTCTAGACGATTGCTCACAGCGGACCCTCCTCACGCGGGCAGATGCCAGGGACTTTCCGGTTGCCATTGGAGCCCCTAACAGTTTCGAAGCCGACCTTACGCAATCGACGCGAGAACAAGTTGGTTGACATCACTGGGGTTTCAAACCCTTCAGCTTTCCAAAAATGACAGAAATGTGTGTAGAGATCAGTAAAGCTGGTCACAGCAGTAGCGCCTGTAGCGCATGCCGAGTCCACAAAATGCTTAACGGGATCCTGCTCATGACGCCAGTTTTTGACCTCGGCAACAGACGACGCGGGCTGAACAAAACCACCGCGCTCCAGCAGAATAGCCAGTGCGTCCAGTGCGTAATTCAGAATGCCGGGCAATTCCTTCATAAGCTTGGCTTTCAGGTTCGGGTCGCGGCGGGAATCACCCTCCGGGAACTGGTTGTTGAACCGAAGTACCAAGAAGCGGCGATAGAGCGCATCTGAGGCGTCCTTTGTGCTCGGCAGGTGGTTGGTCCCTACCCACAGGGTGCAATACGGCCGGAAGTCGAAGGGCGGCTGGTTTTTGTGCTCGGCAGTGATCAACTCGCCTGACACGATTTGTTTCAGCACGCCGTCTGGGATGCCACCAGTTGATGGCAACTCTGTCACTACATTTGCAAGCTTTCCATGCAGATACCCAAGCTGGAAACGGTTGTCAAAATTTTCAGGTTGAACCCCCGCAATATTGTTGGTGCCTACAAGCTTCTCCACCAAGTCCAAAAGCACAGATTTGCCATTGGCGCCACTGCCGACCAGCAGAATTCCCTTTTCGAATTTGCAACTACGCAGCAACGTGTACCCGAGCATTTGCAGCACGGCGAGTGCCCGATCCTTTGCGTCAGCATCACCTTCAAAACTCGATCCCAAGAAGGTCTCGAATGTTGGGCAGGTGGCATCCTCTGCATATTCGACAGGTATTTGACTCATGAAAAAGTCTTCCCGATGGAATGCCTTCAGCACCCATTGCCCGTCTTCAAAGACCAGAGTTCCGTTCTTGCAATTGATCTTGAGGTCGTCCTGCTTTTCAAACGGGGAGTCGGCGCGATACGTTTCGTTTTTGAGCAAGTCAGCAACGCTGTTGACCACAGAAGAGCTGACCTCGACCCCGCGTTCCTTGAGGTGGCTCTGGATCGCAAAATTGATCGCCCGGTCGTTGGCAACACGCCAGATGCCTATGGGATCCCAGTGGTAGGTCGTTGCACCAATTCGGAGAATATTTTCTGGCCCTAGGACGCCCAGTACCTCGTGGCAGAGGTCCAAGTGATCGTAGTTGTCACTTTGAGCTGGGAGTACCGAAAACCTTTGCAATTGTTGGCGCAAGGTTGGCAAAGAAATATTGACGATTTCCTTCACGCACTTCAAAACCTGAGCCCGCTCCACTGGCCCGGGACTTTCACCCGCATAGGCCTTCAGAAACCCAATTAGGGAATCTTGGTCCACTTTGCGGGCCTCAGCCATCCAGTATTGGTGCTCGTACGGCTGGGGATGCATTTCGCCGTAGGGTTCAACGAGGGTCAGATGGCGGCTCATTAACCTGCTCCACATTTTTGCGCCACAAAGCGCAAGCTGGGGGCTTTGAGCGCCTCTTCTATGTGGGCAGAAACTGCACGCGACCCTGCACGCAAATGCAAGTCATTGAAGTCACCGGTCGGGGGGGTTGCAACCCGTCCACCCACAACAAGAGCTGCCGTGGTCGCAGCACGCAAGCCAGGATTGCCGTCGGTCTCGGTGTCGTTGTCGGCGGCAAACAGGATGATCGCCTCGGGCTTGGCAGCCCGCAGCCGCTCGGCCACGCGCAAAAGGTTGGACGTGTCGAAGCACACCAGCACCAGGTGGCCGGTGGCCGCGTGCACGCTGGCGCACGTGGCATAGCCCTCGCCCAGCACGAACACCACGCGGCCGTCGTGCTGCTGGGGCTTGCCGATGGCAAAGAAATTGCCCTGCTTGGCACCGCCCGCAAAGTAGCGCTTCTTGCCGCCTTCCTCGGGGTCGATGCCCTGAAGGCTCCAGATCTGACCCTTGTTGTCGCGGATCGGGATGAGCAGGGCCTGCCGGGTGACCACGAACACCTCGCCGGTGTCGGGGTCCACGCGCTCCCAGGGGCCGACGCGCAGGCCGTAAGACTTGACGCCCTTGCGCTCCAGGTATGGGTGGTTTTCACACGGCGTGGCTGCGTCCCAGATTTGCTGGGCACGGATGGCGCGCTCGGCATGAAGCGCGGCCTCTTCAGCTGTAGCCTGGGCGGCACGCTCGGCAGCCTTCGCGCGGTCGGCGTCGATCTCGGCTTTGGAGCGCTTCTTGTGAGTGCCAGTGTCCACCCAGCCTGCCGACTTGGCGTCGTAGAACAGGCTGGCGATAGTCAGCTTGCCCGCCGACTTTATGGACTTCCACACGGACCTGGCCGACGACGCGCTGTAGCTGTCGCACTGGGAGCCCCACTGGTCCCAGATTTCAAACCCTCGCTGTCGGGAAACTCGCTCTTGATGCAGGTGGCAGCTCGGACCCAAACCTCACGGCTCGCCGGGTTTAGGTAACTCAAGGCGATGCGGACTCTATTCGGATGCTGATTCATTAAAGTCTCCTCGTCAGACTTCAGTGAACAACTTGGTGCGCAACCCGTGAAGAGCTATCACCAGATCACGAATTTCGGCCTCGGTCTTGCCAGCAATTCGGGCAGAGCAAATGACCCTTACCTCGGTATCAGGCCAACCAACTGAGCGTTGGCCAATCTTTACGGGCTTAGTCCAAAGCCCGTCACGAATCAGGTTGTAGATGCTTGCATTGGAGCGGTAGCCTGCTTCATTTTTACAGTCGTCAATTCGCAGAATTGCCATTTGGTTTGCCTTTGAATAAATCAATGGCTCACCACCAAACGCGCAAAGCAAAAAGGCTCGCGCTGGCAGTGAAGCCAAAACGCAAGCCTAGGTAACGATCTGCAGGGTTTATAAGTTTGTGTTGGGTAAACCACTGAAACCCCAACACGCCGAACAAGTCCGAGACGAATTAAAAATCGGACCCGAATCAAAGTGGGTACCACCCACCACTCTAGCCTCACGGGGGCATGATACCCGTGAGACCCGGGCCAGTTATTGCCCGCAAAACATGTGTTCCGAAGAACGATCACTTACCGTAGGCGAATTCTATTACAGACCAACAAGGTCATGCAAGAACCATGTATGTGAAGTTTGGCGATCAGCAGAGAAAGCTTGCAAACCAATCCCATCGAGAATTCGCCGTCTGTATTCGTACTGTGTTTCATGCAACCTTATGCAGCGGAGTCACAACAGCTTGCACGCGCAGCAAATCTAAATAGTCGGCCCACTGCTGAATCATGGTGAACCTCTGGTTCAGGTACTGGGTGCGGTTGTAGCTACGCCCGTTTGTATCCTTAACCGCATGGGCCAAGTTCGCCTCGATCATCAGTGGGTCGAGGTCTAGCTGGTCAATCAGCATGGTGCGAGCTGTTGCCCTGAAGCCGTGCCAGCTCTGTTCTTTGCCAAAGCCCAACGAGTACAAAGCGCTGCGCACCGAGTTGTCGGAAAGCGGGCGGTCGTGACTGCGCTCACCGGGAAACACGTACTGCCCCCGGCCTGTCAGGGGGTGCAACCCGCGCAACAACTCCACCGCCTGGGTGGGTAAGGGCACCACATGGGCCTCGCCCTGCTCCTTCTCAAGCTTGGTGCGCTTCATCTTCATACTGGGTATCGTCCACAGTCCCCCGTCCAAGTCCAACTCTTTCCACTCCATCATGCGCAGGTTGCCAGGGCGTTGGTACAGCAGCGGGGCCAGTTGTAAAGCGGTGCGCACAACGGGCCCACCCCTATAAGTAATGATGGCTCGCATCAGATCGCCCATGCGCTGGGGGTCGGTGATGGCGGCAAAACTCTTCCCACGGTAGGGTGTCAGGCGGGACTTCAGGCCATCGGTGATATTGCGCTGCTGAAGGTCAGCGGTGGGCAACCAGTAGTCCCACACTTGCCTCGCCAGCATCAATGCCCGGTCGGCCGTCTCCAATGCGCCCCGTGCCTCAACCTTCTGCAAAGCAGCCAGCAGTTCCATGGAGTGAATCTCGACAATTCGCCGCTCACCAATCCAAGGGAACAGGTCACGTTCCAACTGGCGCAGCATCCGGCTGGCGTGGCCTGGGCTCCATTGCGGGGCCTGTTTCGCGTACCACTCCAATGCAATTGCCTTGAAGGTATCGCCATCCGTGCGGGTAGCTTTGAGCTTTTCGATCTTGCGCACCTGTACCGGGTCGCAACCCTGGGACTTTTGAAGCTTCGCCGCGTCGCGCTTCTTGCGGGCTTCTGTCAGGGTAACTTCGGGGTAGCTGCCCAAGGCAAGCTGTTTTTCAACCCCTGCCATCCGGTACTTTAGGAACCAGCGCTTGGAGCCAGCCGGACTGACTTGTAGGTACATCCCCCCGGCGTCGCTGAAACGGGCCAGCTTCTTTTCAGGTGGGCACTTGGCATTTCTGCATTGGGCATCAGTCAGCATGGGGGCGTTTTCCTCGTGGGGTACAGGTGTTTGGGGGTACAGGGCCTTTTCCCCCCAAAAAATCTCAATTCACCCCCCGTTTGTACCCCTGCCTTGAATTGGCTGTCAATATCGATCTTTGTACGTCACTGCACTGTAAAGCATTGATTTTCCAAAGAAAAATGGCTCCGAGTATCCCTACTTGGAGCCCTTTATACAGAGTAATGGTGGAGCTGGCGGGAACCAAAGGGCAACACTCAGCCCAAATCCACCATCTATTTTTTCGTTAAAAATCAAACACTTAACGAGATAGAAAGCCTTACAAGGGATACACCCGCACTCGGATGGCACCCCAAAATGGAGTCCCGAGTGTACCCTTTTGGACAGGTGCTTGGTTGGCTTGCATTTGCGGACGCGGGTTCAATTCCGAATTTTTCAAGGGCGTCCGGAAACCCGCTGTTGCGGCGTGTCGCAGTCTCGCAGTGGTTCACCTCGCGGCGCATTTCAGTCGGAACGAAGTGTTCGGCCGAGGACAGTGCTTGCATTGTCCAAAGCAAGCTGGGCTTCTTTGAGGTACATGGCTTCTTCCCGCGTGCCAGTATCTTGAAGCCGAGCCTTGGCAAGCTCTCGCTGTGCTTTGTGGATGTACTCATCAACGCGGTCGAGGTACTGGGCGGTGTCGTTGTTCATCATTCCAAAGTGCCTGACGCAACACCGTTTGGCAAGTGGTAGGTAACCTCACGTTTGAGGACGTCGATTTAGCTACGCGCGCACCTCCGCAGACCGGTCAAAAAGTTCGTCCAGCACTTTCCCAGGCTTGGTACCGCAAGCTTGGCACCATCGCGCGTACAGCAGCACGTCTATGAAGTTCTCCCCGCGTTCGAGCTTCGAGACGTACGACTGACCAACACCAAGGGCCTCGGACATCTGCACTTGGGTCAATCCGGCCTTCACGCGCACGGAGCGCAGCAACCTGCGCAAGTGTTCGTAGTCAACATGGTACAGAGAGGCGGACATGCCTCGCATGATTTAGTCTCAAACGGAATAGTCGTAACACGACTTTCTTGAGCTACGATGCGCCCCTGATTGCGGCGTGGTGCCGCCCTCACTAACAGGAGTTAATCGCTCATGAAACTGGCAATCCTTGCCTTCGCCTTTGCAGCCTTGTCGGGCTGCACAACCCCCGCCGCTCCGACAGCCAGCCATGGCCCGGCATCTGTCCATCAGCCCCTTCCGTGGTCGTCGGGCTCCAAAGGCATGGCTGACTAAGGGGGAAAAATGCGTTCTATCTACAAAAAAATACGGGCGGCCCTTGCGGCTTGCGCAGCCTTTGCGCTGCTTAGCTTTGGCGCGCACGCCACCGACATTGCTGGCGTGAAGTTGGGAATGTCGGTGGCAGAGGCAAAAGCAGCCTTTGGCAGACCTGCACAAATGAAGGTCATACCGATCTACACCAACAAGGTTGAGAGCGGCCTTGCCGCTTGGCAAGGGGAGCGTCTTTACGACAACTCGTGGAGTGGACCGCTCGATGAGTTCGCGGCGTTCAAGGGCCAAGCCGACAGCATCTGGTTCGTGCAAAAGAATCAGCGTCTACCGAAAACCGCAAGATACACGCGCCAAGTCCTGCTGGAAGCAGTCCGGAAAAAATTCGGCAAAGAGAGCTTCGTCAAAGGTGAGATGGGCGACAAGCTCGGTGCCATAGTGGTAGGGTGGGAGTTCGACCAGGACGGAAAACAGTTCTTCGGCCCGTACTCCGAAGGTGGTCGAACTATCACGGGCGCTGCGATACCGGCAGCACCATGCCGAATGTTCGACCTCGTGAGGATTGGGTCTAACCCGACAGGTGGAGACAACTTCCTTCCTGAACCCATGTCCATCATCCTGCCATCCGAATTCAAGCGCTCGTGCAGTCGCGCGTACTACGTCGAATGGACCCACGATAGCGACGGGCTGGTGGAGGCAGTAGCTCTGAGAGCGATTGACTCCGCTGCAATCCTTCGAGCCATCGATGGCAAAAACGCGGGCAGCGAGGCCGATGCACGCAAGCGGGTCCAGGACCAACAGAACAGGGGCGTGAAGCCTACCTTGTGACGGACGCTGTGACTGACTGAATCAGTCAGTCGGCCAACCTCAAAGCGACGGTAAGCCCGCTCTGCGATAGCTAGCCACTCGCCTAGCCTTCGTCAAAATGCGGGCGTGCCTTGGCGTTGTCAGCCTCGGCGGCCTGCCATGGCCGTCCCACCGCGCAGCGGTCTTGTCGTAGCCCCATCCCGCACCATTGCTCAAATGAGGTTTTTAGGCGCACCTTTGACTTTAGCTTGCGTACACGTCCTCGTTGGGCTACAATGCTGGTGCGGAAGACCTGATGCTGCTGTCTGAAATATTCAGAGGGGAAAGACAATTTACCTTTGTCGAGCAATGGGACCCGAAGCCAAAAATGCCAGGTTTTGAATTGGCAGTCGATGCGAGCGACTACCAAGCTGATTCAAAGTATCGCGCCAGCTGCGCCCCGGTTATTTTCGCCTTGCAAAAGCAGTATTTATCAAAATTTGCCTCTTAGGATATAAATATATCGTAAGAGGTTATCTGCTTCACGGCTTTAGTCATGACATATCAAGATTACGTTGAATTTTTAATTCAAACTGTCGCAGAAAATCTCACTCCCACGAGAAATTACATTACAACGGCCGCTTTAGGCGGGCTGCTATTGAAGGCGTTGCCAGACATTAGCTGGAAAACCTTTGGTAAGCGTACGTTGTCGGCCTTCATTCAAGACATCGAAGGCCAGGGAAAACTTGCTCTCATTAAGACTCAGAAAGATGCACTAGCTGTTACGCTTGGTGATACAGCTTCTGCTCCAGTAGTATCTGCGTCTGAAAAGACTAGCTCATTGCGGAAGGCTATTTGGGACGCTTTTGTTCTGCTGTCTCCCAGCGGTAAGCGCTTTATGCATCGCAAAGATGGGACAGTTCGCGTTGCCTTAGAAGCAGCCCCTGTTCCTACCGAAGATTGGATTGAGATTACACCAATCGATTTGGAAAGCCAAAAAAAATGGGCCAGTGATTTTTTGGCTCAAAATTCCACTGATGGAAAAGATTTTTCTGCTCTATCAGCCAGTGAAGACTGGCAGCCTCAGATATTTATTCAAAAGCTTAGGCAAATTGATGAGGCTTCTGCACGCGCTTGGAATAAACTGAGAACGGTCAAAGTTTCTGTAGTCGTGCAAAATTGGCTGACGCAGAACTCGCTTCCCCATAATTTTGCATTTCAACCCGCCACCAAATCAAGCAATAATAAATCAGTAGCTGAATACACTATTGAGACGCCAAGCCCTCGAAATCAAGATGATTTGCGCAAAGTCATTTTGGCTGCGCTGTCGTCTTTACCCATCGAAAAGCTCCTAGAGATTCCCATTCCAGCAGGAGTGATGCTTACAGCTCTCTCTGACGCCAAGCTGCGCTAATCCGCGTGATGGCGAGGAGGAGATATGGGAATCATCTACATTGCCCATCCATTGGGTCTGTATGCCGGCTCTTCTGCGTCGTTTGTACAAGCGTGTGCGAATAACCCGAAATGGAATGCTGAGTGGCAATTTAGCCTTCATCAGTACGAAAAAAATTCCTCTCTGATTGCAAGGGATTTTTGTTCGTTAGTCCTCCAATCTCCTGGTCCAGTTGTAATGGTTCGACCAGTGCAAGCAAAGACTCTAGAAGAAGTTCGCGTTCGCATAGCAAATCGGCTACCACTTATGGCAGTTGACGTAGCCTCTGCTGCGGACTTAGAGGAATTTATCGATGCGGCCATTGCGCAATTTAGCAATGGAGAGCCACTTGTAGCTTTAGATATCGTTGTGGCTTTTTTGCTAATCAGAAAACTTGACCAAGAGCACATGTGGGCAGGCAATGCAAAGGGTTATATGTGGGTAAGCGATATTCCCAAAGGAAGAGGAATTGATCTCAAATACGAGTCACGAGTTCCAAACGTTTTGAACATATTATTTTCTCATGAATTGATATTTTATAAAACAAGTAATTCAAAGAAAAAATATGCGCTAAACCCGGAAAAGCGTGTGGAAATTTACGGAATTTTAAAATCTCGAATATTTCCCTCTGAAATCGAAAGACCTCTGTTACGTCATCCGGACCAAGAAAGCGTCCGAGCGCTAGATGTGCTGGATATTTATAATGCAGTCTAAATAAGAATTTGCAATTTTACCGTCTGACTGCCTCACGGATGCGGAATCTTCGAGGCCTAGTGAATTGATAGTGTGCAAGGGTAGCCCCATCTACGCGGCATTCATTGCAGCTCGTCTGTGCCCTGTGGTGAGAGCGACGGAAACGGTGTTTCGGGCACGCTGTACGGGTACTTTGCGGTCGATGGCCGGGGTGCGCGCCGGGGAGCCCATGCCACGGGGCTCACGTCACCCATAGAAACCCACTGACGCTCTTGCTCATGGTGCTCCATGGATGCAATGCGCCCCATTCTTAGCGCCGTGTGGTACGCCAAGTCTTCGGGCAACTGCGCTCCATACTGAGCCATCTCGGGTTCACGAATGAGGGGCACCAAGTCGATGTTGTATTGGCGTAGGCTCATGTCCAAGGCAAGAACCCATGCGTCTTCCCCACGCGATTGCCAATAGGCAAGCTTGAAGCGCTTCACCATGTCCACGGTGCACCCGCGTTCAATGCCGATACGCTCGATGTCTTCCAACGTGTCCGCTTCCATGGTCTGACCATCGACAGACAGCACCTTGGCGACGCCGGGGGCACGCTCTGGCGCGACATAGGCGACAGACTCGGCATAGATGGGCGCAGGGTTGTACAGACCCATGGGGTATGACTTGGGCGTGTCCACTGCCTTGATTTCGCTGCCGTAATACCAAGCAGGAAGGCACGCCATCAGGGTGGTGGCTTGTTCGCCAAAGCTGCGGTCCACCTGCTCGCGCCACCATGCACGTTGCCAGCCTTCGCCGTCTTGCGCCAGGCGCTGTATATCTTTTTGGAAATCAACCCAGGTGTAAGCCGCCCCAAACGACTTCATGAACTGCGCCCGCTCCTCGTAGTCCTTCAACTGGAATGGAGACAGCGCGGCGCGCAGGCTCCATTGGGCTTGAATCTCATGTTGGCTCTGCACGGTGTAGGTCAAGCCAGCGGCGACATCCTGGCGCGCCTGGGTGGAATCCACGGACGCGGCGATGGCAACCACCATGGTTTCAAACAACTCGCGCTTGTGGATGGGCAGCGCTGCAAGCCCTGCCGCCACACGCTCGGGTGCCTTCCTCACGGCATAGGCGAAGTCGCGGGACAACAGTTCATCCATCAAGGCCTGTTGCGATGGTGGCTGTAACCCCTCGCGCTCAATCCGGGCGATGCGTTGGGTAAGTACCCCAGGACTGAACTTCCGCCCCAATGCCGTGGCCACTGTCGTCAACTGTTGGACCATCCCGTCCAGCTCGAAAACCATGTGCGCAAACGAGCACAAGGTCTCCCGCCACGCCGGAGCGTTATCCAACTGTGGAGATGCCGCAGGAGGGGAAATTGTCGGCCCACCGCCGCGATGATCCTCGGCGTGATTCAACTGCGGCGACACCACGGCTTTGGGTGCGACAGGAACTGTGCGATGGCCTCGCAAGGAATCTTGCAGCCGCCCCAGCTCCTGCGCCCCGGTGTGGCTGGAGAACTGCACCTTGGCACGTACCGACGTGATGGCGGGTAGCAACTTTTCAGGCTCGACCAGCGACGCAAACCGCTTCAATTCGTCGGCGCGGCGCTTCGAGAAAAACATCAGTTCGTTGCACAGCAAGGCATGGAAAGCGTCTTTGGACATGTCCAAACGCTCCGACAAACTTGCGAAGGTAGCCCAGTTCCAAGCACGCCCCATCCCTGTGCGAATGGGCTCCATGGCCGCAAAAACCGCCTCGGCATTGGGTACTTTTCCAACGACATCGCTGTATGCGGCAGCCTCTTCGGGTGACATTCGAGGCAGGGTGTCAGCTTGAACCTCGTCCGCCAAAACGGACAAATCGGCAATCAACGAATCCGCTAAAGCGTCCGCCCGCAGGTTTTCCGGCGTGGCTTCGCCCACGCTGGCGCGCTGGCGGTAGGTCTTGGCAAGGCGGTTGGATTTCGCAATCCGTTCGTTGCGCTTGACCCGGCTGGCACGCTTGTGCGCCCTCGCGGCATCCTTGCGCCCAAGGTGTTCCGGTCCAAGGTGAACCGTGGGCTTCAAGTCCGGATTGGTGTCTCTGTATGCTTTGGCCGATATACGGGCATCGAAGCCAGCAGCCGCCAAAGCATCGTTGACGTGTTTTTCCCAAGCATCACGCCACCCTTGCAGGAAGGCGCGGTTGTTCCAAGCCCGGTTCTTTTTGCCGAACTTGCCATCGGGCGTTAGCTCCCGCATGGTCAGCATCATGTGAACGTGTGGGTTCCCCGGTTTGTGATGAATGGCATAGGTGGCGCACATGCCCTCCTCGTTGACCTCCTGGTCAATGAAGCGCCTCACAATGTCAATTTGCTGCGACAAAGACAACTCGATGGGAAGCGCAGCCTCGATTTCTCTAAAAATCTGGGCATCGTCGCGTGTCTCTTTTTCCTCGACCTGCCCCCATAGCTCCATAGCTCCCGTCATCCAACTTGGCGCATATTTCGGGACCATGGTTTCAGTGGCGACCACCTCTTTCTTCTTGTACCAATAATTGAACCGCCGCCCAATCTCGGGCAGGTTGATGACCTGCGCCGCACGATAGGCCAACGCACGAAGCGCATGCAACTTTGGGTTGTCTGCGCGTCCATGGACCTTGGTCGTGAAGTGGTAAATCGCCATATCAATTTAGCATCGGTGAGGCATCACCGCTGGGTCAGTCCAAGCATCAGAAATGCTAGGTTGCGAAGCAGTGAAGAGTCCGCCCTCGGACTCTGAATCAACGTTCTGCGCCTTCGCAGAACGTGGAGTGTTTCGCCCTCGAAACACGACAGGGGAGCCGGAATTCCGCAGGAATATCCGGGGGGCATCGCCCCCACTTACGTATATCCGCAAGGATATATGTATAAGTGCGCTTACGGTGTATTTAAAAACACCGTTTAGGTGCTGAATCAAATAACTCGCCAGTGATACCAAAATAATATCTTCCATAGCCAAAATCATACTTCTCAACCCACAATACCACGATTTTAGAGAAATCCAATTTTGTTCGTGCTAGGCTGAATAACATTTTCAGCTTAGATATCATGAACAAATCGATGAGAGAAAAAATCGCCTCCAGTGCAAAACAGTTTCAGAACAATAAAACAGATATCAAAACAAAATCATTCACGGAATCCAAAGCCGGGCAAAAAAGCGCAGCAGCATTAAACAAGAAATCCAAGGAAATATATCAACAAAAGATTAAAAACCGAGAAGCTGCCGCATCAAGGAAGCAGGAAAAAAAGGCGTTGCGAGAAAACCGCAATCGGATTTTGATGCACGCCGGGGGCTTGATGGACA
Source organism: Burkholderiaceae bacterium (assembly GCA_049653005.1). Taxonomy (GTDB): domain Bacteria; phylum Pseudomonadota; class Gammaproteobacteria; order Burkholderiales; family Burkholderiaceae_C; genus UBA2334. The sequence goes on along the minus strand of JBASFL010000028.1, from coordinate 913 downwards.
TGACCGGGCTTCTCAGATACTGCTTCGCCCAATCTGACGAATTCGACAATCCCCAAGACAACCTTCGGGCAAACCTGCTTGTCGGTAGCCTGCTCCACTTATCTGAGTATTTGAATAACTGCTCGCCCGCAGATTTAGAAAACATCGAAGCCTCGGGAAAATCCTTCCGACGTTCTGACAAGAAAAATCGCACCCTAGCGGGCATAAATCCATCTCTGAACAATGCAAGGTCTGTGCGCCCTCTGCTGCTCCATGAGGTTTTGCATTACAAAAACCGAGACGCAACCGAATTCATTGAGCCAGAATCACTTTAAAAACCCCGGAACCTTTTTCCGCACCACGCACAAGCAAGAGCTGCATATTGACCATTCTAGGTACATTACAGCCTCAACTTGACCCCTTAGCGCCGCTCAGCGGCGTCGAAAGCGGTACGATAGTACCGCTTGGCTTGGAACGGCTTAACAAGCGAACGAAAAAACGATATGACCCATTAGGCGTAGAGGGATGGTGAGGCGTCAGCCGAAACATCCTTCTGACGCCGTTCATATATATAGTTGTATATTGATTTATCATTCAAATATGACCAACCACCCCATGATGAGCAAATTTGTCTAAATTTGCTCTATAGTTGTCTACCCTTGTCTACAGTTTTCAGAACGCCCCGCCAGCCCGCATGGAATAAGGCTTTGCGAAAACAGGGCGTTCACCCAACTACGGTACTGATAATTTATACAGTCCATATCGTTAAGACATGAAAAAACCGCCTCTCGGCGGTCGCATTATTGGTATCTCGGTCGCTTTATTTGAAAAAGCGTTGGGTCATCCTCATCGGCATCAACAGTCCAACCGTCTAACTGAGATATTGCAACCAATGCGGTTCTAACTTTCATGCGTCTCTTTCGAAGTGCTGCAC
>JBASFL010000027.1:0-22186 GCA_049653005.1 Burkholderiaceae bacterium | reverse complement strand
TTCAGCTTGTCGCCCACGCGTTTGTCGCTGTTCACCACCCGCGCCACGTCGTTGATGAGTTTGATGACCAGCTTGGCCATGTAGTAGGCCGATGCCGCCTTGCCGCCAAAGATGACGGTGCGCGGCACCCAGTTGGCGTTGGGCTGCGCCAGTATCTGGTGGTAGCGGGTGACGACGTGCAGCACGTTCAGCAACTGGCGCTTGTACTCGTGCATGCGCTTGATCTGCACATCGAACAGGCTGTCGGGGTTGACCACTACGCCCGTTTCCTGGGCAATGCGCTCGGCCAGCCGCTTTTTGTTTTGCGCTTTGGCCAGGCGAAAGGCGTTGTTGAACTCGGGCTCGGCGGCCAGCGGGCGCAGCGCGCTGAGTTCGTCCAGGTGACGGCGCCAGGTGGTGCCGATGCGGCTGTCGATCAGCGCCGACAGCGGGCGGTTGGCCTGCGACAGCCAGCGCCGTGGGGTGATGCCGTTGGTTTTGTTGCAGAAACGCTCGGGGAAGATGCGGGCAAAGTCGGCAAAGATGGTTTCCACCATCAGGTTGCTGTGCAGGGCCGACACGCCGTTCACCTTGTGGCTGGCCAGCACCGAGATGTAGGCCATGCGCACGCGGCGCTGGCCGCGCTCGTCAATCAGCGACACGCGGCGCAGCAGGTCGTTGTCGCCGGGGAAGCGCTCGTGCACCTGGGCCAGAAAGCGGGCGTTCAGGTCGTAAATGATGCGCAGGTGGCGGGGCAGCAGGCGGCCCATCATCTCCACCGGCCAGGTTTCCAGGGCCTCGCTCATCAGCGTGTGGTTGGTGTAGCTGAAGATGTTTTGGCACAGCGCCCAGGCGTCGTCCCACTCCACGCTGTGTTCGTCCACCAGCAGGCGCATCAGCTCGGGCACGGCCAGGGCGGGGTGGGTGTCGTTCAGGTGGATGGCCACTTTGTCGGCCAGTTGCTCGAAGCTGCCGTGGTTTTTCAAATAGCGGCGCAGGATGTCTTGCAGCGACGCGCTGACGAAGAAGTATTCCTGGCGCAGCCGCAGCTCTTTGCCGTGGTCGGTGCTGTCGTCGGGGTACAGCACGCGCGACACGTTTTCCGACTGGTTTTTGGCCTCCACGGCCTTCATGTAGTCGCCTTTGTTGAAGGCGTCGAGGTTGATGCCGCTGCTGGCGCGCGCCGTCCACAGGCGCAGGGTGGTCACGCTGCTCAGCTCGTGCCCGGGCACGCCGCTGTCGTAGGCGGTGGCAATCACGTCGTCGGTGTTCACCCAGCGCACGCGGTCGCCTTCTTGCACCAGCCGCCCGCCAAAGTGCACGGGGTAGCTGAACTCGGGGCGCATGAATTCCCAGGGGTTGCCGTTCACCAGCCAGTAGTCGGGCTCTTCCACCTGGCGACCGTCCTGGATGCGCTGGGCAAACATGCCGAAGTCGTAGCGGATGCCGTAGCCCATGCCGGGCAGGCCCACGGTGGCCAGCGAGTCGAGGAAACACGCCGCCAGCCGCCCCAGGCCGCCGTTGCCCAGGCCCGCGTCGGTTTCCAGGTCAATCAGTGCGTCAAAGTCGGCGCCCAACTGGGTGCAGGCGGTTTTGGCGTCGTCGTAAATGCCCACCGACAGCAGGGCGTTGGTCAGCGCACGGCCGGTCAAAAACTCCATGCTGAGGTAATACACGCGCTTGGCGTCCTGGTCGGCGGCGGTGGACAGGGTTTCGCGCCAGCGGTGCATCATGCGGTCGCGCACGGCGTGGAACAGGGCAAACAGCCAGTCGCGCCGGGTGGCCGAGCGCACGTCTTTGCCCACGGCGTACACCAGCCGGTTGGCGATGGATTTGCGCAGCGCGTCCACCGTGTTGTCCAGGTGGTCGTATTCAAACGGTGCGCTGGCGGCACCGGCGGTGGGTGTCAACAGGTGGTGGGGCATGGTGTGGTTTTGGTGAAATGAATAGCTGACTTTTCAATACAGGCAAGCGCTGGGTGCCAAAAAGCCTTGAAATTGGATTGACGCAGGGCGCCCATGGGCTCAAGCATGGGCCGTGCCACTGGCAGGCCGGTCGGCCAGGGCCTGGCGGTACACCTGCTGGTAGGCGGTGGCGGCGCGGGCCCAGTCGAAACGCAGGCCCATGGCGTGGCGCTGCACGGCGCGCCAGTCGGCGGGGCGGCGGTGCAGGGCAAAGGCGCGGCGCAGCGCGGCTTGCAGGCCGGGCACGTCCAGGTGGTGGAACACAAAGCCGCTGGCGCTGTGGTCGTCCAGGTGCTCCAGGCTGCAGTCCACCACGGTGTCGGCAAGGCCGCCCACGGCGCGCACCAGCGGCAGGGTGCCGTAGCGCAAGCCATACAACTGGGTCAGCCCACAGGGTTCGAAGCGGCTGGGCACCACGATCACGTCGGCCCCGGCAATCAGCGTGTGGGCCAGCGCCTCGTCGTAGCCCACGTGCAGCGCCACTTGGCTGGGGTGGCGGGCGTGGGCCTGGCGCAGCGCGGCCTCTATGCCCGCGTCGCCCGCGCCCAGCACGGCCAGCTGGCCGCCGCGTTGCACCAGTTCGTCCACCACGGCGGGCAGCAGGTGCAGGCCTTTTTGCTCGGTCAGGCGGCTGACCACGGTGAACACCAGGGCGTCAGGGTTGGTTTGCAGGCCCATGCGCTGTTGCAGGCGGGCTTTGGCCTGGGCTTTGCCGCCCAGGTTGTCGGCGTCAAAGCCGGGTTGCACCAGGGGGTCGGCGGCGGGGTTCCACACCGCGTCGTCCACCCCGTTCAAGATGCCGTGCAGCCGCGCCTGGCGCTGGCGCAACACGCCGTCGAGCCCGCAGCCCTGCTCAGGGCCGGTGATTTCCTGGGCGTAGGTGGGGCTGACGGTGGTGATGGCCTGGCTGTATTTCAGCCCGGCTTTCATGAACGACACCTGGCCGTGGTACTCCAGCCCCTGCATGTGGAACAGGCTGTCGGGCAGGCCCAGGGCGGTGCGCACCTCGGGCACAAACACGCCCTGGTAGGCCAGGTTGTGGATGGTGAACACCGTGGCGGCGGTGGGCAGCCCGTGCTCGCGCAGGCCGTGCAGGTAGGCGGCGGCCAGGCCGGTGTGCCAGTCGTGGGCGTGCACCACGTCGGGTTGCCAGGTGGGGCACAGGCCGCTGCCCAGCCGCGCGGCGGCCCAGCCCAGCCAGGCGAACTGCTGGGCGCTGTTGGCCCAGGGTTGGCCGTGAGCGTCTGTGTAGGGGTTGCCGCCGTGGGCGTACAGGCCCGGGGCGTGCAGCAGCCACAGCGGCTGGCGCTGCCCGTGGGCGGTCAAGTGCCCGGCCTGCAGCCAGGGCGCGGGCCCCTGGGCCGTGCCCGCCACCGGGCCCAGCCCTGGTGGCAGGCCAGCGCTGCCGCCCGAGGGCAAGGGCAGCGGGGGGCCTTCGGGGGTGACGCCCGCCACCACGGCGGGAAAGGCGGGCAGCAGCAGCCGCACATCGGCCCCCTGGGCGGCCAGCGCGGGGGGCAGGGCGGCGCACACGTCGGCCAGGCCCCCGGTTTTCAGCAGGGGGTAGACCTCGGTGCAGGCTTGCAGAACTTTCAGGCCCATGGGTCAGCTGCCTTGGTTTGCAGGGGTTTCCTGGGCCAGGCGCTCCAGCATGGCGCGGGTCACCAGCACCACGCCGCTGGGGGTGCGGAAGAAGCGGCGGGCGTCTTCGGCGGCGTCCAGCCCGATGGACATGCCGTCGGGAATCACGCAGCCGTTGTCAATCACCACTTTGCGCAGCTGGCAGCCCCGGCCAATGTCCACCTCGGGCAGCACCACGGCCTCTTCGACCGACGCAAACGAGTGCACCCGCACCTTTGAAAACAGCACCGAGCGGCGCACCAGCGCGCCCGAAATGATGCAACCGCCCGACACCAGCGAGTCCACCGCCGAGCCCCGGCGGCCGTCGTCGTCGAACACGAACTTGGCCGGGGCCAGCTGCTCCTGGTAGGTCCAGATGGGCCACTCGCGGTCGTACATGTCCAGCTCGGGCACGGTGTTGGTCAGGTCGAGGTTGGCGGCCCAGTAGGCATCGACCGTGCCCACGTCGCGCCAGTAGGCGGGGGCGTCGGGGCTGCTTTTCACGCACGACAGGCCAAACGGGTGGGCGGCGGCCTCGCCCTGCGCCACCAGCGCGGGGATGATGTCTTTGCCAAAGTCGCGGCTGGAGCCGGGGGTGGCCGCGTCGGCCTCCAGCGCCTTGAACAGCTTTTGGGCGTCGAACACGTAAATGCCCATGCTGGCCAGGGCCACGTCGGGTTTGCCGGGCATGGGCGCGGGCTGCGCGGGTTTTTCGGTGAAGCTGACGATGTGGCGCTGCTCGTTGATGGCCATCACGCCAAAGGCGGTGGCCTCGGCCAGCGGCACTTCGATGCAGGCCACCGTGCAGGTTTTGCCCTGGGCCACGTGGTCGGCAATCAGTTCGGCGTAGTCCATTTTGTAGATGTGGTCACCGGCCAGCACCAGGATGTATTCGGGCTTGTGCGAACGCAGGATGTCCAGGTTTTGGTACACCGCGTCGGCCGTGCCCACGTACCAGCTTTCGTCGTCCATGCGCTGCTGGGCGGGCAGCAGGTCGATGAACTCGTTGAACTCGTTGCGCAAAAAGCTCCAGCCGCGTTGCAGGTGGCGCAGCAGGCTGTGCGACTTGTATTGCGTGACCACGCCGATGCGGCGCACGCCCGAGTTCAGGCAGTTGGACAGCGCGAAGTCCACGATGCGGAACTTGCCGCCGAAGTACACCGCCGGTTTGGTGCGGCGGTCGGTCAGGGCGTGCAGGCGCGAGCCGCGCCCGCCCGCCAGCACCAGCGCGATGGTGCGTTTGGCCAGGTATTGGGGGGAATGTTTGTCCATGTTTGTCTCCTGTTGTGTGTGGGGGTCGAAAAGCGTCAGGGGCGTGGGGGCAGCCGGCCGTGGGCCTGGGCCATGGCGTGCAGGCGTTCGGCGGGGGTGTGGTCCACCTGGCTCCAGTCAAAGCGCCACTCCCAGCAGCCCAGGGCCACGCCGGGGGTGTTCATGCGGTGGTGCTCGTCCAGGCCCAGCACGTCCTGGAAGGGAATGACCACCGTGTGGGCCACCGACTGCGACAGCGAGCGGATCAGCGTCCAGTGCGGCTCGGTGTCCATGCCGGGGCCCATGTAATGGCGCACGGCCCGGCGTTGGGCTTCGGGCAGGTGCCGCCACCAGCCCACGGTGGTGTCGTTGTCGTGGGTGCCGGTGTAGGCCACGGTGTTGGGCTCGAAGTGGTGGGGCAGGTAGGGGTTGTCGGCCCCGCCGCCGAAGGCAAAGTGCAGGATGCGCATGCCCGGAAAACCGCAATCAATCCGCAGGCGGGTCACGTCGGGCGTGATGTCGCCCAGGTCTTCGGCCACGATGGCCAGTGCACCCAGCTCGGCCTGCACCGCCTCGAACAGCGCCAGGCCGGGGCCGCGCCGCCAGGTGCCGTTCATCGCGGTGGGCTCGGTGGCCGGGATTTCCCAGTACGAGTCAAAGCCCCGGAAGTGGTCCAGCCGCACCATGTCCACCTGTTTGAAGAGGTGGGCCAGGCGGTCTTTCCACCAGCGGTGGCCCGAGGCGGCCATGGCGTCCCAGCGGTACAGGGGGTTGCCCCAACGCTGCCCGGTGGTGCTGAAATAGTCGGGCGGCACACCGGCCACCACGGCGGGTTGTTGGGTGTCGTCCAGCAAAAACTGGCCTGCGTGGGCCCACACGTCGGCGCTGTGGTGGGCCACAAAAATGGGCGCGTCGCCCACCATGTGCACCCCGGCGGCGCGGGCGTGGTGGCGCAGGCGCTGCCACTGCACCCAAAAGCGCCACTGCACAAACTGCCAGAAACCCAGCTCGGTGGCGGCGCTGGCGCGCACCTCGGCCAGGGCCTGCGGGTGGCGTTGCGCCAAGGGTTCGGGCCAGCCGGACCACGGGCCGCCGTGGCGCGCGTCCAGCACCATGAACAGGGCGTAGTCGTCCAGCCAGTGGGCGTGGTCGGTGCAAAAGGCGGCCAGTTCGGCGCGGTCGGTGTCGGTGGCGCGTTCGCTGAAGCCCGCCCAGGCCTTGCGCAGGCAGGCCATGCGGTGGGGGGCCACGCGCACAAAGTCGCAGCGGTGGTGGTCAAAGCCCTGGTGGGCCATCCACGGCAGCCAGCCGCAGTGCACCAGGTCGTCCAAATCGACCAGCAGCGGGTTGCCCGCAAAGGCCGACACGCTTTGGTAGGGCGAGTTGCCCGGCCCGGCGGGCGACAGCGGCAGTATTTGCCACAACGATTGGCCCGCCGCGGCCAGCCAGTCCACAAAGTGGCGCGCGGGCGCGCCCAGGTCGCCCGAGCCGTGGGGGCCGGGCAGGCTGGTGATGTGCAGCAACACGCCGCTGGTGCGGCGCGACAACAGGGGGTGGGTCAGGGGCGGGGCGGGCAGGGTCATGGTGCGGTGGCCAAAGGGGTGTGGCTCCCAAGCAAGGGCTGGACCAGCACCCGCACGGTGGGGTGTGGCAGGGTCAGCGGGCCGTGCAGGGGGGGCGCATCGGTGGCCACGCCCACACACACCTCGCCACTGGCGCTGTCGAGTTGGGGGTGCCAGCCCCCGGCGGGCAGCACCAGGGTGGCCGGGTGGGCGGCGGCGTGCCAGGCCAGCAGCAGGCGTTCGGTGGGGGCGTGGTCGGGCTCGCCCACCGTCAGCACGCACACCAGGGTGCGTTCGGCGGCGTTGTTCCAGTCGTCGGGGGCCATGGGGTTGCCGTTGGCGTTGAACCAGGCCACGTCGGGCCAGGTGCCGGGCGCGGGTTGCACGCCGGTGAACCATTGCCCCAGCCGCAGCGCGGGCCAGCGGCGGCGCAGCGCGGTGAGGCCTGCCACATAGGCGGTGAGGGGGTTGTCGGCCCCGGCCTCACCCCAGTGGAGCCAGGTGGTGGCGTTGTCCTGGCAATAGGCGTTGTTGTTGCCTTGCTGGCTGTGGCCCAGCTCGTCGCCCGCCAGCAGCTGGGGCGTGCCTTGGGCGCAGAACAGGGTGGCCAGCAGGGCGCGTTGCCAGTGGGCGCGGCGTTGCAGCACGGTGGCGTCGGCCGTGGGGCCTTCCACACCGCCGTTGGCGCTGAGGTTGTGGTTGTGGCCGTCGCGGTTGTGTTCGCCGTTGGCTTCGTTGTGTTTGTGTTCGTGGCTGACGAGGTCGGCCAGGGTGAAGCCGTCGTGCGCGGTCACCATGTGGATGCTGGCGCAGGGGCTGCGGCCGGTGGTCTGGAACCAGTGGCTGGAGCCACACACCCGGTTGGCAAACGTGCCGCGTGTGGTGTGGTGGCCCAGCCAGAAGGCGCGCACGGTGTCGCGAAACGCGTCGTTCCACTCGGCCCAGCCGGGGCCGAACTGGCCGGTGCGGTGGCCGTGGGGGCCCACGTCCCAGGGCTCGGCAATCAGGCGCACCTGGCCCAGCATGGGGTCTTGGCGCAGGGCCACCAGCAGCGGGGCCTGGGGGTTGAAGGCCTGGTGGTGGCTGGCGTCGCGGCCCAGGCTCACGGCCAGGTCGAAGCGGAAACCGTCCACGCCAAAGGCCTGCACCCACCAGCGCAGGCTGTCCATGACGAGTTGCACCACGCGGGGGTCGCCAAAGTTCAGGCTGTTGCCGCAGCCGCTGTGGTTGTGGTGGTGGCCGTCGGGGCCCATGGCGTACCAGCTGCTTTGGTCCAGCCCGCGCCAGCTGAGGGTGGGGCCCAGGGCGTCGCCCTCGGCGGTGTGGTTGAACACCACGTCCAGCACCACCTCGATGCCGTGGCGGTGCAGGGTGTCCACCATCTGGCGGAATTCGCGGCGCACGGCGGCGGGGTCGGTGTGGGCCGACAGGCGCGGGTCGGGCGCGAAAAAGTTGAGGGTGTTGTAGCCCCAGTGGTTGGTCAGGCCCAGGGGCTGCAGGTGGCGCTCGTCCAGGTGCTGGTGCACGGGCAGCAGGCACAGGGTGGTGATGCCCAGTTGTTTGTAGTGAGCCAGCATGGCCGGGCTGGCCAGCCCGGCGCAGGTGCCACGCTGGGCGGCGGGCACGCCGGGGTGCAGGTGGGTGAGGGCTTTCACGTGCGCCTCGTACAGCACGGTGTGGCAGGCGTCTGTGTGGGGTGCACGGGCCATGGCCGCACCGGCGGCGAGTTCGGCCTGGCGGTCCACCACCTGGTTTTTGGGCATGAGGGCGGCGTTGTCCACCGGGCAGGGCAGGTGGGGGGCTTGCGCCAGGTGCCCGCTGAGCGTGGCCAGGCCGTGGGTGGGGCCCACCAGGGCGCAGGCCCAGGGGTCGAGCAGCAGTTTGGCGGGGTTGAAGCGGTGGCCGGCCTCGGGCTGCCAGGGCCCATGGGCGCGCAGGCCGTACAGCTGCCCGGCGGTCAGCCCGGGCACCCAGCCGTGCCAGGTGCCGTCGGTGCAGCGTGGCAGGCGGATGCGGGCGGTTTCGTGCCGCCCATCGGGGCTGAACAGGCACACCTCCACGGCGGTGGCGTGGCGCGAGAACACCGCAAAGTTCACCCCGGGGGTGCCGTCAACGGGGTCGGCGCACAGGCTGGGGCCCAGGGGCTGGGCCCGGCCGGGGCGAACCGGGAGGGGTGGGGTGGGCATGGGGGCTGAAATGGGTGATAGCGAAGAAATGAATACGGTCAAGCGCTGGGGCCTGTTTGGGCATCCAATTCGTCTGGCTGCAACCACACCACGGCCAGCGGCGGCAGGGTGAGCCGCGCGGAGTGGGCCTGGCCGTGGGCGGGCTCGTGGTCGGCTTGCAGGCGGCCGTGGTTGCCCACGTTGCTGCCGCCGTAGTGGGCCGAGTCGGTGTTGAGCACCTCGCGCCAGCACCCGCCCAGCCCCAGGTCGGGCAGGCCCACGCGGTGGCCGTGGCGCACCACGGGGGTGAGGTTGGCGATGGCCACCAGGGTGTCGGCGGCGGTGTGGCCGTAACGTGCAAAGGCAAACACGCTTTGCTCGGCATCGTCCACCACCAGCCACTGGAAGCCGCCGGGCTCGGTGTCGCGGGCGTGCAGGGCGGGCTGGGTGCGGTAGGTGTGGTTGAGGTCGTGCACCAGGCGCTGCACCCCGGCGTGGGCGGTGTCTTGGGCCAGATGCCAGGGCAGTTCGCCGTCGTGGGCCCATTCGGTGGGCTGGGCCAGCTCGGCCCCCATGAACAGCAGTTTTTTGCCGGGGTGGGCGTACATCCACGCGTACAGGGCGCGCAGGTTGGCCAACTGTTGCCAGCGGTCGCCGGGCATTTTGCCCAGCAGCGAGCCTTTGCCGTGCACCACTTCGTCGTGTGACAGGGGCAGGCAGTAGTCCTCGCTGTGCGCGTAGACCATGGCAAACGTGAGTTTGTGGTGGTGCCAGCGGCGGTGCACGGGGTCTTGCTGGAAGTAGGCCAGGGTGTCGTGCATCCAGCCCATGTTCCATTTGTGGTCAAAGCCCAGGCCGCCTTCGTGCTCGGGCCCGGTCACGCGGGGGAAGGCGGTGGATTCTTCGGCCAGTGTGGTGGCCTGGGGCGCTTGCTGGTGCAACACGCGGTGCACTTCGCGCAAAAAGTCGATGGCCTCGTAGTTTTCGCGGCCGCCGTCGCGGTTGGGCACCCACTCGCCCGCCGGGCGGCTGTAGTCGCGGTAGAGCATGGAGGCCACGGCGTCCACGCGCAGGCCGTCGATGCCGTATTGCTCAACCCAGAACAGGGCGTTGCCCACCAGGAAGTTGCGCACCTCGTGGCGGCCGAAGTTGTAGATGAGGGTGTTCCAGTCGCGGTGGAAGCCTTCGCGCGGGTCGGCGTGTTCATACAGCGCGGTGCCGTCGAAGCGGGCCAGCGCGTGGGCGTCGGTGGGGAAGTGGGCGGGCACCCAGTCGAGGATGACTTTCAGCCCGGCGGCGTGGGCGGCGTCCACAAACCGTTTGAACGCCTCGGGCGAGCCGTGGCGGGCGGTGGGCGCGTACAGGCCGGTGGGCTGGTAGCCCCACGAGGCGTAGAACGGGTGCTCGTTGACCGGCAGCAGCTCCAGGTGGGTGAAGCCCAGGTGGGCGGCGTAGGGCACCAGGTGGGTGGTCAGGTCGTCCCAGGTGGGCACGGCGTGGGGCCCGCCGGGCCGCCGCCACGAGCCCACGTGCACCTCGTAAATGGCCATGGGCGCGGGGGGGCGGGTGTGGGGGGCGGTGGGGCGCTCGGGCTGGGCCTTCAGCGCCGGGGCCACGCGGGCGGCGTTGCCGGGGGGCAGCTCGGTTTCGCGGGCGTAGGGGTCGGTTTTGTGGACGGTGTGGCCGTCGGCCCCTTGCACTTCAAATTTGTACCAGGCCCCCACGCTGGCACCCGGCACAAACAGTTCCCACACCCCGCACTCGGGGCGCAGGCGCATGGGCTGGGGCTGCCAGTGGTTGAAGTCGCCCATCAGCGCCACGCGCTGGGCTTGCGGGGCCCACACGGCGAAAGCGGTGCCGCTCACGCCCTGCATGACCGTGGGGTGTGCGCCCAGCTTTTGCCAGGGGCGCAGGTGTTTGCCCTCGGCCAGCAGCCACACGTCGGTGTCGCCCAGCCAGAACGCGGTGTCGGGGGCCGTGGGGGCTGCGGGGGTGTGGGGCATGGTGGTGGGCAAGAGCAAGGACCGGGCCATTCTTGCACCTATCGGGTACCACGGCGTTACCAGATGCGTTTCATGCAAACGATTGCAGCGCGCCCGCAACACCGCGCGTTTGTGCCCCTTCACAAGGCCGTGAAAAAAACCTTGAAACGTTTGAATCCAGCCGCCCACCCGGTGCGTATTCGATTCAAGCCGCCACAACGGCTGGGTTTTCTTTTCACCACCACACGCAGGAGCGCTCCATGTTCACTTCTTTTCGCCACACCCGCACCCTGGTTGGGTTGGCTTGCCTGACCGCTTGCTGCAGCACCGCCGTGCTGGCATCCAGCCACCGCGAAGCGCCGTTCATCACCACCAGCCCCAAGGTGGACGCGGCCGACTTTTACATGTTCCGCAGCTACGAAACGGGCCGCACCGACCACGTGACGCTGATTGCCAATTACGCGCCGCTGCAAGACGCCTACGGTGGCCCCAACTATTTTTCGCTCGACAAAAACGCGTTGTACGAGATCCACCTGGACAACAACGGCGATGCCAAAGAAGACATCACGTTCCAGTTTCGGGTCAACAACAAGCTCAACGACATCCAGATCCCGGTGGGCGATGCCAAGGTCTCCATCCCGCTGATGCAGGCGGGCGCGGTCAGCAAGGTGGGCGATGGCAACCTGAACGTGAGCGAGAGCTACACCGTCAACGTGGTGCGGGGCGACCGCCGCAAGGGCACAGTGCAGCCCCTCAGCAAAGTGGGCGGCGGCACCAGCTTTGAAAAACCGGTGGACTACATCGGTGTCAAAACCCTGGGCAACGCCGACGCCTACGCCGCGTACGCCGCCAAACACGTGCACACCGTGCAGGTGCCCGGTTGCCCGGCGGGCAAAGACACCGGCCGCGTGTTTGTGGGCCAGCGCCAGGACGGTTTTGCCGTGACCCTGGGCCCCATTTTTGACTTGGTCAATGCCACGGCGGCCCAGATCACCAACCCCGCCAACGTGAACGCGTTTGCCGCCGCGTCCATCCAGAACAAAAACGTCACCTCGCTGGCCATTGAAATCCACAAAGACTGCTTGGCCGCCAACGGCGACGGCGTGGTGGGGGGCTGGACCACGGCCAGCCTGCGCCAGTCGCGCCTGCTGGACGGTGCACCGGCGTCGGGTTACCAGGCTTCAGAGCGCACCGGTGGGGCCTGGACCCAGGTGTCCCGCCTGGGCAACCCGCTGGTGAACGAGGTGGTGATTGGCCTGAAAGACAAAGACAAATTCAACGCCTCCAAGCCCACGGGCGACCTGCAATTTGCCACCTACGTGACCCACCCCACCCTGCCATCGTTGCTGGGGCTGGTGCTGGCGGGTGACCTGGGTGCCTTGGCCCCCAAAAACTACCCCCGCACCGATTTGCTCAACGTCTTCCTGACCGGTCTGGGCGGCGTCAACAAACCCGCCAACGTGGTGCCCGCCGAAATGCTGCGCCTGAACACCGCCATTGCCCCCGTGCCGTATGCCCAGCAAAACCGCCTGGGTGTGGCCGGTGAACTGCTCAAAGTGGGCGGTGCCGCCAACCTGTCCAAAGCCACCGACCTGGCCGGATTCCCCAACGGTCGCCGCCCCAAAGACGACGTGGTGGACATCGCCCTGGTGGCCGTGCTGGGCGGGCTGTGCGTGCTCAACTCCAACGCCGACCTGACCAAGCTGGCCCCGGCCGACAACCAGAACGTGTTGGGGCTCAACGGCTTCACCATCCCCGGCACGCCGGCCACCCAGCTGAAGTCGGATTGCAAGCTGGCCAACGTGCCCATGGGTGCGACCTCGGCCGCCGTGCACGACGGTTCGGACCAGGCAGCGGTGCCCTTCCTCAGCGGCTTTCCCTACCTGAACACCCCCAACGCCGGTTCCAACTGAGCCGGGCCACTTCACTGAAATGGGACACACCATGAACACAACTTGGTCAACGGGAGGGCTGGTGGCCCTCACCCTGGCGCTCACCGCATGCGGTGGGGGCAACGACACCCCGGTGGCACCCGCCACCGTCGGTTTGCCTGCGGAGGTGGCCACGTCACCCGCCGCCTTGCTCGGTTACGCGCTGAGCCTGGGGGCTGACGACGCGGGCGAACCCCTGGCGTTGGGCGACACCCAGCCCGCCCAGGACGACACCTCAGAACCCGCGGTGTTGTGATGAAGGCCGGCCACTGGGTGAAGGTGGGTTGCCTGGTGGCCTGGCTGGCCGTGGGCCCACAGGCGTGGGCCAACGGCACTTGGCTGGTGCCGGGCAACGACCAGGCGGTGGTGGAGGTCTTGCCCAAAGCCACCCGCTGGCGGCCCGCCCCCACGGCGGAGTTTGCGTTGGCCCCTGCCCCCGCTGCTTTGCCGCTGGCACAGGCCATGGATTTGGCCCGGGCCGAAATCGCCAGCGCCCGCCAAACCGGTGACCCCCGCCACTGGGGGCGTGCCCGCGCGGTGCTGGCCCCGTGGTGGGACAAGCCCGGTGCACCCGCCCAGGCCCGCGTGCTGCAAGCCACCGTGCTGCAAGGCCAGCACGCGTTTGGCGCCGCCGAGGCCGTGCTGGCCCAGGTGGTGCAACAAGACCCCCGGCAGGCGCAGGCCTGGCTGACCCTGGCCACCCTGCACAAACTGGCAGGCCGCTACCCCTTGGCCATGCAGGCGTGCGAGCGCTTGTTGGCCTTGGGCCAGCCCTGGCACGGGAACACCTGTTTGGCCGAGGCCCGCAGCCTGGCAGGCAGGCCCGTGGACGCCGCCGCTTGGCGGCAGCTGGCACGCTCGGCCCCCGATGCCAGCAGTGCCGCCTGGTTGCGTTCCCTGTGGGGCGAGCACCTGGAGCGCGCAGGCCAAGACCGTTTGGCCGCCGACCAATACCGCCAAAGCCTGGCCTTGGCCCCCGACACGTACACCGCTCTGGCCAGTGCCGACTTGTGGCTGCGCCTGGGGCAACCCCAGCGCGCAGGTGATGTGCTGCGCAACCACCCCGCCACCGACGGCGTGTTGCTGCGCCGCGCGCGGGCCTTGCGTGACCTGAAACAACCGGCCTGGCGCGACCTGGCCGACACCTTGGCCGCCCGGGCGCAGGCCTCTGCCGAGCGGGGGGACGACACCTCGTTGCACGCCCGAGAGCAGGCCTTGCGCGCCTGGTGGCTGCAAGACGACCCGGTGCGTGCCGCCGAATGGGCCCGCACCAACCTGGCCCTGCAAAAAGAACCGATCGACTGGTGGCTGGCCTTGGCCACCCACCGGTTGGCCGGTCAGCGGGCCCCGTCCGAGCGGCTGAGGGCCGAAGCCCTTCGGCACGGCCCCGCCGACCAGCGCCTGACCCGAGAGCTGACACATGCACCCGTTTGAAACCCACACCCCAGCGCGCCCGCGACCGGTGCACCGCTGGTGGCTGTGCCTGTTTGCGTGTCTGGTCGGTTGGGCCACCCCCGCCTGGGCCCACAAAGGCAGCGATGCCTATTTGCAGTTGGCACCATCCACAGAAGGGGCTGCGCCGCTGCTGCGTTTGTCGGTCGCACTCAAAGACCTGGACCTGCTGGTGCCCATTGACAGCAACGCCGATGCCCAAATCACCTGGCGCGAGGTGACCAGCGCCGAACCCGCGGTGTTGGCACAGGTGCGGTCTGCGCTCACCTGGTCCGGCACCCCCTCCACCCTTTGCCTGCTCAATTGGCAGCCCCTGGGCTTGGAGCAGCGGTCCGACGGCGTGTATTGGGTGGCGCAAGCGCCCTGGTCGTGCCCGCTGTCTGGGGCGGTGACCTTCACCTACACCCTGATGCAAGCGGTGGACCCCGACCACCGGCTGCGCGTGGCGGGCCCCTGGCAAGGCGTGCCCCTGCTGGTGGCCATGGCCCCCGGTGAAACCCGTGTGCTGGGCCACGCCCAGGCCGGTGGCGAATCAACCGCCGCCGTGGGCGTGTGGTCCACCGTGGCACACCATTTTGTCGAAGGGGCGCGCCATTTGATGGGCGGTTACGACCACCTGGCCTTTTTGCTGGCGCTGGTCTTGCCACTGCACCTGGTGATCCGTCCGTTGCGAAGCGCTGCGGGTATTCCCACGCCCTTGTCCCACACACCCACCTCGCCTTCGCACAACGGGTGGGGTGCGTTGGTCAAGCTGGTCACGGCCTTCACCGTGGGGCACTCCATCACGCTGGGGCTTGGCATGGTGGGTTGGCTGCAACCCGAGGGCAACTGGTACGAGGTGGCCATTGCGGCCTCCATCGGCCTGTCGGCCTTGCTCGTGTGCTGGCCACAACCATGGTTGCCCGGCAGCCTGGTGGCCGGGGCGTTTGGGCTCATCCACGGCTTGGGCTTTGCCGGTTTTTTGCGCGAACTCAATGCCCCCGAAAGCCTGCTGCCCTGGGCCTTGTTGGGGTTCAATCTGGGGCTGGAGACCGTTCAATTGGCCATGGTCGCCGTGTGGGTGGCTCTGACGCAGGCTTTGCAACAAGCCCGTTGGTACCGCTCGCGTCTGGTGCCCGCCATGGCCACCGGTTTGCTGCTGTATTCGGGCCTGCTGGTGTGGGAGCGCGTGTGAGCCTGGCTGGCGCTCAGGCGTAGGGGTTGGCAATGCCCAGCTGGGCCAGGATGGCGGTTTCTTTGGCTTCCATTTCCTGCGCGTCGGCTTCGCTGGTTTCGTGGTCCCAGCCTTGGGCGTGCAGCGTGCCGTGCACCAGCAGGTGGGCGTAGTGGTCGGCCAGGGTTTTGCCTTGCTCGGCGGCTTCGCGGGCCACCACGGGTGCACACAGCACCAAGTCGGCCATCATGACCGGGCCGGTGCAGTAGTCGAACGTGAGCACGTTGGTGGGGTAGTCTTTTTCGCGGTAGTCGCGGTTGAGCTGTTGGCCCTCTTCGGCATCGACGATGCGAATGGCCATTTCGGCGTCGATCTCCAGCGCGTGGCGTATCCAGCGCGCCACCTTGTGGCGGGGCAGGGCGGCGCGGTGGGTGGCGGCATCGGCCAGCTTGCCGTATTGCAGGGAGAGGGTGAGGTTGTGCAGTGCCATTTTTGAATGAAATTGGTGTCTAGCGCTTTCCAGTGTTCAACTGTCAGCTATGGGTTTTTTAAGGGTGGGTGTTTTCGGGGGCTTGGTTGTTTGGGTCGTTTTGGCGGCTTTGGCCGAGTGGGCACGCACCGCCGCGTCCAGCGCCAGGCGGGCCCAAGGGCGCATCAGCGCTGGGGACTCCATGGCTTCGTCGGGCGCCGTGCGGTAGCCCATGGCCATGGGTTTGCCCTTGGCCAGGTACACAAAGGGCTGGCAACCGGCGGCTTCGAACGTGGCCACCGTGGGGGCATCGGCCTTTAGCCACAGGCGTTCGCCACCGCCCAGGTCGGCAATGATGGCCAGGGTCAGCCCCTCGGTGCTCAACCCCCAGCCGCCAAACATGCGTTTGGCCACGCATGGGGCCACGGGGGCCAGCAGGTCCAGGCAGTGGTGAACGAATTCGGGGTGCGGGGCGGGGGCCATGCAGTCCAGCTTTCTCGGAACTTCTGGGTCATTTCACCGATTGCTGGCGCAGCAGGTCATGGCGCACATCGGTACCCGATTGCACCACCACATACCCGGCTTCAATCTCGGCCTGGAATGCGGCAGGGATGCGCACCCAATCCACCAACTGCACCAGGAGGGGCAGGTTGCTGTCGCTGAAGGCTTCGCGCAGTGCGTTCAGTTGGCCCGGTGGGCAAGGGGTGGCGCTGGGGTGGCGCAGCACCAAATCCAGGTCGCTGGCCTCGTGGTGGTCACCGTTGACGCGGCTGCCATAGGCCCACACCGTGGCTTCGGGGGCGTGCTGGCGCAGCACGGCTTGCACCATGTGCAGGTAGGTGTCGGGCAAGTGCAGGCCGCAAAGCTCAGGCATGGGGTTCTTCGGGTGGTGTGGCGTTGGGGCCCAGCTGGGCATCCAGCACCTTGGCCAAAGTGGCCATGTCTTGCAAAAACGGCGGGATCAGCCGCAGGGTTTCGTGGGCAAATGCCTCGCCGTAGTCGTGTGCGGTGTTGTTGCGGTTGTCCCGGTACTGGAACCAGCGCTCCACTTCAGGCAGGGTCATCAGGCCGTGCACGGCAGCCAAGCGCAGCAGGTCTTTGATGGGGGTGGTTTCCAGCTTGCGGCCACCATGGCCATAGGCTTTCAGGGCCTTTTTGATGAGTTTGAAGGCTGTTTCCTGGGTCAGCTCATAGCCTTTGACGATGGCGTTGCGGAACACCTCCTGGTCGATGCTGTCAGGCTCGGCCTGGGTGTACAGAGCCAACGAAGATTCCAGCGTGCGGATGCAGCGGTGCAGTTGGTCAAGGTTCAAGTACAGCATGGGTGTGTGCCCTTATCGGGATGCCACAGGGAAATTTTGAAATAAAAAGGGACTTTGAAAAGGGACTTTGCAATGGATTGACAAGCAAAAGTCACTGTGTATTTGAGAGTTTCCCGCGCTGGCGTTTGCTGGGCACAAGGGCCCCCAGCGCGCCGGGCGGGGGCACCTCGGCCACGTCGCCGTGCAGGCCTTGGCCGCCACGGGCGTCGTAGGCGTCAACGATGCGGGCCACCAGCGGGTGGCGCACCACGTCGGCGCTGGTGAGGCGGCACATGGCGATGCCGGGCACACGTTTGAGCACACGCTCGGCGTCGATCAGGCCGCTGAGCTGGGTGCGCGGCAGGTCAATCTGGCTCACGTCGCCCGTCACCACCGCCTTGGCCCCAAAGCCGATGCGGGTGAGGAACATCTTCATCTGCTCGGGCGTGGTGTTTTGCGCCTCGTCCAAGATGACGAAAGCGTGGTTCAGCGTGCGCCCGCGCATGAAGGCCAGGGGGGCAATTTCAATTTGCTGGCGCTCGAAGGCTTTTTGCACTTTGTCAAAGCCCATGAGGTCGTGCAGCGCGTCGTACAACGGGCGCAAATACGGGTCCACCTTCTGGCCCAGGTCGCCGGGCAAAAAGCCCAGCTTTTCGCCGGCTTCCACGGCGGGGCGGGTCAGCACGATGCGTTGCACCGCGCCGCGCTCCAGCGCGTCCACCGCGCAGGCCACCGCCAGGTAGGTTTTGCCAGTGCCTGCGGGCCCGATGCCGAAGGTGATGTCGTGCGTGGATATTTGCGCCAGGTAGTGGCTCTGGTTGGGGGTGCGCCCGCGAATTTCGCCCCGGCGGCTTTGCACGGTGAGGGCATCGGCGTCCACATCGCCCAGCGCGGTTTCGCCGGTGAGCATGAGCTGCACCTGTTCGGCCGGGATGGGTTTGCGCCCGCGCTCGTACAGCGCTTGCAACACCTCCAGCGCCCGCTCGGCTTTGGGTTTGGTGCCTTCTATGCGGAACTGCTCAAACCGGTGCGCCACCTTCACGTTCAGCGCCTGCTCGATGGTGCGCAGGTGGGCGTCCAGCGGACCGCACACATGGGCCATGCGGGCGTTGTCGGGCGGGGAAAAGGTGTGGCGCAGAATCATGGGCATGCTGAAAAAGTGGGCTTTCATTGTCGCCGCACTGGTGGCGCTGTTGCTGTTGCACCCCGCACAGGCCGTGGTGCTGCCACTGGCCGATGCCGAGGTGGCCACGCCTAGTGGCGGCTGGCAACCCCTGGCCTTGCCCGACGACTGGGCCCAATCGCGCCCTGAATTTGGCGGCAGCCTGCGCTACCGCGTGGTGTTTGACGCCCAGGGTGTGTTCAGCCCCCTGGACGTGCCCGCGCTGTACATACCCCGCGTGTGCAGCAACGTGGCCGTGACGCTCAACGGCACGTCGGTGGGCACCGGGGGCCGCATGGCGTTGCCCTACACCCGCAACTGTTTTGTGCCCCAGCTGTTCACGCTGCCCCTGCCGCTGCTCAAACCCCACGGCAACGTGTTGGAGCTGGAGGTGGTGGGTTACCCGCTGCGGCATGTGTCGGCCAGCCAGCGCTCCAGCGGCTTGTCGCTGCTGCACCTGGGGCCCCTGGACGAACTCAAGCCCGTGCACGACCGCGCCACGTGGTGGGCGCAGACGCTGCCCAAAATCATCACGGCGGTGCTGGGGCTGTTCACGGTGTTCATCGTGGCGTTGTGGCTGGCCCGGCCGCAGGAAACGTATTTCGGGTACTTCGCGCTGTGGAGTGGCTGGTGGACGTTGAACACCGCCCGCCTGTTTGTCACCGATGTGGCCCTGGCCGGGCCCTGGATTGAAATGCTCACACCCGCCACGGTGAGTTTGTGCGTGAGCGGCATTGTGTTGTTTTTCATGCGCTTCCTGGGGCGCAGTGTGGCGTGGGTCAACCGCGTGTTGTGGTGGCAAATTCCGTTGACGCCGGTGGTGTTTCTGCTGGCGGGGTGGGACCACATTCACCGCTTGGCCACCGGGCTTTATGTGTTTTGGTTCATCCCGCAGTTTTTGTGGGTGCTGGTGTGGTTTTTGGTGGTGGCCTGGCGCCAGCAGCGCCGGGATTTCTGGCTGTTTTCCGCCATTTTGTTGTCGCTGCTGGCCGTGGTGTGCATTGAGTTGGCCGCGTCGCTGCGGTGGCTGCCGCTCAAGGTGCACATCGGCCATTTGGCTGCGCCCATCACCTTGCTGCCCATTTCCCTGCGGCTGATTTGGCTGTTCACCGAGTCTTTGCGCCAGTCGGAGCGGATGAACGTCGAACTTGAAGCCCGGGTGGCGGAAAAAACCCAGGAAATTGAACGCAGCTACGCCGAACTGACCGAGCTGCGCACCCGCGAAGCCGCCCAGCAAGAACGCCAGCGCATCGCCGCCGACCTGCACGACGACCTGGGGGCCAAGTTGCTCACCATTGCCCAGACCGCCCACACCCTGCCGGGCAACGCCGAGCGGGTGTCCACCCTGGCGCGCCAGGCGCTGGACGACATGCGCCTGAGCGTGCGCGGCATCGTGGGCGACGCGGCACTGGCCAGCCACGTCCTGGCCGACTGGCGTGCCGAAACCGTGGCCCGCCTGAGCGAGGCGGGCATCACCCCCGAGTGGGTGGCCGACGACCCGCCCGACGCACTGGTGCTGCCCGCCCGCACCCACGTGCAGTTGACCCGCGTGCTGCGCGAGGCCGTGTCCAACACCATCCGCCACAGCGGGGCCACGCGTTGCCGCGTGGGCATTGCCCTGCGGGGGCAGACCCTGTCGCTGCACGTGGACGACGACGGGCGGGGCCTGGCCGTCACGTCAAACGGCGGCGCCCCCACCAGCGGCCACGGCCTGCCCAACATGGAGCGCCGCGCCCGCAAGCTGGGCGGCCAACACCGGTTTGCCCGCAGCGACCTGGGGGGGCTGCACGTGGGCGTGGTGGTGCCTTTGGGGCCAGAGGCATCCGCTACGATGCCCGCACCATGAAACGCGTGCTCATCGTCGAAGACCTGCCCGAGGCCCAACTGTGGGTGGCGGGTGTGGCCAATGCCGCGTTCGAGCGGCCGCATCTGCGCACCGTGGCGCGCTGCGACGAAGCGCTGGCCGTGTTGCGCTGCGAACCGTTTGACCTGGCCCTGGTGGACCTGGGCCTGCCCGATGGCAGCGGCACCGATGTGGTGGGCGCGCTGCGCCACCACCAGCCACAGGCCCTCAGTGTGGTGGTCACCATCCACGACGACGACGACCACCTGTTTCCCGCGTTGCAGGCGGGGGCGTTTGGCTATTTGCTGAAAGACCAGCCTCACGCCGTGCTGGTGGCCCAGCTGCTGCGCATGGCCGACGGTGAGCCCCCGTTGTCTCCCCCCATTGCCCGCCGCGTGCTGGCGCACTTTGCCGGTGGCGCGCAGCGCCGCCAGGCCCTGCTGCGCCAAGTGGAAGACGGTGTGCACCTGACCGACCGCGAAACCGATGTGTTGCAGCGGGTGGCCAAGGGTTACACGCTGGCCGAAATTGCCCAGCAGTTTGGTCTGTCGCGGCACACGGTGGGCGACCACATCAAACAAATCTACAAAAAGCTCAACGTGTCGTCCCGCGCCGAAGCCGCGCTGGAGGCCGCCCGCCGGGGTTTGGTGCAACCTTGAGTTTTATTTTAAAATAGCAAACAAATGAATACCATCAAGCGACAGGGCCTGAAATGATTGGAAGATTGCAGGGCCAGCTGGCCGCCAAAAACCCACCGCAGGTGCTGGTGGATTGCCATGGCGTGGGTTATGAGGTGGACGTGCCCATGAGCACCTTCTACAACCTGCCCGAGCTGGGCGGCACGGTCACGCTGCTGACGCACTTTGTGGTGCGCGAAGACGCGCAAATTTTGTTCGGCTTTGCCACCGCGCAAGAGCGCGAGGCGTTTCGCCAGCTCATCAAAATCACCGGGGTGGGCCCGCGCATGGCGCTCAGCCTGCTCAGCGGCATGAGCGTGGCCGACCTGGCCCAGGCCATCACCCAGCAAGCGGTGGGCCGGCTGGTTAAAGTGCCCGGCATCGGCAAAAAAACCGCCGAGCGCCTGCTGCTGGAACTCAAAGGCAAGCTGGGCGCCGATTTGGGCGACCTGGGGGCCGGCCCCGCGCGCAGCGATGTGCAAAGCGACATCCAGCAGGCCCTGCTGGCGCTGGGCTACAACGACAAAGAAGCCGCCGCCGCCCTGAAGGCCCTGCCGCCCGACGTGGGCGTGAGCGAGGGCATCAAGCTGGCCCTTAAGAGCCTGGCCAAGTAAGCCGGTTTTTGCTCCCGCTGGCGCGGCTCAGAGCGCTTCGCGCACCGGCCGCCCGTTCACCGGCTGCACGGGGCGTGCGTTGTGCGGGAACAGTTGGCCAAACAGCCGGATTTGCGCCGGGCTCAGCGTGACTGGGGTTTTCAGCACCATCCACAACACGCCTTCGGTGCAAGGCGGTGTGGTGAGCGAGCCCATGAATTGGTAGTAGCGCTGGTCTTTGGGCAGCAGGTCGGGCAGGTTGAGTGCGCCGGTGGGCAGTTTCACGCGGTCGCCGGTGTCCACCGGCATGTACCGCCACACGGTGTCCACGGCGGGGTTTGTTTCGCCTGGGGTCAGCAGCACGGCCACCACGGCCAGCTGGCCCTCGGCGTTTTTGTGCACCAGGTGCGCCACCATGGCAAAACCCTGGCCGTTGACCGTTTCTTCAGCCGGGTGGTGAAAGTGGAACTGCAGCAGCTGGTAGGTGCTGTCGCGTACCGCAATCGCGTTGCCCGGTGCCAGGTCCACCTGGATGGTGTGGCCGTTGTTCACCACGCTGCCCTCGCTGGCCTGGTAGCTGAACCCGATGGGCTCGGCCGGGCCTTGCAGGGTGGCCGAGTTGTCGATGGCGATGGGTGACTGCCGCTGTCCCACCGCGCAGGTGTTGAAGTCGGGTTTGAGCTTGGCCCAGTTGTCGGGGCCGCCAGGGCCTTCGTAGGCCCAGTGTGCGCCACCGTGGCTGTCACCATGGCCTGCGGCGCTGTCGTGCCCATTGGGGGCGTGCCCTGCCACGGCCGCTGCCCGTGCCTTGATGTCTTCTTTGCTGCCCAGGGGGGCTTTGGGTTTGGGTTGTGTGGCTTCGCGTTTGTCTTGCTTTGCCGCTGCACGGGCCATGGCCTCCACCAGTTTGACGGCCACTTTGTCCAGCCCTTCGTCCCGGGGTTTGGGGGCGGCCTTGGCTGGCACAGGAGGCGGGGGTTTGGGGAGTGCCTTCGGCGGGGCTTTCTCAGCCGCTTGCTCCGTTGTTTTGGGGGCCGCTTTTTCGGTGGCGGCCTGGGCAGGGGGGGCGCTGTGCCCGGGTG
>JBASFL010000026.1:0-26234 GCA_049653005.1 Burkholderiaceae bacterium | reverse complement strand
GGACGAACGCCCACGCGAGGCCCCAGCCCCCCAGCCTCCCCCGTCAGCCGTTGATCAACCAAGCGTTGCGCAACCCCTGCCACCGGCCGAGCCCACCACCACACAAAATTCAGAACAAAAACAGCCTCCAGCGCTTGATGGTATTGACAAGTCAGCTATCAATGAAAAACCCGACAACCGCGCCTGGCTGGCCACCTGGCCCGCCAGCACACGGCTGAGCTACAAGCTGCAAGGCTTCTTTCGCGGCGAGTTTTCGGGCGACGCGCGGGTGCAATGGCAGCGCAACGCCGAGCGCTACCAGGCCCAGGTGGACGTGAGCGTGGCCCTGCTGCTGAACATGCGCATGACCAGCCAGGGCCGCATCACCCCCGCCCACCTGTGGCCCGAGGCCTACGAAGAAGACCGCCGGGGCAAAAAACGCGCGGCCCGCTTTGGCGACCAATTGCTGCAACTCGACGACGGCAGCACCCTGCCCCGCCCGCCCCAGCTGCAAGACGCGGCCAGCCAGTTCGTGCAACTGGCGCAAGACTTCGCCACCGGCCGTCGCCGCCTGGCCGTGGGCGAAACCGTCCGCCTCACCCTGGGCCGCCCCGGGGGGGTGGACGAGTGGGTGTACGACGTGGTGGCACAAGACACCCTGCCCACCCCGCTGGGCAACCTGACCGCCTTCCACCTCAAACCCCGCCCGCTGGCCAACCCGCGCGGCAAAGTCACGGTGGACATGTGGTTTGCCCCCGCGCTGCAACACCTGCCCGCGCGCATCAAACTCACGCTGAACGAAGACACTTGGCTGGACCTGACGCTGACCGGCGTGGCCCAAAGCCCCTGAACACCCCCAGCCGCCGGCTGGTTTAGACTGACTGCTGCTTTACGTAACGTCAACCAGGAGACCGCACCCATGTCGTTCGAACTCATCACCACCCGCACGGAAGGCCGTGTGGGCATCGTCACCCTCAACCGCCCCAAACAGCTCAACGCCCTGAACGACCAGCTCATGAACGAGCTGGGCCAGGCGCTGAAGGGTTTTGACGACGATGCCGACATCGGCTGCATGATCGTCACCGGCAGTGAAAAGGCCTTTGCCGCCGGGGCCGACATCGGCGCCATGGCCAAGTACACCTTTGCCGACGTGTACAAGGGCGACTACATCACCCGCAACTGGGAAACCATCCGCAGCGTGCGCAAACCCGTCATTGCCGCCGTCAGCGGTTTTGCCCTGGGCGGTGGCTGCGAGCTGGCCATGATGTGCGACTTCATCATCGCGGCCGACAACGCCAAATTCGGCCAGCCCGAAATCAAGCTGGGCATCATCCCCGGCGCGGGTGGCACCCAGCGCCTGCCCCGCGCCGTGGGCAAAGCCAAAGCCATGGACATGGCGCTGACGGGCCGCATGATGGACGCGAACGAGGCCGAGCGCGCCGGGCTGGTCAGCCGCGTCGTCCCGCTTGAAAAGCTGATGGACGAGGCACTGGGCGCTGCGCTGATGATTTGCGACTATTCCCTGCCCAGCGTGATGGCCGCCAAAGAGTGTGTGAACCGCGCCTTTGAAGGCGGCCTGGCCGACGGCGTGATGTTCGAGCGCCGCCTGTTCCACGCACTGTTCGCCACCGACGACCAAAAAGAAGGCATGGACGCCTTCGTGAACAAGCGCAAGGCTGCGTTCACACACCAGTAAAAACTGGCTATAATGTCGGACTTCGGTGGTATAGCTCAGTTGGTTAGAGCGCAGCATTCATAATGCTGATGTCCCAGGTTCAAGTCCCGGTACCACCACCAAACACCAAACCCGCCCGGGCAACCCGGCGGGTTTTTTGTTGCCCGAACGTGGCACAAGCCCACAGGCTCAATGCACCCGCACCGCGTTGCGGCCGCTGCGTTTGGCGGCGTACAAGGCGCGGTCGGCCCTCAGCAGGGGTTCATCGGCACACGCGTCATCGGGCAAAAGGGCGGTGATACCCAGGCTCACGGTCACCGGCACGGTCAAGACACCCTCGGCACAGGGCTGGACCAAGGGGCTGTTTTGCACGCGCAGGCGCAGGCGCTCGGCCAGCACCAGCGCCTCGTCGGTGGCGGTGTCGGGCAGCAGCAGCGAAAACTCTTCGCCGCCGCACCGCCCCACCACGTCCAGCCGCCGGACCTCTTCGCACATGAGCCGGGTGACGTGTTTCAGCACCTCGTCGCCCATGGCGTGGCCGTGTTCATCGTTGATGCACTTGAAGTGGTCCAGGTCGAGCGACACCACGCAGCCGTGCAGCCCGGCGTGTCGGCGCACGCGCTGCACCTCTTGCTCCA
Organism: Burkholderiaceae bacterium; assembly: GCA_049653005.1. Lineage (GTDB taxonomy): Bacteria > Pseudomonadota > Gammaproteobacteria > Burkholderiales > Burkholderiaceae_C > UBA2334. The sequence continues at coordinate 23,942 of JBASFL010000026.1, read as the reverse complement.
GCCGCGCCATGAAGCTGCGGCGGTTGGCCACGCCGGTCAAAAAATCGGTGGTGGCTTGCTGGCGCAACTCGTGCTCCAACACGATGCGCGGTGTGATGTCCTCAAAGCTGGCGTACACCTCGGCCAGCACCCCTGCTTTGAAGAGCGGCACCGCGTTCACGTTGATCCACACCAGGTCTTGCTGGGGCCGGTGCACCCCCATCACCACATTGCTCACCGGGCGGCCGGTGGCCAGGGCGACCATGGCGGGGTGTTGCTCGCCGGGAAATGGGCTGCCGTCCTGGTGCACGGCCTGCCAGCCGGGGTCGATGGAGGTGCGGCCTTGCAGCTGTGCCAGCGTCAGCCCCAAGATGCGTTGGGCCGCCGGGTTGGCGGCACGGATGCGGCCGTCCATGTCTTGGTACACCACGCCCAGGGGCACGGTTTCAAACAGAGTGCGGAAGGTTTCCTCGCTGACGGCCAGGCGTGCTTGCTGGCGCTTGCGCTCGGTCACGTCGGTGAGCAGGCCCGTCCAGAGCACGCCCCCTTGTCCATCGGCCCGGGGGGTGGCTTTGGCGTGCACCCACTTGGTTTGGCAGGTGCGGGCGGTGCAAATGCGGTATTCGTGCTCCCACACGGTCTGGCTGGCCGATGCGGCGCGGATGGACGCCTCGTGCGCGGGCCGGTCTTCGGCCAATATGTAGGCTTGCAGGCCCGTGGTGCCCGCACAGATGTGCGCCGCAGACACCTCGAACAGCGCCTCCACCCCGGGGCTGATGTACACAAACTGGCGCTCGCCACCGGGTTGCAAACGCACGCGGAACAACGCCCCCGGGATGGACGCCGCCATGTCCATCAGCAAGGCTTCGCGTTGGGCCACGGCTTCCTGGGCCAGCTTGATTTCGGTGATGTTTTCATGCGACACCACCGCTTGCACGGGATCGGTGCCCGCGATGCGGGCCACCCGCGCCTGAAACCACCGCCGCACCACCGGGGAATGGCACGGGTACTCGAACTGGAAATGCCGCAACCGGCCCGCCAGCACCTCGCGCAGCTGGGCGCCAAACCCCTGGCCCCCGGCCGACGCGGCCCCGGGGTGGCAGTCCACTCCACCGGCGGCGGCCAAGTAGTCAGCCCCTTCGCACACCCGGTCAAGGTGCCCGCCGTTGGCGTGGGCAAAGTCCCGCCAGGCTTGGTTGACGGTGACGATCACGCCCCGGGCGTCGAGCACACACACATGGGCAGACAAACCGTCCAGCACCGAGCGGGTGAACCGCTGGGACAGGGCCGCCGCCTGCTCGCCGCGTTTGCGGTGGGTGATGTCGAGCACACACACCAGCCGACGGGGCTGGCCCTGCGCATCGGGAAACCGCACCGATTGCGCCAGGATGCTGATGCGGGCACCGCCTTGTCGGCACACCTCCCACTCACCGTCGAGCTCGCCGTCGCCTTGCAAAAACGCCCGGTGCAAAGCCAGCATGTGGGCCCGCTGCGCAAGGGGAAACACCATGGAGAAACTGCGGCCCAGCATGTCGGCCTCGCTGTAGCCGTACAGGGCGCAGTAGGCGGCGTTCACCGATTCGTACGCCCCCTCCGGTCCGATGACCGCCACCCCCATCGGAGATGCAAGCAAAAGCGGGTCAAGTGGCAATGGGTGTCCCTTCGTGGTGGGGAGACAGCAGAAAACCATTGTGGCACTGCCACCCCGCCACCGCAATCCGCGCCACCCCACGGCACCGTGGCCACCCCCAACGGCCCGGAGTCTGTCAAACTCGCGGCCTCGTTTTGTTTTTCAGCCTCTGGACACACACCATGAACCGCTGGTTTTCTCGCCCGGGCGCACCGCGCCTGGCTGCCACGTTGGCCTGTGCCGCCGCCCTGTGCGTGGGGCAGGCCGCTCAGGCCCAACCGGGTCAGCCCTCACACGCCAAACGCCCCTTCCCCGACCACGCCTTGCGCGCCGTGATGGTGGTGGTGAACGCGCACGAGGTCACGCTCAACGGCACGCTCACGCGGCTGGCACCGGGCTCGCGCATCCGCACCACCGGCAACGCGCTGGCGGTGTCGGGCGGCTTGGTGGGGCAGTCTTTCGTGGTGAACTACACCCGAGACAGCCTGGGCCAAGCCCACGAAATCTGGGTGCTGAACGCGGCCGAGGCCGCCGACCGCCGCGCCGGGTCGGAGGGCATGGTCACCACCAACGTCGTGTCGGGCACTGCCGCGCAGTGACCGCGGCACCCCACACCCATTTTTCAAGCCAAAACACCCTTCATCGCTTGACTGTATTCAACAGTCAGCTATTTATTTGAGTATTTCCATGAGCAAAAAAGTCTTCATCAAAACCTTCGGCTGCCAAATGAACGAGTACGACTCGGACAAGATGGCCGACGTGCTGGGCGCCGCCCAGGGCTACGAACCCACGCAAGACGTGGAAGAAGCCGACCTGATCCTGTTCAACACCTGCTCGGTGCGCGAAAAGGCGCAGGAAAAGGTGTTTTCCGACCTGGGCCGGGTGAAGCACCTGAAGAAAAAAGGCGTGCTCATCGGCGTGGGCGGCTGCGTGGCCAGCCAGGAAGGCGCGGCCATCATCGCGCGCGCGCCCTACGTGGACGTGGTGTTTGGCCCCCAAACCCTGCACCGCTTGCCCGAAATGCTGAAAGCCCGCGAGCGCCTGTCGCAACCGCAGGTGGACATCAGCTTTCCTGAAATTGAAAAGTTCGACCACCTGCCCCCGGCGCGGGTGGAAGGCGCGTCGGCCTTCGTGTCCATCATGGAAGGTTGCTCCAAATACTGCAGCTACTGCGTGGTGCCTTACACACGGGGCGAAGAAGTCAGCCGCCCGTTTGAAGACGTGCTGGTGGAAGTGGCCGGGCTGGCCGCGCAGGGCGTGAAAGAAGTCAACCTGCTGGGCCAGAACGTGAACGCCTACCGGGGCAAGATGGGTGACACCGACGAAATTGCCGACTTCGCCCTTCTGCTGGAATACGTGGCCGACATCCCCGGCATTGAGCGCATCCGCTACACCACCAGCCACCCCAACGAGTTCACCCAACGCCTGATCGACGCCTACGGCAAGATTCCGCAGCTGGTGAGCCACCTGCACCTGCCGGTGCAGCACGGGTCCGACAAAATCCTGATGGCCATGAAGCGCGGCTACACCGCCCTGGAATACAAAAGCACGCTGCGCAAGCTGCGCGCGGTGCGGCCCAACATTTCGCTCAGCTCCGACTTCATCGTCGGCTTCCCCGGCGAAACCGAAGAAGACTTCGGCAAGATGATGAAACTGATCGAAGACGTGGGCTTTGACGCCTCGTTCAGCTTCATCTTCAGCCCCCGCCCCGGCACCCCGGCCGCCAACCTGGCCGACGACACACCACACGACGTGAAGCTGAAACGCCTGCAACACCTGCAAGCCACCATCGAGGCCAACGTGTCGCGCATCAGCCTGGCGATGGAAGGCACCGTGCAACGCATTCTGGTGGAGGGTCCATCGCGCAAGAACGCCGCCGAGCTGATGGGCCGCACCGAGTGCAACCGCATCGTCAACTTCCCCGGCGGCCCCAACGCCGCACGCTTGGTAGGCCAGCTGATCGACGTGACCATCACCGAAGCGCGCCCCCACTCGTTGCGTGGCGAGGTGCTGGTGAAAGCCGACGAGGCCCTGGCGTGAGCGGGGCCACGGCCGATCTGGTGTCCAACGAACTGGACGTGCTGGCCGCTCTGTTGCCTTTGCAGCAACGGGCCCAGCGCGGCTCAGGGGTGAACGTGATTGAGCTGGGCTGCGGCAGTGCGCGCCTGCTGCGCGAAATGCTGGAACTGGGCCTGACCCGCCACGCCGTGGGCCTGGAGGTGGACACCCGCCAGCACGCCAAAAACCTGGCCAACCCCATGGCGGGGCTCACGTGTGTGCACGCCAGCGCCACCGCAGTGCCCTACCCCGACGCACACTTTGACCTGGCGCTGATGCTCAAAAGCCTGCACCACGTGCCGCTGCACGACATGGCCCGCGCGCTGGACGAAGTGGCCCGCGTGCTCAAGCCCGGGGGTTGGCTGTACGTGTCAGAGCCCGTGTACGACGGCGCGCTCAACACCCTCATCAAACTCTTCAACGACGAGGGCATGGTGCGCATGGCCGCCCAGTTGGCCCTGGACGAAGCGGTGGACCGCCACGACAGCCCCTGGACCGCTTTGCAGGAAGAGCGCTTTGACATGCCGGTGCGCTACGCCAGTTGCGCCGACTTTGAACAGCGCATGCTGTACCCCACGTTTGCCGACCACCGCGTGGACGAGGCCATGCTGCAAGCCGTGCGCGCCGCCTATGCCCCCCACGCCGCGCCCGACGGCAGCGCCCGCTTCACCCGGCCCATGCACCTGCGCCTGCTGCAAAAACGCGGGTGAACGAAACGGCGTCGGTCACGGCAGCGGGGGGTTGGGCGGTGGCACCAGGTAGCGCTGGTCAGACCAGGTGGCCAGCCACTCGGGTTTGAAGGCCACAAAAATGGCCACCAGCATGCCGGTCAGAAACGCATCGCCCCAGGCCATGAGCCAACGGGCCACCAGGGCTTGCTCCACGTCCACACCGCCCACCAGGTGGTGAAGGGCTTCGTACAGCACCCCGGCCAAAAAAAGGCAAGCGGCTGTGCCCAAAAAGCCCCGACCCAAGATGTAGACAAACACCTGCGCGGGCAACCAGCGGCGCAAAGCAGCCCCCAGCGCCAACATCAAAGTGGCAGGCACCAGGCCCAGCCACACCCACTGCGACAGCCAAACATCCAGGGGCACGCCACCGGCCCACCACACCACCCCGGCCACCCCCGTCAGCAGCAGCACCGCCAAGGGCCAGCCCAGCAACAGCGTCATCAGGCAAGCGCCAGACAACTGCACCGATATGCCCCCTGCCACCAGCGAGCTGGGCAGCAGCTGGGGCAACATCCAAAACCAGGGCAGCAGCACCAGCCCGGCCAACAAAGGGGTCAGCAGCGCACCGCCCAGCATGCGCCACGGGCGCAGCCACAGCGACACGCCCAGCGCACCCACGGCAAAAAAGGCCTCAAAAAGGGGAATCATGAGAGCGCAGTATGGACAGGTCTCCCGGGCACTGGCGTTGACTTCGGTCAACCCATGCCGGGCAGTTTGGGCATGCCGCCCATGCCTTTCATGCCACCCATGCGTTTCATCATTTTCATGAGGCCGCCACCTTTCATTTTTTTCATCATGCCCTGCATCTGCTCGAACTCTTTGAGCAGGCGGTTGACCTCTTGCACGTGCACACCAGCACCAGCGGCAATGCGGCGCTTGCGGGTGGCCTTGATGAGGTCGGGCTTGCGGCGCTCCAGCGGCGTCATGCTGCAAATGATGCCTTCCTTGCGCTTGATGTCTTTTTCGGCGCGGTCCATGTCGGCGCCAGTGGCTTTGCCGGCCAGTTGGGTGGGCAGCTTGTCCATCAGGCTGGACAGGCCCCCCATGTTTTTCATCTGGCGGATTTGCTCTAGGAAGTCTTGCAAATCGAAGCCGTCGCCGCTTTTCACTTTCGCGGCCAGCTTTTGGGCGGCGGCCATGTCGACGTTGGCGGTGACCTGCTCCACCAGGGCCAGGATGTCACCCATGCCCAGGATGCGGCCCGCGTGGCGCTCGGCATCGAAAGCCTCAAGGCCGTCGATTTTCTCGCTCACACCGGCAAACTTGATGGGCACACCCGTGATGTGCCGCACCGACAGGGCCGCACCGCCGCGTGAATCGCCGTCGGTTTTGGTGAGCACGATGCCGGTGAGGGGCAACGCCTCTTTGAAGGCCCGCGCGGTGTTCACCGCGTCCTGGCCTTGCATGGCGTCCACCACAAACAGCGTTTCCACCGGGTTGATGGCGGCGTGCAAGGCCTTGATTTCGGCCATCAAGGCTTCGTCAATGGCCAGGCGGCCAGCGGTATCGACCAGCAACACGTCGAAGTGGTGCTTGCGCGCGTGGTCCAGCGCCGCCAGGGCAATGTCCACGGGCTTTTGGTCGGGGGTGCTGGGGAACCACTCGGCACCGGCCTGCGCCGTGACGGTTTTCAACTGCTCGATGGCCGCTGGGCGGTACACGTCGCCCGACACGGTCAGCACCTTCTTCTTGCGCTTTTCAATCAGGTGTTTGGCCAGCTTGGCGGTGGTGGTGGTTTTACCGGCGCCCTGCAAACCGGCCATCAGCACCACGGCGGGGGGCTGGGCGGCCAGGTTGATGTCGTGCAGGGCGCGCTGGTCGCCCTCGCCGCCGCTCATGGTGGCCACCAGCTCGCGATTGACCACCGACACCAGCGCCTGGCCGGGGGTGAGCGAGCCCACCACGTCCTGGCCCAGCGCTTTTTCTTTCACCTTGGCAATGAAGTCGCGCACCACGGGCAGCGCCACGTCGGCTTCCAGCAAAGCCATGCGCACCTCGCGCAACATGTCGGTGACGTTGCTTTCGGTGATGCGGGCCTGCCCCCGCATTTCTTTGACGATGCGGGAGAGTTTGTCTGAGAGGGCTGAGGCCATGGTGCAGTGGACGCGGTGGGGGCGCAACGGGCGTTTGCGCCCCGGCACGCCGTTAAACTGTGGAACATGATTTTAGCCGCCAGCCCCCTGTTGACGACCGTGCTCTCGGTGGCGGCGGCATTGGGTTACGCGGGCGTGGCGCTGGCGCAGCGCCGCCTGGGTGGCCCCGCTGCCCGCAACGGTCTGACTGTGGCCTGGCTGCTGCACGCAGCGGTGCTGGCCGCCAGTCTGCTGGGCAACCCACCCACCTTTGGTTTCGCCCCCGCACTGTCGGTCACCGCCTGGCTGGTGTTGCTGGTGTATGCGGTGGAAAGCCACCTGTACCCCCAGTTGCGCGCGCGCACGTCGTTGTTGGCGCTGGGGCTGTTGTCGGTGTTGCTGGCCTGGGTGTTTCCGGGGTCGGCGTACCCCACGGTGAAATCGGGTTGGCTGCCGCTGCACTGGGCGCTGGGCATCGCGTCCTACGGGCTGATCGCGGCGGCGGTGGTGCACGCGTGGTGGATGCAGCGGGTGGAAAAATCCATGCGCCAGGCCACACAGCCCAGCGAAGCAGACATTCCACTGCTGGCCATTGAGCGGCTCACGTTCCGGTTTGTGTCGGCGGGTTTTGTGCTGCTGACGGCCACACTGCTGGCCGGCTGGTGGTTTGCCGAGCACCTGTATGGCAAAACCTGGGTGTGGGACCACAAAACCGTATTTTCCGTGTTGTCGTGGGCGGTGTTTGCCGTGTTGCTGCTGGGCCGCTGGCGGCTGGGCTGGCGGGGCCGCACCGCCGCGCGCGTGTTGTACGCGGGCTCCGGGCTGCTGATGCTGGCCTATGTGGGTTCGCGGTTTGTGATGGAAATCGTGCTGCAACGCACCTAGGGCCTCCATGAAGTATTTGCTGGTGTTGGGGGTGGTGCTGTTTGGCATTTGGCTGTGGCGGCACAACCGCGCCGCCGAGGCCCGCGAACGCAGTGAAACCCGGCGAGCGGCCGCCCAACCGGCCCCACGCGCCAGCCCGCCGGCCCCCACCGACATGGTGGCCTGCGCCCACTGCGGGTTGCACCTGCCGCTGACCGATGCCGTGCCGGGCACGCAAGGCCGCTACTGCACCGATGCCCACCGCCGCACCCACGAAGGCTGACGTGGGAGGGGCCACGCCCGCCCCCGACGGCACACACATGGGTGGTGCTGTGGACCGTTTCTGGTTGGTGTTCATGCGTGCGCGGCTGGCCGTGGCCGCCGTGCTGCTGGCCTTGCAAATTTTCGTGCTGGTGTTGGGCAGCACCCAGCATTGGCTGAGCCTGTTGCTGTGCGGGGCCCACGTGGCGGCCACCGTCGCGTCGCGCCTGACCCTGACACCCCACACCTTGCGGCTGCCCCACCGCTGGCCCTGGCTGGCGACGGTGGGCCTGGACATGGCGGTGTTCGCCGCCTTGCAACTGCTGCAAAACGGGGGGCTGAACTACACCTTGCTGTTCGCGCTGCCGGTGTTGATGGCCGCCATCCTGGGGCCGCAGCGGCGTGCACTGGCCACGGCTGCAACGGTCACCTTGTTTTTGCTGGCCGATGCCAGCTGGGCCGCCTGGGTGGCGAGGGACGATGCCGCCCCCCGCTTTTTTCAAACCGCCATCACCGGCACGGCGTTCTTTTTGGTGGCGTTGCTGGCCCACCAGCTGGCGGTGCGGCTGGCGCGCGAAGAAGCCTTGTCACACAGCAGCCAGCTGGCGGCACGCACCCAGGCCCTGGTGAACGAGCTGGTCATCGAAACCATGAACGACGGGGTGCTGGTGGTCAATGCCCAGGGGCTGGTGCTGACCGCCAACCCGGCCGCAAGACACATGCTGGGCGATGCGGGGGGCGATGCCCCCGCCAGCTTTCTGCTGACCGCACGCCCCCACACCCAGGCCCTGGCCGACCTGGTGTTGGCCACCTTCACCCAACAGGGGCCCCAACGGGGCGAAATCCAGCTGGAACCCTGCCCGGACTTGCGCCGCCGCCTGCGCGTGCGCAGCCGCCTCACCCCCACCGATGCACCCGGTGCCGGGGGGCCCGGCTTGTGTGTGCTGTTTCTGGAAGACCTGCACGAGCTGGAGGCCCGTGTGCGCACCGAAAAGCTGGCGGGCATGGGCCGCATGTCGGTGGCCGTGGCGCATGAAATTCGCAACCCGCTGTCGGCCATTTCACAGGCCAACGCCTTGTTGCAGGAAAACCTGCAAGACCCCGGGCAAATTCGCCTGGCACAAATGGTGGCCACCCACACCCAACGCCTCAACCGGGTGGTGGACGACGTGCTCAACGTGGCCCGCGTGCCCGGCCAGTTGGCCCCCAGCGACACCCCGCCCGTGGCCCTGGACAACGCCGTCAGCGGCGTGCTGGACGAGTGGTGCCAGCAGCACGGTTGCAGCCTGCGGGTGCAGTGGCAGCCTGGCAGCCCCCAAGCCGCCGTGCGGTTTGACCCCGAACACCTGCGCCGCGTGCTGGTCAATTTGCTGGACAACGCCAGCCGCTACGCCAGCAGCGCCGACGGGGCAGTGCGCGTGGGCACCCAGCACGACACACCCGGCTGGGTGCGCCTGTCGGTGTGGAGCGACGGCAGCGCACTGGAACACAGCGTGCGCCGCCACCTGTTCGAGCCCTTCTTTTCGTCGGAAAGCCGCTCCAGCGGCATGGGCCTGTACCTGTGCCGCGAGTTGTGCGAACGCTACCGCGCACAGCTGAACTACCAACGCAGCGAGCGCGACGGCCGCAGTGGCAACGACTTTTTCCTTCGACTGCCCCTTGTGCAGGGAGAGACCTCGGCATGAGCAAAGACCCGACCCAGCCCACCGCCCACATCCTGGTGCTGGACGACGAGCCCGATCTGCGCACCCTCTACGAGCTCACGCTGCTGCGCGAGGGCCACCGCGTGCAAGCCGCAGGCACGCTGGCCGAAGCACGTGAATGCCTGGCCCAGCAACGGTTCGACCTGGTCATCACCGACATGCGCCTGCCCGACGGGCTGGGCCTGTCGCTGCTGCAAGACCTGAGCGCCCAGGCCCGCCCCGAACGCGCCATCGTCATCACGGCCTACGGTTCGGCCGAAAGTGCGGTGGAGGCCTTGAAGCAAGGTGCGTTCGACTACCTCACCAAACCCGTGGACCTGAAGCAGTTCCGCACCGTGGTGGCCACCGCCCTGGGGCAAGGCCACCGCCCCTGGGCCGCAGCGCTGCACCACGCATCCAGCTACGCACCCGGCCCCGCAACCGCCACAGGGGTGGGCACCGCACCACCCGGCCAGCCGCCCACACCCCACGGCGCATTGCGCCGCTTGGTGGGCGAATCGGCGGCCATGGCCAACGTGAAAGAACGCATCCTGCGCGTGGCCGGCAGCATGGCCCCGGTGATGGTGCTGGGCGAATCGGGCACGGGCAAAGAACTGGTGGCCCGTGCCATTCACGACGCCAGCCACCGCGCCGGTGCGCCGTTTGTGGCGGTGAACTGCGGGGCCATCCCCGACACGCTGATCGAAGCCGAGTTTTTCGGGGCCCGCAAAGGCGCGTACACCGGGGCCACCACCGACCGCGAAGGCTACTTTGCCGCTGCGCGGGGGGGCACCCTGTTCCTGGACGAAATCGGGGACTTGCCCGTCTCCATGCAAGCCAAGCTGCTGCGCGTCATCCAGGAGCGGCGGGTGCGCCCCCTGGGCGGCGTGCAAGAAGAAGCGGTGGACGTGCGCCTGCTGTGCGCCACCCACAAAGACCTGGTGCAAGCCGTGGCACTGGGCCAATTCCGTCAGGATTTGTATTACCGGCTCAACGTGATTGAAATCCACCTGCCCGCGCTGCGCGAACGCCGGGACGACCTCCCCGCCCTGGTGGGTGCACTGATGCAACGCATCTGCCACGACAACGGCCAGCCCCCCGTGGCGCTGAGCGACGCCGCCCACCAGTGGCTGCAACACCACCCGTTTGCCGGCAACGTGCGCGAACTGGAAAACCTGCTGCACCGGGCCCTGGCCTTGTGCAACGGGCACGAAATTGCCTTGCCCGACCTCACAGGCGACCCGCTGGACACGCCGCAGCCCCCGACCCAAGCCGCCCCCACAACCGACACAGACCTGCCCCCCGATTTGCAACGCCACCTGGACGACCAGGAGCGCGACATCCTGGTGCGGGCCCTGCACGAAACCCGGGGCAACCGCACCGCCGCCGCCGCCCGACTGGGACTGAACCTGCGGCAAATGCGCTACCGCATCGCCCGCCTGGGCATTGCGGTGGGGGGCGCACCCGACGCCGAAGACAACCCCGACACCTGCGCCCCCGACCATGACCCGGCCTGACCCCCTTCTGTGGCAGGGGGGCTGGCTGTCGGGCGTGCGCCACCGCCCTTCGCCCAACTTCGGCCCCCGGCCCAACGGGGCCGTGGTGGACCTGGTGGTGGTGCACTCCATCAGCCTGCCGCCCGGCGTGTTCGGCACCGGCGACGTGGACCGGCTGTTCACCAACACGCTGGACTGGGACGCCCACCCTTACTTCCAAACCATCCGGGGCCTGGAGGTGTCGGCGCACTTCGTCATCGACCGCCAGGGCCAGGTCACGCAATACGTGGGGGTGTTCGACCGCGCGTGGCACGCGGGCGCGTCGTGCTGGCGGGGCCGCGGCAACTGCAACGACGACTCGGTGGGCATTGAGCTGGAAGGCCTGGAAGGCGGCACGTTCGAGCCCGCCCAATACACCGCACTGGCAGCGCTGTGCCAGGCCATTGCCCAGGTGTGCCCCATTGCCCACGTGGCGGGGCACGAACACATTGCCCCAGGCAGAAAGCTAGACCCAGGCCCAGGGTTCGAGTGGCCCCGGCTGGTCGCGTTGCTGGGCTGGCAGGGTGTGCAATACCCACCCGGCAGCACGCAACAGATATAGCTACAAAGCCAATACCATCAAGCGCCAGAGGCCTAAAAAGCTTAGAAAAGCAGGCGCTTGAAAAATCACACCGGCCACACCAGGCCGTTGTCATTCAGGATGGTGTCCAGCGGCTGGTCGTGGGGTTCGGGCTCGAAATCGTCCACAAACGCCTCGGTGAAACCCAGGCCCACGGTGAACGGTTTCGGGCTCAGGGTGGCCAGCGTGCGGTCGTAAAACCCACCGCCATAGCCCAGCCGGTAGCCACCCGGCCCATAACCCACGCACGGCACAAACAACAAAGTGGGCACGATCAGCTCGGTGTCTTTCGGCTTGGGAATGCCGTAGGCGTCTTCTTCCATGGGGCAGCCGGGGTACCAGGCGTGAAAGGTCAGGGTTTTGTGCACCTTGTCCACCACGGGCAGCCCGATGCGGCGGCGCTGCGGCTGGTCGAGCAACTCACCGTCTTCCTTCCAGCGGTGCAACGAAGGCAGCGGGTCGAACTCGCCTTTGATGGGCCAGTAAGCGCCAATCACCGTGTCCGGCCGCTCGATCAGCCACACCCGCATCACCCGCTGCAACATCTCCGAGCGCCACGTCCGCTCGGGCATCGCCAGGCGACGCGCCAGCAACTCTTTGCGCAGCGCCAGTTTCTGCGCGGTCAGCGGGGCAGCGGTGCCCTCGGGCTGGGCAGAAGGCGGGGTTTTGTTGTCCATAATGACCTCATGAATGTCTGCTTTTCCCGTCACACCACCGCTTGGTGGTTGACCGCCATTGTCACCTTGATTGCCCCCCTGTCGGCAGCGGCACAAGCCCCCACGCCCGCTGACAACCAGATGCTCGATTTGCGCGATGCCTACCGCAAAGGCAACCGCCGCGCCCTGCAAGCCGGGCTGCCCAAAGTGGAAGGCCACCTGCTGGAGCCCATGGCGGCCTATTGGGAAGCCCGGCTGGGCCTGGAGACGGCCAGCAACCCCGATGTCCGCGCCTTCCTGCGTCGCTGGGAAGGCACCTATTACGAAGACCGCCTGCGCAACGACTGGCTGCTGCTGCTGGGTGCCCGGCGCGACTGGTCCACCTTCCTCACCGCGCTGCCGGGCTACCGCATGAAAGACGACCGGCAGGTGCGTTGCCACACGCTGCACGCGCAACATGCCACGGGCCAGTCACTCTCGGCGGCCGAGGTGGCAGAAGCGCAGCGGCTGTGGCTGGCCCAGAAAGAGGCCGAAGAGGCCTGCGCCCCACTGGTCGACCGCCTGATGGCTGACAAACTGCTGCCCACCGACGTGGCCTGGGAACGCGCCCGCCAAGGGGCCGAATTCAACCGCCCCCGCGTGGTCAGCCAGGCCGTGGGCCTGATCAACGGCGACTGGGTGGCCACGGCCAACGCCACGCAGTCCCAACCCGACAAATACCTGGATGAAAAGCTCACCGCCATCCGCCACCGCACCAAAGAGTTGGTCACCCTGGCGCTGGTGCGGCTGGCCGCCACCGACCCCGCCGACGCCGCCGAACAAATGGCCCGTGCCCGCTGGCGCGTGCAACTGACGACCGAAGAAAAAGGCGCCGTGTGGGGGGCCATCGGCAAAGCCGCGGCCATGGGCCTCAAACCCGAGGCCACGGGTTGGTTTGCCAAAGGCCGCCCCACCGACATGACCGCCGACCAACTGGGCTGGTGGGTGCGCGCGGCCCTGCGGGCAGGCCAATGGGCCCAGGTGGCCAAAGCCATTGCGGCCATGCCCGAGCCCGAGCGGCAACAGCCCGTGTGGGTGTATTGGCATGCCCGTGCGCTGGAGGCCCTGAAAACCCCCGACCACGCCACAGAGGCCAGAGCCCTTTACCAAAGCATTGCCAACCCCCACCACTTTTACGGCCAATTGGCGCTGGAAGAGTTGGGCCAGGCCATCGCCACACCGCCCGCGCCCGCGCCGCTGAGCGCTTTTGAGAAACACGCCGCGCTGGACAACCCGGGGCTGCAACGGGCGCTGAAGGCCATTGCCATCGGGCTGCGTGCCGAGGGCGTGCGCGAATGGAACTACACCACCAACCTGCACACCCCCGGCGGCATGGCCGAGCGCGACCTGCTGGCCGCCGCCGACCTGGCCTGCCAGCACCAGGTGTGGGACCGCTGCATCAACACCAGCGAACGCACCACCACCGAGGCCGACCACCAGCAGCGCTACCCCACGCCCCACCGCGCGCCCCTGGTGAAACAGGCCAACGCCATTGGCCTGGACCCGGCCTATGTGTACGGGCTGATCCGACAGGAAAGCCGCTTCATCACCGACGCGCGCTCGCACGTGGGCGCCTCAGGGCTGATGCAGGTGATGCCCGCCACGGCCAAATGGACGGCCAAAAAAATCGGGCTGACCGGATTCCAACCCCACCAGATCACCGAGCGCGACACCAACATCGCCATCGGCACCGGCTATTTGAAGCTGGTGCTGGACGACTTTGAGGGCTCCATGCCCATGGCCGCAGCAGCGTACAACGCCGGCCCCAGCCGCCCCCGCCAATGGCGCGCCCCCGGTGGCAGCGGCCCGGTGCTGGAAGGGGCCATTTGGGCGGAAAACATCCCGTTTGCAGAAACGCGCGACTACGTGAAACGCGTGCTGGCCAACACCACCAATTACGCGGCCCTCATCACCGGGCAACCCCAGTCGCTCAAGGCCCGCATGGGCCAGGTGGGGCCACGCTCGGGCGTGCACGCGGCGGTGAACACAGAGCTGCCCTGAGCCGCTGACCGGCACACCCCACCCTTTTTTCCACATTCACCACAGGAACACACCATGGCAAACATCCTCGTTCTGGGCGGCACCGGCTTTCTGGGCCGCCACGTTTGCGAGCAATTGCAACGCGCCGGTCACCGCATGACGGTGCCCACGCGGCACATCAAAAACGCGGCTGCCGTGCAGCACCTGCCCTTGCTGACCGTGCAAACCGCCGACATCCACGACCCTGCCACGCTCACCCAGCTGGTGGCCGGACACGATGCCGTGGTCAACCTGGTCGCCGTGTTGCACGGCAACGAAAAGCGTTTTGAGCAGGTGCACGTCACCCTGCCCCAGACCTTGGCCCACGCCTGCCACGCCAACGGGGTGACGCGGGTGGTGCACATCAGCGCCCTGGGCGCGGGTGTTGAGGCCCCTTCGATGTACCAGCGCAGCAAGGCGCGGGGTGAAGCCGTGCTGCAAGCCGCTGGGCTGGCGCTGACGGTGCTGCGCCCCAGCGTCATTTTTGGGTCGGGTGACCGGTTTTTGAACCTGTTTGCGCGCATGCAAGGCCTGCTGCCCGTGTTCCCCCTGGCCGGGGCAGACACCCGCTTCCAGCCCGTGTGGGTGGAAGACGTGGCCCGTGCGGTGTTGCACGCCCTGCACACCCCCACCACGGTGGGCCAAACCGTGGAAGCCGTGGGCCCCGAGGTGTTCACCCTGCGCCAATTGGCCGACATGGCCGGTGCCGCCGCAGGCCACCCCAGCCGGGTGTGGGGCCTGCCCCGCGCCCTGGCCTATTTCCAGGCACTGGCCATGGAATGTGTGCCGGGCGAGCCGCTGCTGAGCACCGACAACCTGTCGTCGCTGGAAGTGGACAACGTGGCCAGTGCGCCCGAAGCGGGGCAACACACCCTGTCCCAGTGGGGCCTGACGCCCGCCAGCCTGCACGCCGTGCTGCCCACGTACATCGGCAAAGTGACCGGCGGCAACGGCCCCCGCAACCGGCTGCTGGGCTTTCGCGCCCAAGCCCGCTGACACGGGAAGCGCGACAGGCAAAAAAAAGCCGCCCTTTGCGGGGCGGCCTTTCAACCTTGGGAAATGGCCTGCGGGCTCAGAACTTCCAGCCGTATTGCACACCCACCATGGTCTGTTTCATGCTGACGGTTTCCTGCATGTTGGTGCCGGGTGGCATGCCAGGCTGGTAGTTGAACAGCGAACCACCGGTCACGGTCACCTTGGGTGCGTAGGCAAACATCCAGCTCAACTCCGACTTCGGCGTGAGGTTGTAGGTGCCGCCCAGGGTCAGGTGTGTGGTCATCACACCGGGGGCCAGGATGTTGGGGGTGATGTTGGCCCCGGTCACGGGGTTGGTGCCACGGTTCACGCCAAAACGCAGCGTGGTTTTGGGGTTCATCTGCCACTGCACACCCACCTTCACGGTTTCCACGTCGCGCCAGCCGAAGCCGCCACCGGTGGCAGAACCCATGGGCGACATGCTCAGGGCGGGGTTGCCGATGGAGTCCACCTTGCTGTAGTTGATGCGGGTGTAGTCCACGGCCAGTTGCACGGACGGTGACACCTGGAATGCAGCGCCCACACCGTAGTTGGCGGGGATGTTGAACTTGCCTTGCTCGGCGAACAGGCCCGCGTACTTGTCCATGCGCGACATGCTGATTTCGGGCGAGAAAGACGCGCCCACCGACACGGTGTCAGACAGCTTGCCCATGTAGCCCAAACGGATGCCGATGCCGGTGCTGGTGTCTTTGCCGTTGTTGGACAGCGCGGCAGGCGCCGCCGACTGGCCAGAGAAACCTTGGGTGCCGTAAGCCTCGAATTTTTGCAGCACCAGCAGAGGGCTCACGCCCACCGAGTGGTTGGGCGCCACTTTGTAGGCTACCGTGGGGGCCACGATCAGTTGCATCAGGTCCACACCCAGCTTGCCCTGGCCGCACAAAGGGTTCAGGCCCACCATGGGCTGGCCGTTGGTGGGGTTGGGGCAAATGGTGTTGCCGCCGGGGTACGAGCTGTTCATGCCCCCGTTGCCGTACACCGTCAGGCCCACCGCCAATTTGTCGGACAACACGGCGTTGTAGCCAAACTCGGGGATCAAAAACAGGTTGCGGCCGCTGTCTTCGTTGGCGCTGAACGCTGGGCCAAAGGCGGCGGGCACGTTGGTGCGGCTCATGCTGCGCTGGGGGTTGAACAAGGCACCGCCCAGCTCCATGCGGCTGCCGGCAAACGCGGCGGCGGCGGGGTTGTTCACACCGGCAAATGCGTCGTTGGCGGTGGCAATGGCGGCCCCGCCCATGCCTTGGGCTTTGATACCAAAGCCGTGCGGAAAGTAACCGTTGGTGGCCTGGGCCGCAGGCAACAGGGCGGCGCCCAGGGCCACCACGAGCGCGGCGCGCACGGGTGTGGTTTTGAATGAAGGCATGGAATCTCCTCGGGGTCGTTGAATGTGGGGGTGCTGGGCGGCCACCGCAGTGTGCGGGGGCCTGGTGAATCAGGGGTCAGTATTCACCCTTGGAGGCGCGCTCCATCATTTCCCAGATGGTGTCGCGCACCGCCTGGGCCTCTTCTTTCAGGGGCGAGGGCAGCTTGCGGCCCATTTTGACCATCATGTCCATGTTCAGCGTGTACAGCCACACACTGCCGTCATCTTTCTCCACCACGGAGATGCGGCAGGGCAAATAGGCCGCCATGTGGGGGCTGAAGTCCACCATCTTGCGAGCCGTGCCGGGGCTGCAATACGAGTACACCGTCAGCAGCTTTTCTTTCTTGCCCGAACGGGCTTCCAGCTCTTTGGACAGGGGCAGCACACCCACGTCGCGCATGTTGCGCTCCACGGCCACCATTTTCAGGATCTCTTCCACGTCTTTGGGGCTGACACCGGCCTTGACCTTGCGCTCCCAGGTGGTGGCCACGGCGATGTCGCCCTCGGCCTCGACCCAGCGGTCCCACATGCGGCTGGCCTCACCCCCTGCGCCGTCTTCCAACTTGCCAAGGGTGGCCACGGTGCCACACCCGGTGGTCAGCAGGGCAGCCGCCAGGGCGGCGACCACAGAAGTGGTTTTCAGAAAATTCATGTGTTTCCTTCAGGTTTTGTGTGTGGGGGTGGGCGCGAGTCTTTGACAAAAATCAAGCACCGACGGCAGAACCATATCCCCCCAGACGTGCCAGGGGCATTGGTATCTACCCTAGGGGGTAGGGTTTCACAGGTGTACGCACCAAGGCCCACGCGGTTTCATGGCCAAGCCAGCCCGCTTTTTTGGCACACTCAAACAGTTGCATTTCACCCACAGGACACACATGCCCACCGCCAAAGCCTCCCCAGCGCCCGACGCCGCCCCCAGCGCAGGCGACAAAAGCACGGCCCCCTCGGCCTACCGCACCGAACACCAGCGTGATGTGGTGAACCGCCTGAAGCGCATCGAAGGCCAGGTGCGTGGCCTGATCGACATGGTGGAAAGTGGCCGCCCGTGCGAAGACGTGGCGCAACAAATGTCGGCCGCCCGCAAGGCCATGGAAAAGACCTTCTACCGCATGATGGCCTGCACGGTGATGGAGGCCGTCACGTCGTCCGAGTCGGAAGTGGAAACCTTCCGCGAGGTGGAGCGCTCCACCCGCATTCTTGAAAAATACGCCTGAACCCCACCCGCTGAAAGAACGCCCATGTCCCTGACGCTGCTGATTGGCAACAAAAACTACTCCTCCTGGTCCATGCGCCCCTGGGTGCTGCTGACGCAGGCGGGCATTCCGTTCACCGAGCAGATGGTGCGGTTCGACTCGTTTGACGCGGGCTCGCACTTCCGCCACACCATCGACAGCGTCAACCCCGTGGGCAAAGTGCCCGTGCTGTTGGACAACGCCCACCTGAACGCCACCGGCCAACCCCTGGCCGTGTGGGACACCCTGGCCATTGCCGAATACGTGGCCGAGTCTTTCCCCGACAAAAAGCTGTGGCCCGCCAGCGTGCCCGCCCGCGCCCGGGCGCGCAGCGTGTGCGCTGACATGCACAGCGGCTTCAGTGCGCTGCGCAGCCACTTTCCGATGAACATCGAGGCCTCGCTGCCCGACATTGGCCAACTGGTGCTGCGCGACAAACCCGCCGTGCGCGCCGAGCTGGCCCGCCTGTGCGCACTGTGGGAAGGCCTGCTGGCCGAACACGGTGGGCCCCTGCTGTTTGGCAGCTTCACCGTGGCCGATGCCTACTTTGCGCCCGTGGTCATGCGCCTGAAAACCTATGCCGTGCCCGTGCCCCCTGCCGTGGCCGCCTACATGAACGCCGTGTGCGCCCTGCCAGGCGTGCAAGCCTGGGTGGCCGGCGCCTTGGCCGAGCGCGACTTCCTCGACTTCGAAGAACCCTACCGCCTGCGCCGCTGACCCCTCCCCATGGCCACGCCCCCGCACACCACCCGGCAACCCCTTCCCCTTCGCGTGTGGTTGGGGGCGTTGCTGGTGGGCCTGCTGGTCATGCTGGTGATGCGGCTGGTGTTCAACGACGCGCAAACCCAACTCAACGCCACCCTGACCAACGAGCGCGCGCGGTTGTTCGTGGCGCAAGAGGTCGTCAACGGGATACAAGGGCTGGAAAAAGACATTTACCAGCTGGTGGTCAGCCCCGATGCAGACGCGCTGCGTCGGGTCAACCGCCACATACAAGACCGACTGGACAAACTGGAGCACGACCTGGGCGTGTGGGCCCACGGCGGCACCACGCGCCAGCTGGCCTCGCTCAACCCCGACGGGCAAGCGTCGGTGGTGCGCGCCGCCACCTACCAGCCGGGCGAGGCCAGTGATGAAAGGGTGATGGAAGCCACCGACATCCGCCCATTGCTGTCCAAAATCGCCGAGCGCACCACCCTGCTGGAAAGCCGTTTGCTGCAACGTTGGCAGGCGCAAAAAAACCAAAACCAGGCCGACTTCTTCAGCATCGCCACCGAGGTCGATGCCTTCTTGCGCCACGTCCCTTTGCAGTTTGAACGCGTCAACGAGAACGCCAACCGGCTGGTGTTCAGTGCCACGCAGCACCTGCACGAACTCGACGCAGAGGCCCACGCCCAGCGCCAGCGCCACCAACTGGCCGAAGGCGTGGTGGCGGTGCTGGTGTTGCTGGTGGGTGGGCTGGCCGTGTGGACCTACTTCCACAACGTGGGCCAGGCCAACGCCCAATTGGCCCAGGTGGCCGCCGACATGCGGGCCGCCAAAGAAGCCGCCGAACAGGCCAGCCGCGCCAAATCGGAGTTTGTGTCGCGCATGAGCCACGAACTGCGCACCCCGCTCAATGCCATTTTGGGCTTCGCAGAGCTGCTGGGGGGCGAGCGCCTCAGCCCCTCGCAAAACAGCTACGTGGACCTGATCAACGTGTCTGGCAGGCACCTGCTGGAACTCATCAACGCCGTGCTGGAACACGCCAAGATCGAGGCCGGGGGCCTCACGCTGGAGCGCATCGACTTCGACCTGCCCCAACTGCTGCACGACGTGGGCGCCATCGTGGGCCCCCGGGCCGCCGCCAAAGGGCTGGAATACACCACCGACATCGCACCTGGCCTGCCCCGCTGGGTCTCGGACGACCCCACGCGGCTGCGCCAGGTGCTCATCAACCTGCTGACCAACGCCACCAAATTCACCGAACGCGGCACGGTCAAACTGGTGGTGGGCGTGGAGCCCGACACGCAAGGGGCCGGGCAGCGGCTGCGCGTGTCGGTGAAAGACACCGGCATCGGCATGAACCCCCACGCACTGGCGCGCCTCTTTCAGCCCTTCAGCCAGGCCGACAACTCCATCACCCGCAAATTCGGCGGCACCGGACTGGGACTGGTCATTTCACGTGAACTGGTGCTCGCCATGGGCGGCGACATTGGGGTGGAGAGTCAGCCCGGGGTGGGCACCCAGTTCAGCTTCTGGCTGCCCCTGCGCGCGGGCCAAGCCCCCGCAGAAAACACCAGCGCCGCGCCCTCTTGCGCGCCTGGCGACGACCTGCCCAGTCTGGTGGGCGGGCGCGTGCTGCTGGTGGACGACAACAAAATCAACCAGAAACTGGCCAGCGCCATGCTCACCCGCCTGGGGCTGGCTTTTGATGTGGCCAGCGACGGTGAACAAGCCGTGGCCCGCGCCGCCCACCACCCCTACGCGGTGGCGCTGATGGACATGGAAATGCCCGTCATGGACGGCGTGACCGCCACGCTGCACATCCGCGCCCAGGAAGCCAAAGCCGCCGGCGCGGGCCACCCCGCGCGGCCCCTGCCCATCATCGCCCTCACCGCCAACGCCATGGCCGAAGACCGCCAACGCTGCGAAGCGGCGGGCATGAACGGCTACATCGCCAAGCCCCTCAACCTCGCGGCCCTGCAAGCCGAGCTGCGCCGCGTCATGGCCCTTGCCCCCCGGGCGGGCTGAGGCGCCGCATTCCCCGACAATCGGGCCATGAACACTTACATGGTGGGCGGTGCCGTGCGCGATGCGCTGTTGGGCCTGCCCGTGCACGACAGAGACTGGGTGGTGGTGGGCAGCACGCCCGAGGCCATGCAGGCGCGCGGCTTTGTGCCCGTGGGCAAAGACTTTCCGGTGTTTTTGCACCCCCGCACCCACGAGGAACACGCGCTGGCCCGCACCGAGCGCAAAACCGCCCCCGGCTACCACGGCTTTGTGGTGCACGCCGCCCCCGACGTGACGCTGGAAGAAGACCTGGCCCGGCGCGACCTCACCATCAATGCCATAGCTGCAAAGCCAATACAGACAAGCGCTGGCGGCACTTTTGACTCCAAAAATCAGCAACCCGACCTGGATGCCCTGGTGGACCCCCACGGCGGCGTGGCCGACCTGCGCGCCGGCGTGCTGCGCCACGTGACCGACGCCTTTCGCGAAGACCCCGTGCGCATCCTGCGCGTGGCGCGGTTTGCCGCCCGCTTTGGCCACTTCACCGTGGCCCCCGAAACCCAGGCCCTGATGCAAGACATGGTGGCCAGCGGCGAGGTCAACCACCTGGTGCCCGAGCGCGTGTGGCAAGAGCTGTCGCGCGGGCTCATGGCCCCCACCCCCTCGCGCATGCTGCAGGTGCTGCGCGACTGCGGGGCCCTGAAAGTGCTGCTGCCCGAACTCGACCGCCTGTGGGGCGTGCCCCAGCGCGCCGACTACCACCCCGAGGTGGACACCGGCGTGCACATGATGATGGTGATGGACATGGCCGCCCGCCTGGATGCCCCGCTGGCCGTGCGTTTTGCCTGCCTGTGCCACGACCTGGGCAAAGGCACCACCCCCGCCGACATACTGCCCCGCCACCTGGGCCACGAAGAACGCAGCGCCAAGCTCTTGGCCAAGGTGTGCGACCGCTGGAAAGTACCGCGCGACTGCCGCGAACTGGCCGACGTGGTGGCCCGCGAGCACGGCAACATCCACCGCTGCAGCGGGTTTTCGCCCGCCGCCCTGGTGCGCCTGCTGGAGCGCTGCGACGCCCTGCGCCGCCCCGAACGTTTTGCCGAGGTGCTGCTGGCCTGCGAATGCGACGCGCGCGGCCGTGGCGGCCTGGCCGAACAGCCCTACCCCCAACGCCCCCAGCTGCTGCACACGCTGGAAGCCGCCAACTGCATTGACACCAAAACCATAGCTTCCAACTCAATACAGACAAGCGCTGAAGGCACTTTTGACACCAAAAAAGCAGGCGAGCGCATTGCCCAGGCCATTCACAGCGCACGGGTGGCTGCGGTGGCGGCAGCCTCTTCCACCCCACCGGAGCTGGACAATGGCCAACCTGCTCATCGTTGAAGACGACGAACTGCTGCGCGACGGCCTGAGCGACCTGCTGACACAGGCCGGCCACCAGACCACCACGGCGCCAGACGGCGAAGCCGCGCTGGGCCACATCATCGCCAGCCTTTTTGACGGCGTGGTGCTCGACCTCGGCTTGCCCAAAGTGGATGGGATGACCGTGCTGCGCCTGCTGCGCGAACGCCACCCCGCCATGCCCGTGCTCATCCTCACCGCCCGCGACGGTGTGGAAGACCGGGTGGAAGGCCTGAACGCCGGGGCCGACGACTACCTGACCAAACCCTTCAACACCGACGAACTGCTGGCCCGCCTGCAGTCCATGCTGCGCCGCGCCAGCCTGCCGGCCTTCGCCCCCATCGCCGCCCCCGTGACCCCCGCACCCCACGAGACCCCCACGGGCCTGCGCCTGGACCCCGTGCTGCCCCGCGCCTGGCTGAACGGCGACACCATTGACCTCACCCAACGCGAGTGGGCGCTGCTGCGCCTGCTGGTGCAGCAACTCGGCCAGGTGGTCAGCCGCGAAGACGTGTTGACCGCGTGGCAAGCCCAACCGGCCGAGGCCGGGGGCGGCGGCCTGGCCTCGAACGCGCTGGAGGTGTACGTGCACCGCCTGCGCCGCAAGCTGGCGGGCTCGGCCCTGAACATCCGCAACATACGCGGGCTGGGCTACATGCTGGAAAACACCCCCACCGGCGCCTGAGCCCCGCAACGCCCACCAAACCCCCATGGCCGTTGGCACCACCACGCAATCCCTCAAACGGCAACTGCTGCTGTGGCTGCTGTTGCCCCAGCTGGCGCTGTGGGCCGGGGGAGGGCTGCTGGCCTACCGCATGGCGCTGAGCTACGCGGAAAAAGGCATCGACCAATCGCTGCTGCAATCGGTGCGGGCGCTGGCGCGGCAGGTCAAACCCGTGGGGTCGGGCCTGCTGATCGACTTCCCCCGTGCCGCGCAAGACGTGCTGGAACAAGACCCCGACGACCGCACCAGCTACCTGGTGTCGTCACCCCCGGGCAAATTTTTGCTGGGCAACCGCCAGTTGCCCCAGCCCGATGCAGCCCTCTCGCCGGGCGAGCCGCTGCTGTACCGCACCGAACTCGACGGCAAGCCCCTGCGCGTGGTGGCGATGGACGTGGCCTATGGCGAGCCCGAATCGCCCCAAATGCTGCGCGTGCAGGTGGGCAAAAGCCTGGCCGTGCAGCAGCGCATTGCCGCCGAACTGGTGGCCGACATGCTGGCCCCCCTGCTGGCCCTGGGGGTGTTGCTGAGCCTGGCAGTGCACGGCGGCATACGGCGCGGGCTGGCCCCGCTCACCCGGCTGGCCGCGCAACTCGACCACCGGGCGGTGGACGCACTGTCTCCCATCGAAATGGCGCAAGCCCCCAGCGAAGTGCGCGCCCTGGTGCTGGCCGTGAACGCCTTGCTCGACAAAGTGGCCCGCACCGTCAACCAGGAAAAGCGTTTTTTGAACGACGCCGCCCACCAGCTGCGCACGCCGCTGGCGGGCCTCATCAGCCAGGTGGAACTGGCCCAGCGCCAGGCCACCGACCACGCCCTGCGCGAGCGCCTGGCCAAGGTGCTGACGGGCGCGCAGCGCAGCGCCCACCTGGTGCACCAGCTGCTGACCTTGGCACGCACCGAAACCCAGGCCCGGCGCGAACCCATGGACCTGGCCCACCTGGCCCGCGAAGTGGCCCGGGAATGGACCCCCCGCGCCCTGGCCGCCCACATGGACCTGGGCTACGAAGGCGACGACCACCTGCCCCTGCTGGGCGACGCCCTGCAACTGCGCGAGGCCCTGGCCAACCTGCTGGACAACGCCCTGCGCTACACCCCGGCGGGCAGCACCATCACCTTGGCGGTGCAAACGCAAGGCGGCGAGGCGGTGGTGGCGGTGGAAGACAGCGGGCCGGGCTTGAACGACGACGAGCTGGGCCACGTCTTCCAGCGCTTCTGGCGCGCCAGCACGCTGCCCGGTGGGTGTGGCCTGGGCCTGGCCATCGTGCAGGAAATCGCCCTGCGCCACGGCGGCAAGGCCCACGCCGAGCGGCGCACGCCGCAGGGCCTGCGGGTGGTGCTGCGGCTGCCGCTGGCCGCCCAGGCTTGACGC
>JBASFL010000025.1:0-62515 GCA_049653005.1 Burkholderiaceae bacterium | reverse complement strand
CAGCGACACATTCGAGCGTCCCATCTACGCAGGCAACGCCATCGCCACCGTGCAAAGCACCGACGCCGTCAAAGTCATCACCGTGCGCGCCACAGGCTTTGATGCCGCAGCCAGCACAGGTGGCTCCGCACCCATTGAAACCACAGCCGCCACCAGCGACAGCGGCAAAAGCAGCTTCAAAGGCAGCGAAATCGCCAAGAACGACCGCCCCGAACTGACAGCGGCCAAGATCATCGTCAGCGGTGGCCGGGCACTGGGCAGCAGCGAGAAGTTCAACGAAGTCATGACCCCGCTGGCCGACAAGCTCGGTGCGGCCATCGGTGCCAGCCGTGCGGCGGTGGATGCAGGTTATGCGGCCAACGACCTGCAAGTGGGCCAGACCGGCAAGATCGTGGCCCCGCAGCTGTACATCGCAGCGGGCATCAGCGGTGCCATCCAGCACTTGGCGGGGATGAAAGACAGCAAGGTGATCGTGGCGATCAACAAGGACCCCGAGGCCCCGATCTTCAGCGTGGCCGACTATGGGCTGGAGGCGGACTTGTTCACTGCGGTGCCTGAGTTGGTCAACAGCCTCTGAGACACGGTGTGAACCGCAGCGCCCATCAGCGTCCCACCAGCGCCATTAGTGGCGCTTTTTTTGAGCCAAAAATGCTTCCAGCGCATGATGGATAAGCGCTGACAGCTACGAAATTCGCACATTGGAGACAACCCCATGAGTTACCTCGCCCCCCTGAAAGACATGCTGTTTGGCATTCAGCACCTGGCCCGCATCGACCAGGTGGCACAAATGCCCGGTTTTGAAGACGCCGGTTACGACACCGCCCAGGCCGTGCTGGAAGAGTGCGCCAAGTTCAACCAAGACGTGTTGGCCCCCCTGAACTGGGAAGGCGACAAAAACCCCAGCAGCTTCCAGGGCGGCGTGGTCACCACCACCCCCGGCTTCAAAGAAGCCTTCAAGCAATACGCTGAAGGCGGCTGGCAGGGCCTGCAACACCCTGCTGACTTCGGTGGCCAGGGCTTGCCCAAAACCATCGGTGCGGCCTGCGGCGAAATGCTCAACAGCGCCAACATGAGCTTTGCGCTGTGCCCGCTGCTGACCGACGGCGCCATCGAAGCCCTGCTGACCGCAGGCTCCGATGACCTCAAGGCCGTTTACTTGGAAAAGCTCATCAGCGGCCAGTGGACCGGCACCATGAACCTGACCGAACCACAGGCAGGCTCTGACCTGGCGGCGGTGCGCACCCGCGCCGAGCCCCAGCCCGATGGCACGTACAAGGTGTTTGGCACCAAAATTTTCATCACCTACGGTGAACACGACATGGCCGAGAACATCGTCCATCTGGTGTTGGCCCGGGTGCCCGGTGCGCCCGAGGGCGTGAAGGGCATCAGCCTGTTTGTGGTGCCCAAATTTTTGGTGAATGCCGATGGCGGCGTGGGTGCGCGCAACGATGCCTGGTGCGTCAGCATCGAACACAAAATGGGCATCAAAGCCAGCCCCACCGCCGTGTTGCAGTTTGGCGACCACGGGGGGGCCGTGGGTTATCTGGTGGGCGAAGAAAACCGGGGCCTGGAGTACATGTTCATCATGATGAACGCCGCCCGCTACGCCGTGGGCGTGCAAGGCATTGCGATTGCCGAGCGCGCCTACCAAAAGGCCGTGCAGTACGCCAAAGACCGCGTGCAAAGCCGCCCCGTGGACGGCAGCCTGGCCGCTGGCGCGCCCATCATTCACCACCCCGATGTGAAGCGCATGCTCATGACCATGCGCGCCAGCACCGAAGGCTGCCGCGCCCTGGCGTTGACGGCCGCTGCCGCCTACGACGCCGCCCACCACCACCCCGATGCCGAGGTGCGCAAGGACAACGCCACGTTCTACGAATTCATGGTGCCGCTGGTCAAGGGCTACAGCACCGAGCAAAGCCTGGAAGTCACCAGCTTGGGCGTTCAGGTGCACGGCGGCATGGGGTTCATTGAAGAGACCGGCGCCGCACAGTACTACCGCGACGCCAAGATTTTGACCATCTACGAAGGCACCACTGCCATCCAGGCCAACGATCTGGTGGGCCGCAAAACCGCCCGCGACGGCGGTCAAATCGCCCTGGGCCTGGCGGCACAGGTCAAAGCCACCGAAGCCGAGCTGCTGGCCCAAGGCGGCGCACAGGCCGCCGCCGTGGCCAAGCGCCTGGGCGCTGCACGCCAAGCCTTTGAAGACGTGGTGGCCTTCATTGCCACCAACACCCGCGCCAACCCCAACGCCGCCTTCGCCGGCAGCGTGCCCTACCTGATGCTGGCGGGCAACCTGATGGCCGGCTGGCAATTGGCGCGTGCGCTGCTGGTGGCCGAAAGTGCGCTGGCCAGTGGCGACTGCGGTGACTTTGGCCCCGGCTTCATGGCGGCCAAGATCACCACCGCGCGTTTTTACGCAGACCACATCTTGAGCCGCGCGCCCGGTGTGCGCGACGCAATCGTTGAAGGCGCTGACAGCGTCACCGCCCTGGTTTTGGAGGCTTTTTGAACATGGCACGCACACTTCCCGGCGCTTTGGCGCATTTGCCTTTCCCCGTCATCGGTTCGCCGCTGTTCATCATCAGCAACCCCAAATTGGTCATTGCCCAGTGCAAAGCTGGAGTGGTGGGCTCCATGCCCGCGCTCAACGCCCGCCCGGCCGAGCAGCTGGAAGAGTGGTTGATTGAAATCACCGAGGCGCTGGCCGCCCACAACGCGGCGCACCCCGAAGCGCCTGCTGCACCGTTTGCCATCAACCAGATCGTGCACAAAAGCAACGACCGGCTGGAGCACGACATGGCGCTGTGCGTGAAATACAAGGTGCCCATCATCATCACCAGCCTGGGGGCGCGCGAAGACATCAACGCCGCCGCCCACAGCTATGGTGGCGTGGTGCTGCACGATGTCATCAACAACAAACACGCCCGCAAAGCCATTGAAAAAGGCGCCGATGGCCTGATTGCCGTGGCCGCCGGGGCAGGGGGCCACGCGGGCGTGAAAAGCCCGTTTGCGCTGATCCAGGAAATTCGCCAGTGGTTCGACGGCCCGGTGGCCCTGAGCGGCTCCATTGCCTCAGGCGGTGCGGTGCTGGCGGCCCAAGCCATGGGGGCGGACTTTGCCTACATTGGCTCGGCCTTCATTGCCACCGAAGAGGCCCGCGCGGCCGAGGGCTACAAACAGGCGATTGTGGACAGCAACTCCGACGACATCGTGTACAGCAACCTGTTCACCGGCGTGCACGGCAACTACCTGGCCCCCAGCATCCGCGCCGCGGGCATGGACCCCGACAACCTGCCCGTGAGCGACCCCAGCAAAATGAATTTTGGCGGCGACAAGTCCAAAGCCTGGAAAGACATTTGGGGCTGCGGCCAAGGCATTGGCGCCATCGACAAGGTGCAACCGGCGGGCGAGTTTGTGGCGCAGCTTAAGCGCGAGTACGCCACTGCACGAGAGCGCTTGGCGTTGCGCTGAAATTTCAAGCAAAAAAGGCACCCAACGCTTGATGGTCAAGCGTTGGGTGTTATTTTTTAGCTATTTGCTTCAGCCACCCGCTGGGCGATGTGGGCCAGGGCTTCTTCCACCTGGTCGATCAGGATCAGGCACAGGTCGCCGGGTTGCAGCCGGCCCAGGGCGGTGTCAATGGCCACGAACTCGCCTTGAATTTCCTGCACATGGGTGGTTTGGGTAGCGCCGTCCAGCCCTTTGCGCAGCAGGCCGAGCACTTCACCGTCGGCGCGGCCGCGCTGGCAGGCGTCTTCGTACAGGATCACGTCGTCAAACACCCGGCCCAGGATGGCGGTTTGTTGGGTGATGTCTTCGTCGCGCCGGTCGCCCGCGCCGCTGATGACCACGCTGCGCCGCTGCGCGGGCATGGCCTCCACGGCGCTGGCCAGGGCGGCGATGGCGTCGGGGTTGTGGCCGTAGTCGGCGATCACGGTGGCGCCCTTGTAATCAAAGGTGTTGAAGCGGCCGGGGGCTGAGCTGGCGTCACTCACGAAGTTGCCCAACGCTTGGGCCACCACGTCCCAGGGGGTGCCCAGTGCCCAGGCCGCGCCCACGCTGGCCAACACGTTTTCCACCTGAAAGCCGATGCTGCCACCCCGCGTGAGCGGCACGTGTTTCAGCGGCAGGCGCACCTGGAATTTGCCTTCCTGGGCCACCACATGCCCGTCTTCCACATACACCGCGCGTTTGCCGTGTGCCAGGTGAGCGGCCACCACGGGCAGGTGGCGGTCCAGCGCGAAGTAAGTGACCGCGCCGGGGCACATGCCCGCCATGGCCACCACGGCCGGGTCGGCGGCGTTGAGCACCGCTGTGCCGGTTTCAGCCACGTTGAGCACGATCACGCGCTTCAACACCGCCAGGTCTTCCACTGTGGTGATGTAGTTCAGGCCCAGGTGGTCGCCCGCGCCGATGTTGGTGACCACGGCCACCTGGCAGCGGTCAAACGCCAGGCCTTCGCGCAGCATGCCGCCGCGTGCGCTTTCGAGCACGGCGGCGTCCACGTCGGGGTGCATCAGCACGCTGCGGGCGCTGCGGGGGCCGCTGCAGTCGCCACTGTCGATCTGGCGGCCGTTGATGTAGACGCCGTTGGTGTCGGTCATGCCCACGCGTTGGCCGTTGGCTTTGAGCAGGTGGCTGATGAGGCGCACGGTGGTGGTTTTGCCGTTGGTGCCGGTGACGGCCACCACGGGAATGCGCCCGTCGTTCTTTTTGCCATCGGCGCTGGCGGGGTACATGTGGGCAACGATGGCTTCGCCCACGTGGCGGCCTTTGCCGTACGAGGGGTTGGTGTGCATGCGCAGGCCTGGGGCCGCGTTGACTTCCACAATGCCACCGCGCTGTTCTTCCAGGGGACGCATGACGGTTTCGCACACCACGTCCACCCCGCAAATGTCCAGCCCGATCATTTTGGCAGCGGCAATGCAGCGCGCGGCCACTTCGGGGTGCACGTCGTCGGTCACATCGGTGGCTGTGCCGCCGGTGGACAGGTTGGCGTTGTTGCGCAAGATCACCCGCTGGCCCTTCGGGGGCACCGAGTCCACGGTGAGCCCTTGTTCGGCCAGGCGGTTTTTGGCAATGTCATCCAGCCGGATGCGTGTGAGCGGTGTGGCGTGGCCGGTGCCGCGGCGGGGGTCGGCGTTGACGCGTTCCACCAGCTGGGTCACGGTGCTGTCGCCGTCGCCCACCACCAGCGGGGGCTCGCGGCGGGCAGCGGCCACCAGTTTGTCGCCGACGATGAGCACGCGGTAGTCGCTGCCCACCAAATAGCGCTCGACCAGGATGTCGTCGCGGAACTTGCGGGCGTTGTCATAACCGGCCATCACGGCCTCGCGGGTGCTGACGTTGACCGTCACGCCCTTGCCTTGGTTGCCGTCCTGGGGCTTGACCACCACAGGGCCGCCAATTTCCTGCGCGGCCACCCACGCGTCTTCGGCGTTGGCCACAGGGCGGCCTTCGGGCACGGGCACGGCGGCAGCGGCCAGCAGTTTTTTGGTCAGCTCTTTGTCTTGGGCAATGCTTTCGGCAATGGCGCCGGTGCTGTCCATTTCAGCGGCCTGAATGCGGCGCTGCTTGGCACCCCAGCCAAACTGCACCAGGCTGCCTTCGGTCAGGCGGCGAATGGGCACGCCGTGGGCCTTGGCGGCATCGACGATGGCGCCTGTGGAGGGGCCCAAGCGGATGTCTTCGTCCAGTTCTTGCAGGGCCTCGACATGCGGTGTGGTGTCAAAAGGGGCGTCGTCCCAGGCTGCCTGGCACAGCAGCTGGCCGATGTCGAGGGCTTGCTTGCCCACGGCTTCTTCGCTGTATTCCACCACCACCTGGTAAACGCCTTCTTCGGCCGTGGGGGTGGTGCGGCAAAACGACACGGGGCAACCCGCGCGGATTTGCAGCGACAACGTGCACTGCGACAACACGTGGGCCAACGACAGCGGTTTGGTCAGCGGGTAGGGGCGGAAGGCCGCCACTTCAGGGAAGCGCTGGCGCAGCCGGGCTTCGATTTCGGGGCGCGCGTTCAGGTTGCTTTCTTCGGGCGTGCAATGAACAACGGCTTCCACACAGGTGGTGCGGCTCCACAGATTGGGGCCGCGCAGGGCGCGAATGCGGGTGACTTTCATGGGGTGTCCAGTAGCGGGGCGCAGCAGGTGTCAGGCAAAGGTGGTGGCAAGCTGGGGCCATTCGGCTTCGATGCCGGCACGGACCACGGTCAAGGGGATGTCCAGCGCCCAGGCGCAGGCCACGGTGGCCAGCCACACGTGGGTGGTGGCGGCGTCGGTGGCGGGTTGGGGGGTATCGAACACGGGCTTGGTGGTGTCGCCGGTGGCCAGCAACAGTTGGCCGTCCACACACAACACCACTTTGCCGCCCTGGGCCCGGTGGGTTTGCACCACGGGCAGCTCAGGGTCTGCCGTGTAATAAATCACGGCACCGTCGCTCAGGTCGGCCAACTCGGCCGCGGCGGGGTCTTGGGCGTTGATGACGGCCACGCCGTGCGACAGCACCACGTCCACCTGGGTGCGAACGATGTTGTACATCTGTTCGTCTTCCGTGACGTAGAACTCTTCCAGGCCCTCGGCCTTGGGCACGCCCGTGACCAGACCCACCTGGCAGCGGTCGTACACCAGGCCTTCGGCCAGGATTTGGCGTGGGCTGTTTTCAAACACAGCGGCCTGCACCTGGCGGTTCATCAGCAGGCGTTGGCCCGCATCCCAGGGTTTGATGGGCAAGGCGTCGTGCAACTGCCGGTTGTTCAGGTAGACACCCCGGTTGCTGGCCAACCCGGTGTGGCGGCCGTCCAGGCGCAGCAAGGCCGCCAACAGGTGGGCCACCGGTGTGGTGGTGGCGGCATGGCCCGTGATGCCGACCACGGGCATGCGCCCGTCGGATTCAGCGCCAAACAAATGGTCCACGATGGCTTTGCCCACAGGGCGGGGCGTGCCCGTTTCGGGCTTGATGTGCATGAGCAGGCCCGGCCCGGCGTTCACCTCCACGATGGCCCCGTTTTGCGGCGCCATGGGTTTGGAGATGTCGGTGACCACCAGGTCCACGCCGGCCACGTCCAGGCCCACCACGCGGGCGGCCATGGCGGCGAGTTCGGCCACGTCGGGGTGCACCAGGTCGGTCACGTCGTGGGTGAGGTTGCCGTGGCGCTGCACACGCACGCGTTGCCCCGCGTCGGGCACGCTGTCGGGGGTCAGGCCCTGGCGTTGCAACTCCACCAGCATGTGGGGCTCTTTGGCCAGCACGATGAATTCCAGCGGGAATTCTTCTTCTTCGCCCCGGCGTGGGTCGGTGTTGAGTTGCTGGTCCACCAGTTGTTGCACGGTGTGTTGGCCGTCGGCCACCACTTCGGTGGTTTGGCCGCGTGTGGCGGCCACCATGCGGCCGCCCACCACCAGCAGGCGGTGTTCTTCGCCGGGAATGCAGCGCTCCACGATCACGCCGCTGCCTTGTTCGTTGGCCACCACGTAGGCGGCGTGCACGTCGGCTTCGGTCATCAGGTCGAGCGTGATGCCCCGGCCGTGGTTGCCGTCAATGGGTTTCACGGCCACGGGTAGGCCAATGTCTCGGGCCGCGCTCCAGGCGGCCTCGGGGGAGTCCACCTTTTCGCCCTCGGGCACCGGAATGCCACAGGTGGCCAGCAGGGTTTTGGTCAGGTCTTTGTCGCTGCAAATGCCTTCGGCAATGGCACTGGTGCCATCGGTTTCGGCGGTCCAGATGCGGCGCTGTTGCACACCCTGGCCCAGCTGCACCAGGTTGCCGTCGTTCAGCCGGGTGTGTGGGATGCCGCGTGCGGTGGCCGCGTCCACGATGTGGGCGGTGCTGGGCCCTAAGCACAGCGAATCCACCATGGCGCGCAACCGGCTGACGGTGCCCGCCACATCGAAGGGTTGGTTGTCGATGGCGGCCATTACCAGGTCACGGGCGGCTTGCAGGGCCGCGCGGCCCACGCTTTCTTCGCGGGTGCGGATGACCACTTTGTACACACCGCGCACGTGGGTGGAGCGTGCTTTGCCAAAGCCCGTTTGCATACCGGCCAGGTTTTGCAACTCAAGCGCCACGTGTTCCATGATGTGGCCGGGCCAAGTGCCTTCGCGCAGGCGCTGCAAAAAGCCGCCGCGCACGCCAGGGCTGCAGTGGTGTTCTTCCAGCGAGGGCAACCAGGCGGTCAGGCGTTCGTAAAAGCCGGGCAGGGTGTTGGAGGGGCAATCTTCCAGGTCGCAGATGTCGATCCAGGCTTCCAGTGTGGGGCGGTAAGTCCAGATGTTGGGACCGCGCAAATAGGTGATGCGCAAAAAACGGATGTCTCGGTGGCTCATGCTTCACGGGGGCGCAGGGCCCGCTCCTGGTGGTCTGGCGGTGGGAATCACCCCATCGCTACAATGATTTTCCTAGCACCGACATTGTGCTGCGACCACCCCGGCACTGGCCCGGACAAGCAACATTTTTTTACACCGATTTGACCGAACTGCGTGGGCCCCGCCCGGCAGCGGTCCGGTGGCAGTGACAATTGCAGCCCATGCAAACCCCCATTTCAGCAACGCCCGGTGTGGGCATGTCCTCGGCCCTGGCAGGTCTGCCTGCGCACTGGCAGCACCTGGCCCACTTGTCGCTTCTCTCCGGTGAAGCCACCCTGGTGTCTCTTCAGCCCGATTTGGATGACCGCCTGCACGCGTCCAGCGCCCTGGTGTTGTTGACTGGGCAGCGCCTGATGGCTTGGTCCCCTGTTGCTGGCGGTGGGCAGCCCCAAGTGCAAAGTTGGCCCTTGCAAGCGGGGTTGCAGCTGCAACTGAGCGACCACGCCGGGGTGGGCACTTTGAATCTGGTGCAGGGCGCACAACGCTTGGCGGTGTGGCGTTTCACCTTGGGCGTGAATTTGCACGCCCAGCGCCTGGTGGTGCAGTTCAACCAGGCGGTCGCCGCTTTGGGGCGAGCACCCGGTGCCGTGGCCGACGACACGCCTGCCGATGAGGCCGACGAGCCCCCCCGTTTTGCTGCCGAGGCGGAGCAACCCCCGTCCACCTGGACCTTGCTGCGGCTGTGGCGCTTTGCCCGGCCTTACCAGTGGCAGCTGCTGGCGGGCTTTTTGCTGACGCTGGCGTCCACTGCGGCCACCCTGGTGCCACCCTACCTGACCATGCCATTGATGGACGACATCCTCATTCCGTTCCAGAACGGCAAGGCCATTGAGCAGGATGTGGTGTTGCTGTATTTGGCCGGGCTGTTTGGCTCGGCGCTGGTGGCATGGAGCCTGGGTTGGGCCAAAACCTACATATTGGCGCTGGTGTCCGAGCGCATTGGGGCCGATTTGCGCACCAACACCTACGAACATTTGCTGGGCCTGAGCCTGGAGTATTTCGGCGGCCGCCGCACCGGCGACCTGATGGCGCGCATTGGCAGCGAAACCGACCGCATCAACGTATTTTTGTCGCTGCACCTGCTCGACTTTGCCACCGACGTGCTGATGATCGTCATGACGGCGCTCATTCTGTTTTCCATCAACCCCTGGCTGGCCCTGGTCACGCTGGTGCCGCTGCCGTTCATTGCGTGGCTGATCCACCTGGTGCGTGACCGCCTGCGCACGGGGTTTGAAAAAATCGACCGCGTGTGGGCCGAGGTCACCAACGTGCTGGCCGACACCATTCCCGGTATTCGGGTGGTGAAAGCGTTTGCCCAGGAAGACCGCGAGGCCAAGCGTTTTCGCGATGCCAACCGCTACAACCTGGCGGTGAACGACAAACTCAACCGCACCTGGAGCCTGTTTTCCCCCACCGTCACCCTGCTGACCGAGGTGGGGCTGCTGGTGGTGTGGGCGTTTGGCATCTGGCAGGTGTCGCAAAACGCCATCACCGTGGGGGTGCTGACCGCGTTTCTGGCCTACATCAGCCGTTTCTACACCCGGCTGGACTCGATGAGCCGCATTGTGTCGGTCACGCAAAAGGCGGCGGCCGGGGCAAAGCGCATTTTTGACATCCTTGACCACGTGTCCAGCGTGCCCGAACCGACCAACCCTGTCGCGCTGCCCAGCGTCACCGGGCGCATCGACATCGAGCACGCGCACTTCCGCTATGGCAACCGCGCCGTCATCAAAGACCTGACGCTGTCGATTGCGCCGGGCGAGTTCATCGGGCTGGTGGGCCACAGCGGTTCGGGCAAAAGCACGTTGGTCAACCTGCTGTGCCGCTTTTACGACGTGAGCGGTGGCTCCATCCAGATTGACGGCGTGGACATCCGTGCCCTGAAGGTGGCCGATTACCGCCGCCACATCGGCCTGGTGCTGCAAGAGCCGTTTTTGTTCTTCGGCACCATTGCCGAAAACATCGCCTACGGGCGGCCCGAGGCCACGCGTGCCGACATCGTGGCCGCCGCCCGCGCCGCGCACGCGCACGAATTCATTTTGCGGCTGCCGCAAGGGTACGACTCGCTGGTGGGTGAGCGGGGGCAGGGCTTGTCGGGCGGTGAGCGCCAGCGCATTTCCATTGCGCGGGCGTTGTTGATTGACCCGGCCATACTGATCTTGGACGAGGCCACGTCGTCGGTGGACACCGAAACGGAAAAAGAGATCCAGAAAGCGCTGGACAACCTGGTGCGCGGGCGCACCACCATTGCCGTGGCGCACCGCCTGTCCACCCTGCGCCGTGCCAACCGCTTGGTGGTGATGGACAAAGGCCACATGGTCGAGGTGGGCAGCCACGAAGCACTGATGGACCAGCAGGGCGCTTACTTCCGCCTGTACGAAGCCCAGGCCCGCCAGGCCAAAGCCGCCGAAGATGTGTTGCTGGCCGCCGAGGAACGCGCATGACCCCCACACCCGCCACCGTCGATTTCAAACTGCACTGGAGCCCCTCGGGCAAGCTGGTGCTGACCCGCCCTGATGGCTCGCAACACGAGGGCGTGGTGCCGGTGCGGGCCTTCCCGATTTCAGCGGCCGAGGAGGGGCTGTCGCTGGTCGATGCCGATGGCCACGAACTGGCCTGGATCAACGCCCTGACAGCTTTGCCGCCCGAGACCCAGGCGGCCGTTCAGCGGGGTTTGCAAGAGCGCGAATTCATGCCTGAAATTCAGCGCCTGGAAGGGGTGAGCAGCTATGCCACCCCCAGCACCTGGGCGGTGGACACCGACCGGGGCCGGTTTGAATTTGTGCTGAAGGGCGAAGAAGACATTCGCCGCCTCAGCTCGGGCACGCTGCTGGTGGCCGACAGCCACGGTGTGCAGTTCCTGATACGCGATTTGTTCGCGCTGGACCGCCACAGCCGCAAGCTGCTCGACCGGTTTTTGTGACTTAAAACAGCGCCAAACTGGCCCAATAAGCCACCGCCGCCACAAATGCGCTGGCGGGAATGGTGAAAATCCACGCCCACACGATGTTGCCCGCCACGCCCCAGCGCACGGCACTGGCCCGCTGGGTGGAGCCCACGCCCACAATCGCACCCGTGATGGTGTGGGTGGTGGACACCGGGACACCCAACGCCGTGGCCAAAAACAGTGTCATGGCCCCGCCTGTTTCGGCACAGAAGCCACCCACAGGTTTGAGTTTGGTGATTTTCTGACCCATGGTTTTCACGATGCGCCAGCCACCAAACAAAGTGCCTGCGGCAATGGCCACGTAGCAACTGACGATGGTCCACACGGGGGGCGATTTGTCTTCGGCTGCCGCATAACCCGTGGCAATCAACAACATCCAGATGATGCCGATGGTTTTTTGGGCGTCGTTGCCGCCGTGCCCCAGGCTGTAGGCCCCGGCCGACACCAGTTGCAGGCGGCGGAACCAGCCGTCCACCCGTTGCGGGCGGGTGCGCCGGAAAATCCAGGCCACGGCCACCATCATCAGCGAGCCCAGCACAAAGCCCAGCAGAGGCGACACAAAAATGAACGCCACGGTTTTCAGCACGCCACTGGCCACCAAGGCACCGACGCCCGATTTGGCGATGACAGCACCCACGATGCCACCGATCAGCGCATGTGACGAGCTGCTGGGAATGCCGTAGTACCAGGTGATGGCGTTCCAGGTGATGGCCCCGACCAGTGCGCCAAAGACCACATGCACATCCACGATCCCGGGCTGGACAATGCCTTTGCCCACGGTTGCCGCCACACTCAGGTGAAAAATGAAGATGGCAATGAAGTTGAACGTGGCGGCAAACACCACCGCCTGGCTGGGTTTCAGCACCCCGGTGGAGACCACCGTGGCAATGGAGTTGGCCGCGTCGTGAAAGCCGTTCATGAAGTCGAACACCAGTGCCAGGGCCACCAGCATCACCACCACCCACAGGGCTGCTTGTACGGTTGTCATGTGTGCAACCCAGCCGGTCAGGAGTTTTCGAGGACGATGCCCTCAATCAGTTTGGCGACGGTTTCGCATTTGTCGGAGATGGTCTCCAGCAACTCGTAAACGGCCTTGAGCTTGATGAGCTCGCGCACATCGGGTTCTTCGCGGAACAACTTGCTCATGGCTTTGCGCATCACGCGGTCGGCGTCTGATTCGAGCTGGTCGATTTCAGCGCAGGTCTTCAGCGCGGCTTCCGCCACTTTGGGGTCTGCAATGGTTTTCAGCATGCCCACGGCGCTTTTCAGGCGCTCGCAGCATTTCACGTTGATTTCGGTGAGGCGCGAAATGGCCTCCGTCACGTGGCGCAAGTCGTACAGCGCCATGGTTTCGGCAGAATCCTGGATCAGGTCGGCCACGTCATCCATGGTGTTGATCAGTTTGTGGATGTGCTCACGGTCGATGGGCGTGATGAACGTGGTGTGGATGGCCCGGTTCACCTCGATGGTGATGCGGTCTGCCGACCCTTCGGCTTTGTCCAGCTCGCCTTCGAATCGCTCGCGCAGTTCGGCATCGTTGTAGTTGGCCACCAGTTTGGAAAAGGCTTGGGCGGCTTCCACCACGTGGTCGGCATGGCGGTCGAACAGCTCGAAAAAATTGCCCTCTCGGGGCAACAACTTGGCAAAAATCATGACTAACTCCTGACGGATGTGCGGCTGATGTGTGACGTTTTTGTGTCAAAAATCCAGTGTAACCCGGGGCACCGCCTGTCTTTGTGGGCCATTCAACGGCCGGCGGGCCTTGGTTGACAATTCGCAAACCCAGCCTGTTCACCTTTTTGGCGTTTTGACCACCATGACCCACACCGCTTCTCCCACGCGCTACGACGGCCGCATGCCCTACCGCCGCACCGGCCGCAGTGGCTTGAAATTGCCCGCCATCACCTTGGGCCTGTGGCACAACTTTGGCGATGCCACGCCGTTTCAAACCCAGCGCGACATGTTGCGCACCGCGTTCGACGCGGGCATCACCCACTTTGACCTGGCCAACAACTACGGCCCGCCCGCCGGCAGCGCGGAAACGAACTTTGGCGAACACCTGCGCCGCGACTTCCGGCCCTACCGCGACGAGCTTGTCATTTCCAGCAAAGCGGGTTACGACATGTGGCCCGGGCCCTACGGCCAGGGCGGGGGCTCGCGCAAATACGTGCTGGCCAGCCTGGACCAGAGCCTGAAGCGCATGGGGCTGGACTATGTGGACATTTTTTATTCCCACCGCTTTGACCCCGACACCCCGCTGGAAGAAACCATGGGTGCCCTGGCCACGGCGGTGCAGCAGGGCAAGGCGCTGTACGTGGGGCTGTCCAGCTACTCGGCCGGTAAAACCCGCGAGGCCGTGGACATCTTGGCCAGCATGGGCGTGCCTTGCCTGATTCACCAGCCTTCTTACAGTTTGCTCAACCGCTGGATCGAGGAGGATCTGCTCGACACCCTGGGCGAGCTGGGTGTGGGTTGCATCGCTTTCAGTGCCCTGGCCCAAGGGCTGTTGACCAGCAAATACCTCAACGGTGTGCCCGCCGATGCGCGCATCAACCGCCCCGGCGGTGGCTCGTTCACGGCCGACCACCTCAGCCCCCAGAACCTCGCCCATGTGAAGGCGCTGAACGAGCTGGCCCAGTCCAGGGGCCAGAGCCTGGCGCAAATGGCGGTGGCCTGGGTGCTGCGCGATTCCCGCATGACATCGGCCCTGATCGGCGCCAGCCGCCCCGAGCAAATCACCGAGCTGGTGGGGGCGTTGCAACACCCCGGTTTCACCCCCGACGAGCTGGCCGCCATCGACCGGCACGCCGTGGACGGTGGCATCAACCTGTGGAAGCGCCCCAGCACCGACCAGCGCCTGGCCTGAGGTGGCATGGCCATGGCCGAACCCCTGAAAAACCAATACGGCCCCGAGGTACCCGCGCGCCTGGCGCGCGAGGTGGCCGCGGTGCACCCCGGCTTTGACCGGGAGGCCTTTCTGGCCGATGCCCTGGCGGGCTACGGCGCACTGGACCTGATGGCCCGTGGCCGCCACCTGCCCGCCGACTTTGAGGCGGCAGTGGGCGTGCTGCTGGCCTCGGTGCAGGCCGCGCCGCCGCCCGAGGCGGCCACCGCCATGGCACCGTTTTTCTACTTGCCGCACACCTGTTTTGTGGCCGCGTTTGGGTTGGGGCACTTCGAAGCATCGATGCGGGCGCAGCACCTGCTGACGCAGCGCTTCACCGCCGAATTCAGCATCCGCCCGTTTTTGCAGCACCACACGCAGGCCACGCTGGAGCGGTTGGCGCAGTGGGCCACCGACCCCAGCCACCACGTGCGCCGCCTGGTGTCGGAGGGCACCCGCCCGCGCCTGCCCTGGGGCCAGCGGCTGCGCGATTTCCAGCAAGACCCCACGCCCGTGCTGGCCCTGCTGGAGCGGCTGAAAGACGACCCCGAGCTGTACGTGCGCCGCTCGGTGGCCAACAACCTGAACGACATCGGCAAAGACCACCCCGCCGTTCTGGTGGACACCGCCCGGCGCTGGTTGCCCGGCGCCAGCCCCGAGCGCCGCTGGCTGGTGGAGCACGCGCTGCGTTTTGCCGTCAAACGGGGCGATGCCGGTGCGCTGGACGTGCTGGGTTTCGGTGCGCGCGCCGAGGTCGCCGTGGCCCAGGCCCGCGTGGAGCCTGCGGTGGCCCGTGTGGGCGGCGCGGTGTCGGTGGCGTTTGAGCTGCACAACACCCAGACCCATGCGCAGGATGTGCTGGTGGACTTTTGCATCCATTACGTGAAGGCCAGCGGCCAGACCGCGCCCAAGGTGTTCAAACTGAAAACGGCCACCCTGGCACCGGGGCAAGCGGTGGCGTTCGCCAAACGTGTGTCGCTGGCGCAAATGACGACGCGGGTGCACCACCCCGGCACGCACCGGGTGGAGGTGCTGGTCAACGGCGTGGCGCAGCCGCTGGGGTCGTTCGAGCTGTTGGCGGGCTGAATTTCAAGCCAAAACAGGGGCTAGCGCTTGATGGTATTGAATTGTTTGCTATGCCTTTTTGGTTCTGTGATGGCCTGATTTGAGGCTGTTTTCAGGGCTGTTGCAGCGCTTTCAGCAGTTTTTGGCCGCCCCGCCCGTTGGCCTCGTGGCCCAGCCGGGTTTGCTCGGCCTTGATGGCGGTGCGGCTTTTGTCGCCCAGCATGCCGTCCACGGTGCCAATGTCGTGGCCGCGCAGCGACAGCAGGGTTTGCAGCTCGCGCCGCTGGGCGCGTGACAGGCCGGGGTCGTCGGTGGGCCAGGGCGTGGCAAACGGGGCACCGCCGCGCAGCCGGTCGCTCAGGTG
Source organism: Burkholderiaceae bacterium (assembly GCA_049653005.1). Lineage (GTDB taxonomy): Bacteria > Pseudomonadota > Gammaproteobacteria > Burkholderiales > Burkholderiaceae_C > UBA2334. Next base: position 46,889 of record JBASFL010000025.1, on the reverse strand, counting down.
GGCAATGGCCAGGCCATAGCTTTCGGCGGCGTTGTAGCCATAGATCGCATCGAAGTTGCGGCTGACCAAAAAAGCCGGGCCATTCGCCCCCGCCAGGGTCATCAGGCCCAGCGGGGTGTCTGCCCCGAACACCGCTGTGGCGCTGCCGCCCACCAGGGGTTTCACGCCGCGCTCTGTCCAGGCGCTGGCGGCGCGTTTGGTGCGGCGGCCTTCGCCGCCCAGGCTGAACCCAGCGGGCAGCTTCACTTCCACGCCCCAAGGCAAACCCGGTTTCCAGCCTGCTTTTTGCAAAAAGTGAGCGGTGGAGGCCAGGGCGTCGGGCACGCTGGCGGTCAGGTCGCGGCGGCCATCGCCGTCAAAGTCCACGGCCAACCGTTCATAGGTGGTGGGCATGAACTGCGTGTGCCCAAAGGCCCCGGCCCAGCTGCCCACCAGCCGTTCGGGCGGCACGTCGCCGCGCTGCTGGATGCGCAGGGTGGCAAACAGCTCTTTCTGGAAAAACGCCTGCCGCCGCCCAAAGCAGCTCAGCGTGCCCAGCGCCTGCACCAGCGGGTAGCGGCCAAAGCTCTGGCCAAAATTGCTTTCCACGCCCCACACGGCCACCACGGTGGCCGCGTCCACGCCGTGGGCCTGTTCGGCGCGGGCCAGGGTGTCGGCGTGGGTGGCCAGCAGGCGCTGGCCGTCGGCCACGCGTTCGTCGTCCACCAGCCCAGCCAGGTAGTCCCAGATGGGGGTTTTGAACTCGGGCTGGTTGTCCAGCTTGGCCAGCACGCTGCCATCGGGCGTGACGCCTTGCAGTGCCTGTGTCCAGGTGCCGGCATGTACCCCCGCCTGCGCGGCCTGGGGCTGCAGGCGCTTGACACAAGCGGCCCAGGTGGCGGCATCGGGTTCGGAGGGCGGAGGGGTTTGGGCATGGGCCAAGCCGAGCAGTGCGGTGCCGGTGGACAACATACCGGTCATGAAAATTCGATTGAAAAATGCCATTGGCGCTTGATGGGTATGAAAAGTTTGCTTCTGAAATAAAACGACATTCAAGGGCTTAAAGCCCCTGTGACCCAGGCCTCACACCGGCCAGGTGGCCCCGTGTTCGGGCGTGGTGGCGGGCCATTTCAGCTCGCAACCGATGCGGCGGCGCAGCTGGTCTGAGGCTTCCGGGTCGCCGTGCACCACAAACACCTGGCGGGGGGCATGGGGCAGGGCGCGCAGCCAACCCAGCAACTGCCCCGCGTCGGCGTGGGCCGACGCGGCGGCGAGGGGCACCACCTCAGCACGCACGGGCACGTCTTGCCCGTGGATGCGCAAGAACTTAGCCCCTTGCGCCAGGCTGGCCCCGCGTGTGCCGGGGGCCTGGTAACCGGTCAGGATGACCATGTTGCGGTGGTCGCTCAAGCCCCAGGCCAGGTGGTGCAGCACCCGCCCGCCGGTGGCCATGCCACTGGCCGACAAAATCACCTTGGGCCCGTGGTGGTGGGCAATGGCACGGCTTTCGTCTGGGGTGCTGGTCATGGTGGCCACGCGTTCCATGTCGCGGCACTGTGCGGCGTTCAACCGGTGTTCGCCCAAGTGGGCCGCGTACAGGCCTGTTGTGTGGATGGCCATGGGGCTGTCCAGGTAAATGGGCAGGCTGTGTGGGATGGCCCCGCTGGCCTTGAGCTGCGCCAGGGTGTGCAGCACCGCCTGGGCCCGGCCCACCGCAAACACGGGCACGATGGCCGTGCCCCCGCGCGCCGCCACACGGGCCACGGCCGGTGCCAGCTCGGCGGCCAGGGTGTCGGGCGGGTGATCGCGGTCGCCGTAGGTGGACTCCACCACCACCACATCGGCGGCGGGTGGGGCTTCGGGGGCGTTCATCAGCACGTCGTCGGGGCGACCCAGGTCGCCGGAAAACAGAATGCGTTTGCCGCCCACTTCCAGCAGCAGGCTGGCCGCCCCCAGGATGTGGCCCGCGCCCCGCAGTGTGGCGCGCCAGCCCGGGATGGGCTGGAACACCTGGTGCAGGTGCGCGGTGCGCAGGTGTTTCAAGCTGCGCTGGGCGTCGTCCTCGGTGTAGAGGGGCAGGGCGGGGGCGTGTTTGGAAAAGCCGTGTTTGTTGGCGTAGAGGGCGTCTTCTTCCTGGATGTGGCCGCTGTCGGGCAGCAGGATTTTCGCCAGATCACGGGTGGCCGGGGTGCACCACACCTGGCCCGCAAACCCTTCGCGCACCAGCAGCGGCACATAGCCGCTGTGGTCCAGGTGGGCGTGGGTGAGCACCACCGCATCCACCTGGGACGCCTCAACTGGCAGCGGGTGCCAGTTGCGCAGGCGAAGGGGCTTGTAGCCCTGAAACAGCCCACAGTCCACCAGCAACTGGTGGCCCCCGTGTTGCACCAAATACTTGGAGCCGGTGACCGTGCCCGCTCCGCCCAGAAAGGTGATGTTGACGCTCATGCCCCGCAGTGTAGGGCGGCCAACTTAACCCGGGCAGGTCAGCTGAAGAAGGACTTGGCCTTTTCAAACCAGCCGCCTTCGTTGGGGCTGTGTTTGCCGCCGCCCTTTTTGAACGACTCGTCCAAGTCTTTCATCAGCTTGCGCTGGTACTCGGTCAGCTTCACCGGGGTTTCCACCACGATGTGGCAGTACAGATCGCCGGGGTAGCTGCTGCGCACCCCTTTCACGCCCTTGCCGCGCAGGCGGAAGGTTTTGCCGTGTTGCGTGCCTTCGGGGATGTCGATGTTGGCTTTACCGCCCAGTGTGGGCACGTCAATTTCACCGCCCAGCGTGGCGGTGGTGATGCTGACGGGCACCTGGCAGTGCAGGTCGTCGCCATCGCGCTCGAAAATGTCGTGTTTGCGCAGGCGGATTTCAATGAACAGGTCGCCCGATGGGCCCCCGTTTTGGCCGGGCTCGCCGTTGCCCGCGCTGCGGATGCGCATGCCGTCGTCGATGCCCGACGGGATTTTCACTTCCAGCGTTTTGTGCTTTTTCAGCTTGCCCTGGCCGTTGCAGGTGGTGCAGGGCTCGGGAATGATCTTGCCGCTGCCGTGGCAGTGCGGGCAGGTTTGCTGCACGCTGAAAAAGCCCTGGCGCATTTGCACCGAGCCGCTGCCGTGGCACGACGGGCAGGTTTTGACCGAGGTGCCGGGTTTGGCCCCCGTGCCTTTGCAGGTGTCGCAATCGTCCCAGGAGGGGATGCGGATTTGCGCTTCCTTGCCCGCAGCGGCTTCTTCCAGGCTGATTTCCATGGCGTACGACAGGTCGTTGCCCCGGTACACCTGGCGGCCACCGCGCGCGCGCTGGCCACCGAAGATGTCGCCAAAAATGTCGCCGAAGGCTTCACCGAAACCGCCAAAACCTTCTGCGCCTGGCCCCCCACGCATGTTGGGGTCCACGCCGGCGTGGCCGTGCTGGTCGTAGGCGGCGCGCTTTTGCGGGTCGCTCAGCATCTCGTAGGCCTCTTTGGCCTCTTTGAACTTTTCTTCGGCCGCTTTGGCGGCGTCACCCTGGTTGCGGTCAGGGTGGTGCTTCATCGCGAGTTTGCGATAAGCCTTTTTGATTTCGTCGTCGCTGGCGTGTTTGGGAACGCCCAGCACTTCATAAAAGTCGCGTTTGGCCATGTGAGGTCACCGATGGTCTTTGAACACAAACGCCGCGTTGACCCCAAAAGGCACAGCGCGGCGGGTGGGCTGCGGTGCCGCGCCTTGGCAGGCGCGTGCACCGCTGCGTTGGCACAGGGTCAGCCTTTTTTGACTTCTTTCACTTCCGCGTCCACCACGTCGTCGTCGGCGGGGCGGTTGGATTGCTGGCCGCTGCCTGCGCTGGCACCAGCGCCTTCGGCGGCACCGGCTGCTGCTTGGGCGGCTTGTTGGTCGGCGTACATTTTTTCGCCCAGCTTCTGGCTGACGGTCATCAGAGCGGTGTTTTTCGCTTCGATGGCGTCTTTGTCTTCACCTTTGACAGCTTCTTCCAGCTCTTTGATGGCGGCTTCGATCGCGTCTTTTTCGCCTGCGTCCAGCTTGTCGCCGTATTCGGTCAGGCTCTTCTTGACGCTGTTGACCATGGCCTCGCCCTGGTTGCGGGCCTGCACCAGCTCGACCTTTTTCTTGTCGTCGGCCGCGTTCATTTCGGCGTCTTTCACCATTTGCTGGATTTCAGCTTCGGTCAGGCCCGAGTTGGCCTTGATGGTGATCTTGTTTTCTTTGCCGGTGCCTTTGTCTTTCGCGCCCACGTGCAGGATGCCGTTGGCGTCGATGTCAAAGCTCACTTCGATCTGGGGAATGCCACGCGGTGCGGGGGGAATGCCTTCCAGGTTGAACTCGCCCAGACCTTTGTTGCCAGCGGCAATTTCGCGCTCGCCCTGGAACACCTTGATGGTCACTGCGGGCTGGTTGTCGTCGGCGGTGGAGAAGGTTTGTGCAAACTTGGTGGGGATGGTCGTGTTCTTTGCGATCATTTTGGTCATGACGCCGCCCATGGTCTCAATGCCCAGGCTCAGGGGGGTCACGTCCAGCAGCAGCACGTCGGTGCGGTCACCCGACAGCACTTGGCCCTGGATGGCGGCGCCCACGGCCACGGCTTCGTCGGGGTTGACGTCTTTGCGGGGCTCTTTGCCGAAGAACTCTTTGACCTTTTCCTGAACCTTGGGCATGCGGCTCATGCCGCCCACCAGAATCACGTCCTGGATGTCAGACACGCTGATGCCGGCGTCTTTGATGGCGGTGCGGCAAGGGGCAATGGTGCGCTCGATGAGCTCGTCCACCAGGCTTTCCAGCTTGGCGCGGGTCATCTTGATGTTCAGGTGCTTGGGGCCGGACGCGTCTGCCGTGATGTAGGGCAGGTTGATGTCAGTCTGGCTGCTGTTGGACAGCTCGATTTTGGCCTTTTCAGCGGCTTCTTTCAGGCGTTGCAGGGCCAGCACGTCTTTGGACAGGTCAACACCCTGGTCCTTTTTGAACTCGGTGATGATGAAGTCGATGATGCGCTGGTCAAAGTCTTCGCCGCCCAGGAAGGTGTCCCCGTTGGTTGACAGCACTTCGAACTGCTTTTCGCCGTCGACATCGGCAATTTCAATGATGGACACGTCGAACGTGCCGCCGCCCAAGTCGTACACGGCAATTTTGCGATCGCCCTTTTCGGTCTTGTCCAGACCGAAGGCCAAGGCGGCTGCCGTGGGTTCGTTGATGATGCGCTTGACGTCCAAGCCTGCGATGCGGCCAGCGTCTTTGGTGGCTTGGCGCTGGGCGTCGTTGAAGTACGCGGGCACGGTGATGACGGCTTCCGTCACGGCTTCGCCCAGGTAATCTTCAGCGGTTTTCTTCATTTTGCGCAGCACTTCGGCGCTGACCTGTGGGGGGGCCAGTTTGTTGCCACGCACTTCCACCCACGCATCGCCGTTGTCGGCTTTGGCAATGGTGTAGGGCATCAGGTCGATGTCCTTTTGCACTTCTTTTTCCGTGAACTTGCGGCCAATCAGGCGCTTCACCGCGTACAGGGTGTTGCGGGGGTTGGTCACGGCCTGGCGCTTTGCAGAGGCGCCCACCAGAATTTCACCGTCTTCCTGGTACGCGATGATGGACGGCGTGGTGCGGGCACCTTCGCTGTTCTCGATCACGCGGGTGGTGTTGCCTTCCATGATGGCCACACAGCTGTTGGTGGTGCCCAGGTCAATGCCGATGATTCTTCCCATGATGAACTCCTGAATGCTGAAAAAATTTGGATGGGTCAGAGGTGTGGCTGCACCGCCCGGTTTCAAGGGGCGGGGCCAGAAAACCCCTGACAAATGTGTGGGCTTGGGCGCGGTCTGCGCTTATTTGGGGGCTGCCACCGTCACAAGGGCTGGCCGCAACACGCGCTCGGCCATCTGGTAGCCCTTTTGCAGCACCATCACCACGGTGTTGGGGTCTTGGTCCGCAGGCACCATGCTGATGGCCTGGTGGAAGTGGGGGTCGAACTTGGTGCCCGCTTCTGGGGCAATGGGCGTGACTTTGTTGCGTGCCAGGGCGCTGTGCAGCTGCTTCAGCGTGGCTTCAGCGCCTTCGCGGATTTGCTGAATGGTCGCTTCTTGCACAGCCAACCCGGCTTCCAGGCTGTCCACCACGGGCAACAGGCTTTCGGCAAAACTGTCCACCGCGAATTTGCGGGCTTTTGACACCTCTTCGTCGGCACGGCGGCGGGCGTTGTCGGCCTCGGCCTTGGCGCGCAGAAATTGGTCGGCCAAGTCGGCGTTTTGGGCTTTGACGGCGGCCAACTCAGCGCTCAATGCGCTGGTTTCTTCGGCTTGTTGGGCCGCAGCGGCGGCCTCTTGCTCTTCGATGGGCATGTGGGCTTGGTAGGTGTGTGCCGCTTCGGCCGTTTGTGCGGCGGTGGGGCTGGCGGTGTGGTCGGTGTCGTGGGTGCTCATGGTCTTGGTGCCGTGGTCAGCAGGGGTGAGACGGACGGGTAGTGAACCCCGGAATTGGGGGTGCGTTGCCGCAATTCAATGGCCCATCCAGAAAAAACAAACCGCTGTCGGTGCAGCGGCTGTGGGCAGGCCGCAGGGCCTGCGGGGGCGGTGGGCGCCCGCCTTTACTTGGGCGCCGCCGTGGTTTTGGCTTGCGCTGCCACCCATTTGTTGGAAAAGGCTTGCAGGTCGCTCAGGCGCTTGAGCAAATCCAGCCCGGTTTTGGTCAGGCCATAGCCGTTGCCGCCGTGGTCGATCAGGTCGGCCGCGCGCAGTTCTTTCAGGCGGGTGTTCAGGGTGTTGGGTGTGACACCCCCCACGCTGTCTTGCAACAAACGGAATGTTTGGGTGTGACCGTCGCGCAAGGCCCAGAGCACACGCAAGGCGTAGCGAGATTCCAGCAAATCAAACAGTTGCGAGACAGCGGCGTTGTCTTTGGAACTCATGAAGCGTCTTCTCCTCTGGGGAACGGGGTGTTTTTGTGGTGGCTGCTGCGGTCAAACCCCTGGGGGGCGATCGTTCGCCCCGGGGGCGGTGCACAGCGGCGGTATTGTGGCGCATGGCAACTGGACTTGGGCTTGACGCCTGTCAAGCCAACCCTGAAAACCGGGTGCTTTGCAAACACCCTTTAACTATAAACCAAAAAAATGGGCGCTCTGAGTTTGGTAGCTTGAAATGTATGCCCATGAATTAAACTGTGGACAACCCGCATCAAAGATGTGGCCCTTATTTCATGGCAGGTGAAGCATGTCTGAACGCGTGATTGGTGAATTCAAAGTGAAGCCCTTGGGGCTGGGTTGCATGGGTTTGAGCCACGGCTACGGGCCGGCGGCTTCTGAGGCCCAGGCCACAGCCCTGTTATTGGATGCCCTGGACCAAGGGGTCAATTTTTTTGACACAGCGGCCTTGTATGGCAACGGCGCCAACGAGGCCCTGGTGGGCCGCGTGTTGGGCCCGCACCGCCAGCGTTTTGTGCTGGCCAGCAAGTGCGGGCTCAACCACCCGGACACCGGTCTGACCCGCCGCATCGACGGGCGTCCCGAGACCATTCGCGCCAGTTGCGAAGCCAGCCTGACCCGGCTGGGCACCGACGTGATCGACCTGTTTTACCTGCACCGGCTTGACCGTGAGGTGCCCATTGAAGACAGCGTGGGCGCGCTGGCCGACCTGGTGCGCGCAGGCAAGGTGCGCGCCATTGGCTTGAGCGAGGTGTCGGCCACCACGCTGCGCCGGGCGCATGCCGTGCACCCGGTGGCCGCTGTGCAGTCGGAGTATTCGCTTTGGACGCGCAACCCCGAAATTGCGGTGCTCGATGCCTGCCGCGAATTGGGGGTGGCGTTTGTGGCGTTCAGCCCGCTGGGCCGCGCCTACCTGTCCACCAAGCTGGTGGACACCTCCCGGCTTGCCGAAGGCGACATGCGCCGCACCATGCCCCGGTTTGACGTGATGAATTACGCCGCCAACCTGCGCCTGCTGGACCGTTTTGTGCCCCTGGTGGAAGAGGCCGGTTGCACCGCCGCCCAATTGGCACTGGTTTGGCTGCTGCACCGTGCACCGCACATCGTGCCCATTCCCGGCACCACCAACCTGGCCCATTTGCACGAAAACATGGGTGCGCTCAACGTGCCCATGGGGCCCGACATGATGGCCAAACTCAACCGCTTGTTTGACCCCGACGCCGTGTCTGGCCCCCGTTACAACACCAAAACCCAAACCGAAATCGACACCGAAAATTTCTGAAATCTGTAGCTGCAAAGGCAATACAGAAAAGCGGTAGAGGCCTGAAAGGCATAAAAAAACAGGGCCCGAAGGCCCTGTTTGCTTTTGTGGGGGCTGACGCCCAGGTCAGATCGAGTCAATGAAGCTGCGAAGCTTGTCGCTGCGGCTGGGGTGCTTGAGTTTGCGCACGGCCTTGCTTTCAATCTGGCGGATGCGTTCGCGTGTCACGTCGAACTGCTTGCCCACTTCTTCCAGCGTGTGGTCTGTGGACATTTCAATGCCGAAGCGCATGCGCAGCACCTTGGCTTCGCGTGGCGTGAGGCTGTCCAGGATTTCCTTGACCACTTCACGCAAACCGGCTTGCATGGCCGCTTCGATGGGCGCGGTGTTGGCACCGTCTTCGATGAAGTCGCCCAAGTGGCTGTCGTCGTCGTCGCCGATGGGGGTTTCCATGGAGATCGGCTCTTTGGCGATCTTCATGATCTTGCGGATTTTGTCTTCCGGGATTTCCATCTTCTCGGCCAACACGCTGGCATCGGGCTCGAAGCCGTGTTCCTGCAAATGCTGGCGGGACAGCCGGTTCATCTTGTTGATGGTTTCGATCATGTGCACCGGGATGCGGATGGTGCGCGCCTGGTCCGCAATGCTGCGGGTGATGGCCTGGCGGATCCACCAGGTGGCGTAGGTCGAAAACTTGTAGCCCCGGCGGTACTCGAACTTGTCCACCGCCTTCATCAGGCCGATGTTGCCTTCCTGGATCAGGTCGAGAAACTGCAGGCCACGGTTGGTGTATTTTTTGGCAATGGAAATCACCAGGCGCAAGTTGGCCTCGATCATTTCCTTCTTGGCGCCGCGCGAGGTGCGTTCGCCCTCGTTCATGCGCTTGTTGATGTCTTTCAGGTGGCCCAGGGGCACCACGACCGTGGTTTGCAGGTCAATCAGTTTTTGCTGCAGGTCTTGCACGGGCGGGATGTTGCGCTGCATCACCGTGCTCCAGGGCTTGCCTGCGGCCGCCTGTTTCACCACCCATTCCAGGTTGATGAGGTTGGCGGGGAAGTCGGCAATGAAGCGCTCTTGGGGCATGCCGCACTTGTCCACGATGATGCGGCGCAGCTCGCGCTCTTTCTTGCGCACATCGTCCACCTGGGTGCGCAGCATGTCGCACAGCTTTTCGATGCTCTTGGCCGTGAAGCGGATGGTCATCAGCTGGTCGGTCAGGGCCTTCTGGGTCTTCAGGTAGGTGGGCGTGCCGTAGCCTTCCTTGTCGTAGGTTTTCTTCAGCTTGTCGTGCAGCGCACGCATGTTGTCGAAGCGGGACAAGGCTTCGCGCTTCAGTTCTTCCAGCTTTTTGGTCAGCGCTTTCGAGCCACCTTTGCCGTCGTCGTCGTCGGCTTCGTCGTATTCGTCGAAGTCTTCCTCGGCCACGTAATCGTCGTTTTCATTGGCGTCGGCAAAGCCATCGACCACGGTGGAAATGACGACCTTGCCTTCGCGAATTTCCTCGCCCATTTCCAGAATTTTGGCGATGGTGGCGGGCGACTCGGAGATGGCCGCCATCATGTCGTTCAGTCCACCTTCGATGCGCTTGGCAATTTCAATTTCGCCTTCGCGCGTCAGCAGCTCCACCGTGCCCATTTCACGCATGTACATGCGCACGGGGTCGGTGGTGCGGCCGAATTCGCTGTCCACGGTGGACAGGGCGGCTTCAGCTTCTTCTTCCGCTTCTTCTTCGGTGGCGGCGGTGGGGCCGGTGTTGTTCAGCAGCAGGGTTTCGGCATCGGGCGTTTGCTCGTACACCGCCACGCCCATGTCGTTCAACAGCGCCACCACCACTTCAAGTGTTTCGGCTTCCACCAGCTTGTCGGGCAGGTGGTCGTTGATTTCGCCGTGGGTCAGGTAGCCGCGCGTTTTGCCCAGCTTGATCAGCGTTTTCAGGCGCAGGCGGCGCAGGGCCACTTCTTCTTCGGACAGAACGGTTTCGTCCAGGCCAAATTCTTTCATCAAGGCGCGTTCTTTGGCCTTGCTGATTTTCATGCGCAGGGGCTTGACCTTTTCGGCGGGGGCGGCTGCGGCGGTGGCGGTGGTTTCCGCCGGTTCGGCGACCTCGGGCTCGCCTTCCAACTCGTCGTCGATGTCAGACAGGTCGGCATCGTCCAGGTCGGCGTCTTTGGCTTTTGCTTTGGGGCCGCGCTTGGCACCGGCTTTGATGTCCGTTTTGGCCGCGGCGGCTTTGGCGGGGCGGCCGGCTTTTTTCTTGGGTGCTTCATCGCCGCTGTCGGCGGCGATGGCGGGTGCTGCCACCACCCGTTTCACGGTTTTCACGGCTTTGTCGTCGGCGGGTTTCACCAAGGCCACACGACGCACCACAGGGGCCGCCTTGGCCGCCGGTGCTTCCACCACCGGTTCGGGCGCAGGGGCGGCTTCGGCAACGGGTTTGGCCAAGGAGCGCACGGCTTTCTTGACAATGATGGTGGGGCCAGACGCGGGTGTGGCGGGCTTCTTGGTGGTCATGAAAACCTCTTGGGTGGCGAAAACGGGACCGGCAGAATGTGGGGGCCATGCCCCTCACATCAAGGGGCACGCGTGTCGAACACGGGCCATGCACCTGACACAGACCGGGCTGCGTCAGGCCGGGCAAGCTGTGGGGCGATCATTTGGTGTGCAGCCCTTGCGGGGGTGGCCTGGACAAGGTCCGTGAACCCGTTGCGGGTGTGGGCCGGGGCCGGAGGTACTGCTGTCGCGCTTGCCGAAAAGCCTTGGATTATACCTTTGTGGGCTGCACCAGTCGTTCCAGCTCCAGCCGCCGGGCTTGCAGGTCGCGGTAGGTTTGCAGGGCGGCGGGTTGGGTGCTGGCCTGGGCGATGGCCTGCGTTTCGCGCAGCTTCAGGTCTTCGATCAGCATGCGGTTGAGCATTTCGCGCAGGTCGCGCTGAATCTCGGCTTCGCTCTCACCCGGGGGCGGTTCGCCGTCTTCCTCCACCGGGGCCGCCAGCGAGAGCGCCTGGGCCACCAGCCGGGTGGCCAGGCCCGCGAACGGTTGGTCGGCCAAGGCTTGTTGCAACACGGCCCAGGGTTGGGGCCCGTGTTCGTGCCATTGGCCTTCCAGCCAGGCAAACAGCGGGCCCAGGGGCTCGGGTTGCACGGCCAACAGGTGGTGGTCTTCGGGGGTGAGCCAGTCCCACGCCTGGGGGTGGCTGAGCAGTGTGCGTGCCACCAGGTCGGTGCGCGAGGTCGGGGTGGTGCGTGGCCCGCGTGCGGTGGTGTAGCCCGGGTCTCTGGCCCCTTTGCGGTTGCCGAAGCGCCCGTTGCGTTCGCCCCAGCCATTGCCGGCGTTGGGGCTGTTGCGCCGGGTGAATCCACCCCCGCTGCTGGGGTATCCGTTGTCGGGCCAGGGCCTGTCGTCATAGGCGGGTGGCTCACCGTGGCCGGGGTCTGTGTGGGTGTGTTCGTACCCCCGACCCAAGCCGTTGCCTGTGGGGCGGGGGGCATGGGCGGGCGGCAGTTGCCAGAGGTCGGTCAGCTCGGGCACGCCCAGCCCAATTTGCTGGGCCAGCTCACCCAGCAATTGCCGCTTCAGTGCGCCATCGGGCAGGGCTTGCCACAGAGGGCGGGCGTGGCTGGCCATCATGGCGCGGCCTTCTGCGGTGGCCACGTCGCAGCCTGCTGCGGCTGTTTCTTGCATGAACCGGCTCAGGGGCATGGCCTCTTTCACGCATTGGGCGAAGGCGTCCTGCCCGTTGGCGCGAATGAAGCTGTCGGGGTCGTGCTCGGGGGGCAGAAACAGGAATTTGATGCTGCGCGTGTCTTGTGCAAAGGGCAGGGCGGCCACCATGGCTTTGCCCGCCGCGCGGCGACCGGCGGCGTCGCCGTCGAAACTGAAAATGACCGCGTCGGTGAACCGGAACAGCTTTTGCACGTGCTCGGCCGTGCAGGCGGTGCCCAAGGTGGCCACGGCGTTGGCAAAGCCAAGCTGGGCCAGTGCCACCACGTCCATGTAGCCTTCGGTCACCAGGGCGTAGCCGTTGACGCGGATGGCGGTGCGGCCCTCGAACAGGCCGTACAACTCGCGGCCTTTGCTGAACACCGGGGTTTCGGGGCTGTTGAGGTATTTGGGCTCGCCTTTGTCCAGCACCCGCCCGCCAAAGCCGATGGTTTCGCCCTTGACGTTGCGGATGGGGAACATGATGCGGTCGCGAAAGCGGTCGTAGCGTTTGCCTTCGCGGGCCGCCGCCGCGCCAGGCTGGGTTTCCGTGTCGGCGGCTTCGCTGGCGATCACCAGGCCAGACTCCACCAAGCGCGGGTCGGCGTAGTCGGGCAGCAGGCTGGCCAGCGCGCGCCAGCCCTCGGGGGCATAGCCCAGTCCAAAGGTTTTGGCAATTTCGCCCGACAGGCCCCGGCCCTTCAGGTAAGCGACGGCGCGGGGTGTGGTTTTCAGCTGCCGTTGGTAGCCACGGGCGGCTTGTTCCAGCAGTTCTGTCAGGGATAGCTGCTGTTCGCGTTGTTGCTGTGCGCGGGCGCGGTCTTGGGGGCTGGCATCGTCTTCGGGCACGGGCAGGCCGACTTGCTGGGCCAGTTCTTTGACAGCCTCGACAAAGCCCATGCCGGCGTGCTCCATCAGGAACGAGATGGCGTTGCCATTGGCCCCGCAGCCGAAGCAGTGGTAGAACTGTTTGGTGGGGCTGACGCTGAACGACGCCGATTTTTCCCCGTGGAAGGGGCACAGCCCCATGAAGTTGGCGCCGCCTTTTTTGAGCTGCACGTAGCGGCCCACCACCTCCACCACGTCGGTGCGTGACAACAGTTCCTGAATGAAGGTTTGCGGAATACTCACGGCTGGATGGTGTTTGCCAAAAATATAGCTAACAAACCAATACCATCAAGCGGTAGAGGCCAAAAAAGCTTAAAAAAAGAAGGGTCAGCTGGCGGCAAACACGCGGTTTTTGCCCGCGCGTTTGGCCAGGTACATGGCGTGGTCGGCGCGCTTCACGGCGTCTTCCGGGGTTTCGCTGGCGTCGAGCAAGGCCACCCCTGCGCTGAAGGTGATCATCAGCCGCTCGTTGTTTTGCATGAAGAAGCGTTTGGTCAGCTCGCGCTGCAGGCGCTGCATGGCTTCCACGGCGTGTTCCAGCGCGGTGTCGGGCAGCAAAATCACGAACTCTTCACCGCCGTAGCGGGCCATGGTGTCCTGGGGGCGCATGCTGGTGCGGGCCACGGCCACCAGGTGTGACAGGGCCGAGTCACCCGTTTTGTGGCCGTGTGTGTCGTTCAGCACCTTGAAGTTGTCGATGTCCAGCATGGCCAGGCACAGGTGGCTGCCTTTGCGGCGGGCGGCCAACACCTCGCGGGCGAAGGCTTCGTCCAGGCCGCGCCGGTTCAGCGCGCCGGTCAGGGGGTCAAGCCGGGCTTGCACGCTGGCTTTGTCCAGCTCGCCTTGCAGCTTGATGATTTCTTCTTCGGCCGCCATGGCGCGTTCGCGGATGGAGCTCAGTTCGCTGCCCACCTGGCGTGCGCTCTCTTCCATGTTGCGCGTGGCCGCCAGCACCGACGCCAAGGCAGGTCCGATTTCTTCCAGCACCGTGGCGTTTTCAATGACTTTGGCAAAGTCGTCCACCTCGTGGCGGAACTGCCCGGTGGAAGAGGTCATTTGCGACAGGCGCTCGATGAACGTGGCCAGCATCACCTTGACCTGCGCCTGCGCTTCGATGGAGCGGGCTTTGGCTTCGGTTTGTTTGGCAATCACGTCTTGCAGCTTGCGCTTGACGTCGTCCAGGCGCTTCAGGCTCAGGGGGGGCGTGGCGGCCTCCATCAGCGCTTGCACCTGGCCCACCAGCCAGCGGTCTTCGATGCCCAGCGCCGAGATGTTTTCAAACACCAGGCCCAGCAGGTGCAGCAGGGTGGTGCGGATGGCCCCTTGCTCTTCGCCCACAAACGACAATTTGAGGTTGAAGTTGGCCATGGCCAGTTTGGCGGCGGTCAGGTCCACCGCCGGGTTGCGCAGCAGCACGATGAGTTCTTGCACCTGCTTGGCAAAACGCTCGTCGTCTTGGCCCAAGGCGGGCACCACGTGCTCCACCAGGCGGGCGACCTGCTCGCGCACCTCGGACGTGACTTTGCTGGCGGGTTGCCCAGCCTGACTGCTGTTGTTCTCGACCTTGGTCACGTAGTCGAGCATGCTGTTGCGAAATGCGGCCCAGTTGTGCTGGGTGATGGCGCTTTCCACCGAGGCCACCGCTTTGGCCAGGTCGAGTTCGTGCGCAGGCAGCGACAGCACCACACGGCGCAGCGCGTCCTCCGGGAACGAGGGGCCCGAACCTTTGGTGCCCGCGATCTCGTGGTAAGCGGCTTCGTAGTTTTCAGGCGAAGGCAGTTGCTTGCGCTCTGCGATCAACTTGAACGCATCGCGCGCGATTTCGGCCGGTTTTCTGTCGCTCATGTGGGGTATGGGGGGGCCCGTTAAAGGGATGGGTGGGCGCCCAACGAAGGCACCCACCACTCCCTGCATTGTGGCGTGGTTTTGTGAAGCATTTCTCGGCCCAACGCCCGCAGGGCCCGCTTGTGTGCGGAAACCCCCACACCGGTCAGCGCGGCGCGAGCCGGATGGCGCCGTCCAACCGGATGACTTCACCGTTGAGCATGTCGTTTTCCAATATGTGGCGCACCAGTTTGGCGTAATCGGTGGGCGTGCCCAAGCGGCTGGGGAAGGGCACACCTGCCGCCAGCGCGTCTTGCACTTCTTGGGGCATGCCAAACAGCATGGGGGTGCCGAAAATGCCGGGGGCGATGGTCATGTTGCGGATGCCGTTGCGGGCCAGGTCGCGGGCAATGGGCAGGGTCATGCCCACCACGCCGCCTTTGGACGCGGCGTAAGCGGCCTGGCCGATTTGACCGTCGTAGGCCGCCACGCTGGCCGTTGAAATCAACACGCCGCGTTCGCCGGTGGGCTCAGGGTCGTTTTTGCACATGGCATCGGCGGCCAGGCGGATCATGTTGAAACTGCCCACCAGGTTGACCGTGATGGTTTTGCTGAAAGCGGCCAGGGTGTGGGGGCCTTGTTTGCCCACGGTTTTTTCCGCTGGTGCAATGCCGGCACAGTTCACCAAGCCCACCAGTTTGCCCATGGCCACCGCTTGGGCCACCACGGCCAGGCCGTCGGCTTCGCTGGACACGTCGCATTTCACAAACGCGCCCCCGATGTCGGCAGCCACAGCCGCGCCTTTTTCGGCTTGCATGTCGGCCACCACGACTTTGCCGCCGTGGGCGGCCAGCATGCGTGCCGTGCCTTCGCCCAGCCCCGACGCGCCGCCGGTGACGATGAATACCTTGCCTGCTATTTCCATGGGATGTCTCCAGTTGACGTTGACGTAAACGTCAATTATGCCTCTGCCCAAACACCCCGTTGGCCGGTCATTTGTAGCCCACGCGGTCCAGCATTTGTTGCACCTTGGTCATGTTTTTGGCGACCACGCCCAGGGGGATGTTTTCGGCCTTGAAGTGGTCACCACCCATGGCTTTGAGTGCGGCGTTTTCAATTTTCACGCCTTTGGCGGCGGGGTATTCGTGGTTGCCGTTGGCAAAATAATCTTGCGCGAACGGGCTGGCCAGGTACTCCATGAACTGGATGGCGTTGTCGCGGTGTTTGGCGTGTTTGGCCACCGCCGCACCCGCGATGTTCACGTGAGTGCCCGAGGTGCCCTGGTTGGGGAACACCACACGCACTTTTTCCATCACGGCGCGTTCATCGGGCTTGGTCGATTTGACCAAGCGTGCCGCGTAATAGGTGTTGGTGATGGCCACACCGCATTCGCCAGAGGCCACGGCCTTGATCTGGTCGGTGTCACCGCCTTTGGGTGCGCGCGCCATGTTGGCCACCATGCCTTTGAGCCAGGCTTCACCCTTTTCGTCACCCAGGCGCTCCACCACGGTCGCGAACAGCGACAGGTTGTAGGGGTGCGAGCCGCCACGTGTGCACAGCAGGCCTTTGAGTTTGGGGTCGGCCAGCTGTTCGTAGGTGGCCACGTCGGCGGCTTTCACACGCAGGGGGTCAAACACAATCACGCGGGCCCGGGTGGAAAAGCCCGTCCACGTCACGCCATCGGCCGTGGGGGTGGCGCGCAGGTTGGCGGGAATGGCGTCGTCCAGCAGCTTGGATTTGATGGGCTGAAACAGCCCTTGGCTGTCGGCCAGCGCCATGCGTGCGGCATCCACCAACAAAATGGCATCGGCAGGGGACGCAGCGCCTTCGGCCTTCAGCCGGGCCAGAATCCCGGCGTCATCCGCGTCCACCCGGTTGATTTTGATGCCCGTGGTCTTCGTGAACTGCTCGTACATCGCGTCATCGGTCTGGTAGTGGCGCGCGGAATACAGGTTCAGCACTTTCTCCTGGGCCATGGCGGGCTGGGCGCCCGTGGCGGTGGCGATCAATGCAAGGGTGGTGGCTCGGGCAAAAGAGGCGAAGCGTGTCATGGTGAGGGTGGGGCCAATGCGCTGCCGACAGGGCCGCGCGGGTTTGTGGAAAATCGACTGTTTAAATAATATCAGAAATGCGAATAATTCCTATTGATGCAAATCAAGGCCGTCACACGTTGACGCGGCGCGGCGTGTTGGCTGGGGCGGTGTTGTCCGCGCTGGCGGGCTGTGCGGTGCAGGGCCCCCCCGTGCTCACCGCCCCCACAACGCCAGCCGAACCCGCCCCGATGCCCCCATTCGCCACGCGCCCCCCTCGGGTGGGGCTGGCGCTGGGGGGCGGCGCAGCGCGGGGTTTTGCCCATGTGGGGGTGATCGCGGTGCTGGAGCAGCATGGGTTGCGCCCCGACCTGGTGGTGGGCACCTCTGCGGGCAGCCTGGTGGCCGCGTTGTATGCCAGCGGCAAAAACCCGGCCGAATTGGAGACCGCCGCTTTGGCCATGGAAGAGAGCACCCTCACCGACTGGACGCTGCCTTTTGCCAACCGTGGCATGTTGCGGGGCACGGCGCTGGCCAAATACGTCAACACACAGGTGCAAAGCCGCTCTATTGAGCGCATGCCACTGCCGCTGGGCATCGTGGCCACCGATTTGGCCAATGGCGAGGGTGTGCTGTTCCGCCGGGGCGACACGGGGACGGCGGTGCGCGCGTCCAGTGCGGTGCCGGGCGTGTTTCAACCGGTGGAAATCGCCGGGCGTGAATACGTGGACGGCGGCTTGGTGGCCCCTGTGCCCGTGCGCTACGCACAGCAAATGGGGGCAGAGCTGGTGGTGGCCGTGGACATTTCCAGTGCGCCCGATGGCAATGCCGCCACCGATTCGTTCAAGGTGCTGTTGCAGACCTTTGCCATCATGGGGCAGACCATCAACCGGCACGAATTGGCCAGTGCCCACGTGGTGGTGCGGCCACCGCTCAAGGGGGTGGGCAGCGCGGCTTTCAATGAGCGCCAGCGCTCCATCGCCGCTGGGCGCGAGGCCATGTTGGCTGCGTTGCCTGCGCTGCGCCAGCAGTTGATCCAACGTGCCGTCCGTGTGACGCGCTGACCGCACGGACGAAAAAAAGGCCCTGTTTTGCAACAGGGCCTTGAAGGGGTCCGTGAAACTGAATTTCTGGAAGGACCCGAGGAGACAACCGGTAAAAACCGTTGATCAGGCGCGCTTCTTGGCAGTCGCGGTGGTGGTCTTGGCAGCGTTCACAGCGGTGGCTGCCACGGTGTTGAAGTTGGCTTCGGCCATTTCGGTGGCTTGCTTGACGGCTTTTTGCACAGATTCCATGGCGTTGGAAGCGGCGCTCACGGCGCTCTTCATCACGGCCACGGCGGTTTCGGAACCGGCAGGTGCGTTTTTGGTGGCGTTGTCCACCACAGCCATGAATTTGGACTGTGCGTCAGCGGCTTGGGCTTCAGCGGCCTTGGTGAACTCAGCGCCAGCGCCGGAAGCGATGTCGTACAGGTGGCGGCTGTAAGCGGCGGTTTTCTCAGCCAGGGGCTGCATCAGGCCAGCTTGCAGGGCCAACAGTTCCTGGGCGTCTTTCACGCTCAGAACGGCTTGGGTGTGGTTGGCGGACTCGGCCAGGGCGGCTTTGGTGGCTTGAACGTTCAGTTCAACCAGCTTTTCCACACCTTCGAAGGCTTTTTGGGTCAGGCCAAACAGGGTTTCGATGTTTGCTTTTTGTGCGGCAACAACTTGGTCAGCGTTCAACATAGTGATACTCCAAATAAAAAAGTGAAAAATGAGTTGAGGGCTGCTGGTCAACGGGTGGGCTGTGAAGCTTTTTCGTTTTTGCTGCGCTGCAACATGATTCGAAGTATAGGGAAATCACCAAAGTCCGCAAGTGTTTTTTGTTGCGCTGCAACAAATTTTTTGTAAATCGCCTCAAAACCACGCCCAGCAACGCTTTCACGCGGTTGTCATGGGCCTGTGACAGCGCTTCCGCCCATCCCCATGCATGCCTTTTACGCCGACCATTTTGTGCTGCCCCTGCCCGCCGGGCACCGGTTTCCCATGCAAAAGTACGCCATGTTGCGCGACCGCATCGTGGGCGAATTGCCCGGGGTGGTGCTGCGCCAAGCCCCCCCGGCCACCGAGGGTGAATTGGCCCTGGCGCACGACCCGGCCTACATCGATGCGGTGCTGAACGGGGGGCTGAGCCCGGCGGCGCAGCGCGAAATCGGGTTTCCCTGGAGCTCCGGCATGGCCGAGCGCGCCCGCCGCTCGGTGGGGGCCACCGTGGCGGCCAGCCGTTGTGCGCTGGCCGGGGAGGGCGTGGCCGCCAACCTGGCCGGGGGCACGCACCACGCCTACGCCCACAAAGGCAGCGGGTTTTGCGTGTTCAACGACGTGGTGGTGGCCGCCCGGCTGATGCAGGCCGAGGCCGCGCGCGCCGCCGCGCAGCGCGGTGTGTCGCAAAAGCCCTTGCAGGTGGCCGTGGTGGATCTGGATGTGCACCAGGGCAATGGCACGGCCCACATTTGCCAGCGCGACCCTTCGGTGTTCACCCTCTCGCTGCACGGCGAAAAGAACTTTCCGTTCCGCAAAGAGCCCAGCGACCTGGATGTGGAGCTGCCCGACGGCTGCACCGATGGCCCCTATCTGGAAGCCCTGACCGTGGCCCTTGACACGCTGGCCCAGCGTTTTGAGCCCGACTTTGTGGTGTACCTCGCCGGGGCCGATGTGTTCGAGGGCGACCGCCTGGGCCGCTTGAAGCTCACCGCCGATGGCATGGAAGCCCGCGACCGCCAGGTGTTCGACTGGGCCTGGCAGCGCCGCCTGCCACTGGTGTTTGCCATGGCGGGGGGCTATGGTCACCGCATAGAAGACACCGTGGCCGTGCAGCTCAACACCTACCGCGTGGCCTTGGGTTACGCAGACCGCTGGCGCAGCCTGCGAGGCTCACCCGCCCGCTGAACAAAAGCCCGCCGCGCACAAGGGTGTCACCCGCTGGTCTGTGCCCGCTGGGGGGCGCTGGCAGAATGCGCCGCCATGTCTGCACCTGCCCCCACCCCTGCCAAAGTTGGCCCCGATGCGCGGACCAGCTACCGTGCCTTCAGGCCCATCACCACCCGTTGGATGGACAACGACGTGTACGGCCACGTCAACAACGTTGTGTACTACAGCTGGTTTGACACGGCGGTGAATGCCCACCTTATTGAACACGGCGCGCTGGACATTCACCAAGGCGAGGTCATTGGCCTGGTGGTGGAAACCCAGTGCAATTACTTTGCGCCGCTGGCGTTTCCGCAAACCATCCACGCGGGCATTCGCGTGGCCCGCCTGGGCACCAGCAGCGTGCGCTACGAGGTGGGGCTGTTTGCCGAAGGCGCAGACACTTGCGCCGCCCGTGGCCACTTTGTGCATGTGTACGTGGACCGCACCACCCGCCGCCCCGTGCCGCTGCCCCTTGCCCTGAAAACCGTTCTGGAGACCCTCACATGACCGCACCCACCCCCGAGCAAACCGCGGCTGTTGACGCAGCCATCACCAGCCGCATGTCGGCCCGCGCCTTCACGCAACAGCCTGTATCGCGCGAAATGTTGACTGACATATTGCAAGTGGCCAGCCGCGCCCCTTCGGGCACCAACACCCAGCCCTGGAAGGTGTACGTGCTGCAAGGCGCCAGCCGCGACGACCTGGTGGCCAAAACCGTGGGTGTGCACGACGCCATGCGCGCCAACCCGGCCCTGGCCGCCGAGTACCGCGAGGAATACGACTATTACCCCGAAAAATGGGTCAGCCCCTACATCGACCGCCGCCGCGAAAACGGCTGGGGCCTGTACGGCCTGCTGGGCATTGGCAAGGCCGACAAAGACCGCATGCACGAGCAGCACCAGCGCAACTTCCGCTTTTTCGACGCCCCTGTGGGCCTGATGTTCACGGTGGACAAGGTCATGGGCCGGGGCTCGCTGGTGGACTACGGCATGTTCATGCAAAACATCATGGTGGCGGCCCGTGCGCGCGGCCTGCACACCTGCCCGCAGGCGGCGTGGAACGGGTTTGCGAAAATCGTGCTGCCCCACATCGGCGCTGGCCCCGACGAAATGCTGGTGTGTGGCATGGCACTGGGCCACGCAGACGCGGCCGACAAGGTCAACACCTTCCACACACCGCGCCAGACCGTGGCCGACTTCACCACCTGGCTGGGCTGAAAAGCCCCGTCAGTGGCTTTTTAAACGGTAGCTACAAAACCAATACCATCAAGCGGTAGAGGCACTTTTTAACCAAAAAATGGGAATTTCCATGAGCATGATCACCACCCCCTCCGGCCTGCAATACGAAGACACCGTGGTGGGCCAAGGCGCCGTCGCCGAAAAAGGCCAACACGTGCAGGTGCACTACACCGGCTGGTTGTTCAACGACGGCCAGCAAGGCGCCAAGTTCGACTCCAGCAAAGACCGTGGCCAGCCGTTTGAATTCCCCCTGGGTGCCGGCCACGTCATCAAAGGTTGGGACGAAGGCGTGCAAGGCATGGCCGTGGGCGGCACCCGCCGCCTGGTCATTCCCGCCGCGCTGGGCTATGGCGCACGCGGCGCGGGCGGCGTGATTCCCCCCAACGCCACGCTGCTGTTTGAAGTGGACCTGCTGGGCGTTTAAGCCCTGCACCCTGAGCCCGGTTGCCTGTCTGTTGCCCCCCACCCCTGCTGCCATGAACACACCTGCCAAACCCGCCATCCTGGTGGCGCGCCGCATCTTCCCTGAAACGCTGGCGCGCCTGCGCGAGCACTTTGAGGTGGAAGCCAACGACACCGACGGCGTGTGGCCGCCTGCCGAACTGGCACAGCGCCTGCAAGGCAAGGTGGGGGCACTCACCACCGGCAGCGAGCGCATCGGCCCCGAGCTGCTGGCCGCGTGCCCTGGCCTGAAAGTGGTGGCCAACATTGCCGTGGGCTACAACAACTTTGACGTGCCCGCGCTCACTGCACACGGCGTGTTGGCCACCAACACGCCCGACGTGTTGACCGAAACCACCGCCGACTTTGGCTTTGCCCTGCTCATGGCCACCGCCCGCCGCGTGGCCGAAAGCGAGCATTTCCTGCGCGCCGGGCTGTGGCAGCAGTGGGCGCTGGACATGTTTGCCGGGGCCGAGGTGCACGGCACCACGCTGGGCATTCTGGGCATGGGCCGCATTGGCCAGGGCGTTGCGCGCCGGGGCGCGCACGGCTTTGGCATGAACGTGATCTACCACAACCGCTCGCGGCTCGATGCCGCGACCGAAGCCGCCTGCGGCGCCCGTTACGTCAGCAAAGCCGAGCTGCTGGCCCAGGCCGACCACCTGGTGCTGGTGGTGCCCTACAGTGCCGCCTCGCACCACGCCATCGGCGCAGCCGAGCTGGCCCAAATGAAACCCACGGCCACGCTGGTGAACATTGCACGCGGCGGCATCGTGGACGATGCGGCCTTGGCCCAAGCCCTGAAAAACCGGCAGATTGCCGCCGCAGGGCTGGACGTGTTCGAAGGGGAGCCCAGCGTTCACCCCGATCTGCTCACCGTGCCCAACGTGGTGCTCACCCCCCACATTGCCAGCGCCACCCTCAAAACCCGCCGTGCCATGGCCGATTTGGCCGCTGACAACGTCATAACCTTCCTCACACAAGGCAAGGCCCTCACACCCTTGAACCCCGAGGTGTTGGGCGCTGCCGCCGCATGAGCGCTGACCTGCAACTCTGGTTGGTGTTTGCGTTTTCGGGCCTGGCCGCCGTGCTGGCCCTGTTGGTGTGGCTGCGCAAGCCCAGCGGCCCCAGTGTCGATGACTGGCAAGCCGCCCAGCAGTTGCAGGCCCAGCAGCAAACCCAGCAGCTCAAGCAACTGCTGGAGCGCCTGGACCGGCTGGAGCGCGACGTGCGCCAAGACGTGCAAGAGGGCGCACGCGGCGGTCGGCAAGACGTCATGCAAACCCTTGCCACCTTTGGCGAAACCCTCAGCCGCCAAAGCGCCGATGCCACCCGCACCCAGCAGGCGCTGAGCGAACAGCTGCGCTCAGCCTTGACCGACACACTCAATACCCAATTGCTGGCCCAAACCCAGCAAACCCAGGAAACCACCCGCACCCAAAACGCCCAGCTTGACGCCTTTGCCCAGCAGTTGGTGCAACTGCGTGGCACCTTGAGCGAAACCCTCACCGGCCAACTGCAGGCCCTGAACGAATCGAACGCCCGCCGCATGGGCGAGGTGCGCGCCACGCTGGAAGCGCAGCTGGCCCAACTGCAGGCCAGCAACGCCACCAAGCTGGATGAAATGCGCGCCACGGTGGACGAAAAGCTGCAAACCACGCTGGAAACGCGCTTGGGCCAAAGCTTCAAGCAGGTGGCCGACCGGTTGGAGCAGGTGCACAAAGGCCTGGGCGAAATGCAGACCCTGGCCCAGGGCGTGGGCGATTTGAAGCACCTGCTGACCAACGTCAAAACCCGGGGCATGTTTGGCGAGGCGCAGCTGGCCGCCCTGCTGGAGCAGGTGTTTGCCCCCGACCAATATGCCACCCAGGTGGTCACCCGCCCGGGCAGCAAAATCGTGGTGGACTTCGCCATCCGTTTACCGGGCCGGGGCGACGACGGAGCACCATGCTGGCTGCCCATCGACGCCAAGTTTCCCAACGAAGACTACGAGCGCCTGCTCGATGCCCAGTTGCGTGCCGACGCCGTGGCGGCCGACGCCGCAGGCAAGGCGCTGGAAAGCCGCATTCGGCTGGAGGCCAAAAGCATGGCCGACAAATACCTGGAGCCGCCGCACACCACCGACTTCGCCATTCTGTTTTTGCCCACCGAAGGCCTGTATGCCGAGGTGCTGCGCCGCCCCGGCCTGATGGAAGCCTTGCAGCGCGACATGCGCGTCACGCTGGCGGGGCCCACCACGCTGATGGCCATGCTGAACTCGCTGCAAATGGGCTTCAGAACGCTTGCGCTGGAAAAACGCAGCAGCGAGGTGTGGCAGGTGCTGGGCGCGGTGAAAACCGAGTTCACCAAGTTTGGCGACGTGTTGGCCAAGGTGAAAAGCCAAACCCAAACCGTGCTCAACACGCTGGACAGCGCCGAAACCCGCAGCCGCGCCATGGGCCGTGCGCTCAAAACTGTCGAGGCCTTGCCCGCCGACCAGGCGGCCGCCCTGTTGCCGCTCGACCCCCACGAGGCGCGGGACGATTGAAACCCAGCCTGCGCGCCGAGCTGGCGCGGCTGATTGCCGGCCAGGTGTGTTTGCACGCCTGCATGACCGGCCTGCGCATGGCCGCTCCGCTGATGGCCCTGCGCACCGGGCACAGCCCCGTGGCCGTGGGCGTGCTGCTGGCGCTGTTTGCGTTGGCCCAGGTGTTTCTGGCGCTGCCTGCCGGGCGCTTTGCCGACCGCCATGGCCTGAAAAAGCCCCTCAAACACGCCGTGCAGCTGGCCACCGTGGGGGCTGCGCTGGCCGTGGCGTGGCCGGTGTTCGGGGTGTTGTGTGTGTCGGCCCTGGTGTGTGGCGCGGCCACTGGGCTGGCCATGATTGCGCTGCAACGCCATGTGGGCCAGCTGGCGACCGACGCCACCCAGCTCAAGCAGGTGTTCAGCTGGATGGCCATGGGGCCTTCGCTGTCCAACTTCCTGGGGCCTTTTGTGGCGGGTTTGTTGATTGACGCGCACGGTTTTCGGGCCGCTTACCTGTTGCTGGCCTTGCTGCCTTCATTGGCGTGGCTGTGCGTGCGCAGGGCCACCGAACACGCGCGGCCCGAGCAGGTGCGCCCGGCGTCCAGCGGGTCTTCGTGGAACCTGCTGCGCCAGCCCGACTTTCGCCGCCTGATGCTGGTGAACTGGTTGCTTTCGTCTTGCTGGGACGTGCACACCTTCATGGTGCCCGTGCTGGGCCACGAGCGGGGGCTGAGCGCCACGGCCATCGGCACCATCCTGGGGGCGTTTGCGCTGGCGGCCACGGCCATCCGCGTGGTGCTGCCCTGGCTGGCGTCGCGTTTGCGCGAGGCGGCGGTGATCGGCAGCGCCATGGTGTGCACGGCGGTGTTGTTTGGTTTTTACCCCTTGGCCCATGCGGCTTGGGCCATGGTGGGGCTGTCGGTGCTGCTGGGGCTGACGCTGGGGTCGGTGCAGCCCATGATCATGAGCACCCTGCACCAGATCACGCCGCCCCACCGCCATGGCGAGGCGCTGGCCCTGCGCTCCATGGCCATCAACGGCTCCAGCGTGCTCATGCCGGTGTTGTTTGGCACCTTGGGGGCGGTGGTGGGTGTGGGCGGGGTGTTTTGGGCCGTCGGGGCGGTGGTGGGGCTGGGGTCGCGGTGGGCGTGGGTGTCACTGCCCCGCCACCCGGGCTGACACGGCGGGTCGCTAGACTGACTGTGTGATGAAAGACCTGCCGTGTTGCCCCTGATGGTGCTGCTGCCCCTGTTGCTGGGCACGGGCCTTGCCGTTTGGTTGGGCCCGCGTTCGCGTGTGCTGACGGCTGCGGCGTCTTTCGGGATCACCGCCGCCAGCCTGGGGCTGCTGCTGGCCCAGGCCCCCGCCGTGCTGGGGGGGCAGGTGGTGCTGCAAAGCTGGCCCTGGGTGCCCGAGCTGGGGCTGACGCTGGCGTTCCGGCTGGACGGCTTGTCGCTGTTGTTTGCCGGGCTCATCACCGGCATAGGGCTACTGGTGGTGGTGTACGCCCACTGCTACCTGGGCCCATCCGATTCGGCGGGCAAGTTTTACAGCCTGATGATGCTGTTCATGGCCGCCATGCTGGGCGTGGTGCTGTCAGACAACCTGCTGTTGCTGGTGGTGTTCTGGGAGCTGACCAGCGTGTCCTCTTTTTTGCTGGTGGGCTACTGGGGCCACCGGCCCGATGCCCGTGCCGGGGCACGCCAAGCCTTGGCCGTCACGGGTGGGGGTGGCCTGGCCATGCTGGCTGGGTTTGTGCTGCTGGGGCAGATCGCGGGCACGCACGACATCAGCGCCATGGCCGGGCGTGCGGCAGAGATTCAAGCCCACCCGCAGTTTGTGCCAGCGCTGTTGCTGATATTGCTGGGCGCGTTCACCAAAAGCGCGCAGTTTCCGTTTCACTTCTGGTTGCCCGATGCCATGGCCGCGCCCACGCCCGTGTCGGCCTACCTGCATTCGGCCACCATGGTGAAGGCGGGGGTGTTTTTGCTCATGCGCCTGTCGCCCGTGCTGGCCGGTTCGGGCTGGTTCGAGGGGGTGGTGACCACGGTGGGCTTGGTGACGGTGCTGTTTGCCGCGCTCATTGCCGTGTTCAAACACGACTTGAAGGGTTTGCTGGCCTATTCCACGGTCAGCCACCTGGGGCTCATCACGTTCCTGGTGGGGCTGGGCTCGCCACTGGCGGCGGTGGCCGCTGTGTTTCATGTGTTGAACCACGCCCTGTTCAAAGCCGCGCTGTTCATGGTGGCGGGCATCGTGGACCACGAAACCCATTCGCGCGACATGCGCCAGTTGGCGGGGTTGTGGCGTTTCATGCCGTGGACGGCCACGCTGTCCATGGTGGCGGCTGCGGCCATGGCCGGTGTGCCGCTGACCAATGGGTTTTTGTCGAAAGAAATGGCCTTCACCGAGGCCGTGACCGGCACGACGGGTGTGTGGGCCTGGGCCGTGCCCGTGGCGGTGACGCTGGCGGGGGTGTTCAGCGTGGCCTATTCGCTGCGGTTGGTGCACGACACGTATTTCAACGGCGAGTTGGGCAACGTGCCCCAGCCCCACCCACACGAGCCCCCCTGGGGCATGAAAGCCCCGGTGGCGCTGCTGGCGGTGCTGTGCCTGGGGGTGGGGCTGTTCCCGTCGGCGGTGGTGGGGCCACTGGTGCACGCCGCGGCCACTGCCATGGCGGGCCAGGCATTGCCTGGCTATCAACTGGCGTTGTGGCACGGGTTTAACCTGCCGTTGCTGATGAGTGCGGTGGCCCTGGGCGGTGGTGTGGGGCTGTACCTGGTGCTGGCGCGGGGCAAGCGCCTGCACCACACGCGGTCTGAAGACTGGTTTGGCCCGGCCACCGGGCGGCAGGTGTTTGAAGCGGTGATGGACCGCCTGTTCCGCGTGTCGGCACACACCAGCACCCGGCTGGAAAACGGTTCGTTGCAGCGTTACCTGGCGTGGCTGGTGGGGTTTGCGGTGTTGGCGGCGGCCTGGCCGCTGGTGGGGGCAGGCCTGGGCACAGGCACCCGTCCCACCCTGGCCGCCACGCCGCTGGCGGTGGTGGTGTGGGCGGTGCTGTGTGCCGCCTGTGTGGCGTTGGTGCTGATGCACCGCCAGCGCCTGCTGTCGGTGGTGCTGGTGGGGGTGGTGGGCCTGGTCACGTCGCTGGTGTTCGTGGGGTTTTCGGCGCCCGATCTGGCGCTGACGCAGTTGTCGGTCGAGGTGGTGTCCACCGCGTTGCTGCTGATGGGGCTGGCGCTGTTGCCCGCGCAGTCGCCCACCGAATCGGGTTGGCCCCGGCGGCTGCGCGACGGCTGCCTGGCCTTGGCCGGGGGCGCGGGTGTGGCGTGGCTGGCCTGGCTGGTGCTGACGCGCCCGCAAGACAGCATTGCCTGGTACTTCCTGGAAAACGCCTTGCCCCAGGGCGGTGGCACCAACGTGGTCAATGTGATTCTGGTGGACTTCCGGGGCTACGACACCTATGGCGAAATCACCGTGCTGGCCATTGCGGCGTTGGGGGTGTGTGCGCTGATGGAGGGCATGCGCACCCGCCGCCCGGGGGGCGATGGCAGCGGCCGCACCTGGACGTTTGCCCCACCGCCGCTGCTGCTGCGCGTGGCGGCCGGTGTGGTGCTGCCGCTGGCGCTGGTGTTCACGCTGCACATCTTCATGCGTGGGCACAACCTGCCCGGCGGTGGCTTCATCGCGGGGCTGGTCACGGCCGTGGCGCTGGTGCTGCAATACATGGCCTTGGGACAGGTCCAGGCCGAATGGCGGTTGCGTGCGCGGGGCGGGCAGCGGTTTGTGCGCTGGATTGGCAGCGGCCTGGCCGTGGCTGGGTTGACCGGTGTGGCCGCTTTTGTGTGGGGCCGCCCGTTCCTGACCAGTGCCCATGGCCACCCGGCTGTGCCGTTGCTGGGCGAGTTGCCGCTGGCCTCGGCGGCGGTGTTTGATCTGGGGGTGTACCTGACCGTGGTGGGTGCCACGCTGCTCACCCTGTCGGTGCTGGGGGCGGTGAGCCGAGAGGGCAGCGCCGCTGCCCCCCTGACCGACGGGGGTGGTGCATGAGCATGGAACTGCTGTTGGCCACCGGCCTGGGCCTGGTGACGGCCACGGGCATCTACCTGTTGCTGCGGGGGCGCACCTTTTCGGTGGTGCTGGGCCTGTCGCTGCTGGGTTATGCGGTGAACGTGTTCATTTTTGCCATGGGGCGGCTGTGGACCAACGCCGCCCCCATTTTGGTGGGCCAGGGGCCGGTGGCCGACCCGCTGCCTGCCGCGCTGGTGTTGACGGCCATCGTCATTGGTTTTGCCACCACGGGTTTTCTGATCGAGCTGGCCCTGCGCAGCCACCACGAGGCGGGCAGTGACCACGTGGACGGGTGCGAGCCCGGCCAACGCCCGCCCGCCCCTGACAAAGGGCACCCATGAGCACGGCGGTGTATGCCTTCTGGTGGCAGCACGCGCCGGTGCTGTCGGTGCTGTTGCCCTCGTTCACCGCCGTGGGCTTGCTGCTGTTGGGCGACAGCCCGGGGTCGGCGGGGCAGGGCGCCGCCAGGCTTCGCTGGCGCCGGGCGGTGGCCCTGGGCTCTGCCGCGCTGGGCGCACTCATGGCCGTGGGGCTGGTGGCCGTGGCGGCGCAGGGCGACCTGCGGGTGTACCGCCTGGGCGAGTGGCCAGCGCCTTTTGGAATTGTTTTGGTGCTCGACCGCTTGTCTGCATTGATGGTGTTGCTCTCATATTCAGTGGCTTTGCCGGTGCTGTGGTACGCCACAGGGGGTTGGGACACGCGGGGGCGGTATTTCCATGTGCTGTTCCAGTTCCAGTTGATGGGGCTGTGTGGCGCGTTTCTGACCGGCGACCTGTTCAACCTGTTTGTGTTTTTCGAGGTGCTGCTGCTCGCCTCCTACGTGCTGCTGTTGCACGGCCAAGGGCGCGAGCGCTTTCGGGCGGGTGTGCACTACGTGGTGCTGAACCTGGCCGCATCGACGCTGTTTTTGCTGGGGCTGGCCCTGCTGTACGCGGCCACGGGCACCCTGAACATGGCCGACATGGCGCTGCGGGTGGCCCAGCTGACGGGCGACGCAGTGGTGCTGGCCCGCGTGGGGGCGTTGCTGCTGCTGGTGGTGTTTGGCCTGAAGGCGGCGCTGGTGCCCCTGCACGCGTGGTTGCCCGGCACTTACGCGGCGGCCAGCGCCCCCGTGGCCGCGCTGTTTGCGCTGATGACCAAGGTGGGCGTCTACAGCATTGTGCGGGTGCACTGGGGCATTTTTGGCGTGTGGGCCGGTGAGGTGGCGCTGGTGGCCCAGGGCTGGTTGCTGCCGCTGGCGCTGGTCACCAGTGTGCTGGGGGTGATGGGGGCGCTGGCCGCCCACAGCCTGGGGCGGCTGGTGGCCTGGCTCACCGTGTCGTCGGTGGGCACGGTGCTGGCGGCGGTGGGCCTGTTCACCCCCGCCAGCCTGGCCTCGGCCCTGTACTACATGCTGCACAGCACGGTGGTGGTGGCTGCTTTGTTTTTGCTGACCGAGCTGCTGGCCGCCCAGCGTGGGGCGGCGCAAGACAAGCTGCGCCCGGCGGTGGCCGTGCACGAGCCCGTGTTGCTGGGGCTGATGTTGCTGTTTGGCGCGGCATCGGTGGCCGGGCTGCCGCCTTTGCCGGGGTTTCTGGGCAAGCTCATGGTGCTGGAGTCGGCATCGGGTGCGGCGGCGCAGCCCTGGGTGTGGTCCGTGGTGCTGTGGGTGGGGTTCGCGTCCATCGTGGGCCTGGCCCGCGCTGGTGTGGTGGTGTTTTGGCACGTCCAGCCGGCGGGGGATGCGGCCCAGCCAAGTGCGGGCACCAGCGCCAAGCTGTTGTCTGCCGTGTTGGCGCTGATGGGCTTGACCCTTGCCATGGCGGTGTGGGCTTCGCCCCTGGTGCGTTACACCCAGGCGGCCGCCACGCAGCTGGCCGACACACCGGCCTACGCGCGTGCGGTGTTGGGTTTGCCCGCCGGTGCACCGTCCGACAGCACACGCCCGTATGACGGGGCCCGCCGCCCTGTGCCCGCTGTGAAAGCCGCCCCATGACAAGACCGGGTTTGACCGTGTTGCTGGCACTGGCCTGGCTGGCGCTGGTGCGCAGCCTGGAGCCCGTGCACCTGTTGTCGGCTGTGGCCATTGGCCTGCTGGTGCCCCGGCTGGTGGGCGCGTTTTTGCCCCCACCCGGGCGTGTGCGCTGGGGCTTGGCGCTGCGGCTGGCGGGCGTGGTGCTGGGGGACATCGTGGTGGCCAACTGGGTAGTGGCCCGCCTGGTTCTGGGGCCGTTGGGGCGCATGCACCCGGTGTGGCTGCGCGTGCCCCTGGCGTGTGACCACCCCCAGGTGAACGCGCTGTTCGCCACCATCATCACCACCACGCCGGGCACGGTTTCGTGTGTGGTGGACGAAGCCGCGCAGTGCATTTGGGTGCACGCCCTCAATGGCCGCGACGAAGCCGCCGCCCTGGTGGCCGGCATGAAGGCGCGTTACGAAGCGCCGCTGATGGCCGTGTTTGGCGTGAAGGCAGAAAGGAACCCCCATGGGTGTGCTTGAGTGGGCTTTGCAGGTGGGCCTCTGCGCGGTGGCGCTGGCCATGGCGCTGTGCGCCGTGCGCCTGTTTCGCGGGCCGTCGGTGCCCGACCGGGTGTTGGCCCTGGACACGCTGTACCTGAACGCCGTGGCCCTCACCGTGCTGCTGGGCATGGGGTGGGGCAACACCCTGTGGTTCGAGGCGGCGGTGCTGGTGGCCATGCTGGGCTTTGTGTCCACCGTGGCGTTGGGCCGGTACATCAGCCGTGGCGACGTGGTGGAGTGACGCCATGACCCTGCCCCTGAACCCGTGGACCGAATGGCTGGCCGCCGCCTTGGTGGTGGGCGCTTCGTTTTTCCTGCTGGTGGGCGCCATTGGCCTGGTGCGCCTGCCCGACTTTTACATGCGGCTGCACGCCCCCACCAAGGCCTCCACGTTGGGGTTGGGCGGGGTGTTGCTGGCGTCCATGCTGGTGGCCGCCAGCCAAGGCCGCCCGGGCGTGGCCGAGTTGCTCATCACGCTGTTTGTGTTCGTGACGGCACCCGTGTCGGCCCACGTGTTGGCCCAGGCGGCGTTGCACCTGGGCCTGCCGTCACAAGCGCCTGTGCCCGAAGGCGTGGTGGCCACGCCGGGGGACGGGTTAAGAAACCGTTTCTAAACTGCGGCACCGTTTGATAACGAAGGGCTTTTTGTGCACAAAACACACCGTTTTCGTCGTTTGGTTGTGGCCGTGGCCTTGTTGTGCTGCGCACCTGTGATGGCGGCAGACACCCCATCCGAGCCTTCTGCGGGCGAGCGTCTGGTGACGGCCCGCCAGGCCATTGAGGCCAAAGACTGGCGCACCGCCATGCGGGAACTCAGCGCTGCGGCGCGCGACGAACCCAAAAACGCCGATGTGCAAAACCTGCTGGGCTACACCGCCCGCAAAAGCGACCCGCCCGACATGCCCAAAGCGTTTGAGCATTACAAGCGGGCCTTGGAACTCAACCCCCGGCATGCAGGGGCGCACGAATACATCGGGAAAGCCTACCTGATGGTCAACCAGCCCGAAGAGGCCCAAAAACACCTGGCTCAACTGGCCAACGTGTGTGGCAACACCACGTGCGAGGTGTACCGCGAGCTGGACAAAGCCATTCAGGCTTACCAGGCACAAAAGCGCTGAACCCCACAGCACTGGGCTTTTGTGCCCGGCGGCTGGCTCAGAAAAACGCCTGCAACCCCGTTTGTGCCCGGCCCAGTATGAGGGCGTGCACGTCGTGTGTGCCCTCGTAGGTGTTCACCGTTTCCAGGTTGATCATGTGGCGGATGACGTGGTATTCGTCGTGAATGCCGTTGCCACCGTGCATGTCGCGCGCCAGGCGGGCCACGTCCAGCGCCTTGCCGCAGCTGTTGCGCTTGATCAGGCTGATCATTTCAGGCACCGACTGGCCTTCGTCCATCAGGCGCCCCACGCGCAGGCAGCCTTGCAGGCCGAGGGTGATTTCGGTTTGCATGTCGGCCAGCTTTTTCTGAATCAGCTGGTTTTGCGCCAGGGGGCGGCCGAACTGCACGCGGTCCATGGTGTATTGGCGGGCACGGTGCCAGCAGTCTTCTGCGGCCCCCAAAGCGCCCCAGGCAATGCCAAAGCGGGCCTTGTTCAGGCAGCCGAAGGGGCCTTTGAGGCCGTTCACGTTGGGCAGCAGTTGGCTTTCGGGCACAAACACGTCGTCCATCACGATTTCGCCGGTGATGCTGGCGCGCAGGCTCATCTTGCCTTCGATCTTGGGGGCGCTCAGGCCCTTCATGCCTTTTTCCAGAATGAAGCCGTGGATGCATTCCTGCCCGCCGGTTTTGCCGTCCGGGTCGGTCAACTTGGCCCACACCACAAACACGTCGGCTATTGGGGAGTTGGTGATCCACATTTTCTGGCCCTTCAGGATGTAGCCACCGTCCACCGGGCGGGCGCGGCTGAGCATGCTGGCGGGGTCAGAGCCGTGGTTGGGTTCGGTCAGGCCGAAGCAGCCCACCCACTCGCCCGTGGCCAGTTTGGGCAGGTACTTTTCGCGCTGAGCTTCGCTGCCGTAGGCGTGAATGGGGTGCATGACTAGGCTGCTTTGCACGCTCATGGCGCTGCGGTAGCCGCTGTCCACCCGCTCCACCTCGCGGGCCACCAGGCCGTAGCTGACGTAATTCAGGCCCGAGCAACCGTAGCCTTCAATGGTGCAGCCCAGCAGGCCCAGGGCGCCCATTTCGCTCATGATGTCCCGGTCAAAGTGCTCGTGGCGGGCGGCGTGCAGCACGCGGGTTTGCAGCTTGTCCTGGCAATACTGGCGGGCGGCTTCTTGTACGGCGCGCTCGTCGTCGCTCAGTTGGTCGGCAAACAGAAAAGGGTCGCTCCACTGGAAGCTGGGTTTCATGTCGGGGTCTCCTGATTTCGGTGGGGTTGGGTGAAACACTGCGGGCGATTGTTGGGGTTTCAACGATGTTTGTCTAATATCGTGTACATATTCAACCATCTGAAAAACGTATTCATGGAACTGCGCCACCTGCGGTGTTTTTTGACCTTGGCCGAAGAGCTGCACTTTGGCCGCGCGGCGCAACGCCTGGCCATGTCGCAGCCGCCGCTGAGTGTGGCCATTCAGCAGCTGGAGGCCTCGGTGGGCGCGCTGCTGTTTTTGCGCAACAGCAAATCGGTGCAGCTCACGGCGGCGGGCCAGGCCCTGGTGCCCGAGGCGCGTGACCTGCTGGCCCGTGCCAGCGGCGCGGCCCAACTGGCGCGTGACGTGGACCAAGGCCAGGCGGGCAGCCTGCGCATCGGGTTTGTGGGGGCCATGCTGTACCGGGGGTTGCCGCAAATGCTGCAACCCTTTCAGGCCAGCCACCCCCGCCTGCGCCTGGAACTGCACGAACTCAGCTCGGCCGAACAACTGGCCGAGCTGGCCCGCGACCGGCTGGACGTGGGTTTTGTCCACTCCGCCCAGGTGCCGCCGGGGTTGCAGCACATTTTGGTGGCCAGCCAGCCCCTGGTGGCGTGTGTGCCCCACACCCACGCGCTGGCAGGGCAGGGCAGGGCCGGTGCCCCGCTGGACCTGGCCGCCCTGCAAGGTGAGCCGCTGGCCCTGGTGTCGCGCGAGGTGTCGCCCGATTACCACGACCGCATCCTGGCGCTGTGCGCCCAGGCGGGCTGGGCCCCGCAGGTGCGGCACGAGCTGCGCCACTGGCTCAGCGTGGTCAGCCTGGTGTCGCAGGGCATGGGCGTGGCCCTGGTGCCCGAGGCGCTGCAACGCTCGGGCCTGGCCGGTGCCGTGTTTGCGCCGCTGGCCCAAGCCACGCCACCCTACGAAACCCGCTGCCTGTGGAAAGACCCCAAAGACCGGCGCACCCACACGGCGCTGACGGCTTTTTTGGACACCGTGCGTGCCCACGTGGCGGCTGTGGGATAACCCCGCCATCGCTTGAATTCACCCCCAAAGGACCTGCCATGACCGACGCCACACCCGTTGCCCCCCAAACCCTCGCGCTGGGAGGCGGTTGCTTCTGGTGCACCGAGGCCGTGTTTGTGCGCGTGAAGGGCGTGCTGGACGTTGAGTCGGGCTATGCCAACGGCGACGCAGCCCACTTTCCCCGCCCCAGCTACGAGCAGGTGTGCAGCGGTGCCACGGGCTACAACGAGGTGGTGAAGCTGGTGTACGACCCCGCGCAGGTCAGCACCGCCGAACTGCTGGAGGTGTTTTTTGCCACCCACAACCCCACCACCTTGAACCGCCAGGGCAACGACGTGGGCACGCAGTACCGCAGCGGCGTGTACTTCACCACGCCCGAGCAACAGGCCGAGGCCCTGGCCGCCACCGTGGCGCTGAACGCCAGCGGCGACTTGGGCGCCCCGTTGGTGACCGAGGTGCTGCCCCTGCTGCACTACAGCGCCGCCGAGGCTTACCACCAAGACTATTTCGAGCAGCACCCGCACCAGGGCTACTGCGCGTTTGTGGTGGGCCCAAAGGTGGAGAAGTTCGTGAAGACCTTCAAGCGGTTGCTGAAGGATTGATTTAAAAATAGCAAACTGTTGAATACCATCAAGCGCTGGGTGTCATTTTGTTTGTTATTTTTGTGGCCCACCCGCTTGAACGGCTGTGGTCAGGGCCTGGGTGTTGAAGCGCACCATCTTCACGTAGGTGTCGGCCGGGCCGCCGGTGGGCGACAGCGAGTCTGAGTACAGCGCCCCGGCGGGCTTCACGCCGGTTTCGCGGCCAATCTGTTCGATCAACCGTGGGTTGGTCACCGTTTCCACAAACAGCGCTTTCACGTTTTCCCGCCGGATCTGGCGCACCAGCCGGGCCACGCCCTGGGCCGATGCCTCGCTTTCGGTGCTCACGCCCTGGGGCGACAGGAAGGTGACAC
This sequence comes from Burkholderiaceae bacterium, assembly GCA_049653005.1. Classification (GTDB taxonomy): domain Bacteria; phylum Pseudomonadota; class Gammaproteobacteria; order Burkholderiales; family Burkholderiaceae_C; genus UBA2334. The sequence goes on along the minus strand of JBASFL010000025.1, from coordinate 12,272 downwards.
CGTAAGCGCTGGCGTAGTGGCCAAACGCGTCGTGGCTGGTGATGACCTTGCGCTGCGCGGCGGGCAAAGCGCCCCAGGCGGCGCGCACCTCGGTGTCCAGCGCTTGCAGCTGGGTGGTGTAGGTGGCGGCGTTTTTTTGGTAGCTGTCACAGCCCGCTGCATCAGCGCTGCACAGCCCTTGGGCTATGTTTTTCACGTACACCACGGCGTGGGCCACGTTTTGCCAGGCGTGGGGGTCGGCTTTGCCGTGGCCGTGTTGGTGGCTGTGTGCCGCTTGGCCCGGTGTGTTCAACGCCAGTGGTGGCGTGCCTTGGCTCACCACCACATGCTGGCCCTTGTAGCCGGCCGATGTCAGCAGCCGGGCCATCCAGCCTTCAAACCCCAGACCGTTGGAAAACAACACCTGGGCCTGCGCCACGGTTTTGGCCTGGGCGGGGGTGGGCTGGTACACGTGGGCATCGGCCCCGGGGCCCACCAGCACGGTCACTTGCACACGGTCGCCGCCCACCTGGCGCACCAGGTCGCCCAGGATGCTGAAGCTGGCCACCGCCTGCAAAGGGGGGGCCGCGTGGCTGCTGGGCTGCAGCCCCAGCACCAGCGCGGCGCTGACGCTGGCAAAAACAAACGCACGGCGCCAACGGCGGGTGTGTGCATACATGGCAACTCCTGTGGTGTGAAACAAAAAACTCAGCCCCGGCGGTGGGCGGCAGGCTGCCAGCGGCTGCGCACCAGGCCGTGTGGCCCGGCGGCCAGCGATGCCAGCATCAGCACCCCCAAACACATGACGATGACGGGGCCCGTGGGCAAATCGGCGTGGTAACTCACCAGCAGCCCCGCCACGCCCCCCACCACCCCAATGGCCGTGGCGGCCAGCAGCAGCCGGGTGATTTCACGTACCCAAAAGCGCGCGGCGGCGGCGGGCAGCACCATCAGGCCCACGGCCATCAGCGTGCCCAGGGCGTGAAACCCGGCCACCAGGTTCAGCACCAGCAGCACCAGAAAACCGTAGTGCGCCACCGGGCTCCAGCCGCTGACCGAGCGCAAAAAACCCGGGTCCAGGCACTCCAGCACCAGCGGGCGGTACAACACGGCCAGCCCCAGCAGGGTGAGGGTGGCGGTGCCGCCCAGCAACAGCACGGCTTCGTTGTTCAGCGCCAGCACGGTGCCAAACAACACGTGCAGCAAATCCACGCTGCTGCCTTTCAGCGACACCAGCAGCACACCAGCCGACAGCGACAGCAAATAAAACGAGGCCAGGCTGGCGTCTTCCCGCAGCACCGAGTGCCGCGCCACCAGCCCCGACGCCACGGCCACCAGCAGCCCCGCCAGAATGCCGCCCACCGTCATGGCCCCCAGCGACAGCCCGGCAAACACATAGCCCAGCGCCGCGCCGGGCAAGATGCCGTGGGCCATGGCATCGCCCGTCAGGCTCATGCGGCGCAGCATCAGAAACACGCCCATGGGCGCTGCGCTCAAGCCCAGCGCCAGGCACCCGGCCAGCGCCCGCTGCATGAAGCCAAATTCGGCAAACGGCTGTATGAACAGTGCCCATACCAGTGCGTGGGTGGCCTCAAGCGCGGTGGGCATGGGTGGGTTCCGTTGAATGGGGGGTGGCAGGGGCAATGGCTGCGGTGTCCGCCACGTCGCAGGGCGGGGCGTGGTCGTCGAAGGCTTCGTTCAGGTGGCGGGCGCGGTGCAGGTGGGCGGGGGTCAGCACCTGTGCCGTGGGGCCTGCGGCCACCAGCTCGCGGGCCAGCAGCAGGGTGTGGGGGAAATGCTGGCGCACCTGCTCCAGGTCGTGCAGCACGGCCAGCACCGTGCGGCCTTGGGCATGCCAGCCGTGCATCAGGGCCAGCAGGTCGTCGCAGGTGCGGGTGTCCACCCCGGCAAACGGTTCGTCCAGCAACACCACGGGGGCGTCTTGCAGCACCAGGCGGGCGAACAGCGCACGTTGAAACTGGCCGCCCGACAGGGTGTCCAGCGTGCGGTGGCCAAAGTCGCCCAGGCCCACCTGGGCCAGCGCCTGGTGGCAGCGCTGGCGTTGGGCGCGGTTCAGGCCGCCCAGGGCGCCCACCTCGTGCCACAGGCCCATGGCCACCATGTCGGCCACGGTGATGGGAAAACCGCGGTCCATGTCGGCCTGCTGCGGCAGGTAGGCCACCCGTTGGCCGCTCAGCCCACTGACGTGCCCCTGCATGGGCCGCACCAGCCCGGCCAGCGCTTTGATGAGGGTGGATTTGCCCGCCCCGTTGGGCCCCACCACCGCCACCAGCGAACCGGCGGGCAGCGTGGTGGACACGTGGTGCACGGCCGGGTGGCGTTCGTAGCCCAGCGTCAGGTTGTGCAGGCCAATCGGCGCTGGTTCGGCAACGCCCATCACGCCACCACCGACAACGCCGCCCACAAAGCCAGCCACAGCACGCCCGACACGGCCACCGCACACGCCACACGCTGCCAAGCCCCGCGTTGCAGCCAGGTGGCGGGCGGGTGGGTGCCCTGGGTGTGAGAGGGGAGATGGGGGTGTGCGTGGCTGTGTGACATGGGGCTGGCGCTAAGATGCGGTGCGCACGGCTGATGCAACTGAGTTGCGTTGCCGTCCGTTTTTCAATCATATCGCAACTGAGTTGCGTTTTTGATGCCGCCTGTTCACACCCACCACCCATGACCGCCACCCCCGATCTGCCTGCCCCGGCCGCTCAGTTGTCCCCGTCTGCCGAGGCCGGGTGGGACGCGTGGCTGGCCCAGGCGGGTTTGCGGCGCACCAAGGCGGCCCGGGCGGTGTTGCAGTTGTTTGCGGGCGACGGCGGCTGGTCGGCCACCCACGCCGAGGTGGAAGCCGCTTTGCTGGGGCAAGGGGTGGACGTGAACCGCGTCACTCTCTACCGCCTGCTGGACCGCTTTGCCAGCGCAGGCTTGCTGCAGCGCCACACCGATGAAGCCGCGCGCACCTGGCGCTACACCCTGGCCCCGCAGGCTGGCGGGGCTGATGGCGGGGTGGTGCCCCGTTTCGAGTGCGACGCTTGCCACCGCCAGTTCCGCCTGACCGAGGCCAGCCCCCCCACCCAGGCCGTGGCCGACGAGCTGCTGAAAACCCTGGCCAACCTGGGCCACCAGGGGCAGCGGGTGGATTTGTCCATCCACGGCACTTGCAATGTGTGTGTGGACCCACCCGACGGCGCGTCCGCGTCGGCCCCCTGATTTTTTTGCGTTTGTTCACCATGAAACACCTGTTGACCGTTCCCCTGTTGTGGGTGGCCGCTGCCGCCTGGGCCCAGAGCCACGGCGACAAAGAGGCCGCTGAAGACGCTGCCCGTCACCGCGCCATGGCGGTGGCCCACGAAGCTGCTGCCAAATGCCTGGAGGCCAAAAAAGGCGAACAGGTGTGCATGGCCGAGCTGCAAACCGCCTGCAAAGGCTTGGCCATCGGCAAGTACTGCGGTATGCGCCATGCGCACTGAAGCGGCGGTGATCGCATGAACCTGGCGGCTGCACAACCGGTGCTGGCGTCTCTCACGCCGGTGTTTTTGCTGATTGCGGCGGGTTTTTTGGCCGGCCGTGTGGGGTGGATACGCGCCGAGGCGGTGAAAGACCTGTCCAACCTCACGTTTTTGCTGCTCATTCCGGCGTTGCTGTTCCGCACCATGAGCAATGTGCATGTGGAACAGCTCGATTTGCGCCCCATTGCCGCCTACTTTCTGGCCGCGCTGGCGCTGCTGGGGGGCCTGGTGGCTTGGCTGGGGCTGCACCCGCGCGGCGTGGTCACGGCCTTGGCGGGGGTGTTTTCCAACATGGTGATGATCGGCATCACCCTGGTGGAGTTGGCCTACGGCAAAGCGGGCGTGGTCACGTTGCTGACCCTGGTGTCGGTGCACGCGCTGGTGCTGCTGACCGTGGCCACCGTGGTGCTGGAAGTGGCCGTGGCCCGGCAAGCCGTGGCCGAGGGGCGTGCCCCCGTGGCCCTGAGCGGCTGGGCCCGCTGGCAGGCGTTGGCGGCCAGCAGCGCCCGGGTGGCCAAGGGGGCGTTGATTCACCCCATTCCGCTGCCCATTGTGTGTGGCCTGCTGTTTGCGCAAACCGGCTGGGTTTTGCCAGCGGTGGTCGACAAACCCCTGCAACTGCTGGGCAGTGCGTTTGGGCCCATTGCGCTGGTGTTGGTGGGCGTTACCATGGCCCGCACGCCGGTGGGCGAGCACTGGCGTGGTGCGCTGGGGGTGAGCATCAGCAAAAACCTGGTGCTGCCCGTGCTGGTGGGGGCCAGTGCCTGGGTGTTTGGCATACGCGGCCTGCCGCTGACCGTGATGGTGGTGGCGGCTGCGCTGCCCATCGGGGCCAACGTGTTTTTGTTTTCGCAGCGCTACAACGTGGCGCACGACCTGGTGACGGCCAGCATCGGTGTGTCCACCGGGCTGGCGCTGGTCACGCTCAGCGGCTTCATGCTCTGGCTGGCGTGACCGGGGTGGTCAGCCGCCGGGCTGGCTGATTTTTTTGGCTTCGTCAATCTGGTATTCAAAATACCGCTGGAAGCTGAAAGCCAGGCTGGCCATGAAGGCCGTGGTGCCCCCCAGCATGGCGGCGATCAACACCACAATGGTCAACGCACGGCTGGTGCCCGGGCGGGCATCGGTGGGCAGGCCGGGGTTGTGTGCGGCGTTCCATTTGTCGGCCGGGGTCAGGGCGTACACCACGGCCATCAGGCAACTGACGGCCAGCGTGAAGCCCAGCAGCGGCACCAGCACCCAGGCCAGCTGGTCGTCCTGGCCCAACTCGCGAACGCGCTGTACCCCCCACCAGCCCAGCACGGTGGGGATGGGGAACAGCCAGCCCACCCAGTCGCCCCAGCCTTTCAGGTAAAAGCGGTGCAAGCCCAGCGAGCCCCCGGCCAACGCCAGCAGCGCGGCCAGTGTTTTGTTTTTGGCTCGGCTCATTGCGTGCCCTCGGGCGGAGTGCTGCTGCCTGCGCCCAGGTTTTTCTGCATCATCACGATGTCGAGCCACCGGCCAAACTTCCAGCCGCAGGCCTCCACCACGCCCACGTGCTCAAAGCCCGCGCTGCGGTGCACCCCAATGGAGCCGGTGTTGGCCGAGTCACCGATCACGGCCATCACCTTGCGGATGCCCCGGCGTTCCAGTTGAGCCAACAGCTCGGCCATCAACAACTTGCCCAGGCCTTTGCCCCCGGCGTCGTTGGCCATGTAAATGGAGTCTTCTACAGAAAAACGGTACGCCGGGCGGGGCTTGAACCAATTGCCATAGGCAAAGCCGCGCACCACACCGTGTTGCTCCAGCACGAGCCAGGGCAGGTTTTTGCCCAACACATCGGCACGGCGGGCGCGCATGTCGTCTTCGTTGGGGGGGCTGGTCTCGAAAGTGCCCGTGCCATTGAGCACGTGGTGGGCGTAAATGCGGGTGATGGCGGCAAGGTCAGCGTCGGTGCTGGGGCGGATAAGGGTGTCTGGCATGGAGAATGGGTTGAGGCCCAGCGGGTGCTGGCTATAATCGTCGGCTTTGCTGCGTTTCGCTGACCGGGTGGTCAGTCGGTGTCTCAAACGCGGGCGAAACACACATTGGGGCCCATTGTAGGGTTGCCCTTAAACGCAAGGATTCACCATGGTCGTCATTCGACTCTCCCGCGGCGGCGCAAAAGCCCGTCCTTTTTACAACATCGTGGTGGCCGACAAGCGCGACCGCCGTGATGGCCGTTTCATCGAGCGCATCGGCTTCTACAACCCCATCGCCAAAGGCGGTGAGGAAATGTTGCGCGTGGCCGCAGACCGCCTGACCTACTGGGTTGGCGTGGGCGCACAAACCTCCCCCACCGTGGACCGTTTGCTGAAATCCAAGCCCACCACACCTGTGGCCGCTGCCTGATTTCGGCACGGCAGGCTTTTCACTGCGTCGGCTTGGCCTTGCGGGCCAGCCCACACCGCGAAAAGCCACACAGCCCAAAGCGATGACCCCAGCGGCGTGCCGCACCGGGTTCATCGCTTTTTTTCATGTTTTTTGCCTTTTGTGAGTGTTTGCCATGACCACTGGCCCGTCCGCAGGTTTTGTTCCGTCCGAGTTGCCCGCCGATGCCGTTGAAATGGGCCGCATCCTCGATGCCTGGGGTGTCAAGGGGTGGATGAAGGTGCACCCGCACAGCAGCGACGCCAAAGCGCTGCTGGCCGCCAAACAGTGGTTTTTGCAAACCCCCACGCCGCCCTACGACCGCGCGTTCAAAGCCTTCACCGGCACGGTGAGCCTGGATGTGACCGACATCAAGCCCCACGCCGACACGCTGGTGGCCCTGTGCCCCGGTGTGGCCGACCGCACCCAGGCCGAGGCGCTGAAGGGTGCGCGCATTTTTGTGTCGCGCAGCCATTTCCCGGCCAGCAACGACCCCGACGAGTTTTATTGGGTGGACCTGTTGGGCCTGTCCGTGGTCAACCGCGAAGGCGTGGCCCTGGGCACCGTGCGCGACCTGATGGCCACCGGCCCCCATTCGGTGCTGGTGCTGGAATACCAGGCCGACGACAAACCTGCCGAGCGCATGATTCCCTTCGTGTCCGCCTACGTGGACAACGTGGACAAAGCGGCGGGACTGATCACCGTCGATTGGCAACCCGATTATTGATAAAAAGTGCCTCTGGCGCTTGATGGTATTGAACAGTTTGCTACAGTGAATTCGGCCCATGCGCTTTGATGTGATCACCCTGTTCCCCGAGTTGTTGCAGCCGCTGCTGGTGCACGGCATCAACCGCCGGGCGTTTGACAGCGGGCAGGTACACGTGGTGCTGTGGCAGCTGCGCGACTTTGCCGACGGCAACTACCGCCGGGTGGACGACCGGCCCTTTGGCGGCGGCCCCGGCATGGTGATGATGGCCGAGCCCTTGGCGCGTTGCCTGGCGGCGGTGCAGGCCGCCCGCGCCGAGCCCGAAGGCCAGACCGCGCCGGTGGTGTTGTTTTCGCCCACGGGCCGCACGCTCGACCATGCCGCTGTGCAGGGCTGGTCAGACAGCCAGGGCGCGGTGCTGGTGTGTGGCCGCTACGAGGGCATTGACCAGCGCTTCATCGACACCCATGTGACCCACCAAATCAGCCTGGGGGACTTTGTGCTCTCGGGCGGCGAAGTTGCCGCCATGGCTTTGCTGGACGCCGTGGCCCGCCTGCAGCCCGGTGTGCTGAACGACGAGGGCAGCCACCAGCAAGACAGCTTCAACCCCGCCTTGGACGGCCTGCTGGATTGCGCGCACTACACGCGCCCCGAGGTGTGGACCAGCCCCCAGGGCGAACAGCGCGTGCCCGAGGTGCTGCTGTCGGGCAACCACGAGCGCATTGCCCGCCACCGGCGCGAACAAAGCCTGCAAGCCACCGCGGCGCTGCGGCCTGAGCTGCTGGTGCACGCCCGCACCCAAGGCCTGCTGACCAAGCGGGACGAGGCTTTTTTGCACACCCTGCCGCCGCCCAGCAAGCCCTGACCCATGCCCCTGGTCCGCCCCGGGGTGGGGCAGGCAAGGGCAGGGCGCCTGCGCTGGCACAATGCCGCGCATGTTGATGCACCCCCAAATTGACCCCGTCGCCCTGCAACTGGGCCCCGTGGCCGTTCACTGGTACGGCCTGACTTACCTGGCCGCTTTTGGCCTGTTTTTGTGGCTGGGGCTGCGCCGCTTGCAGCACCCCCCGTTTGCCGCGTTGGCCCGGGCCGGTGTGTGGCAGCGGCGGGACGTGGAAGACATTCTGTTCTTGGGTGTGATGGGCGTGGTGCTGGGTGGCCGCATCGGCTACTGCCTGTTTTACAAGCCCGCTTATTACCTGAGCCACCCGCTGGAAATTTTCGCGGTGTGGCAAGGCGGCATGAGCTTTCACGGCGGCTTGTTGGGTGTGGTGGTGGCCATGGTGTGGTTTGCCCGCTCGCGCCAGCGCCCGTTTTTGCAGGTGATGGACTTTGTGGCCCCCTGCGTGCCCACGGGCCTGGCCGCAGGGCGGGTGGGCAACTTCATCAACGGCGAGTTGTGGGGCCGTTTGGCCGACCCGGCTTTGCCCTGGGGCATGGTGTTTCGCGGCGCGGGTGAGCTGCCCCGCCATCCCTCGCAGGTGTACCAGTTCCTGCTGGAAGGCCTGCTGTTGTTTGTGCTGTTGTGGTTCTACGCCCGCCGGGAGCGCAAGCCCGGGCAGGTGGCGGCCGTGTTTGTGCTGGGCTACGGCGTGTTCCGCTTTGTGGCCGAGTATTTCCGCGAGCCCGATGCCCACCTGGGCCTGCTGGCCCTGGGCATGAGCATGGGTCAGTGGCTGTGTGTGCCCATGATCGTGGGGGGCGCGGCCCTGTGGGCCTGGGCAGGCCGCCAGCGCTGACGCCCGACCGTTCCGCTCGCGCGTTTTCACTTCCCTCCTGATTGCCCCCGCGATCAAGGGTTTTCACCCGTGTGAGGTGGCACGGGGTGGTTCATAATTTCCTGTAATTACAAGTCATTACGAAAAACACCACCGCCCACACCGCCATGCGCCTCATGCCCAAGCCCCTGCACGACGACGTGGCCCACACGCTGCGGGAGCGCATTTTTGCGGGCGAGTTGGCCCCCGGGGTGTTTCTGGATGAAATCGCGTTGGCCGAAGGGCTGGGCATCTCGCGCACGCCTTTGCGCGAGGCCTTGAAAGTGCTGACCGCCGAAGGCTTGGTGCGCCACGAGCCCCGGCGCGGCTGTTTTGTGAACCAGGTGACCGAGCAAGACCTGGACGACATCTTCCCCGTGATCGCCTTGCTGGAAGGGCAGTGCGCCCACCAGGCGGCCTTGCGTGCGTCAGATGCCGACCTGGCCGCGCTGGAGGTGCTGCACCAGCGGCTGGTGGACCACGCCCTGGCCCGCCGCATCAACGACTATTACGCGGCCAACTTCGCCATCCACGAAGCCATCATCACCCTGGCAGACAACCGCTGGTTGGCCCAGGTGATCGGGGATTTGCGCAAGATCGTCAAGCTCTCGCGCCTGCAGCAGTTGCACGCCCCGGGCCGGTTGGACCAGAGTTTGTCCGAGCACCTGGCGGTCTTTGCCGCCTTGAAGGCGCGCGATGCCCAGGGTGCCGAGGCCGCCATGCGCACCCACATCACCCGCCAACGCGCCGCGTTGCGTGAGTTGGCCCGCCATCAAACCACAAGGCTCAACCCATGAAGACCTCAAGCTGGCTGTCACGCAGCGTGTCGATTTTGAAGCGAGATTCAGAGCCAAAAAGGCCTCCAGCGCTTGATGGTATTGGGGTTTCAGCTCCTGTTGTTGATGCCTCTGTGCCCCCAAAGCGCCGCGGCATCCGCGACCGCTTGGCGGCCCAGCTCAAACAGGCCGATGAGGCGTTGTCGCCCCGCATGCTGCGCCGCACGCTGGCCGAGTTGCGGGCCGTGATCAACCCGCAGGTGAGCGAGGTGGAGGGCGGCCGCCGCGCCCTGGCCTTGGCCGGTTGGTATGCCAAAGCCTCGCCCGCGCAGCGCCACGACGCCTGGTTGCTGATGAGCGAAATGTTTGTGTCCGACCCCGAGGTGGTGAAACGCGCCCAGGCCCAATACGCGGCGGCGGTGGGCACCCCTGACGAGGCCGCGGCCGAGGTGCTGTTTCGCCGCGCCACCGTGTCGCCCCGGCGGCGCCTGTTGCAGCGTTTCAGCGCTGCGCCACGGGGTGTGCCGTTTCTGGTGGCCTTGCGCGCAGAAATGCTGCCGCATCTGAAAGGCGACAAGCGGTTGCGCGCGCTGGACGTGGAAATGGAATACATGTTTTCCACCTGGTTTGACGTGGGTTTTCTGGACCTGCGGCCCATCAACTGGGACTCGCCCGCGTCGCTGCTGGAAAAGCTCATCCGCTACGAAGCGGTGCACGACATCCGCAGCTGGGCCGACCTGAAAAACCGGCTGGACAGCGACCGCCGGTGCTACGCCTTCTTTCACCCCCGCTTGCCCGACGAGCCGCTGATTTTTGTGGAGGTGGCGCTGATCGACCACCTGGCCGACAGCATCACCCCTTTGCTGGACGAATCCGCTGCGGCAGAAGACCTGGGCCGTGCCACCACCGCCATTTTTTACTCCATCAGCAACACCCAGACGGGGTTGCGGGGGGTGAGCTTTGGCGATTCGCTGATCAAGCGTGTGGTGGAAACCTTGAAGCAAGAGTTTCCCCGCCTGAAGACGTTTGCCACCCTGTCGCCCATTCCCGGCCTGCGCCCCTGGCTCACCCGGGAAGCTGCTGCGGCTTGGGGCGTGCTGCCCGCCGCGCAGCAAACGGCGCTGGCCCATGCCTTGGGCACGCCCACCACGCCAGAGGCCGCCGTGCCTGCGGCCTTGGCCGCTTTGGAAGGCAAATCGTCTGACGCGTCCCTGGCCGCTGTGAAACCCTGGTGCCTGGCGCTGGCCGCGCGTTACCTGGTGAAAGAGATGAACCAGGGCGAACCCCTCGACCCCGTGGCACGCTTTCACCTGGGCAATGGCGCGCGGGTGGAGCGCATCAACTGGGCCGCCGACCCCTCGCCCCGGGGCATGAAGCAGTCGTTTGGGTTGATGGTGAATTACCTCTACGATTTGGACAAACTGGACGACAACCGAACCCAACTGGCGCAGGGCCGTGTGCCTGCGTCGCGTGCGGTGAAAGGCCTGATGGGCTGACACCGCCTGTTTTGCGCGTGTTTTTGAGTGCTTGACTGACAACAACTGGAGACAACCATGAACCCGAATTTCCCCTTTTCCCGTGCCCCGCAGGCCGCCACCCGGCGCACCGTGTTGCGTTCGGCCCTGGCCGGCGCGGCGGCGACCTTGCCCGTGTGGGGCTGGGCCCAATCGGCGTGGCCGAGCAAGCCTGTCACCCTGATCGTGCCGTTTCCCGCTGGGGGCGGCACCGATGCGTTTGCCCGCCCCCTGTCGGCCCAGTTCTCCAAACTCACGGGCAAACAACTCATCATTGACAACCGGGGCGGGGCAGGGGGCACGCTGGGTGCGGGCATTGCAGCCAAGGCCGCGCCCGATGGCTACACCTATTTCATGGGCGCCGTGCACCACACCATTGCCCCCGCCATGTACCCCAAGCTGGACTACGACCTGTTGCGCGACCTGGTGCCGCTGATCAAAGTGGCCAGCGTGCCGCAGGTGCTGGTGGTCAACCCCAAAAAAGTGGCGGCGGCCGATTTCAAAGCCTTCCTCGCCCAGGTGCGCAGCAACCCCGGCAAATTGAACTACGGCTCGGCTGGCGGGGGCACGTCGCACCATTTGGCGGGTGAGCTGTTCAAGCTGCAAACCAAAACCTTCATCACCCACATTCCCTACCGGGGCGCGGGCCCTGCCTTGCAGGACTTGATTGCGGGCAACGTGGACATGATGTTCGACGGGCTGGGTTCATCGGCCGCGCACATCAAGGGCGGGCGCATCAAGGCGCTGATGGTGTCGGGTGCCCAGCGCAGCCCGGCTTTTCCTGACGTGCCGTGTTCGGCCGAGCTGGGTTTGCCCGACTACACCGTCAGCACCTGGTACGGCGTGTGGGCCCCCAAAGGCACACCGGCCGAGGCGCAGGCCCGGGCCATTGAAGAAATCCGCCGGGCGTGCCAGGCCGACGATGCCAAAGCCGTGTGGGCCAACCAGGGGGCCGAGTTTCCCAACCTGACCGGTGCGCAATTTGATGGTTTCATCAAAGCCGAACTGGCCAAATGGGCCAGCGTGGTCAAGGCCAGCGGCGCCAAGCTGGACTGAGCGCGGTGGCTGGCTCTGTGCAGTGCGAGGTGCGAGACGGCGTGGCGTGGGTCACGCTGTCGCACCCCGGCAAATTCAACGCCATGTCCCGCGCCATGTGGCGCGACCTGAAGGCCGTGGCCAGCGGGTGGCGGCAGGTGCCCGACCTGCGTTGTGTGGTGTTGCAGGGCGAAGGCGGGCACTTTTGCGCCGGGGGCGACATTGCCGAATACCCTGGTTTTCGCTTCGAAGAGGCCAGCCTGCGCGACTTCCATGAAAACGACGTGTGGGGCGCGTTGGCCGCCCTGCGCGCCTGCGACGTGCCGTTGGTGGCCGCCATCGAAGGCAACTGCATGGGCGCGGGCATTGAAATGGCCAGTTGCTGCGACATCCGGGTGGCTGGCAGCGGCGCGCGCTTCGGTGCCCCAATAGCCAAGCTGGGCTTTCCCATGGCCCCGCGCGAAGCCCAGTTGGTGCTGGCCGCTGTGGGCGAGGTCACGGCCCGCGAAATGCTGCTAGAGGCCGCTGTGCTGCCCGCCAGCACCCTGCTGCAACGCGGTTTTCTGACCCGCGTGGTGCCCGACGCGGGTGTGCAGGCC
>JBASFL010000024.1:0-39453 GCA_049653005.1 Burkholderiaceae bacterium | reverse complement strand
GTTGCCCAGCATTTCAAAGAAGGTGTGGTGGCGGGCGGTGTAGCCCACGTTTTCCAGGTCGTTGTGCTTGCCACCCGCACGCAGGCAGGCCTGAACGGACGTGGCGCGCACGTAGTTGCGCTTGTCGGTGCCCAGAAACACGTCTTTGAACTGCACCATGCCGCTGTTGGTAAACATCAGCGTGGGGTCGTTGCCGGGCACCAACGGGCTGGACGCCACCACGGTGTGGCCCTTGGAGGCAAAGAAGTCGAGGAAGGTCTTGCGGATGTCGGCTACGGTGGCACGGTTGGCGTTCGGCGCTGGTGTGGTCATGGTGAATCCGTTGTTTTTTGAACTGGGGCGGCAGGCTGCGTTGAACGCGCTGCCGACAACCCTCTATTTTCGTTCAGATTGAAAGCGACTTGCGCGCCCGGCTTGCCTGGCGCATGGCGTGGCGGCGGAACAGAGAGGCGGGCATCACGGCGCTTCATCGAAAAAGTTTTCGAAGCCAGAATGCCTTTTCTCCAACGCAGACAACCCCGCGCTGAACCGCGTGCGCCAACCCGGTCCGCGTTCGCAAAGGTCCCGGTAAGCATCGGCCAAATCCTCAGGTGCCCGCTCTTTCAGCATGGCCAGCAGGCACGCGACCTGGTCCAAATCTTTGCGGGCTTTCAAACGCGCATCGCCCGACCGTTCGCCACAGATGATCAGTTTGTGCAGTGCATAGCGCTCGGGCCTGGGCAGGTTCACCACCATGGGGCCTTGCTGGGTCAGCAGCACACCTTTCATGATGTCTTCCATGGAAAACTCCATAAAGCGCAACGGCTGCATCATGATGTTGAGCGGCTTGATCAACACGGGCTCATCGCCACTGCGACCTTGGGTGGTCACGAAATCCAGCTGCAAATCGGGCTCATCCGCCTTGATGAAGGTCGTTCGGGCATTGTTGGGAATGAAGCCCTGCCGCAGCGAGTCGATGGCCTCGTGGGCATCCATGGTGAAGCTGTTTGGCACGGCAATCGAGATGTTTTTACCTGGGTGCGCAAAGTCCAGGTCCATGGTCAGCGTGCCGTGCGCCCAGGTCACGCCAAACATGTTTTGGTAGGCCAGGAAGGCGTGGGTGCCGATCAACACCCCCCCGGCATGGAAAAACCCATGGTCTGTGAGGCGCTGCAATATCCTGGCGTGTGCGGTGACCATGGCCGGGCAACCCAATTCAATGGCCGCCCGAGACAGTCTGCGCAAGTGGTCGTTGCCTGCGTTGCGGTCTGGCTGTTTGTGTGCAGCCATCAGCTCAAGCGTGGCCGCGTTGTCAGGGCCGATGTAAATCTGCACCACTTTGTCGTCGGGGCTTTTGCGCTGGTAGTACCAGTACGTTTTCCCGCTGACGGTTTTGGACGAAAAGCCCCCCGGCAAATCGGCCACGCAGCGGGTCAAATCTGCTTGCCGGGCACCGGTGACCACGTTGGCGTAGGCCGTTTCGGCTGCGCTGGTCAGGGGGGTGAACAGAGGTGGAGGAGGCATAAATTTATACTACTTTTATTTTTTTAGAAGTATAGCCACCCACTCCGGCCAGACAATGAACTTGCTTTCGTTGCCCAGGCGCAGGGCCTGCGCAGCAGGGCCTAAGGCTCTCGCGCCGCCCCCGCATCCAGCCGCTGCAGCAGGGTGTCCAGCACGTCGTACACCTGCTGCAAGGCCTGCACGCCCACCAGTGCTTCCAGCTCGGCGTATTGCTGCTCCACGATGGGCTTCATGCGTTCGCCCAGGGCCTGGGCTTGGGGCGTCAGGGTCACTTTGACGCGGCGCTGGTCGTGGCCCATCCGCTCGCGCCCAATCAGGCCCGCCTCTTCCATGCGCGCCAGCACCCCGGTGATGCTGGGGCTGGAAATCAGGCAGCGCTCGCACAGCTGGCGGGGCTCCAGCCCGTCTTCGCGCAACAGCTCGCGCAGGATGCGCCACTGCTGCTCGGTCACGCCTTGCTCGTTGAGCGTGGGGCGAAAACGCGCCATCAGCACCTCGCGGGACTGAAGTAAGAGCTGCGGCAAATTGCGGTGCCTGAGTGGGCTGGTCATGGCATGTGGGACTGGATGGGCTGCTGCGAACTGTAACGGGCCTGGCCTGGCACAAGCCCCATTGACACACTCACATGTGAGTGATTAAATTGCACACATATTAGTGATTTTCACCCCAAAACCGGCATGCACCCCACAACCCCTTTTCACCCACGCGGCACGGTGTACGGCACCCTGCTCAACCACCGCGACGCCCTGGTCGCGTTGGGCGAGCAGGTGCATGCCGCGCCCTACAAGGCGCCGCCCAAAGCCCCGGTGCTGTACATCAAACCCCGCAACACCTGGGCCCAACCCGGGGACGCCGTGGTGGTGCCCACCGATGCCCCCGAGCTTGAAATGGGTGCCACGCTGGGCCTGGTCATTGGCCGCACGGCCTGCCGCTTGAACGCAGCTGAAGCGCTCAGCTTTGTGGCGGGCTATGTGGTGATGAACGACATCAGCGTGCCGCACGCGGCTGTGTACCGGCCGTCCATGCGCTTCAAATGCCGCGACGGGTTTTGCCCGATGGGCGACGTGGTGCCAGCCTCGGCAGCCATCAACCCTGATGCACTCGCCATTTCGGTGGCCATTGACGGCACCGTGGTGCACCGCAGCAGCACGGCGGGGCTCATCCGCCCCGTGGCGCAGTTGCTGGCCGATGTGACCGAGTTCATGACCCTGCACCCCGGCGATGTACTGGCCGTGGGCGTGGCCGCCGGTGCGCCACGTGCCCGCGCCGGGCAGCGGGTGAGCATTGCCATTGAGGGCGTGGGCAAGCTCGAACACACGCTGGTGGCGGAGACCACCGAGACAACCCCTGCAGAAGCCCTTGCCGCATGGCCATGTGCTGGCACCTTGGGCCCCACAGCGCGGGTCGCGTTTGGGGGCGCCATCCACACTGCCACCCCGCACCCCAATGGCGTGCAACTGGCCGATGGCCGGGTGTTGGCTGAAGCCGACGTGGTGTGGCTGCCCCCGTTCCAGGTGGGCACCGTCATTGCGCTGGGGCTGAACTACGCCGACCACGTGAAAGAGCTGTCCAAAGAGCTGACCGTGACCACGCAGGACGAGCCCCTGGCCTTTTTGAAAAGCGCCAGCGCCCTCATCGGCCACCGCGCCGCCACCCGCCGCCCAACAGGCGTGGCCTTCATGCACTACGAGTGCGAGCTGGCCGTGGTGATCGGGCGCACCGCCAAAAACGTGAGCCGTGACAACGCCATGGCGCACGTGGCGGGCTACACCGTGGCCAACGACTACGCCATCCGCGACTACCTTGAAAACTACTACCGCCCCAACCTGCGCGTGAAAAACCGCGACGGCTGCACCGTGCTGGGCCCCTGGTTTGTGCCCGCAGCTGACGTGCCCAACCCCCACGACCTGGCGCTGCGCACGCGGGTCAACGGCGTGGTCACCCAGCAAGGCAACACAGCTGACCTGATTTCGGACATCCCGGCGCTGATCGAATACCTCAGCGGCTTCATGACGCTGCAGCCCGGCGACGTGATCCTGACCGGCACGCCCGACGGCGTGGTGAACGTGAACGTGGGCGACGAGGTGGTGACCGAGATCGACGGCATTGGCCGATTGGCAAACACCCTGGTGGGCGACGAAATTTTCAATGTTTAAGTGCCTTAGCGCTCACCCATCAACACTTTTCAGCTATTGAAAAAGCACACAGACAGGAACACCTCATGCGCATCGACCACCTCATCAATGGCCAGCAAGTCGCCGCCAGCGACTGCTTTGAAACCGTCAACCCTGCCACACAAGAGGTGCTGGCCGAAGTGGCCAGCGGCACGGCAGCGGACATCAACGCCGCCGTGCAGGCCGCCAAAGACGCCTTCCCGGCCTGGGCAAGCCGCCCCGCCACCGAGCGCGCCAAAATCATGCGCAGCCTGGGCGAGCTGATTGCCAAACACGTGCCCGAGATTGCCCAAACCGAAACCAAGGACACCGGCCAAAGCATCAGCCAGACCGGCAAGCAGCTGGTGCCCCGCGCGGCAGACAACTTCCACTACTTTGCCGAAATGTGCACACGGGTGGACGGCCACACCTACCCCACGCCCACGCACCTGAACTACACGCTGTTCCACCCTGTGGGCGTGTGCGCCCTCATCAGCCCATGGAACGTGCCGTTCATGACCTCCACCTGGAAGGTCGCGCCCTGCTTGGCCTTTGGCAACACGGCGGTGCTGAAAATGAGCGAACTGTCGCCGCTGACCGCTGCGCGCCTGGGTGAACTGGCGCTGGAAGCAGGCGTACCGGCCGGTGTGTTGAACGTGGTGCACGGCTTTGGCAAAGAAACTGGCGAACCGCTGTGCGCTCACCCCGATGTGCGGGCCATCAGCTTCACAGGCTCCACCGCCACCGGCAACCGCATCGTTCAGTCTGCAGGCTTGAAAAAGTTCAGCATGGAGCTGGGCGGCAAAAGCCCGTTCGTGATTTTTGAAGACGCCGACCTGGAGCGTGCGCTGGACGCGGCCATCTTCATGATCTTTTCCAACAACGGTGAGCGTTGCACGGCGGGTAGCCGCATCCTGGTGCAGCAAAGCATTTACGCCGACTTCGCCGCCAAGTTTGCCGAGCGCGCCAAGCGCATCACCGTGGGTGACCCGCTGGCCGAGAGCACCATCATCGGCCCCATGATCAGCCAGGGCCACCTGGCCAAGGTGCGCAGCTACATCGAGCTGGGCCCCAAAGAAGGCGCCACCCTGCTGTGCGGTGGCATTGACCGCCCCAGCTACGCACCCGAACTGGCGGGCAACCTGCAAAAAGGCAACTTCGTGTGGCCCACCGTGTTTGCCGACGTGGACAACCGCATGCGCATTGCACAGGAAGAAATCTTCGGCCCCGTGGCGTGCCTTATCCCGTTCAAAGACGAAGCGGATGCCATTGCGAAAGCCAACGACATCCAGTACGGCCTGAGCAGCTACGTGTGGACCGAAAACCTCGGCAAAGCCCACCGCGTGGCTGCTGCAGTTGAGGCCGGCATGTGCTTCGTCAACAGCCAAAACGTGCGCGACCTGCGCCAGCCCTTCGGCGGCACCAAGGCCAGCGGCACCGGGCGCGAAGGCGGCACCTGGAGTTACGAGGTGTTTCTGGAGCCCAAAAACGTGGCCGTTTCATTGGGCAACCACCACATTCCCCACTGGGGCGTTTGAAACCACCGCCACCCCACCAGGACACCGCCATGGGAACACTCGCCCTCGCCGCCAAAATCACCCACGTGCCCAGCATGTACCTCAGCGAGCTGGACGGCCCGCGCAAGGGCACGCGGCAAGACGCCATTGACGGCCACCGCGAAATCAGCCGCCGCTGCCGCGAGCTGGGGGTGGACACCCTGGTGGTGTTCGAC
Organism: Burkholderiaceae bacterium; assembly: GCA_049653005.1. Classification (GTDB taxonomy): domain Bacteria; phylum Pseudomonadota; class Gammaproteobacteria; order Burkholderiales; family Burkholderiaceae_C; genus UBA2334. Next base: position 34,065 of record JBASFL010000024.1, on the reverse strand, counting down.
ACCCACTGGCTGGTGAATGCCAACTACCACATCAACTGCGCGCCGCACTTCAAGGGCAACTACACCAGCAACGAGCTGCCCCACTTCATTGCCAACATGCCTTTCGAGTGCCCCGGCAACCCCGAACTGGGCCAGCTGCTGGCCCAGGTGTGCACCGCGCACAGCGTTGAAACCCTGGCCCACCACGCCACCACGCTCGACCCCGAGTACGGCACCCTGGTGCCCCTGCGCTACATGAACGAAGACCAGCACTTCAAGGTGGTGTCCGTCTCGGCCATGTGCATGGCCCACTACCTGGACGACAGCGCCCGCCTGGGCTGGGCCATGCGCCAGGCCATTGAGCAGCATTACGACGGCACGGTGGCTTTTTTGGCCAGCGGCAGCCTGAGCCACCGCTTTGCCCAGAACGGCCTGGCACCTGAATTCGCCTTCAAGGTGTGGAGCCCATTTTTGGAACAGCTGGACAGCCATGTGGTGGACATGTGGAAAACCGGCCAGTGGAAAGACTTTTGCGGCATGTTGCCCGAGTACGCCGCCAAGGGCCACGGCGAAGGCTTCATGCACGACACCGCCATGTTGCTGGGCGCCCTGGGCTGGAGCGAATACGGCGGCCAGGCCGACGTGGTCACGCCCTACTTCGGCGCATCGGGCACGGGGCAAATCAACGCGGTGTTTCCGGTCACGCCCGTCACGGGGCGCGACATTCCCACCGCAAAAGCCTCTGCGGCCGACGGCTACACCTCGGTGGCCACACGGCTCTGACGCCCCTCTAACGGACGCCGCACCGACATGCCCCACCTCGTCATCCTCTACACCGCCAACCTCGACCGCCCTGCCGCAGAAGGCGGCACCGACATGACTGCGCTGTGCCGCACCCTGGCCGACACCATGCTGGCCGCCCGCGACGAAACGGGCCGCCCCGTGTTCCCCCCCGGCGGTGTGCGTGTGCTGGCCTACCCCGCCCCACACTTTGCCGTGGCCGACGGCGGCGCGGCCGGCCGTGCGGCGGGTGGCAGCGGCGATTACGGCTTTGTGTACCTGAACCTGCGCATGGGCAGGGGCCGCTCAAAAGACACCATTTTCATAGCTGGAAACGCTTTACTGGCAAGCGCCAGAGCCAATTTTGAGCACCAATTGGCCCACCAGCACATTGGCGTGACGCTGCAAATTGACGAAGGCCCCGAGGTGTTCGACGCCAAAACCAGTTCGCTGCACCCGCTGTTCAACAAACCCTGACCCTCTGAGCCCCCTGAGAAACACCCATGCTTGACGACACCCTCATCGCCCAACTGGCGGCCGAACTGCAGCAGTCGCAAACCACCCGCGTGCCGGTGGAGCACTTTTCCAAACGCTTCCCCGGCATGACCATTGAAGACGGCTACCGCGTCAGCCGCGCGTGGGTGGCCCAGCAGGTGCAGGCCGGTGCCCAAGTGATGGGCCACAAAATTGGCCTGACCAGCCGCGCCATGCAGCTCAGCAGCCAGATTGACGAGCCGGATTACGGCACCCTGCTCGACTTCATGCGCTACGACTGCACGCCCGGCCAGGTGCTGGACATTCCGGTCAGCCACTTCATCGCCCCGCGTGTGGAGGTGGAGCTGGCCTTTGTCCTAAAGGCCCCGCTGACAGGCCTGAACTCGTCAACTGGGGTGACGGTGGAACAGGTGCTGGACGCCACCGACTACATCACCCCGGCCATCGAAATCATCGACGCCCGCATCGAGCAGTTCGACCGCCACACCAAGGCCCCGCGCAAAGTGTTCGACACCATCAGCGACAACGCGGCCAACGCCGGCATCGTGCTGGGCGGCCAGCGCGTGGGCCCCCGCAGCGTGGACCGCGCGTGGTGCGGGGCCATCCTGCGGCAAAACGGCGCGGTGGAAGAAACCGGCCTGGCCGCCGGTGTGCAGGGCGACCCCGCCGTGGGCATTGCCTGGCTGGCCAACAAACTGGCCCCCTGGGGCGAAACCCTGCAAGCCGGCCATGTTGTGCTGGCAGGCTCGTTCACCCGGCCCGTGGCGGCCAAGGCTGGCGACCTGTTTGAAGCGCAGTACGCCAGTCCCAGCGGCCCCTTGGGCAAGCTGACCTTCCGTTTTGTCTGATGCAAAGGCCCACCGCATGAGCACCCCACTTCACAAAATCACCGTCATTGGCATGGGCGCCATTGGCGGCGTGTTTGCGGCCTGGCTGGGCACGCGCTTGCCTGCAAGCCGCATTCAACTCTCAGCGCTGGCCAGGGGCCAGACCTTGGCCGCCTTGCAACAAAACGGCCTGGTCTGGGCCGACGACACGGGCACAACGCACCGCGTGCCCCTGCACGCCAGCGGCGACGCCGCCGCACTCGGCCCGCAAGACTTGGTGATCGTGTCGGTCAAAGGCCCCGCCATGCCGGGTGTGGCCCAGCAGATTCGGCCGCTGTTGGCCCCGCACACCGTGGTGCTGGTGGCCATGAACGGCGTGCCCTGGTGGTTTTTTGACGGCCTGGGCGGCGAATGCGCCGGGCTGCCCCTGCGCACGGTGGACCCCGACGGCCTCACCGCCCAGGCCCTGCCCACCGCCCACGTGCTGGGCTGTGTGGTGCACGCCAGCGCCGTGGCCCCGCAGCCGGGCCGGGTGGAACGCATCAAAAACAACCAACTCATCGTCGGCGAGCCTGCCGGGGGCATCACACCCCGGGTTCAGGCCGTGGCGGCGCTGCTGGAGCAAGCCGGGTTTGCGGTCAAGCAGGCCGAGCGCATCCAGCAAGACATCTGGTTCAAGCTGTGGGGCAACATGACCATGAACCCGGTGTCGGCCCTCACCGGGGCGCCGTGCGACCAAATTCTGGACGACCCGCTGGTGCGCGCCTATTGCAGCGCCGTCATGCGGGAGGCACAGGCCATTGGCCAGCGCATCGGCTGCGGCATAGACCAGCAGCCCGACGACCGCCATGCCGTCACGCGCAAGCTGGGCTCGTTCAAGACCTCCATGCTGCAAGACGTGGAAGCGGGCCGCCCCATCGAGCTGGACGCCCTGGTGGCCGTGGTGCGCGAAATCGGCCAGCACCTGGGGCTGGCAACGCCCCACATCGACGCCCTGCTGGGCCTCACCCGCCTGATGGCCCGCACCCGTGGGCTGTACCCCGCCGCCTGATTCACCCCCCACCATGCCCATCACACTCCCCACCAACACCTTCAAACAAGCCCTGCAAGCCGGCCAACCCGTCATAGGCTGCTGGGTCGGCTTTGCCGATGCCAACGTGGCCGAAGCGCTGGCCGGCTGCGGCTTCGACTGGCTGCTGCTCGACGGCGAACACGCCCCCAACGACCCCCGCACCGTGCTAGATCAGCTGCGCGCTGTTGAGCCCTACCCGGTGCAAGCCGTGGTGCGCCCCGTGGTGGGCGACGTGGCGCTGGTCAAGCAATACCTGGACGTGGGCGCACAGACGCTGCTCATTCCCATGGTGGACACGCCCGAACACGCCGCACTGATGGTCAGCGCCACCCGCTACGCCCCCGACGGCATCCGTGGCATGGGGGCGGCACTGGCCCGCGCCTCGCGCTGGAACCAGGTGCCCGACTACGTGCACCACGCCAACGGCCAGATGTGCCTGCTGGTGCAGGCCGAAACCACCCTGGCCCTGCAAAACCTGGGCTCAATCGCCGCGGTGGACGGTGTGGACGGCGTGTTTTTTGGTCCGGCAGACCTGTCAGCATCCATGGGTTACCGGGGCCAGCCCAACCACCCCGAGGTGCAAAAAGCCATTCTTGAAGGCATTGCCACGGTGCGCGCGGCGGGCAAAGCCGCTGGCATCCTCATGGCCGACAAAGCGCTGGCGCAGATGTATCTGGGCGCGGGCGCACAGTTTGTGGCCGTGGGCGTGGACACCACGCTGCTGGTGCGCGCAGCCACCGACCTGGCTGCGCACTTCAAACCGCCCCACACACCCACCGCGCCGCACACCAGCGGCTCCCCGTATTGACCCTTGAGGCAACCGCCATGACCCAGCACGCCGTCACCGACCCAACCGCCCCATTCAACACCGCTTACCCGCGCCCCGACCACATCGGCCCCGACGAATGGGCCGCCCGCGTGCAACTGGCGGCGGCCTACCGCATTGCAGACCACCTGGGGTGGACGGAGCTGATTTACAACCACATCTCGCTGCGCGTGCCGGGGCCGGAACAGCACTTCCTCATCAACCCGTTCGGGCTGCATTACTCGGAAGTATGCGCATCCAACCTGGTGAAGGTGGACGTGCGCGGCAACACCATTGGCCACTCTGACTGGCCCATCAACCCGGCGGGCTTCACCTTTCACGGTGCCATACACGAGCAAGTGCCCGACGCACACTGCGTGATGCACGTGCACACCACCGCCACCCAGGCCGTGTGTTGCCTGGAAGATGGCTTGGAGTTCTCCAACTTCTACGCCGCGCAGCTGTACGGAAAAATCGCGTACCACGACTTCGAAGGCATCACCGTGCACCTGGACGAAGGCCAGCGCATCTTGGCCAGCGCCGGGGGCAAACCGGTGCTGCTGCTGCGCAACCACGGGCCGGTGGTGATGGGCTTCAGCCTGGCCAACGCGCTGGCGCTGATGTGGCTGGTCAACCGCGCCTGCGAGGTGCAATTGGCCTCGCAGTCCATGGGCAAAACCCGCGCCATTGCCGTGCCGGTGCTGGAGGCCTGCGTGCGCGATTCGCTGAACTTCAACCCCAAGTTTGGCGGTGGGCAAGACGCGTTTGACGCGCTGCAACGCATCGTTGACCGCATCGACCCCGGCTACCGGGGCTGATGCACCCATGACAACCCCTTTCAAGGCATCGCGCTAAGCTGTGCTTGTCTCCCCCTCATTTGGCTGAACCATGACCCCACACACCGCCCCACTTGCCTCACTCAAAGACCCCACCCTGCTGAAAACCGATGCGCTGGTCAACGGCCTGTGGGTGACCGGCACATCCCGCTTTGCCGTGACCGACCCCGCCACCGGCGCCCACCTGGCCGACGTGGCCAACCTGGGCGCGGCCGAGGCCGAGGCGGCAATAGCCGCCGCCAATGCGGCTTGGGGCCCCTGGCGCAGCAAAACCGCCAAAGAGCGCAGCACCATCCTGCGCAAGTGGTTTGATTTGCTGATGGCCAACCAGGACGATCTGGGCCGCATCATGACCGCCGAACAGGGCAAGCCCCTGCCCGAAGCCAAAGGCGAAGTGGCCTACGGCGCCAGCTTTGTGGAGTGGTTTGCCGAAGAAGCCAAGCGCGTGAATGGCGAAACCCTGCCCCAGTTCGACAACAACCGCCGCCTGATGGTGCTGAAGCAACCCATCGGCGTGTGCGCCGCCATCACACCCTGGAACTTCCCGCTGGCCATGATCACGCGCAAAGTGGCCCCGGCGTTGGCCGCAGGTTGCACCGTCATCATCAAACCGGCCGAACTCACCCCGCTGACCGCGCTGGCCGCCGCCGAGCTGGCCATCCGAGCGGGCATTCCGGCCGGGGTACTGAACATGGTGACGGCAGATGCCGACAACAGCATTGCGGTGGGCAAGGTGCTGTGCGCCAGCGACGTGGTGCGCCACATCAGCTTCACCGGCAGCACCGAGGTGGGCCGCATCCTGATGGCGCAAAGCGCCCCCACCGTCAAAAAAATGAGCCTGGAACTGGGCGGCAACGCCCCGTTCATTGTGTTCAACGACGCCGACATCGACAGCGCCGTGGAAGGCGCCTTTGCCAGCAAATACCGCAACGCCGGCCAGACCTGCGTGTGCAGCAACCGCCTGTACGTGCAAAGCGGCGTGTACGACGAATTCGTGGCCAAATTTGCCGCCAAAGTGGCCACCGCCAAGGTGGGCAACGGCTTTGAAGAGGGCGTGAACCAAGGCCCGCTGATCGAAGAAGCCGCCCTGCAAAAAGTAGAGCGGCATGTGCAAGATGCTGTGGCCAAAGGCGCCCGTTTGCTGGTAGGGGGCAAACGCCTGGCCGGCCAGTTCTTCGAGCCCACCGTGGTGGCCGACGCCACCGCAGACATGCTGTGCGCCAAGGAAGAAACCTTCGGGCCCTTCGCCCCCGTGTTCAAGTTCGAGACCGAGCAAGAAGCCGTGGACTCCGCCAACAACACCGAATTTGGCCTGGCCAGCTACTTTTACAGCCGCGACATCGGCCGCATCTACCGCGTGGCCGAGGCGCTGGAATACGGCATGGTGGGCATCAACGTGGGCATTCTGGCCACCGAGCATGTGCCGTTTGGCGGGGTCAAACAATCGGGCCTGGGCCGCGAAGGTTCACACCACGGCATGGACGACTACGTGGAAATCAAGTACCTCTGCCTGGGCGACATCCTGAAGTGACCCCAGCTGGGCAGCGGCCCATCCCACGGTCTCGGCTGGGCTAGAATCCAGCCCACTCAAGCGGCTGTCGTTCAATGGCAGGACTCTTGCTTCCCAAGCAAATAACGCGGGTTCGATTCCCGCCAGCCGCTCCACAAATACAAAAAAAAGCCGCCCTGGTTCCCCAAGGCGGCTTTTTCATTTCTACGCGACTGGACTTATTCCAATCCAATCAGCGGTGTGTTGCCGCCGTCGCAAGTGAAACAACATTTCTTGCAACTGTGTTTGTTGCGACCCACACCCCAGTAGCGGCTGGGGTCGCCCGACACCCAAGCGCCGTAGCAAACCTTTTCGCCCCCCAGGCATGAGATGCGAAAGTCTTCTTCGGCACCCGGTTTGAGCACGTACACCTTGCCGGGCTCGGGCCATTGGTGGCCCTTGCGGTCCGATGAATACAAGATCACATCGATTTTTTCGTCGTACTCCGACTCAAAGTGGAATGTCAAAGCGCTTTTTTGAGCGATGGCAGGCAGCGACAGCACAGACATCAACGCCACAAAACAACCCATCAAGCAAGCAGGCAGCCATTTGTGCACCATGGTTTATCTCCTGAAACGGGGGAACCTCAAGTGTTGCTCATGGCCCGCACATCGTCCAGGCTGGTGAGCCCCGCCAGCACCTTTTCAATGCCGTCTTGCCGCAGGGTTTGCATGCCTTCGCTCAGGGCCTGGTGCTGAATTTCTTCGGCACGGGCGCCTTTCTGGATCATGCGGCGCAGGTCGCGTGACACCGTCAGCAACTCGTGCAGCCCCACGCGGCCCTTGTAGCCGCGGTTGTCGCACTTGTCGCAGCCCGGGCTGCGGTAGTGCATAAGTTGGCCGTTCACCCCAAAGCGCTGCACCCATTCGGCCAGCAGGGCGTCGCGGGGGCGTTGGGTGGGGTCCGTGTAAACGTGCAAAAAATCGTCCAGCAGTTCGTCAATTTGCTCTTGTGTGGCCGGGGTGCTGGTCTTGCAGTCTTTGCACAGGCGGCGCCCCAGGCGCTGGGCCAGCACGGCCAGCAACGAGTCGGCAAAGTTGAACGGGTCCATGCCCATGTCCAGCAGGCGGGTGATGGTTTCGGGCGCGCTGTTGGTGTGCAGGGTGGACATGACCAAGTGGCCGGTCAGCGAGGCCTCAACGGCCATGCCAGCGGTTTCCGCATCGCGGATTTCACCCACCATGATCACGTCAGGGTCGGCCCTCAGGAACGACTTGAGGGCCTTGGCAAACGTCCAGTCGATTTTGGGGTTCACCTGCACCTGGCGCAGACCGGGCTGGGTGATTTCCACAGGGTCTTCTGCGGTCCAGATTTTGGTTTCGGGCCGGTTGATGTAGCCCAGGGCCGAGTGCAGCGTGGTGGTTTTGCCGGAGCCCGTGGGGCCCACACACAGCACCATGCCATAGGGCCGCTGCACGGCCCAACTGAGCTTGTCGAAGTTTTTGGGCGACAGGCCGATGTTGTCGAGCGGCAGCGGTTTGCTGGCGGCCAGCAAACGCATCACCACGTCTTCCACGCCGTTGGCGGTGGGGATGGTGGCCACCCGCAGCTCCAGCTTGTGCTGGGGGGAATATTTGGCAAAGTTGATTTTGCCGTCCTGGGCGCGACGGCGCTCTGAAATGTCCAGGTCGCACATGATCTTGATGCGCGCCACCATGGCCGCCCGGTAGGTGGGGGGCAGCTCCAGGTAGTTTTTCAGGGTGCCGTCTTTGCGAAAACGGATGCGGATTTTGTCTTTGCCCGCCGGGCATTCGATGTGGATGTCTGACACGCCCTGTGTGTGGGCTTCGATGATCATGGTGTTGATCAGCCGCACCAGCTGGTTGTCGCTTTGCTCGATGGTTTTTTCGTTCACCTCCTCGTCGGTCGGTGTGTCGGTGCTTTGCATCTGGGCCAGCAACGCACTGCCGTCGATGGCACCCAGCTCGCCCCGCACAGAGGCACTCACGTCAAAACCATGGCCACGGTACGCCGGTATCAGCGCATTGACCACGGTGCCCAACTGGACCAACGCGGCCACCACCTTGCACTGGGTGGTGAACTCAAGTTCGGAAATGGCGGCGCGGCGGGTGGGGTCTTCCATGGCCACCACCAGACGGCCATCGCGCAACACCAGGGGCAACACCTCCAGCCGCTCGGCCATGACAAAGGGCACCGCCTTGCACGCCGCTTGCTGCACCGGGAACGTGGCGGTGTCCACAATGGGATAGCCCATTTTGTGGGCCAGCGCGGTTTGCAGGTTTTCTCGGGTGACCAGGCCTTTTTTCACCAGCAGCTCGCCCAAGGGCGTGCCTTGCACTTTGCTTTGCAACTGCAAAGCTTCGTCCAGCTGGTTGGCTGAAATCATGCCCAACGCCACCAGCGACTCGCCCAGGCGCATCACAGGCAGCTTGGACTGCATGTCAATGGCTTCTATCAGCTGGTCGGGTGAAATGATCTGGTTGCTGACCAGCACATCGCCCAGCTTGCGTTTGCGCAGGGCGTCTTGTTCGTCCACCACCTGGTTGATCTGGCCTTGCGTCAGTTTGGCCTGTGCCACCAGAATTTCGCCCACGCGTTCGCCCACGCTGAAGCCCTTGTAGGCGTGGTGGGGAATGAAGATGCGAGAGGCCGTGCCAGCCCCATCCAGTGGCGGGAACAGGAACAGCCCCTGCTCCACCTCCACATGCCCAATGGTGCGGCCCTGGAACACCTCGCCGTTTTGGTAGCGCACCGCAAACGGGGACTCGGGGTGGTGCGACATCAGCGCCGCGTGGGGGTCGCCCTGAACGGTGGCCTCGGGCTTCACGGGCTCGTCCAGCGCCAGCATGCGGAACTGCTGAAACTTCAGCGGGATGGGCTTTTGCCCCCGAGTCAGTTGCACACTGATGATGCCGCCGCGCAAATCAAAGTGCAGCAAGCGGGTGCGGGTTTGCTTTTGGTTCATGCCCTCCAGCGTGCTGGCCAGGGGGCCCGTGGAGTTTTGCACCTGGGGGTAAGCCGCGAACGGGGGCGTGGGCCACCAGAAGGTGTTCGGGTCTTCTTCCAGGGTGGCGGGGCGCGAGTCGTAAAAAGACATGGGCTGGGACATGGGCAGGCTTCCGCAGAAAATCAACGTGGGGCGCGGGGCTGAGCTTAACGGAGCCACACCCACCGCAGCCCCCAGCGTGGGCCTGTGGCAACGGAGTTGTGTATGCAAAAACGGTTTTTTTCAGCGGGTGGCTTGGGCTTGTGCCTTTGGTGGGGCAGCAGCGCACTGGCACTGGACATCAACCACGCCAGCGAGGCCGACCTGGACAGCCTGAAAGGCGTGGGCCCCGCCACCACGCAGCGGCTGCTGGCGGCGCGCAGCAAGGGCCCTTTCACCGATTGGGCCGACCTGGTGGCCCGCGTGAAAGGCCTGCGCGCGCCCACGGCCCGCAAGCTGTCAGACCAGGGGTTGACCGTCAACGGCGTGCCGCTTGACAGCCCTCAGCCGCCGCCTGCCAAACCAAACCCGCCACCGCTGGGGGTGTGAATTTCAAACACGTCGCCGGGCAACATGGCCGTGCTGCCGATGTGGCCCAGCAGCTCCACGCGACCATCGGCGCGCACCACGCGGTTGATGCCTGGCTGCCCCGGTTGGCCGCCACCCAAGCCAAACGCCGGAAACACCCGTGCGTTGGACAAGATGCTGGCCGTGACCGGCTCCAGGAACCGCACGCGGCGCACCCCGCCATCGCCCCCGCGCCAGCGCCCTGCCCCGCCCGAGCCTTTGCGGATGGCGTAGCCCTCCAGCCGCACAGGAAAGCGGAACTCCAGCACCTCGGGGTCGGTCATGCGCGAATTGGTCATGTGGGTTTGCACCACGGCCGTGCCGTCAAAGCCGCCCACGAGCTGGCCCTTGGCATCGAACACGCCCCCCGCGCCACTGCCACCTGAAATGGTTTCGTAGTACTGCACGCGCTCGTTGCCGAAGGTGAAGTTGTTCATGGTGGGCTGGCTGCCCGCCATCACACCCAAGGCACCCAGCAGCGCGTTGGTGATGCAAGTGGACGTTTCCACGTTGCCCGCCACCACCGAGGCTGGCGGCAAGGGGTTCAACATGCAGCCCGGCGGAATGATGACTTTCAGCGGCTTCAGGCACCCGGCATTCAGCGGAATGTCGTCGTCCACCAGCGTGCGGAACACGTACAGCACCGCCGCCATGCACACCGCGCGCGGGGCGTTGAAGTTGTTGGTTTGCTGGGGGCTGGTACCCGAAAAATCCACCACCGCGCTGCGGCTGGCCGCGTCGATGGCCACCGCCACGCTGATGTGTGCGCCGTTGTCCAGCTTCAGCGTGAAGGCGCCCTGGCTCATGCGCTGCGCAAGCCCGGTGATGGCGCGGCGCACCGCCTCTTCGGCGTTGTCTTGCACGTGCTGCATGTAGGCCTGCACCACGGGCAGGCCGAACTGTTCGACCATGCGCGCCAGTTCTTGCACGCCTTTTTCGTTGGCGGCGATCTGCGCTTTCAGGTCGGCCAGGTTCTGCTGCGGGTTGCGGCTGGGCCATTGCGTGGTGCCACCGCCCGTGCCCAACAGCTCCAGCATCTCGGCCTCGCGCAACACGCCACGGTCCACCAGCTTGAAGTTCTGGATCTGCACCCCCTCTTCGTCGATGGTGGTGGAAAACGGCGGCATGGAACCGGGGGTGATGCCCCCGATGTCGGCGTGGTGCCCCCGTGACCCAACATAAAACAACGGCGCTGCCTGACCCAGAAACACCGGCGTGATCACGGTCACGTCGGGCAGGTGCGTGCCACCGTGGTACGGGTCGTTCAGCGCATACACATCACCCGGGGCCATGCGGCCCGCGTTGTCTTTAATGACGGTTTGGATGCTCTCGCCCATGCTCCCCAGGTGCACAGGCATGTGTGGGGCATTGGCAATGAGGTGGCCCGCCGCATCGAACAAGGCGCACGAAAAATCCAGCCGCTCTTTGATGTTGACCGAGTGCGCGGTGTTCTGCAGCTGCAGCCCCATTTGCTCGGCAATGTTCATGAACAGGTTGTTGAACACCTCCAGCAGCACCGGGTCCACCCGCGTGCCAGCCGCAAAAACCGCAGCACGTTCTTCAATGCGGACGAGCGCCAGGTGGTCAAAACACGTCAAATTTGCAGCCCAACCGGGCTCCACCACGGTGGTGGCGTTTTTCTCGGCAATGATGGCTGGGCCAGCCACCACGTCGCCGGGGCGCAGGTCTTCGCGCACCACCAGCGCGGTGTTATGCCAGGCGCCGCCGGAGTACATGCGCACCGTGTCGCGGCGGGGTACCTGCCTTTCGGTGTGCAGGGCCAGGCGCGGCTCGGCAGGTGCGTCGCCCGCGACCACGGCCTCGACCGACACGGCTTCCACCACCAGGCGTTTGCCTGCCATGAGGAAGGCAAAACGCTGCTGGTACGCGGCCTCGAACGCTTTGGCAACAGCGGCCAGCGTGGCTGCGTCATCTTCGGCGGTATCAGGCCAGGGCACCACCAGCGCCGAGTCGCTGCCTTCGTAACGCACATGCACCCGGCGTTTCACAGCCACGGTGCCGGTGCTGAGTTGCTGTCGTTGCAGTTCAGCCACCGCAGCGTCGACCAGCGTGGCCAGTGCCTGCGCCACGGTAGGCAGTGCGGCGGCCTCCAGCACGCGTTCCACCGCCTGTTCCTTGATGACGTTCTGGTCGGCCAAACCCATGCCGTAGGCGCTCAACACCCCCGCCAGCGGGTGCACCAGCACACGGGTCATGCCCAGTGCGTCGGCCACCAGGCAGGCGTGCTGCCCGCCTGCGCCGCCAAAGCACTGCAGGGTGTAGCGCGTCACGTCGTAGCCGCGTGCCACCGATATTTTTTTGATGGCGTTGGCCATTTGCTGCACGGCAATGTTGACAAAGCCTTCGGCCACTTCTTCAGCGGGACGCTGGGTCGCGTTGGCCAGCGGGCCGAACAGGGTCTGCACGGCCTCAACACTCAACGCCTCGTTGGCACCGGGGCCGAACACCTTGGGGAAATAGGCGGGCTGAATTTTGCCCAGCAACACGTTGGCATCGGTCACGGCCAGCGGGCCACCGCGCCGGTAGCTGGCCGGGCCTGGGTTGGCCCCCGCGCTTTGCGGGCCCACCCGAAAACGCGAGCCGTCAAACGCCAGCAGCGAGCCGCCACCTGCGGCCACGGTGTGGATGCTCATCATGGGCGCACGCATGCGCACACCGGCCACCTGGGTTTCAAACTCGCGCTCAAACTCGCCCGCGTAGTGGCTCACGTCGGTGCTGGTGCCGCCCATGTCAAAGCCAATCACCTGGCGCTCGCCCGCAATCTCTGCGGTCCTGGCCATGCCCACAATGCCTCCGGCCGGGCCGGACAAGATGGCGTCTTTGCCCTGAAAGGTGTGTGCATCGGTCAGCCCGCCGCTGGACTGCATGAAAAACAGCTTCACGCCTGGCATGTCGGCGGCCACCTGGTCCACGTAGCGGCGCAGGATGGGCGACAGGTAGGCATCGACCACCGTGGTGTCGCCCCGGCTGACAAACTTCATCATGGGGCTGGTCTGGTGGCTGGTGCTGACCTGGGTGAAGCCAATCTCGCGCGCCAGCTCGGCGGCCCGTGCCTCGTGTGCGGTGTGGCGGTAACCGTGCATGAACACCACGGCCACGCTGCGCAGGCCCGCGTCATACGCGGCCCACAGGCGCTCGCGCAGGTGGGCCTCGTCCAGCGCTTGCACCACGTCGCCGTGCGCGCCCATGCGTTCTTCGGCTTCGATCACACGTTCGTACAGCAACTCGGGCAGCACGATGCGGCGGTCAAACAGGCGCGGGCGGTTTTGGTAGGCAATGCGCAGCGCGTCTCTGAAGCCCTTGGTGGTGACCAGCAGCGTGGGCTCGCCCTTGCGCTCCAGCAGGGCATTGGTGGCCACGGTGGTGCCCATCTTCACGCAGGCCACGCGTTCGGGGCTGATGGCCTGGCCCGCAGCCAAGCCCAGCAGGTGGCGGATGCCGGCCACCGCCGCGTCGCGGTACTGCTCGGGGTTTTCGCTGAGCAGTTTGTGGGTGAGCAGCTCCACCCCGCCATCGGGCTTGGGGCGGCGGGCCACGATGTCGGTGAAGGTGCCGCCCCGGTCAATCCAGAACTGCCAGCGTGTGTCGTTGTGTGTCATGCAGCCTATTTTCAGGTGGGCCCCAAACCGTGAGAATGCACGCATGCAATTGCCCCGCCCACCCCATGACATGCCCCCCTGCATCATCGACATCGAAGCCTCGGGTTTTGGGGCGGGCAGCTACCCCATCGAAGTGGGCACGGTGCTGACCGATGGCAGCGCGTATTGCAGCCTGATTTGTCCGCAACCCGATTGGCGGCACTGGGAACACAGCGCCGAGGGCGTGCACGGCATCACCCGCGAAACACTGCGCGAACACGGCAAACCCGCCGCCACCGTGGCCCAGGCTCTGAACGAGCGCCTGCGGGGCCACACCGTCTACACCGACGCGTGGTACCACGACTACCAATGGCTGGCCCGCCTGTACGACGCGGCCGATGCCCAGCCCGCGTTCAAGCTGGAAGACCTGCGAAGTTTGCTGGACGAACCTGCACAGGCCCGCTGGCACGCCACGCGTGAACAGGTGTCACTGGCCTTGCAGTTGTCACGCCACCGGGCCAGCAACGATGCCAAAGTGCTGCAACAAACCCTGCTGGCGGTGTTGGGCAACGGATCTGCCTCAGAGGCGCACTGACGGCGGCTGCCCACCCACCTGCGGGACTGGGCTCAGCCGCCGCCCCGGTGGGTGTACAGGTCAAAGCGCTTCATGAAGGCCAGGCGATCTGCATCGGCCACGTCGCTGAACACAAAACACACCCGCAAACGCGGAATCACCGCCAGCCCCAAGCGCCGGGGTTCGCTGACGTGCCAGGTGATGTGAAGTTGCCCGCCCGCCAACTGGGCGTGCAGGGCATCGCCGTGCAACTGCCAAGGCACGTTCCCCAAAGCGCGGGGCAACCAGCCCAACCAATCGGCCGTGGTGCAGCCCATGTCACGCTCAAAAGACTCGGCGTAAAAAGACTGCATGGGCGGCCTCAGCGTGAAAAGGCTCAGCCGCCCGCAATGGGCGGCCAGATGGCCAGCGCGTCGCCGGGTTGCAGCACCTCGGTGGCACGGTGTTCGGGCGCGATGTAGCGCCCGTTCACCAGCACCAAGTGCACCATTTTGTCGGGCAGGCCAAACGGGGTGTACGCCTGCAACACCGTGGTGCCCTCGGGCAGCGCCAGGGTCACCTGGTTGGCCCGGCGGGCTTCGGGGGGCAGGTAATCGGTCAGCGTGGCAAACAGCTTGAAGGTGATGTCCATGCAACCACCGCCGCTTCAGCGCCTGCGGGCATCGGCTGCCCCGCTCCACTGGCCTTGCGCCTGGGCGTTGGCCAGGTAGGCATGCATCAGCTGGGTGGGGTCGGCCATGAGGCGGTCTTTCCACCCGCCCAGGGGCACACGGCCCTCCACCAGGCCACGCATCACGCCCACATGGTCGGTCCAGCCCACGCTGTTGCAGCCCACCATCACGTCGCCGTCGAACTGCAGGCTCAGGGCGCGGTGGTTGGCCGCGTCCACCAGCTCGGCGTGTTCGCCGCCAGGCACCCCTTCCCACTGGCCGAAGCTGGTGGAAATGAGGCCCAGGGTGTCAAGCACGTTGATTTGGGTCACACCTTTCAGTTCGGTGCCAGGTTTGCCTGGGGCGCCCACCATGTTCAGCGCGGCCACACGTGCCTGGTCGGCGGCGTTGGGCTGGATGGCGCTGACGATGGGTTTGCCACTGACTTTGTCAAACGCCTCGGCACAGTCGCCCGCGGCGTACACGCCGGGCACGTTGGTTTGCATGTGCTCATCGGTCAACACGCCTTGCAGGCACAGCACGCCCGAGTCTTTCAGGAAATCCATGGCGGGTTTCACGCCGGTGGCGCTGATGATGAGATCGGCCTCCAGCGTTTTGCCGTTGGACAAATACACGGTCAGCGGCCCGGCCGGGGCATCAATGGCCAGCCCGATGGCCGAGCCCAAGCGGGCCATGAGCCCAGGCTGGGCTGCCTCTATGCGCTCCACCCGCGCCCCGGTGTGCACCGCCACGCCTTTGGCCTCGACCCAGCGGCGGATCATGCCGCCCGCAGCGGGGCCCATCATGCGGGGCACCATGCGGTCGCCCATTTCCACCACGCTCAAATGAACACCCCGGGAGGCCAAGGCTTCCATGATGATGCAGCCGATGAAGCCCGCGCCCATTTGCAACACCCGCGTGCCGGGCTGGGCCTTGGCCATGATGTGGCGTGCGTCTTCCAGCGTCCAACAGGTGTGCACGTTGGGCCCGTTGATGCCGGGCACGGGCGGTTGCACGGGCTTGGAGCCGCTGGCAATCAGCAAGCGGTCATAGGCCAGTGTGCTGCCGTTGTCCAGCGTGAGCTGGCGCTGCGCCGTGTCCACCGCCGTCACTTTGGCCGTGCCGCGCTCGATGCGCAGGTCGGCAAAGTGCGTGGGCGTTTTGCGCAGGTGGGTGCCGGGCTCGGCAATGTTGCCCATCAGCAGGTAGGGAATGGCCATGCGCGAGTACGGGGCCTCGGGCTCGTCACCCAGCAGGGTTATGCGGTCTGCCGGGGCGTGTTTGCGCAGGGTTTCTGCGGCAATCACCCCGGCCGGGCCCGCACCCACAATGACGTGGTGCAGGGCCATGCTCACAACCCCAGGCGCTCGCGCGTTTCGGGCTTGATGGTGCCGTCGGCGTTCCAGCCGCGCACTTCGTAGTACTTGGGCAGCATTTCGGGCAGCTTGCTGACCACGCCTTTGCCGGGGCCGGTTTTGGCGGCTTCGGTCAGCAGGCGCTTGGGCAGGCTGTCATCGGCGGCGGTGAAGCCGGCGTTGTTGTTGAAATCGCGCTCCATGTTCCAGATGCGCTCGCCGATTTTTTCCAGCTCTTCGGTGGTGTACTGGTCGCCACAGGCGGCGGCCACCTGGGGGGCCACGTCGGCCAGGCCCCAGGCAAAGCTGGTGAAGATGCAGATGCCGGCCGAGTCAAACGCGGCGGTGGCGTCCTGGAAGGTCTTCACCAGTTCGGGCTTGCCGTTGGACTCGGTGGGCTCGGTCTTGACCGGAATGCCCAGCACTTCCGACGCAATGGTGTAGCCGCGCAAGTGGCAGCCGCCCCGGTTGCTGGTGGCATAGGCCAGGCCAATGCCCTGGATCACACGGCCGTCGTAGGCCGGGAATTCCTGGCCCTTGCTGGACATGGACAAATCGGGGTGGCCGTATTTGGCGCACAGGCGTTTGGAGCCCTGGCCAATTTCCACGCCAAAGCCACGGCCGTTCACGGTTTCTTCCACCAGGAAAGCCAGCGCACGGGCCGAGCCGAAGTTGGCCTCGATGCCGATTTGCTCTTTGGTCAGCACACCCATTTCATACAGCTCCATCACCGCGCCCACGGTGGTGCCGAAGCTGATGGGGTCAATGCCCTCTTCGTTGCAAATCATGTTGGTGTATTGCAGCGCTTCCAGGTCGTTCACGCCGTTGGCCGCGCCCAGCGCCCAGGCCGCTTCGTATTCCAAGCCGCCGTTGGCACCCCAGTATTGCGGCTTGGTGGCCACGGTGAAGTGGCCTTCGTCCAGCTTGCTGATGCGGCCGCAGGCAATGGTGCAACCAAAGCAGGCCTGGTTGGTGACCAGGTGCTTTTTGCCGTCGCTTTCGCGGGGCGTGACCATGGCTTCGGCGGAAATGTCTTTGGCGCCTTCAAACTGCACGTCGCGGTGGTTGCGGGTGGGCAGGCCACCCACTTCGTTGATGACGTTCATCAGCACCTGGGTGCCGTAGGCGGGCAGGCCCTGGCCGGTCACACCGTTTTCGGCCAGGATTTTTTTCTTCTCTTTGATGGCCGCCATGAAGGCCTTGGGGTTGTGCACATTGCCCACGCCCTTGGTGCCGCGCACGGCAATGGCCTTCAGGTTTTTGCTGCCCATCACCGTGCCCACGCCCGAGCGGCCGGCGGCGCGGTGCAAATCGTTCACCACAGCGGCGTACAACACACCGTTTTCGCCCGATTTGCCGATGCTAGACACGCGCAGCAGCGGGTCTTGCAGGCTGGATTTCAAAATTTCTTCCGTCTTCCAGACGCTTTGGCCCCACAGATGCCCTGCATCGCGCAGCTCAGCCGTGTCGTCACTGATGAACAGGTACACGGGTTTGGGGCTTTTGCCTTCAAAAATCACCATGTCCCAGCCGGCCATTTTCAGCTCGGCACCCCAGTAGCCGCCCGAGTTGGAGCAGGCAATGGCCCCGGTCAGCGGGCTTTTGGTGATGACGGTGTAGCGGCCACCGGTGCTGGCCATGGTGCCGGTCAGCGGGCCGGTGGCCCAGATGATTTTGTTGTCGGCAGACAGGGGGTCAACCTTCGGGTTGACCTCTTCCACCAGGTATTTGCTGCCCAGCCCGCGTGAGCCCAGGTAGGCGCGCGCCCAGTCCATGTTCAGCGGTTCGGGGGTGACGGTGCCAGCGGTCAGGTTGACGCGCAGAATTTTTCCAGCCCAAGACATGTGGTGTCTCCTGTTTCAATAGCTATGAATGCTTACCTGTCAAGCGGCAGAGGCCGATTGATTTCCCAATTTGTCAGCCCATTGCTTCATTTTGTCGATGCCGGTCCAGTTGGCGTCGATGAAGGTGATGGCGCCGGTGGGGCAGGCATCGGCACAGGCAGGGTCGCCACCGCAGAGGTCGCACTTTTGAACCTTGCCGGTTTCCTGCACGTAGTTCACCGTGCCAAACGGGCAGGCAATGGTGCAAACCTTGCAGCCCACGCAGGTGCTTTCGTTCACCACCTTGGCGCCCGTCACTTTGTCCACCGTGATGGCTTCCACCGGGCAGGCGTGCAGGCACCAGGCCTCGTCGCACTGGGTGCAGGTGTAGGGCACTTTTTTGCCGGTGTGGTGGAAGTCGAACACCTTGATGCGCGACTTGCTGGTGGCAAACGTGCCGTAGTTCTCAAACGAACACGCCATTTCGCACTGCAAACACCCGGTGCATTTGTCGGGGTTGATGTGCAGGACTTTTTGCATGGTGGGGTCTCCTGTGGGTGGTGGCGGGCTCATTTGCGTATGAACAGCCATGCCTATGAATTAATTTGCATAGGCATTGTTCGGCGGCACCACCACCCCATCCCCTCGGGAAAACCCCAGTGGGAAAAGGGTTGGGCGCTGAATTTCTCAAAATGAAACACTGCACGCACGCCACACCCCCGAACCAGGCGGCCGCTTGACCCGCGCCAGGGGAATCGCGCAAGATGCGCGCCCATGCACCCGTTGCCCCACCCCCCTGCGCCCCAGCGGCTGGCCCAAATTGCGCTGGCCCGCCAAGCCGTGCTGCAAGACGGCGCGCCCCCTGCCCAGCACCTGGCGCCCTGGCTCAGCCGCTCGTGGCAGCGCTGCCTCACACGCGGGCAAATGCCCCAGCGAAAGCTGAGCTTTGAAGCGGTGAACGCCACGGGCGTGGCCCATGCGCTGGAACGCAACCAACCCCTGCTGAGCGCGGCGCGGCCTGTGATTGCCTCGCTGGCGCAGGCCGTGGCAGACACCCGCTACTTCACCCTGCTGACCGATGCGCAGGGCGTGGTGATCGACATCAATGGCCCGGTGGACCGGCACGACAGCCGGGCCACCGCGCTGGCGCGCCTGGGGGTGGATTTGTCCGAGCAAGCGGTGGGCACCACCGCCATCGGCGCCACGCTGGCCGAGTTGCAGCCCGTGTGGTTGCACCGGGGCGAGCATTTTTTTGACGACACCGCCGTTTACAGCTGTGCGGGAGCCCCCGTGTTTGGGCCCGATGGCCTGTGCGCCGGCATGCTGGACCTGACCGGCATCGAGGTGCCCGAGCGCCCTGCCCTGCGCCACCTGGTCACCCAATCGGCCCGGCGCATTGAAAACGCGCTGGTGCAAGCCCGCTCACACGAACTGCTGCTGCGCCTGGCATGGCCAGGCCATGGCGTGGGCAGCGAAGCCGATGGGCTGCTGGCCGTGGACGGCAACGGCACGGTGGTGGGGTTCAACCCGGCGGCGGCCGACATGCTGGCCCTGCAACCCGGGTGGTCGGCCCCGCACCTGGACCAGCTGTTTGCCACCGCCACCGGCCCGTTGTTTGACCGCGCCCGCACAGGGCCCGCTGCGGTGGAACTGCCCCTGTGGTCAGGCCTGCGGCTGCAAGTGCTGGTGGCACAACCGGGCCAGGCCAGCCGCTGGCAAGCGCACACCGGCCCTGCCAGCGCCGCCGGTGTCGGGGGCGATGTGCCATTGAAAGACGTGGAGGCCTCGCTGATACGCCGCGCCATCGACACCCACCGGGGCAACGTGGCGGCGGCCGCGAAGGCGCTGGGCATCAGCCGTGCCACGGTGTACCGCAAGCTGGGCAAACCCAACCCGAAGTGACACCGGGCTGAACCCTGGCCCCGCCCTGGAAAATCCCAGGAAAACTCAGGGCGCTGTCAGCGTGAGGCCGTGCTGGCGGAACAAGGCCAGCATGTCGCCCCGGCTGCGCAAGGCCTGCAAAGCGGCTTCAATGGCCTGGCCCAGTTCCTTGTGCTGGCTCTTGATGGCCATGCCCACCGGCCACCCATTGCCCGGCAAACCCGGCAACTGCATGGGCGCCAACTGAAAGTGCTGGGCATCTTTGTGCTGAAACAGCACCGCCTCGGCCTGCGCTCGGCTGACATAAGCGGCGGCCGCTTTGCCATTGACCACCGCTTCTGCGGCTTGTGTGCCGGTTTCCACAATCGACACCTGGTCGCGCAGCAAACCGCCGCCGTAGCCCATCAACACACTGGCCGCGCCAGAGCCGCGCTCGGCCGCCAGGGGCAGTCCTTTGAGGTCATCGGCGGCCGTCAGCTCGGGCAGCTTGCGTTTGTCGTGCAACACCACCAGCACCTGGCGCATGTAGGGCGCGAAGATCAACACTTGGCGGTTTTCGGCCATCAGGTGTTTGTCCACCGGCACTTGCAACATCACGTCGGCCGGGCCGTAGCCCAGGTAGTGCCCGCGCCACACCATGTTGCGCAGGTCGTCGTTCATGTTTTCGCCGGCGTCAAACGGCAGCAGTGCCAGGCGCAGGCCCAGCTCTTTGGCCAGGGCCTGGGCGATGGACACATCAAGCCCCACCAGGTCGCTGCCAGGCCCGTCGCTGAACGGGGCGTTGGCCTTGTACACGGCCACCTTCAACACACCGCTGGCGCGTATGCGGGCGAGGTCGGTCAACTCGGTTTGGGCCCAGGCGGGGGCAGCCGCGCCAGCGGCCAGGGCAGCCAGCCACGACAGGGCCTGCCGCCGCTGGGGTGTCTGAACGGCATCGGAAATGTGAGCGTGGTTCATGGGCGTGTTCCGGGTGGGTGGGTGTGATCAGGGTTCGCGGCGGGTTTCAAGGTAGGTTTTGATGGCCCACACGGCTTCCTGGGTCAAGGTGCCTTCAAAGGGGGGCATGTACACCCGGCCGTCGCGCACACGGCCCCGGCGCACGGTGGCGGCGTAGAAGTCGCTCATTTCGTTGAAGCACATTTCTTTTTTGGACGCATCGGCCAGGCCCGTGCACTCGTTGTCGAGTTTGCGCAGGTCGGGCGACATGCCGCCCGAAATGGCTTCCAGCCCGTGGCAGCGCGCGCAGTTCTGGTTGTAGGCCGAGGTGCCGATGCGCAGCGCCTCTTTGTGCCCTTCACCGCTGCTGTAAGGGTTGGCATCGCGCCACTTGGGGCCCAACTGGGGCAAGGTGCTGGTGTCCACCGACTGCGGCACCACGTCGCCATGCGACCAGGCCACCGATGCAAAAGACACCACCAGGGCGGACACCACGGCCCGGCGGGCCAGGCGTTTGAACGAGGGGGAAAGGGGTGAAAACATGTCTCCGGGCTCCGTGTAGAAAAGGGGAAATAAAAAGCGGCAACGGCCCCTTTCAGCAATAAGCAGGCCACGCCCCGCACCCCCTTGAAAACCCCAGACACCCCCAACCGAGTGTTCCAATCTGTGACGGTTTGGGACACCCAGCAGGGGAAAAACAAGCGCTTTCCCTCTCAAGCGGGGCATGTCACAGGGTGGCTCGGCAATTGCTAACACCCATGGCACAAGCCCCGCAGGGGGCGGTGCTCAACACCGAGACAAGTGTTGATTCGTGGAACAGTTACAAAGAGAATCGCGTGAACCCAACGTCGGACAACAGACAGACCCGAGAGCCATCCGAAGCTTTCGACACACCATGGGACATGAATGAATGGGGCGGCACGATCCCACAGCCTGGAGACAACATGAGCGCAACCCTTGAGCACACACCGCTCAGCGACCCCACAGGCGGGCGCGGGCAGGTGACTGCCGCACTGCCGCCCACGGCCACCATCGTCGAATCGCACCGCCGCTCGCGCCAGCATGGGCTGGACACGGGTTTCCAGGCCGACTACGGCCCGGCCAGCAAAGGCGAAATGGACGCAGTGCGCGAGCAGAGCCAATTTCTGTTCCAGCACGCCGCCCCCGTGATGGAAACGCTGTACGACCAGATCATGAACACCCACAGCATGGTGTTGCTGACCTCGTCGCGCGGCATGGTGTTGCACTCGCTGGGCGACACCGATTTTCTGGAAAAAGCCACCCGCGTGGCCCTGATGCCCGGGGTGGATTGGTCGGAAGAACAAAAGGGCACCAACGCCATCGGCACCGCGCTGTATGAAGAAGAAGCGCTGACCGTGCACGGCCAGCAGCACTTTTTGTCGGCCAACCAGTTTCTGACGTGTTCGTGCGCCCCCATTTTTGACCCCCAGGGCCAGGTCATCGGGGCGCTGGACGTGACCGGCGACCACCAGAGCTACCACCACCACACCCTGGCACTGGTGCGCATGTCGGCGCAAATGATTGAAAACCACATGTTTGCCGACGTGTTCCAAAACGCGGTGCGCATCCATTTCCACGCCCGCACCGAGTTTTTGGGCACGCTGGTGGAGGGCATTGCGGTGTTTTCCACCGAGGGCCGTTTTTTGTCGGCCAACCGCAGCGCGCAGTTTCAGCTGGGGCTGCCCCGCAGCGCGCTTCAGGCCCACACGTTTTCGTCGCTTTTTGGCATGCCCGTGTCGGCCCTGATCGACCAGGCGCGCAAAGGCCTGAACAAACCCGTGCAAGCCGTGCTGCACAACGGCGTGTCGGTGTGGTGCCGGGTGAAGTTCAAGTCGCAGCCCAGCTGGGGCACGGGCCCTGGCGTGTCCACCCACACCGATGTGGCCCCCACCCCACCCCAGCGCCCTGCCCGCCCCCAGCCGGACGCGGTTGTGCCCTGCCGCAAGGGCCACTTCTCGGCCCTGCAATACCTGGACACGGGGGACCCACAGGTGTCCATGGTGGTTCAGAAGCTGTGCAAGGTGTCGGGCCGCGACATCCCGGTCATGATTCAAGGCGAAACCGGCACCGGCAAAGACCTGCTGGCCAAGGCCATTCATGCCGACTCGGCGCGTGCGGGCCAGGCCTTTGTGTCGGTGAACTGCGCGTCCATCCCCGACTCGTTGATCGAGTCCGAGCTGTTTGGCTACGAAGAGGGCGCGTTCACCGGGGCCCGCAAAAAAGGGGCGCCGGGCCGCATCTTGCAGGCCCACGGGGGCACCCTGTTTCTCGATGAAATCGGCGACATGCCCAAACACCTGCAAGCCCGCCTGCTGCGGGTGCTGCAAGAGCGCAAGGTCAGCCCACTGGGCGCGGGCAAAGAGGTGGACGTGGACGTGGTGGTCATCAGCGCCACCCACAAAAACCTGAAAGACATGATCGCCCGGGGCGAATTCCGCGAAGACCTGTACTACCGACTCAACGGCCTGGTGGTGAAACTGCCCGCGCTGCGCGAGCGCATCGACTTCGAGGTGGTGACGCAAAAAATCCTGCTCTCGCTGTGCGAAAACGGCCAACACATCCGTGTGTCCGACGCGGTGATGGCGATGTTCAAACGCTACCCCTGGCCGGGCAACATCCGCCAGCTGCACAACCTGCTGCGCACGGCGGTGGTGATGGTGGGCTGCGAGGGCGACATCCGCGAAGAGCACCTGCCCGACGATTTTCTGGAAGAGTTGTCGCACCCGCCCGCCACGGCGGCCGCGTCGCCGTCCATGCCGGCGGTGCCCCTGCCCGCGCGGTTTGCCATGCCCCTGCTGGGGGGCATTGAACTGCCCACAGGCCCCCTGCCCGACGAAGCGTCTGCCGTGCCCGTGGCCGCCGCAGCGCCCGCCGACCCGCGCCAGCGCCTGCAAGACGTGGCCCTGGCCGCCATGACCCAAATGCTGCGCCTGCACAACGGCAACGTGTCGGCGGCGGCCAAGGCGCTGGGCGTGTCGCGCAACACCATTTACCGCAAAAAAGACCTGCTGCCGCCCGACCTGCTGCGCTGACCGCCGCTTGACCGCCCCGGGTCTTCAGCGCGCCATCCAGCCCGGCTCCAGCTCGCGCCAGGCGCGTTGGGCGTTGAAGCCGTGGCGGGCCTTGTACCCCACCCAGGCCCCGGCCCACGGCACGGCCAAGGCCTGCGCATCGTGCGGCGTGCCACCGGCGTCCATGGCCGCCCACACCCGCTCGCGCAAGGCCAGCAAATAGGCGTGCGTGTCGGCCATCGCGCCCTGTGCACCACCTGGGCTGGTGGCAGACGACACCACGGTGGACACCACCGCCCGCGCGGGCAAGACCATCAACCGATCCAGCGCCAGCGCCCAACTGTCCAACCGCCCCTGCGCCAGTTCGGGCACACGCCCCTGGTAGGCCAGGCCGCCCACCCACAGCGTGCGGGTGCGGGGCATCCACAACACCAGGTCGCCTTCGGTGTGGCCCGCCTCCACCGCCCACACCTGCACGCGGTGGGCACCCACGCGCAGGGTGTCGCCCGCCTTCAGCACGTGGGTGGGCAACACGATGTGTGTGCCCGCCATGGGGGCTGCGCCCACGCGCTCGATCAGGCTTTGCAGGCACTGCGGACAGCGATCGGCCATGGCCTGGGCGGTGGGTGCCGTGGCGTAGCGGCGTACCACATCGGCAAACGCGGCGTTGCCCAGCACGTTTTCGGCGTGTGCGTGGGTGTTGACCACCGCCACCACACGGGCACGCAATTGGCAGGCCACCGCTTGGCGCACACGCCGCCCCTGGGCCAGGCTGGGCCCGGGGTCGATCACCAGGGCCTGCCCCCCGTCCACGAGGGCGGTGACCGGGGCCACAAAACCCGCGTTGGCCGCCGACACTTCGGCCACCTGCGGCGGGGCCCACACCCACACGCCGGGGGCCAACGGCTGCCACGGGCGTTCGCACCCGGCCCAGGCCGGTGACGCGCCACAGGCCCAGGCCAGCGCCCACCCCCACATCCACCTCAGCACCACCGAAAACCGAGCACGGGCCACAGACCACCTTTTTGGCTTGACGCCTTTGTTGCGCGGCACACCTGGGCCGCTCTGGCGCAACACTGTCACAGATTGGAACAACCACCCCCGCCCTGCCCCACGCCGCACACGCTGCGCAGGCACAAACGGCATGGCACCCATGTTGCTACCCCTGGGCACAGACACATTCCGTGCCACCCCATGCAACACCCCACCGCCCCAGCTCCCACCACCGCCCACACACACATGCTGGGGGCGGCGCTGGTGCGGCACCTGCCGGGCGTGCGGGCGCCGTGGCAAGGCATAGAGCAACAGCCCAACGGCCTGTTTCTGCTGTGGCTGGCCTACATGGGCGTGCTGGTGTACGGCGCGTGGCTGCTGTGGTTGGCAGGGGTGTGGCACCGGCTGGTTGAGGTGGACCCCACCCGCCTCACACTGGCCATCGTCGCGCTGTTTGTGGGCTGCTCCCTGTGGTGCGGGCGGCGCGCCTGGGTGCTGGGGCAGCAGCGGCTGTGGCTGGCCGGGCTGGGCATACCCGCCACCCAGGCCTGGGCGCACGCCCACCGCCTGGCGCTGCGCCAGCCGGGGGCAGACGCGTCGGTGGCGGTGCTGGTGCTGGGCGAACGCGCCCACGGCCCCCACGAAATGGCCTGGTGGCTCAACGGCATACAGCTCAAGCTGGGGCTGCTGGGCAAAGTCATTGGGTTTTCCATCCTGGCCTACCAGCTGGGGCAAACCGACAGCTTTGACCCCAGCCAATCGGCCCAACTGCTGAAGAACCTGACCGGCGGGCTGGGCATTGCGCTGCTGACCACCGTCACCGGGCTGTGCGGCAACATTTTGCTGGGCCTGCAGCTGATGCGGCTGGACCGCTTTGCCGACACGCTGGTGGCCGACATCCTGTCCCAGCCCACCGACAGCGGGCACTGAACATGGCACTGGGACGGCCCGTTCGAGACACCGAGGTGGACCCGTTCTACGACATGTTGTTCAACATGCTGATTGCCTTCGTGTTTTGTTTTGTGGTGGCGCTGCTGGCCTTCAACCCCAAGGCCCGCAAGTCGGGTGACATACCGGCCAAGGCCGAATTCATGGTCACCGTGTCGTGGCCCGACGGCAACCCCAACGACATCGACACCTGGGTGCAAGAACCCAGCGGCAAGGTGCTGTGGTTTCGCCAGCGCGACGCGGGCCTGCTGCACCTGGACCGCGACGACCGGGGGGCCAAAAACGCCACCGTGCTGGTCAACGGGCGCGAGTTTTCCAGCCCCATCCGGCAAGAAATCGTGACCTTGCGCGGGGTGTTGCCCGGCGAATACGTGGTCAACGCCCACTACTACGACAGCAAAGACCAAATGCCCGTGGACGCGACGGTGACCGTGGTGAAGGTCAACCCAGAAGCCGAAATCGTGTTCAACGGCACGCAGCAAATACCGGCCAAAGGCGACGAACGCACCCTGGTGCGCTTCACGCTGGACGACGGCGGCCAAGTCACCGACCTCAACACCCGCCCGCTGACCATCGTGCAGCGGCTGGGCCTTTGAACCCACCAGGAAACCCCCCTCATGATTCCCGCCGTTTCCAGTCAACTCACCCAGCTGGGTGTGGTGTACGCCCTGCTGGCTTTTTTGCTGCTGTGCCTGTGCCTGGCCACGCGCTGGCACTGGGCCACCAAGGCCGCCCTGGTGGTGGCGGTGAGCGCGTTTTACCCGCTGGCACACACCACCTTGCAAGGCATATCGGGCTGGCCCAGCGAGGCCGAGTTGCCCCGGCGTTTTTTGCTGCTGTCGGCCGTGTTTGACGAGCCCAGCCCCGCACGCGGGCACGCCGGGGCCATCTACATCTGGGTCAACCCCATGAAAGACCACCAGCCGCTGGACATGCCCCGCGTGCACAAACTGCCCTACGAAAAAGACCTGCACCGCATCTTGGGCGACGGCATCAAAAAAGCGCGCGAGGGCAACAGCCAGATGGGCAGCACCGAGCCCCAGCGTGGCCCCGGCGGCTTTGCCTGGCTGCGCCCGGCGGGCAACGACAAGCTGCAAATCAAGCTCAGCGACGTGCCCCGCGCCCAATTGCCGGAGAAATGATGGCAAAAATATCAATAGCTACAAACGCAATACCAACAAGCGCTGGGTGCCATTTTTTCTTGAAAAATGCCTTCTCACCCAGCCGGTGTGTGGTGTGGGCGGCCGCGTTGCTGGCCGGGTGCGGCCCGCCCAGCAGCAGCGCCTGGCTGCCGCTGGACAAAGGGCACAGCCAAACCTACCGCGTCACCGTGACCGGCAGCGAAGACGGGCCTGACGGCGCGGCCCCCGCGCAAAGCTGGACGGTGGCCACCGAGGGCAGCACCCAGCTCAACGGCGACACGGTGTGGACCCGGCGCCACTCCGAGGGCGTGACCTTTTATTTGAAGCGCGACGACACTGGCATCCGCCGCGTGGCCCAGCGCACCGACATCGACGAGGCCCCCACCGAAGACCCCGAACCGCGCTGGGTGCTGAAGGCGCCCTACACCGTGGGCACCGAGTGGACCACCCCCACCGTGCCCTATTTGCTGCAACGCAAAAACGAACACCCGCGCGAACTCAAGCACACACACAAGGTGCACATGACCTGGCGCATCGAGGCGGTGGACGACACCGTGACCACCCCCCAAGGCACACACCACCCCTGCCTGCGGGTGGTGGGCCGTGCCGAGCTGAACCTGTACACCGACCCGGTGAACGGCTTCACCAACGTGCCGCTGGTGGGCCGCGAGTGGTACTGCCAGGGTGTGGGGCTGGTGAAGTTCGAACGCGAAGAGACCGTGCCCAAAGGCTTCATGACTGGCGGCAAGCTGACCGCTGAGTGGGACCACTGAGCACACCCGAGCTGCGCTATTCGATGCGCAGCTCGGTCACCCAGCGTGCACCGGCGGGGAAATCGGTGCGGTCCATGTCGGTGTAGGGCGGCTCGTCCAGACGCTCCGGCGGGGCGCTGACGGCGTTCAGGTCCACGGCCTGGGGCCGCCCCACCAGCGCGGTGGGGGTTTCGGTGAATTTGAAGATCACGCCGTTCCACAGCTTGGCGCCGAAGTCCGCTGGCTGCTTGAACAGGAACAGCAGGTTGTGCTCCAGCCAGGCCAGCTGGCCGGGGGCAGCGGTGCCGGGGTGGGCGTAGGGGTAAGGCACCACGCAGGTGATTTCGGTGCCACCGGGCAGGCATTTGAACTCGCGCATGGACAGAAAGTGGTCTGTCAACGCGGTGGTGTCCAGCAGCACTTTGAACGTGGCCGCCTGGGGTTCACGCCCAGGCGTTGGGGTGGGCGCGGGGGTAAAAAACACGCGGCCCAGCGGCAGTTGCCCGCCGTCGCGGAAACGGGCCACCAGGGCTTTGTCACCGCTGAAATCAAACGCCGCAGCGGTGGGCAGCCACGCCACGCCGCACGCCCACAGCGCAGCAGCGGCCCAGGCGTGGGTGCGTGTCATGGCTCACTTCTTCAGCGACAAAATCCAATACACCACCTGGCGCGCATCGGACTCGCTGATGGCCACCGCATTGGGGGGCATGGCAATGCCGGCGGCCTGGTTTTTCCAGTGGCTGGCGTAGGGGTTGGAGCCTTCCAGCACCACGCGGGTCAAAAACTCGGCAGCACCGGGTTTGCCGCCGTATTGCTTGGCCACGTCGGCCCATGCAGGGCCCACGGGCAGCTTGCCGTCTTTGCTGTCTTGGTGGGTGACGGTGTGGCAGGTGAAGCAGCCCGCGTTGGCCGCGATTTTTTTGGCAGCGTCCTCCACAGAAGCGGTCTGCGCGCTGCACACCGCCGCGCTCAGGGCCAGGGCCAAAGCGGCTGCGCCGCGGAGAAGTGTGGTGTGTGACATAGGGGGTATGGGGGTGGGCTTCGGGGTGGGTCGGGAAACGGGGGGCCTTCAGGGCTTTTGCGCCATCACCCAGGTCGAGAGCTTTTTCAGGTCGTCGTTGCTCAGGCTGGCGTGCGGGGGCATGGGAATGCGGCCCCACTTGCCGCGCGAGCCGTTGCGCACGCTCTGCACCAGGGAGTCCACGGCGTCCGACTGCCCGGCGTATTTGGCGGCAATGGCCTTGAAGGCGGGGCCCACCACTTTTTCATCCATGGCATGGCACGCGGTGCAGCCGCTGGCCTTGAGCAGGTCGTTGATTTCTTTGTCGTCTTTGGCGTGTGCCGCCGACAGGCCGGCACACAGTGCCAGGGCCAGCAAAACTCGGGTTTTCATCGTCGTCTTTCGGGGGAGAACGTGGCCCAGCGCGCCGTGCGCACCGGGCCACGGGGTTCAGTCAAGCGTCAGAGCACCTTGAAGGTCCACACGGAACCGCCCTGCTCCAGGAAGTTGACCTTTTTGGCCACTTCACCGCCCCACAGGGGCACAGCACCGCCCCAGCCGGACACCACGCTGATGTATTGCACGCCGCCTTCGGTCCAGGTGATGGGAGGTGCCACCACGCCAGAGCCGGTCTGGAACTGCCACACCACCTTGCCGGTTTTGGCGTCGGCGGCTTTCAGGTAGCCCTCGGGCGTGCCCCAGAACACCAGGTCGCCCGCGGTCATCACGCCACCCCACAGCGGGGCTTCGTTTTTGACTTCCCACTCGACCTTGCCGGTTTTGGGGTTGATGGCGCGCAGAGAGCCAATGTGGTCGTCAAACAAAGGCTTGATGGTGAAGCCAGCGCCCAGGTAAGCAGCGCCTTTTTTGTAGGTGATGGGTTCGTTCCAGATTTCCATGCCCCATTCGTTGGTGGGCACGTAGAACAGGCCTGTTTTGGGGCTGTAGGCCATGGGCATCTGGTTCTTGCCACCCAGGAAGCCGGGGGCTGAGAACACCGATTTGCCTTTGGTGCCGTCGCCACCGGCGGCGGTGGGGTCGCCAGGGCGGTTGGCGGGGTCGAAGTTGGGACGGCCGGTTTTCAGGTCAATGCCGGTGGCCCAGGTGACTTTCTTCACGAAGGGGAAGGCGTTCAGCAGTTTGCCGCTGGCGGCGTCGTTCACGTAGAAGAAGCCGTTGCGGTCGGCCTTGGCGCCCACGCGTTTGCCGTCCATGTCGAAGGTGATGAATTCGTTCACACCGTCGTAGTCCCAGCCGTCGTTGGGGGTGCTTTGGTAGTGCCACTTGATCTGGCCGGTTTTCACGTCGATGGCAACAGTGGAGGCAGAGTAGAGGTTGTCGCCCTTGCGCACATGGCTGTTCCAGGGGCCGGGGTTGCCGGTGCCGAAGTAGGCCAGGCCGGTTTTGGCGTCGTAGGTGCCGCCCAACCAGGTGGCGGCGCCACCGGTTTTCCAGGTGTCACCGGGCCAGCTGGCGTTGGTGGTGCCGGTGATGCCGTTTTCTTTGCCGTCTTTGTAGCCCATGTGGCCTTCGACCACGGGGCGGCTCCAGACCATCTTGCCGGTTTTGGGGTCGCGGGCTTCCACGCGGCCGATCACACCAAACTCGCCACCGGAGACGCCGGTCATCAGCAGGCCTTCGGCGATCAGCGGCGCGGCGGTGTAGCTGTAGCCGGCAGAGTAGTCGTCGATCTTCTCGCGCCACACCACCTTGCCGGTGTTCTGGTCCAGGGCCACCAGCTGGGCGTCGAGCGTGCCGAAGATCACCAGGTTGTCATACAGCGCGGCACCGCGGTTGATCACGTCGCAGCAAGGCATGATGCCTTCGGGCAGGCGGTGTTCGTACTTCCAGAGTTTTTTGCCGGTTTTGCTGTCCAGCGCGTAAATGCGCGAGTAAGACGCGGTGACAAACATCTTGCCGTTGTTGACCAGCGGCTGCGACTGCTGGCCGCGCTGCTTTTCACCCCCGAACGACATGGACCACACGGGCACCAGCTTGTTGATGTTGCCGGCGTTCACACCCGTCAGGGTGGAGTGGCGTTGCCCCTGTGTGCCCATGCCCCAGCTGAGCACGTTGTCGGGGGTGTTGGCATCGTCGGCAATCATGGCGTCGGTCACCTGGGCGGTGGCCTGTGTGGCCATCTGGCCTGCGGCCACCATGACCAAAAGGCCAAGCAATTTGCGTTTGAAAGTGGGTGTCACGGGTCGTCTCCTGCGTGTCTGAAGTGGGATGGCTGCCGCCGGTCGTGGCCGGGCAGTGGGTGTGGCAAAAGGGGATCAATCCCCCGCTGCACACCCTTACTGGGCAACATCTGTGCCAAGCCCAAAACGCCCTGAAACACGGCCCAAACACCCCCAAACGGCCCGCCAAATACCCCCTACCCCACTCCGAACCTGACTGTTGTGCTAGGGCAGCCCGTGACACTGTTCAAAACTGTGACAACCGCTGCACACACCTGTCACACCCAACCGGAACAGGCAAACGGCCTCACTTGGCCAAGGCGCGCCGCTCGTACTGGGGGTACCACTGGGTGAGGCTGCGGTGCAGCTCGGCGGGCTGTGCCGCCCAGTGGGCAAAGGCGGGTGGCACGGCCAGGGTGTGCAGCACCTCGCCCAAATCCAGCCCCTGCTCGGCGCTGGTTTGCATGGCTGCGGTCAGCCAGGTCAGCCAGGCGCGGGTTTGTTGCAACCCGGCCAAACCGCTGTGCACCGGCCCGTGGCTGGGCACCACCCAGCGGTAGCGGCCCTCGGTCAGCCAGCGCTCCAGCACGTCCAGGCTGGCGAGCCAGCGGGCAAAGTCGGCGTGGGGCGTGGTGGGTACGCGGTCCATGAACACCAGGCCCCCCACGTAGGCCACGCCCGCGGCGGGGTCGAGCACCACCAGGTCGTCGGCGGTGTGGCCGCTCAGGCGGCGCAACCACAGGGTGCGGTCGCCCACCTTCCATTCTTGCGGCGCAATGTCAGCGGCGGCCGGGGTGGATTCGGTGCCCTTCATCCAGTCGCCGCACAGGCGGTAAAGGTTGTCGGCATAGGCGGCGCCTTCGGCTTTGGCCCCGGCCACGGTGCCTGCCAGCGCCCGCGTGGGCACACCGGCCCAGGCCTGGTTGCCAAAGAAATAGTCGGGGTGCAGGTTGAGGTTCAGCACCTGTGCCACCGGCGCGGCCCGCAGCGCCCGTTCCACCGCCCGCCGCTGCTGCTCGCCGTACAGGCGCGACGGCCCGGTGTTGATGACCACGGCCCCCGCGTCGGTCTGCACAAACGCGGTGTTGATGATGTTGCAGCCGTTGTGCCGCCCAAAGTCGTCCACCGCGCCCTCGATCACCCAGTGGCCCGGGGCCAATTCGCGCGGGCGCAAACCGTAGTCCAGCGTGGCGGGCTGGGCCAGCGCAGCACCGCCCAGCCACAGCACCGCAGCGGCCACCGCGTGCACGGCCCAACGGGGCGTGGCGCGGGCAACGGGGCTCAAGACGGCACCCCCGCGTCGATGCGGTTGCCGTTGTTGTCGCGCCCCACCACGCGAAAGCCTTGCCCGCCCAGGGGGGGCAGCTCCAGCGTGAGGATGGGGTTTTCCGACACGGGTTCGTGCAGGTGCAGCGTCCACCACACCTCGCCCAGGCCGTCGAGCATTTGCAAGCGTTCTATGTGGAAGGCGGGCACGCCTGCCACCAGCCCGGTGTCCATGGGGTGCATCACCCGCAGGCGCAGGCGGCGGCTGCCCTCGATGGGGTTGTTGAACAGCTTGGCCTGCACCTGGTTGAGCGTTTGGGCCCACGAGCCATCGGCCCGCGTGAGGCCGGGCACCGTGCACCCGCCGCCCGCCGCCTTGACCCAGGTGCTGCCCACGTGCCAGTGGCCGTCGCGGGTTTGCACAAAAGCGCGCACGGGCGAGGCCTGCTCCATGCGGATGCGGCACGCCAGCATGGGCAGGGCTTTGCCGGGCTCCAGCGTCAGCACCTCGCGCACGGGGTTGCGGTCCACCACCACCTGGATGCGGGCCACCCCACCGCCCACGCCGTCCAGCGCACGGGCGTTGACCAGCAGGGGCACGTTCATGGCGTCGTCGGCAAAGGCGGGGCCGCGCACCACCACGGCGTCGGTGAAGCGCATGGGTGCGTCACCCAGGTATTGGCGGCGCAAGGTGGGCCATTGCATGGAGCCCTGGGGGTCGCCGCCAGTGAGGTCGTCACCCGCAGCAGCGGCCTGCGCCCACGCGCCAGGGGCAAAAGCGGGCACACAAGCGGCGGCGGCCCACGCCAGGCCCTCGCGGCGGTTGAATGAAGGGTGCATGTGTGTCTCCCTGCGGGGGGCGTGTTTTTCAGGCCCCGCCTTTTTGTTTGATCCAGCCGCGCTGGGGGTCATAGCCCCACAGCGCCAGCACAAAAAACACCACCGTGCACCCGGCCACCACACCGGTGGCCAGCGGGCTGAACTGCCCCACCGAGGCAAAGCGCAGCATTTCCACAGCGTGCGTAAAGGGGTTGACCTGGGCCAACTGGTGCAGCCACCACGCCCCCGACTCTTCCAGCTTCCACAGCGGGTACAGCGCGGGGCTGATGAAGAACATGGGAAAAATCACAAAGTTCATGGTGCCCGCGAAGTTTTCCAGCTGCCGCACGTACACCGACAGCACCAGCCCCAGGGCGGCCAGCATCACCGCTGCTGCCAGCATGGCCAGCGCCAGGCCGGGCAGGCTGCCCGGTGCAACGTCCACCCCCGTGGCCAGCGCCAGCAGCAAAAACACCGCCATTTGCAGCACCGACAAACACGCGCCCGCCAGCAGCTTGAACGCCAGCAGCCAGCCGCGCGCCAGGGGGGCGGTGAGCAGCAGGCGCATCACGCCCATCTCGCGGTCAAACACCATGGACAACGAGCTTTGCATGCCGTTGAACAGCGCCACCATGCCCAACAGGCCGGGCAGCATGTAGACCTTGTAGTCCACATAGGTGTCGTAGGGCGGAACGATGGCCACGCCAAACACGTTGTGAAACCCCGCCGAAAACACCACCAGCCACAGCAGGGGACGCACCAGGGCCGAGCCGAGGCGCGATGGTTGCTTCAAAAACCGAAGCACCTCACGCCCGACCACAGAGCGCAAGGCACGCAAAAGATGCTGAAAAAGCGAAGGCGCGGGCCAATCGACCACCGGGGTCACGGGCAGCGCTGGGGTGGGGGTGTCAAGGCTCATGGGCTTGGGCGGAACAGGCGGTGGGGGGGCTGGGCGGGGCGTCAGGGGCGCTGTTTGCACGCAGTTTCGGCCGCGTCCACGCCCAGGGTGTCCAGAACGTCGGTGGGGTGCAGCACGCCGTCCAGGGGGGCGGTGGCCGCAACGCCGTCCACGTGGCTCAGAAACACGGGCTGGCGCAACTGGCCGTCCCAGGCGCGGTAGCTCAGGCTGGGGCCTTTGCTGCCGTCAACCACCACCTGGCCGCCGCGCAATGCGCGGGCGT
This sequence comes from Burkholderiaceae bacterium, assembly GCA_049653005.1. Taxonomy (GTDB): domain Bacteria; phylum Pseudomonadota; class Gammaproteobacteria; order Burkholderiales; family Burkholderiaceae_C; genus UBA2334. The sequence goes on along the minus strand of JBASFL010000024.1, from coordinate 77 downwards.
GGGCCACCGGGTTGGCCGTGGGCTGTGCCGCCACGGTGGCCGCGATGCTGCGCACCGCCATCCAGGCGGCCCAGTCC
>JBASFL010000023.1:0-3188 GCA_049653005.1 Burkholderiaceae bacterium | reverse complement strand
CTGTTACACCATCGCGGCGATAAGAATAAAACCGTTCAGCATCACTATAAGTACAAAAATCGCCACCATAAACTTGCGTTACGCCTATATTTTTCAAACGTAGCCGTGCCAACGCATAGATATCAGCCATCCACTTATTCGACCCCACGCCCCGAAACGCACTCGCCGCTGACGGCATATCTGCCACAAACGCCGCCCGCACTTCACTGCCGACTTCAAACGCAGTTGCGCCGATTGCAGGTCCCATCCACGCCATAATGTCTGCCGCTGGACACGCCATCGCCGCCACCGTTTCCTCTAGCACGCCCGCCAGTAAACCACGCCAACCCGCATGAGCCGCCCCCACCACACTACCATCTTGGGCACAAAACAACACGGGTAGGCAATCGGCTGTCATCACCGCACAAACGGTATTTTTTTTGCTCGCAATAGCGGCATCCGCCGTGACTAATTCATGCAGATTATCCGCATACGCCACTGTCGTACCATGCGCTTGCGCCAACCATTTAGGCTCGCTAGGCAAATCTTCGCGGAGTAAATAGCGATTTTGCGCAACATCTATAGGGCTATCGCCCACGTGCGTACCTAAATTCAAACCCCGATACACGCCCGTGCTCACACCTTCAGCACGTAGGGTTGATAAAGCCTGTACTTGCGTAGGCGCGGGCCAGTCTGGGTAGATATATTTCATAACAATTCAGCGTCCTCTAAATACGTCAACAACGCAGCGAAATCAGCGGGCGGGTCGATTTGCCATACCATAGATGCGCCCGTAACGGGATGCACCAAACCCAGCTGTGTTGCGTGCAAAGCCTGGCGTGGGAAATCACGCACGCCCGCGATGACACTGCCCTGCCCGCGATGATAAGTGCTATCGCCCACCAATGAATGCCCTATGGATGCCAAATGCACGCGTATCTGATGCGTGCGTCCAGTCTCCAACGCGCAACGCACTAAGGTATTGCGCATATAGCGCTTAAGCACCCAATAACGCGTCACCGCCTCACGCCCACCGTGCACCACCGCCATTTTAATGCGCTGAGTAGGATGCCGACCTATAGGCGCATCCACAGTGCCGTCAGTATCCACCACCCCTTGCGTCACTGCCAAATACTCACGCTTTACCGTTCGCGCCTGCAACTGCCGCACTAAATTTGTTTGTGCAGTCAAGGTTTTAGCCACCACCATCAAGCCGCTAGTATCTTTATCCAGCCTATGGACGATGCCTGCACGCGGAATATGCGTAATCAAGGGGTAATGAAACAACAACGCGTTCAATAATGTACCCTGCCAATTGCCCGCACCCGGATGCTGCGAAAACAAGTCTTCATGAACGTCACCTGAATAAAATGCGGGCACTCATAGGCTAGCAGCCTACACGTGCATAGGAAGCTACCTAGTAGTGGGGTGTGTCGCTCTCGACGATCTAAGGTTTCGCACCATTTGAATATAGGCAACTCCAAGCCCTGCCACTGACCAATACACCACCGGTATTACGGAAATGCTGCTTACAGTGGTGATGGTGAGTAACACCCCTGCCAGTGTTGCTAGCAGTGCGCGGCCTAGACGCAGGGTTTCATCATCCTTGTCTTGGAATGTTCGGAATGACTTATAGATCCCAAGCGCAATGGCGATGAAGAAACCGGCGAAAAGTGCCAGGCCAATTAGGCCGCTCTTTAGTGCCACGATGAGGTAGGTGTTGACGATATCAATGATGCCTTCGCCCTGAATCATGCTCTGCATTTCAGGTGTGCTAAGGAAGTCAATAGAGCCCAAGAGTGGGTTGCGCTTGATGACAATTATTGAGTTGGTCAGCAAGTCTTCGCGATAAGTGATGTTGCCTTTTTCAATAGTGCCAATGTAGGGCAGTAAATCAATGAGCTTGTTACCGCCAGGGATAATGCTTAGCAAGGGGATCGCGAGCACACCGGCTAAACCAAGAAGCATTACGCGCTTAACCGCATTGCGGCCAGTGGCAATAAACACCGTGATGATGAGCGCAGCGCCGACCCAGGGACCGCGCGAGAGTGTTGAAAATAGACCGGCGACCAGTAGCAGAGCTCCGAGTCGTTGCTGCAGTCGGCTGCGCACGCCAGCGCGCAAAAACAGATAAAAGCCAATCGCCACGCTGATCACGTAGCCCAGTACTATGGCCTGACCCGTGCTGGCGCTTGCACGCAAGGAGCCGCCGCGACCTAGGTAGTTGGACATGCCCCAGTTCAGGCCCATGACATCGATCAGCGAGCTATACAGCAACCAGTGGCGGCTGTATTCAAATATGCCAATTAATGCCAACACCATGGCTGCCAAGGCAAATGCCAGCATGGCGTCTTTGAACTCGTTTAGCTGTTTGAGTGCCCGACTGGTTACGTAGTAGGGTAAAAAAACGTCGGTGAACAGGTAGAGCATCTGCCGCAGGGTGTCGGTTAAGCTGGTTTCGCGCAGGTGCAGTAGGGCGCTTAACACGATGTGGAGCGTTAGCAGTTTGTCTGGCCAGGTGCGGCCAAATGGCAGTGTGCCCGCTTGCTTGCGCAGCATGAAAAAGGCCGGCAATAAAACCAGCAATGTCAGCAGGCGCACATGGTCAAGTGTAAATAAATAGTTGATCAGGCCGAGTCCAGGGATCTGTAGGGACGCTGGCGGTATCAGAAACAAGAGGATAAAAAACAGCGCTAGCGGATTGCGCTCACGTTGTCGGCCTATGGTCAGCACTATCGCGGCAAGCGCCGCATAGAGCCAAAAACTGTGGGACAGAAATGCTAGCACCAGCAATGTCAGCCAGAGATTGCGCCGACGCGTGAAGTCGCTATACGGGATTAGGTCAGTGGCTGGGCGGCGTGCAAAGGCAAACACGATGCAGGCCAGAGCCAGAATGACGATGAGTGCGCGTAGGTGCTCTGGCATGGCTTATCGAAACTAATCCGTTAGTCAGTTGCAGGGGATGTCATAAAAAAATATGGGAGTGTGATAACTTGCCAGCCAATTTCAATCAGGGATGAATGCTATGGGTTCCGCCGGCATATCGCAATCGCAGAACCTTCGCAGGCGAGCGATATCCGCTGGGACCTGGAGTCTGGTTGCGCTGGTGGCATCTCAGGTCATTCGCTTGGGTGGCAACCTCGTAATGGCTCGTCTGTTAATGCCGGAGATGTTCGGCATTATGGTAATTGCTACCACTGTGGCAGTGG
>JBASFL010000022.1:0-9935 GCA_049653005.1 Burkholderiaceae bacterium | reverse complement strand
GGCCTGAACCTGCACCTGGCCGCCAGTGAACAGGTGGCCGTCATCGGCCCGTCGGGCGCGGGCAAAACCACGCTGCTGCAAGTGCTGGCCTGTGCCCTGCCGCCCACGGCGGGCACGTTCACCCTGGGGGGCCACAACCCCTGGCAACTGCCCCGCAGCGCCTTGCAGCGCCTGCGCGGTGAACTGTTTTTGGCCCCGCAGGTGCCGCCCCTGCCCCCGCGCCAGCGCGTGGTCACCGCCGTGCTGGCGGGCCGCCTGCCGACCATGGGGCTGTGGCACAGCCTGCGTTCGCTGTTTTACCCGGCCGACATTCCCGCCGCCTTTGACGCGCTGGAGCGGTTTGACTTGGGGGCCAAGCTGTTCGAGCGCGTGGACCGGCTGAGCGGCGGCGAGCGCCAGCGCGTGGGCCTGGCCCGTGGCCTGCTGGCCCCGGCGCGGCTGTGGCTGATAGACGAGCCGCTATCAGCCCTGGACCCCACCCGCTCCCGCCAGGCCGTGGCCACGTTGCTCACGGGTGCCCGGGAACGCGGCGTGACGCTGGTGGCCACCCTGCACCAGGTGGACGTGGCACTGGCCCACTTCCCGCGCGTGGTGGGCATGCGCGACGGTGCGGTGGCGTTTGATTTGCCCGCGCCCCAAGTCACGCCACAACGGCTGGCCAAGCTGTACGACCAGTTCGAACACGAGCTGCGCGGTGAGCCGCCCTTGGCCGCTGTGTCGGCCCCCACAGCTGCACCGCAGCCGGTGGTGATGCACTGCCGGTGAGGGCTTGGACATGAGCACGAACATGCTGCGCGCACACAACAGCGACCCGGCCTGGGTGGGCCGCCTCACTTGGGGGCTGTTGGGCGTGCTGCTGCTGTGGCCGCTGGGCGTGGCCACCGAATTCAAACCCTGGGTGCTGCTGGAGCGCGACAACCTGCGCATCAGCGGGCAATTCGTGGCCAGCTTTTGGCCCCTGGCCCACGGCAGCGAATTTCTGGCCATGGTGGCCAAAGAAACCTGGCGCACGGTGGCCATGGCCACGGCGGGCATCACGCTGGCGCTGGTGATTGCCATACCGCTCACGCTGGTGAACACACGGGTGCTGTCGGTGTCGGCCCTCTCGGGCCGCATGGCCGCGCTGCCTTACGCCGTGCGCCAGGCCGTGCGCTGGCTGCTGATTGTGTTGCGCAGCATCCCCGAGCTGGTGTGGGCCCTGGTGTTTGTGCGCGTGGTGGGCCTGGGGCCCACCGCCGGGGTGCTGGCCATTGCCCTGACCTACGGCGGCATGCTGGGCAAGGTGTACGGCGAAATTCTGGAAAGCAGCGAAACCCACCCCACCGAAACCCTGCTGCGCAACGGCAGCGGGCGGCTGCAAGCGTTTTTTTACGGCCTGCTGCCCACCAGCGCCGCCGAGCTGACCAGCTACACGGTGTACCGCTGGGAATGCGCCATCCGCTCGTCGGTGGTGCTGGGCTTTGTGGGCGCGGGCGGCCTGGGCCAGCAACTCGACAACAGCATGAAGATGTTCAACGGCGGCGAAGTGGCCAGCATGCTGCTGGTGTTCATGGCCCTGGTGGCCCTGGCCGACCGCGTGAGCGCCTGGCTGCGCCGCGCCCTGGGCTGATTCGGCTGGATTGAGGCACGAAACGAGACACAGCATGAAAAAGCCGCCAGCCGCCAACCAGCCCTACAAGCTGCCACCGCCCTTGTTTGATGCACGCTGCAAAGCCTGCTGGTTCACTGCCGGACTTTTGGTGCTGGTGGTGGCCAGCTTCTGGTCGCTGGATTTGCAGTGGGCACAGTTTCTATCGCTAGAGGCTGCTGCCAGCATGGGCCGGTTTGTGGCCGAGTTTTTCCCGCCCGACCTGTCGGGCCCCTTTGTGCAAAAGGTGTTGACCGGCACCTGGGAAACGCTGGCCATGTCGGTGCTGGGCACGCTGCTGGCGGCGGTGGCCGGGCTGGCCCTGGCCCTGCCCGCCAGCCACGCGCCCACCCAACATGCCGACGCAGCCCGCCCCGGCTGGGCCCGCACCCCCACCCGCTGGGCGCTGAACGCGCTGCGCAGCATTCCCGAACTGGTGTGGGCCGCGCTGTTGCTCATTTCCGCCGGGCTGGGGCCGTTTGCGGGCACGCTGGCATTGGCGTTGCACACCACCGGCGTGCTGGGCCGCCTGTTTGCCGAGGCCATTGAAAACGCGCCCCCCGGCCCGGCCGATGCCCTGCGCGTGCAAGGTGTGCCCGCGGGCCGGGTGTTCTGGTACGCCACGCTGCCGCAGGTGCTGCCCCAGCTCATGAGCTACACGCTGTACCGCTGGGAAAACAACATCCGCGCCGCCGCCGTGCTGGGCGTGGTGGGCGCGGGCGGGCTGGGCCAGTTGCTGGCTTTTCACATGGGCCTGTTCCAAATGCACAAAACCGCCACCCTGCTGGCCGCCATGCTGCTGATGGTGGCCGTGGTGGACGCGGCCAGCCACGCGTCGCGCCGCTGGCTCACGCGCTGACACCGCCCACGGGCGGGCGGTGCGCGCGCACGGTCACTTGATGCCAGCTGCCTCCTGCGCTTGCTTCAAACGGTCGGAAGCCCATTGCTCCAATTGCAGCCGGTCGTGGGCGGCTTCCGCTTCGATCGAGTCCTTGGGCAATTGCTTCAGACACTCGGCCATTTCTTCAGGGCTCAAGGGCGGTTCACGCTCGGGCTCGGCCTGTACCTGCGGCCGGGCCGACTTTCCATCCCAAGCAAACCGGTTGCCGTGGCTGGGCGGGTCGGGCAGGCAGTCGTTTTTGTACACGGGCGGCACATCTGCATCAAACGGCTGGAAGGAAATTGTTTTTTCAAACACCAGCGGCTTGCCATTGGGCGTGGGGGGCAGGGGCGGCATCTGTTGCACCGCCTGGCGGGCCAGGGCCTCGGCTTTGTCTGAGGTGCTCCAAAGGGTGGTGAGGGCCACCAGCGTGCCATTGGGCGCAATTTCGATGCGAAAACGCACCACGCCCTGGTCGACCCCTTCAAAGGCGGTGCCCATCATGCTGCGCACTTGCTGCGCCCAGGTGTGGCGGTAGCGCTTGCTGTTTTTGAGTTTGTAGGTGGATGCCTGCGCCCAGTCTTCGGCTGTGGGGGCAGACGGTGCCTCCTGGTAGGCACGAGGGCGGTCGTCGGCGGGCGGCGGCGGGGCCGCTGGCAAGGGGGGCGCAACCCGTAGAGGCGGGGTTGGAGGTGGCGCTTCTGGCGGCGGCGGTGGGGGCGGCACCTGCGGTGGGGGCACCTCGATCATCACGATGCGCTCGGCCGGGGGCTCGGGTGGCGCGGGCGCACGCAACAGCGCTTGGGCCAGCAACCAGATGGCACCCACATGCAGGCCCACCGACAGCAGCAGCGCCAACAGGTGTTTGCGCTCAAGTGTTTTCAAAGCGTCTCTTTCTTTATTCTAATTTTCGTTAGAATGTTAGCATGGACAAGCGAAACCTCAAAGACCTGCTGTACGAACAAGTGGCCCGGATTGGCAAAGCCGTGTCCAGCCCCAAGCGGCTGGAAATGTTGGAGCTGCTGGCCCAGGGCGAAAAAACCGTGGAGGCACTGACCGCCGAGCTGTCCATCGACACCAAGTTGACCAGCGCCCACCTGAAGGCGCTGAAAGAGGCGCGGCTGGTCACGGCCCGGCGCGAGGGCAAGTACATGGTGTACCAACTGTCTGGCCCCGACGTGGCCGGCCTGTGGGTCAACCTGCGCGAAGTGGCGGAAGAACACCTGCTGGAGCTGCGCGTGGCGCTCGACCAGATGGTGGCCGACCCCGCCAAGCTCACCACCCTGAACCGCCAAACCCTGATGGACCACGCCCGCGTGGGCAACGTGGTGGTGATTGACGTGCGGCCGCAGGCCGAATACAGCGTGGGCCACTTGCCGTTTGCACGGTCCATGCCGGTGGACGAAATCGAGCAGCGACTGGCCGAACTGCCCGCCGACAAAACCATCGTCGCCTACTGCCGTGGCCCGTTCTGCCTGTTTTCAGAAGAAGCGTTTCAGCTGCTGAACGCACGCGGCTACCGCGTGGCCAAGCTGCTGGATGGGGTGAGCGAGTGGCAAGCAGCCGGGCTGCCACTGGCGGCCGATGTTTCCGAATGAAATTGGTACCCAGCGCTTTGCTGCATTGACTTTACAGCTATCACCATGAACACACTGGCCGTTGCGGATTGGATCACCCGGCACGAAACGGCTGTGCGCCTGGGGGCCTTTGCGCTCACGTTTCTGGCCGTTGCGTTGTGGGAGCTGGTGGCACCGCAACGTGAACTGACGTTGCCCCGCGCCGTGCGCTGGCGCGGCAACCTGGGGCTGGTGCTGCTGAACACCGCGCTGCTGCGCGTGGTGTTTCCCACCGCGGCGGTGGGCGTGGCGGCACTGGCTGTTGCCAAGGGCTGGGGCGTGCTGAACGTGTGGCAACTGCCCACTTGGGCCGCCGTGCTGCTGGCCGTGGTGGCGCTGGACTTTGTGGTGTGGCTTCAGCACGTGATGGTGCATGCCGTGCCCGCGCTGTGGCGGCTGCACCGCGTGCACCACGCCGACCTGGACTGCGACCTGACCACCGGGGCACGCTTTCACCCGCTGGAAATCGGGCTCTCCATGGGAATCAAGTTCGCGGCCATCGTGCTGCTGGGCGCACCGGTGCTGGCCGTGGTGGTGTTTGAAGTGCTGCTGAGCAGTTGCGCCATGTTCAACCACGGCAACATCCGCCTGCCCGCCCGTGCCGACCGGGTGCTGAGGTGGTTCATGGTCACGCCCGACATGCACCGCGTGCACCACTCGGTGGAAGACGATGAAAGCCACTGCAATTTCGGCTTCAACCTCACCTGGTGGGACCGGCTGCTGGGCACCTACCGCGATCAGCCCCGCGCCGGCCAACAGGGCATGACCCTGGGCATACGCGACCACCGGGACCCGCAAGAAGTGGCCCACCTGGGCGGCCTGCTGCGCCTGCCTTTTGTGGCCCGGCTGCCAGAGGTCCACGCCAGAAACCATCAAACTCCATAGCTGCCAACGCAATACCCAAAAGCGCCAGAGGCACTTTTGACTTGAAATTCAGCTTCAGGGCTTTTGCGGAGTGACTGCCTGGGCCTTGGCCGCCGCCACGGCCTGGGCCAGTTGCTCGCCGGATTGGTAGTGCGCCACCTTGAACACCAGGCGCTTGCCGCGCTGGATGAAGCTGTTGCCGCCTTTCACCTCGGTGTCCCAATAGCGTTGGGCCATGGCCAGGTTGCCTGCGGTGTCCAGCTCGAATGCGTCTTTCGACGCCTGGCCACCAAAGATGTAGAGCTTGCCGTCGATCATTTTCCAGGTGTCGGCGTCACCCCCCCATGGAATGCCGTACACGATGCCGTTGGCGCAGTAGCCACCAAACTGCGGCAGGTACTGCGCGGGGCTTTTGTCGAACAGGGCTTTGTGCTCGGCGCTGGCAAAGCGGAAGTCCACCCCTTCGTGCTGGCTGCGGAACTCGGGCTTGCCCTGCACGTACTGGCCCTGCGTGAAGTAGGCCACCACGTCGGCCCCTTTCAGCAGCAAGCGGCTTTCAGGCTCTGCCGCCACAGCGTTCACGGGCTTGAGGGCCGAGCTGGGGTTTTGCGCCAGCATGGCACCGCAACCGGTGAGGGACACAGCCACGGCCAGCACGGCCAGGGTTTTGAGGGTGGGGCGAAGGGTCATGGGGGCTTTCAAAAAAAATGGGGCAAGTGGTGAACAGAGTCAGGCCCGGGGCGGTGGGTTCCCGAAGGCTTGCACCCCGGCCGCGATGCGCATGGCCGTGGTGAGCCCACACAGCGCCGCGAAGCCATAGGCCAGCGGGCCAAACCAACCGGGCCACACACACATCAACACAAAGGTGGCCAGGGTTTCGGTGCTTTCGGTCAGGCCGCCGAGGTAATAAAACCCTTTTTGCGGAAAGGCCGTGCTGGCAAGCCCGCGCCGCGCCGCCAGCACGGCAAACGCCAGAAAACTGCTGCCCGTGCCCATGAAGGCAAACAGCAGCACGGCGGCGGGCAGTGCGTTGGCCGCAGGGTCGGCCAGGGCAAAACCCAGGGGGATGCTGGCGTAAAACAAAAAGTCAAAGGCAATGTCCAGAAACGCACCCCGGTCGGTGGGTGTGGCCAGCCGGGCCAGCGCGCCATCCAACCCATCACCCAGCCGGTTGGCGGCCATGGCGGCCAGCGCCCACAGCGGGTGGCCGGTGGCGATCAGCGGCAGCGCCAGCAGCCCCACGGCAAACCCGGCCACGGTGACGGCATCGGCCCGCACACCCCGGGCGTGCAGCCACTGGGCGGCGCGGTGCAAGGGGCGCTGGGCCAGGGCGTTGAAGGCGCGGTCAAACATGGAAGTTGACGGGTGGCGTCAATACAAGGCTGCAAATTGCTCAATCAAGGGCGTTGGCCCCGCCACGATCAAATGGTCGCCCGGCTTGATCTCGGTCTCGGGCTTGGCATAAATGAAATCTTGGTGGCGGCGCTTGATGCCCACCACCGTGATGCCGTGCTTCTTGCGCACGTTCGATGCCGCCAGCGATTTGTTTTGGGTTTCCATGGGTGCGCGGGTTTTGGCGATGGCAAAGCCGTCATCGAATTCGATGAAGTCCATCATCTTGCCGGTGACGAGGTGTGCTACCCGCTCACCCATGTCGGCCTCGGGGTAAACCACGTGGTGTGCGCCCACCCGCTCGGCAATGCGGCCATGCTGCGGGCTGTTGGCCTTGGCCCAAATGTCTTTGATGCCCATTTGCGCCAGGTTCAGCACGGTCAGCACACTGGCCTCCAGGTTGGCGCCAATGCTCACCACCGCGTGAGAAAAGTCGGTGACGGACAGTTGCTGCAAGGCTTTGAGTTCGGTCGAATCGGCCTTCACCACGTGCGGCAGCTCGTGCGCCAGGTCTTGCACCACCTCTTCATTGGCGTCCATGGCCAACACCTCATGCCCCGCCGCCACCAGCGAGCGCGCCACGCTGGTGCCAAAGCGCCCCAGGCCAATGACGACCACGCTGTCGCCTTTTTTTGCGTTTGATTTAGCCAACAATGGGTTTCTCCTCTGGGTACCGGTAGGCCCGGGGTATCTGGTTGATGGCCAATGCAAGCGCCAGTGTGACGACCCCCACCCGGCCCGCGTACATCAACGCAATGACCACACCCTGCGCAGCGGGCGGCAGCTCGGCGGTGATGCCCGTGGACAGGCCCACCGTGGCGAAGGCCGACACCACCTCGAACATCAGCTTTTCCAGGGGCATTTGATCGGCCAAGGGAATGATTACGACCAAGCCCAGCGACACCGCCATGCCGCTGAGCACCAGGATCGACAGCGCCTGGCGCTGCACCTGGGTGCCGATGCGGCGACCGCGCAGCTCGACATCGGCACGCCCGCGAATCTCGGTCCAGACGATCAACAGCAGCAAAAACACAGTGGTCACCTTCACACCGCCCGCCGTGCCCGCGCTGCCCCCACCGATGAACATCAGCACGCAGTGCAGCACCAGCGATTCCAGTTGCAGTGCGCCAATGTCCACCGCGTTGAACCCGGCGGTGCGCGCCGACACCGACGTGAACAGCGCCGCCAGCCATTGGTCAAAGAACTCCAAGGGACCCAGCGTTTTGGGGTTGCCGCGCTCGACCAGCCACAGCGCCAGCGTGCCCAGCACCACCAGCGCCACAGAGCCCCACACGGTGAGCGTGGTGTGAATGGACCAGCGCGCGAGCCGCTTGCCCCGGTTGGCCCACAACTCGGTGATGACCGGAAACCCCAGCCCGCCCACCACAATGGCCAGCATCAGGGGGGCCAGCACCCAGCCATCGGTCACGTGGCGCATGACGCTGTCGGGCCAGGTGGAGAACCCGGCGTTGTTGTACGCCGACACCGAATGGAAGACCCCTTGCCACAAGGCATCGGCCCAGCCCAGGCCCAGGGTCTGGGCAAACCGCACGGCTAGCCACAGCGCCACCAGCGCCTCCACCACCACCGTGACCACCAGCACCATGCGCGCCACCGAGCGCACATCGCCCAATGACACCGCATGCGTTTCCGACTGCAACAGCAGCCGGGTGCGCAGCTTCATGTGCCCGCCCATGATCAACCCCATCAGCGTGGCCGAGGTCATCATGCCAAAGCCGCCGAGCTGGAACAGCGCCATGATGAGCCCCTGGCCCAGCGGGCTCCAGTAGGTGCCGGTGTCCACCACCACCAAGCCCGTCACGCAAACGGCCGAGGTGGCCGTGAACAGCGCGGTCAACCACGGCGCATTCTGGCCGCTGGCCGTGGCCCACGGCAGCATCAGCAACAACGTGCCAAGCATGATGGTGGCCAGGAATGCCAACGCCAACACAGCGGAAGGGTGCAGTGGAAATTGGTTTTTCACGGCCAGGGCCAGAAGCAGGGGTGCGGCAGTTTACGGGGGCGCGGGCATGGACAGCACACGCCCACAGACAACCCCCGCATGGGGCACATCGGCCGGGTCGTGCGTGACCAGCAGGGTGGGAATGCCCCGCTCGGCCACGTGCTGAAACACCAGCGCACGGAATTGGGCGCGCAACGCCATGTCGAGTTTGGCAAACGGCTCGTCCAGCAGCAGGGCCAAGGGTTCGGCCAGCAGGGCGCGCATCAGGCTGGCGCGGGCACGCTGACCGCCCGACAGGGTGGCCGGGTCGCGGTCGTGAAAGCCCCCCAGCCCCACACGGGCCAGCGCGTCTTCCACGCGGGCGCGGCGCTGGGCCTTGCCACCCACGCTGGCAGGCAGGGCAAAGGCCAGGTTCTGGCCCACGCTCAGGTGGGCAAACAGCAAATCGTCTTGAAACAAGATGCCCACGCGGCGTTGCTCGGTGGGCAAGGTGTCGATGCGGCGCCCGCCCAGCCACAGTTCGCCTTGGGCGCGCACTGAGGGGGATACGTCGCCCACCATCCAGCCCAGCAGGGTGGACTTGCCCGAGCCCGAAGGGCCCATGAGCGTGAGCACTTCGCCGGGGGCCACGTCCAGGCCCAGGTTCTGTACCAAGGGGGTTTGGGCCACCCACAGGCTCAGGCCCTTGACGCGCAAGCGGTTCTGCTCTGTCATGTCAGCGCACCCCCAGGCGGTGGCGGGTGGCCCAGCGCGGCCAGGCAGCAGCCAATGCAAACGCGGCCAGCGGCAGCACCACTTGCAGCAGCGCCTGCACGGCCAGCACGCTGCGGTGGCCCCCGGCGCTGAGGTTGACGGCCTCGGTGGTGACGGTGGCAAACCGCCCGCCCCCGGCAAACTGGGTGGGCAGGTACTGCGCCACGCTGACGGCAAACCCCACGGCGGCGGCTGCGCACAGCGGGCGCAGCAGCAGCGGCCACTTCACCCGCAGGCAGGCTTGCCAGCGTGTCAGCCCCAGGGCGCGGGCGGTGGTGAGCAGGCGCGGGTCCAGCGCCCGGTAAGGGCCCACCAGCGTGAGCACGGTGTAGGGCAGCACCCACAGCAGGTGCGCCCACAGCAGGCCGGTGGCCGTGCCGTCCAGCCCCGTGTGCAGCAACGTGGTGTATTGACCGGCAGCCAGCGGCAGGGCGGGCAGCACCAGGGGCAGGTACAACACAGCGTTGGCCCGCTGCGGGCCCCATTCCAGCCAGGCCAGCGCCACGGGCAGGCACACGGCGCTGGCAGCGGTGGCCAGCCACAGGGTGGTGAGCAGTGGGGCCGCATCGGCCGCCTGCCAGTGCCGCAGCGTCAGGCCCTGGGGCCACAACGCGGGGAAAAACCAGCCATCGGCCACCGACCACAGCGCCAGCAGGGCAACCACGGCAACGCCCACGCCGAACCACGGCACGGCACCCACGCGCCAAACGGTGTGCGCCCAGGTGTGCCTGGGCGCGCTGGGGCCGCTGGGCACCGCGCGGCGCTGCCACACCCGCCAGCCGCGCCACAGTGCCCAGGCTGCGGTTGCCAGCACCGCCCACAGGCCCAGCAGCACCAACG
>JBASFL010000021.1:0-34472 GCA_049653005.1 Burkholderiaceae bacterium | reverse complement strand
GCGATAGAGTCCAATTTGGCTTGAAAATTCAGCCGCTGCCGGTGTTGCCACCCGACAGCCTGCCCGTGGCCCTGCCTGCGCAGCTGCTGGCACAGCGGCCCGACGTGTTTGCCGCCCAGCGCGCCGTGGCCGCCGCCAGTGCCGATGTGGGCACCGCCGAGGCCGACCGTTACCCCCGCCTGGGACTGAGCGGCAGCATCGTGGGCATCCGCACCCGTGGGGTGGGCGCCGACGGCAGCACCTGGAGCGTGGGCCCTTTGCAGCTCAGCGTGCCGCTGTTCGACGCGGGCCGCCGCGCGGGCCAGGTGAAGGTGCAGCAAGCCGCCTATGAAGAAGCTGTGGTGGCCTACCGCGCCAGCGTGCGCACCGCGGTGCGCGAGGTGGAGCAAGCCCTGGTGGCCCTGCACAGCACCGACGCCGCGCTGCCCGATGCCCGCACCGCCGCCCAAGGCTTTGCCCGCGCCCTGCAAGCCGCCACCGACCGCCACCGCGCGGGCCTGGGCAGCCTGCTGGAGCTGGAAGACACCCGCCGCAGCGCCCTGGCCACCGAGCTGGCGCTGGCCCAACTGCAGCGCGACCGCCTGCTGGCCTGGGTGGACCTGTACCGCGCCCTCGGCGGCGGCTGGTCCGCCGCCGATACCGAATTCAGTGGATGGTCCACCGCCGAAGCCGCCACCCCCAACACCCAGAACTGACCACCCAAGGGACACCCATGAACACCGCTGCTCTCCAACCGAAAACCCTGTGGCTCGCCACCTCTGCCGTGGCGCTGCTGTTGTCCCCACTGGGCACCCTGGCCCAAGCCCCTGCCGCGCCCGCCCCCGTGGCCAAGCCCGCCCTGACCGTGACCGTGGAAACCCCGTCCCGCGCCACCTGGGGCCAGGCCCTGACTGCCAACGGCAGCGTGGCCGCCTGGCAAGAGGCCAGTGTGGGTTCGCAAGCCAACGGCCTGCGCCTGACCGAGGTGCGTGCCCAGGTGGGCGACCGTGTGAAGGCGGGCCAGGTGTTGGCCGTGTTTGACGCCGAGGGTGTGCGCGCCGAGTTGGCACAAACCCGCGCCGCGCTGGCCGAGGCGCAAGCCGTGGCCGCCGAAGCCCAGGCCAACGCCGACCGCGCCCGCAGCCTGCAGTCCACCGGCGCGATGAGCGAGCAGCAAATTGCCCAATACACCACCGCCGCCGTCACCGCAGCGGCCCGCGTGGCCTCGGCCCAGGCCCTGCTGGCCGTGCAAGAACTGCGGCTGAAACACACCCAGGTGCTGGCCCCAGACAGCGGCACAGTGTCGGCCCGCAGTGCCACGGTGGGCGCGGTGGTGCCCGCGGGCACCGAGCTGTTTCGCCTGGTGCGCCAGGGCCGCCTGGAGTGGCGGGCCGAGGTCACCGCTGCCGACCTGGCCCGTGTCAAACCCGGCCAGGTGGTCAGCCTGAAGGCCGCCAGCGGGGGCGAAACCAAGGGCCGCGTGCGCACCGTCGGCCCCACGGTGGACGCGCAAACCCGTGCCGCACTGGTGTACGTGGATTTGCCCCCAAGCACCCCCGACACCATCAAACCCGGCATGTTTGCCACCGGCCAGCTGGTGCTGGGCGACAGCGCCGCCACCACCGTGCCGCAGCAGGCGGTGGTCAACCGCGATGGTTTCACCTATGTGTTTATGCTGGCCGAGGGCAAAGCCAGCGCCGATGGCACGGCCCGCGTGCAGCGCCTGAAGGTGCAGGCCGGGCGGCGCGTGGGCGACCGTGTGGAACTCACCGGCGGCTTGCCCGCCGGGGCAGCACCCGCCATCGTCACCCAGGGTGCGGGTTTTCTGAACGACGGTGACCTGGTGAAAGTGGTGGCCGCCGCCCAGGCAGGGGGCAAGCCATGAACGTGTCCGCCTGGTCCATCCGCAACCCGATTGCGGCCTTGATGCTGTTTGTGATGCTCACCTTTGCGGGTCTGCTCAGCTTCAAAGCCATGAAGGTGCAAAACTTTCCCGACCTGGATTTGCCCACGGTCACCATCGCGGCCAGCTTGCCCGGGGCTGCGCCCGCGCAGCTGGAAACCGAGGTGGCGCGCAAGCTGGAAAACGCCGTGGCCCCGTTGCAAGGGCTGAAAAACATCACCACCAAGGTGCAAGACGGTGCTGTCACCGTCACCGCCGAGTTCCGCCTGGAAAAGCCGGTGCAAGAGGCCGTGGACGATGTGCGCAGCGCCGTGCAAGGCGTGCGCAGCGATTTGCCCAGCGACCTGCGCGACCCCATCGTGAAAAAGATCGACCTGTCCGGCCAGCCTGTGCTGGCCTACACGGTGCGCATTCCCAGCATGGATGACGAGGCCCTGAGCTGGTTCGTGGACAACACTGTCACCAAAAAACTGCTGTCGGTGCGCGGTGTGGGCGCGGTCACCCGCGTGGGCGGTGCCAACCGGCAAGTGGCGGTGGAGCTGGACCCCGGCCGCCTGCTGGCGCTGGGCGTGACCGCCGCCGACGTCAGCCGGGCGCTCAAGCAGGTGCAGCTGGAGTCGTCCGGCGGCCGCGCCGACTTAGGCGGCAGCGAGCAGCCGCTGCGCACGCTGGCCACCGTGGCCTCGGCGCAAGAGTTGGCGGGCATCGAGCTGTCGCTGGGCGGTGGCAACCCCAACATACCGCCCAAACGCGTGCGGCTGGACCAAGTGGCCACCATCACCGACACCGTGGCCGAGCCCCGCGCGGCGGCCTTGCTCAACGGCACACCGGTGGTGGGCTTTGAAGTGGCCCGCAGCCGTGGTGCCAGCGAGGTGGAGGTGGGCGCCGCCGTGCGCGCGGCCCTGACCGATTTGAAGGCCAGCCACCCCGACATGGAGTTGACCGAAGCCTTTGACTTCGTCACCCCGGTGGAGGAGGAGTTCGACGGCTCCATGGTGCTTTTGTACGAAGGTGCCATCCTGGCGGTGCTGGTGGTGTGGCTGTTTTTGCGCGACCTGCGGGCCACGTTTGTGTCGGCGGTGGCACTGCCGCTGTCGGCCATTCCGGCCTTCATTGGCATGCATTACCTGGGCTTTTCCATCAACGTGGTCACGCTGCTGGCGTTGTCGCTGGTGATTGGCATCTTGGTGGACGACGCCATCGTGGAGGTGGAAAACATCGAGCGCCACCTGCGCATGGGCAAAACCCCGTTCCAGGCGGCCATGGAGGCGGCCGACGAAATTGGGCTGGCCGTGATTGCCACCACGTTCACGCTGATCGCGGTGTTTTTGCCCACCGCGTTCATGAGCGGCATTGCAGGCAAGTTTTTCAAGCAATTTGGCTGGACGGCGGCGCTGGCCGTGTTTGCCTCGCTGGTGGTGGCCCGGGTGCTCACGCCCATGATGGCCGCTTACCTCATGCGGCGCAGCAAGTATGAGCACCAGGAGCCGTGGTGGATGCCGCGCTACCTGGTGTGGGTGGGCTGGTGCCTGCGCCACCGCTTTCTGACCGGGTTGGCCGCCATTGGGTTTTTTGTGGGGTCGATCATGCTGATCCCGCTGCTGCCCACCGGCTTCATCCCGCCCGACGACAACTCACAAACGCAGGTGTATCTGGAGTTGTCGCCCGGGGCCACGCTGCCAGACACGCTGCGCACCGCCGAGGCCGCACGCGGCCTGCTGGGGCAGGTGAAAGACGTGAAAAGCGTCTACACCACCATTGGCGGTGGCAGTGCGGGCACCGACCCGTTTGCGGCCGGTGGCGCGGCCGAAGCCCGCAAGGCCACGCTGACCATCCAGCTTACCCCGCGCGGCCAGCGCGAGCGCAAGCAGGTGATCGAGGCCCAAATGCGTGAGGTGCTGAGCAACCTGCCCGGCGTGCGCAGCAAGGTGGGGCTGGGTGGTTCGGGCGAAAAATACATTTTGGTGCTGACGGGTGAAGACCCCGTGGCGCTGGGCGAAGCGGCGGCGGCCGTGGAAAAAGACCTGCGCACCATCCCCGGCCTGGGCAGCATCGCCAGCAGCGCGGCCCTGGTGCGCCAAGAGGTGGCCATTCGCCCCAACTTCGCCGCCGCGGCCGACCTGGGCGTGACGCCCGCCAGCCTGGCCGACACCTTGCGCATTGCCACCCTGGGCGACTACGACGCGGCCTTGCCCAAACTCAACCTGGCGCAGCGCCAGGTGCCCATTGTGGTGAAGCTGGCCAGCGAAGCCCGCCAAGACATCGGCCTGCTGGAGCGGCTGACCGTGGCCGGTACCCACGGCCCGGTGAGGGTGGGCCAGGTGGCCACGCTGGAGCTGACCAGCGGCCCGGCGGTGATCGACCGCTACAACCGCTCGCGCAACGTCACCTTTGAAGTGGAGCTGTCGGGCATGCCGCTGGGCGACGTGACGCAACGGGTGCAAACGCTGCCCGCCATTCAGGGCCTGCCCCCCGGTGTGAAGGTGGTGGAGGTGGGCGATGCCGAGGTGATGGGCGAGTTGTTCGCCAGCTTTGGTCTTGCCATGCTGACCGGCGTGCTGTGCATCTACATCGTGCTGGTGCTGCTGTTCAAGGGGTTTTTGCAGCCTGTCACCATCCTGGCGGCGCTGCCGCTGTCGCTGGGCGGTGCGTTTGTGGGGCTGCTGGTGGCGGGCAAGAGTTTTTCGATGCCGTCGCTCATCGGGCTCATCATGCTCATGGGCATTGCCACCAAAAACTCCATCTTGCTGGTGGAGTACGCCATCGTGGCCCGCCGGGGCAACGATGGGTCTGACGGGCACCCCGTGGTGGCCCCCATGCCGCGTTTTGACGCACTGATGGACGCCTGCCACAAGCGGGCCCGGCCCATCATCATGACCACGCTGGCCATGGGCGCGGGCATGTTGCCCATTGCCGTGGGCTGGGGCGCGGCGGATTCGTCGTTCCGTTCGCCCATGGCGGTGGCGGTGATCGGTGGCCTCATCACCTCCACCTTCCTGAGCTTGCTGGTGATTCCGGCGGTGTTCACCTACGTGGACGACCTGGCCCAGTGGGCGGTCAGGCTGTGGCGGCGGGGCGCACCGTTGGCCGTTGCCAAAGTGGCGGACTGAGCTGTTCAACGGGTGGGTGTTCCCGCCCGCTCCCCCAAATGGGGGATGGTTGCGGCGCACACAGAGCCCTACCATGGTGGTCTTTGACAGGGTGCGCAGCGGGGCTGCCAAACCCCCAGACCAACCGCCCAGGGAGGGTGTTTCATGAGCAGCAGTCCAGCGCCCACCACCGCCGGTGATTTCACCGGCGACCCCCGTTTGTTGGGTGCCACCGGTGCACCGGCCGACCCGTCAGACGGCGGCAGCCCGTTCTTCTTCCCGGGGCAGTTTGCCGCGCGTCCCGCGCTGGCGTGTTTGGCCGATCTGTGCCAAGCCCATGGTGTGTCCACCGACGCCACCCAGCTGGCCCAGCAACTGGGGCTGACTTTGCCCGGTCGGGTGGGGGCGCAAGACCTGATCAGTGCGGCGGAGTGCCTGGGGTTCAAGGTGCAATTGGCGCGTCACACGCCTGCCGATTTGCCACGCATGGGGCTGCCCGTGCTGCTGTTCATGGCAGATGGCAGCCAGGGCTTGCAGGTGTTGACCCAGTGCGATGGGCGCTATGTGGTGACCCACAGTCACGTGTCGGTGGTGCCCACGCGCAGCATGCTGCCACTGGATATGTTGGTGTCGTCGTGGACGCGCGGTGGGTGGGGCTGGGGGTTGTCGCTGGCGCGTTGTACGGTCAACCTTGTCTAAAGTCAAAGCCGATACGGACTTGGCCTGTCACACTGGTGGACGTTGTCCTACAAAGAGTGACCATGAACACCGAGTCCCATTCCCGTGCCACACCTGCCCAGCCTGCGGGTGAGCCAGAGGAAGTCCTGATTTCCCTTTACGCGAAAAGCCAAACCATTTACGCCAAGGCCGTGCACGGCCTGTTTTCCAAGTGGCGTTGGGCCATGGTGTGGATCACGCAAATCGTGTTTTACGGCTTGCCGTGGTTGGAATGGAACGCCCGCCAAGCCATTCTGTTTGATTTGGAAGCGCGCCGTTTCTACATCTTTGGCCTGGTGCTGTACCCGCAAGACTTCATTTACCTGACGGGTTTGCTGGTGATCGCTGCGCTGGCGCTGTTTTTGTTCACGGCGGTCGCGGGGCGCCTGTGGTGCGGTTACGCCTGTCCCCAAACGGTCTACACCGAAATATTCATGTGGATAGAGCACAAGGTCGAAGGCGACCGCTCGGCCCGCATGCGGTTGGACAAAGGCACGTTTTCACTGGCCAAGTTCGCGCGCAAGCTTTCCAAACACGGCCTGTGGGTGGCGTTTTCGCTGTGGACGGGTTTCACGTTTGTGGGCTATTTCACCCCCATTCGTGAGTTGACTGCGCTGACCCTGGCCGCGTCACTCGGCCCCTGGCAGTCGTTCTGGGTGTTTTTCTATGGCTTTGCCACCTACGGCAATGCCGGCTTCATGCGCGAGCAGGTGTGCAAATACATGTGCCCTTACGCCCGCTTCCAGAGCGCCATGTTTGACAAAGACACCATGATCGTCACCTACGACGAGGCCCGTGGCGAACCGCGCGGTTCACGCTCCAAAAAGGCCGACCCCAAGGCGCTGGGCTTGGGGTCGTGTGTGGACTGCTCTTTGTGTGTGCAGGTGTGCCCCACGGGCATCGACATCCGCAAAGGCCTGCAATACGAGTGCATTGGGTGTGGGGCTTGCATCGACGCGTGCGACGAAGTGATGGACAAGGTGGGTTACGAAAAAGGCCTGATCAAGTACTCCACCCAAAACGGCATGGCGAATGGCTGGAGCACCGCCCAAATGATCCAGCGCGCCTTGCGCCCCCGCGTGCTGATTTACACGGGTATTTTGGCGGCCATTTGCGTGGCGGTCGGGGTCAGTTTGTTCATGCGTGTGCCACTCAAGGTGGACGTGATCCGCGACCGGGGCGCCCTGGCACGCCAGGTGGAGCAGGGCCACATCGAAAACGTGTTCCGCCTGCAAATCATGAACGCCACCGAGTCGGTCCAACGTTACGCGATCACGGTGGACGGCATGCCTGGCTTGAAGCTGGTGTCCGAGCCCGAAATCGAGGTGTTGTCCACCGAGGTGCGTTCGGTGGCGGTGCGGGTGCAGTTGCCGCCCGGTGCTGCCCAGCCAGGCTCGCACCCCATGCATTTCAACATCCGCAGCCTGGGCGACGGTGGCCACGCGGTGACCGAAAAAGCCGCGTTTATGGTTCCACGCTGACCGACGCTCGCCAAGGCCCAAAGGCCGCTGCCCTGTTCACGCGGGGCGGCGGCTTTTTTACTTCAGCAAGGGAATGGTGATGTCGGCGCCCAGGGCCACGGCGGTCACGCTGTTTTCCGGTGAACCTTCAATCACGCGGTCCGAATAGGTCAGGTAGACCAGTGTGTTGCGCTTGGCGTCCACCATGCGCACCACGTTGAGGGTTTTGAACACCAGGGAAATGCGTTCTGAAAACACGTCTTCCTGCGCTTTCAGTGGTTTGCCTTCAAACGAAATGGGGCCCACCTGGCGGCAGGCAATGGAGGCCTCGGCTTTGTCCTCTGCCAGTCCCAGCGTGCCCGATATGCCCCCGGTTTTGGCGCGTGACACGTAGCAGGTGACGCCTTTGACCTTGGGGTCGTCGTAGGCATCGACCACAATTTTGTGGTTCGCCCCAATGAACTTGAACACGGTGCTGACCTCGCCCACCTGTTCGGCCTGGGCAATGGGGTGGCTGAGCAAGCAGGTGGCAATCGCAACTGCGATGGAAAAAGAGGCATGGTGCATAGGGGCTTCCGGGGCGGTCAGGGTTTGAGGTGGTTGAGCTCAGCCCAACCGGTCCACATGATTTCAATGCCGATGCAAAGCAAGATGAACGCCACCAGCCGCATCATGACCAGGGTGCCCACGTCGCCCAAGCGGGCCAGCAGGGTGGCCGCGTGTTTGTACACCACGTAGATCACCCCTGCGGTGATGGCCGCACCCAACACCGCCACCAATGCCCCAACCACGTAAAGCGCCGGGGTCGTGGGCATTTTGGCGCCCAGGGCAATGGCCGCCGCGATCGAACCTGGGCCCGTGGTCAGTGGAAACGTGATGGGGAAAAAGCTGCGGCGCACGATTTCGGCCTCTGACAGGTCGGCCATCTGGCTGTGGGCGACGGCTTGGCGCACCGAATCGTCGTCCTGGCTGTTGAGCATGCGCCAGCCCGCTGCCGCCACCAGCAACCCGCCGCCAATGCGGACGATGGGCAGTGAAATGCCAAAAATTTCCAGCACATAGGTGCCCACCAGCATGGACACCACCAGCACAAACCAACAGTTGATGGCCACTTGTTTGGCCAACCGCCGTGCCACTTGTGGGTTCGGGCCTGCTGTTGCAGTGAACACCGGCGCACCGCTCAGCGGGTTGATGATGGGCAGCAAGGTCAGGGGGACGATGACCAGGGCCTTGAGGAAGGTGTAAATCAGTTCCACGCAGGGCTTTCGGTCGCGGCTGGGGCCGCCAGAAGGGGCATTGAAAAGGGCGGCGGCATCTTACACTCTGGCTTTGGCGGTGGGTTCACCACGGCTCGGTGCGGATTGGGTGGAGGAACGCAACATGGGGTGGTGGGACAAATGGCGGGGCGCTGACAAACCTGAGGTGGTGGTGGCTGTGCCCCCGGCTGCGCAAACCATGACGCTGGAGGAGCGCATGGCGTTTCGCCGCCAAATGGTGCTGGAGTCGGTGCGTGATGTGATGACCAACCACGGCCTGTTGTCTCCCGGTTACCGCGCCAGCGTGGCCCGCCTGGACCCCCGTGGGCACCAATACGCGGTGATGGTGGACATGCTGCCCGCGAGCGCAGGGCGTACCGTGGACTCACCGGGAGAGCTTCACGCGATGGAGGCGCGCATCACGCGCACAGCCTTGCGTCGCTACAAAATCAAGGTGGCGGGTGTGTATTGGCGGGTGGTGCAGGAGCCTGCCCAGCCGGTGGCTGTGGCCGCTGCAACAGCCGCACCAGCGGCCCCCGCTGCCACCGATACCCCAGGTGCGGCCCCTGTGGTGCCCGTTGTGGCACCCAAACCCGTGCTTTTGCGCCGCAAAACGGACCACCCCGGTGAAGACGGTTTCCCCGATACCCTGGTGGAGGCCCGCCCCCAAGAAGACAGCGATGCCGTGAGTGCCGATGAATTGGCCGCTTTTGAGCGTGCCTTGAGCGAGGGCACGTCGCCACAGTCGGTTCGTTTGGGCCGTCGCACCTACGAAACCGACTTTTCCCCTTTGGTGTGACCGGCGTTCAGGCCTGGTAGGACTTGAGGTTGGGCCCGCGTGCTGCCTGACCGAAGCCTGATTTGTCACCGTAGGCACCCACCGCGCGCTCGGGCAGCAGTGTGGCGAGTGCCCGTTCGGCTGCTGCGCCTTGCTGCAGCAGTGTTTTTCTCAACAAAGCCAACCGTTTGTCGATGGACAAGGCCAATGCTTGGTTTTCGGGGGACGACCAGTCGTCCTTGGAGGGGGTGCGGGCCCGCTGTTGCAGCGCTTGTAGCAGTTGCATGCACATCGACTGAACGGCGTCGGGGGCTTGGGCGATCAGGGCTGCCTCAATGCCCTCTATCAAGGCAGACAGGTCGGCCAGAAACGGCGAAGGCGTGGTCATGTGACCACGCCTTCAGGCAATACCTGGGGCAAGCGGGGGGATGCGGGGTGAGCGAACCGGCCCATGCGGGGTTCAACGGCGCGATGCGCTGAGCATTTCGCTGGCGTTGGACAGCAGTTTGTCTGCGATGGCTTCGGCATTGACTTGGAAGCTGCCGTTGGCAATGGCGCTTTTCATGGCTTCGACTTTGCCGCTGTCAAACGTGTCGGTGCTGGGGCCTTGTACCGACAGGCTTTGGCTCTGGGGCGACAGCGTGACCGTGACACCACTGGCCGCTGGCGCGCTGGTGCCTTGAGATTTGCCCACAGACCGACCGGCGCCCGTTGCCGAGTTGGCGGGGCGTTCAGCGGGTTTGACCGCACCGGCAGGGGGGGCGCCGGTTTGGATTTCGGACATCAGATCAAGTTTCATGGCGCTCTCCAAGCCCTATAAAAGGGCCTTGTGGAAAGACTATCGGCGGTGTTTGGCCGGACTTTAACCTTTTTTTGTCTTTTTAAAGGGGGCGCTGGCTGTGCTGCTGTGGCTGTCAGGCCACAGGGCAACCCGCAGCCCAACGGGGCTGAACGGGTCAGAGGGTCAGTTCGACCACGCCTGCTTTGTTGACCGGGCCCGAGACCACTTTGCCGTTGGCCAGTTTCACGCGGGCCGGTTGGCCCACCTGGCCCACCGTGAGTGCCTGGCCGGTGGAGGACATTTCAAACCCCGCGCCCACGGCGGCCACCCGCACCTGGCTGCCCACCGAAAACACCTGGGGTGCACGCACCGCGTTTTGGCGCAAGGCCTGACCGGGCAGCAAAGTGAAGGCCGCTTGCATGCCCACCCAATGCTCTGGCAGGGCAACGATGGGAGAGCGGCTGTCTGCCCAGTCCACCTCGGCCACCAGTTCGGCGTCTTCGGTGGACAACACCGCGTTGGCGGCCACGGTTTTTTTCACCACCCAGGCGGGCCCCCAGGCTTTCACAGTCACGGGCAGGAACACGTTCCAGGCCACGGGGCCTTCCAGGCATTTCAGGCCCACGCGGGTGCGCCCCCACAGTTGGGTGCCACGGGGCAAGTACGGTTCGATGCGGGCACAGGGGGCCAGCTGCAAACGGGGGTCCAAACGCCCGATTTGCACCTCGGGGCGCAACGGTGTGTTGCCGTTTTGGGTTTGGGTGGTGTCCAGGGCTTCGCTGATCCACTGGCTGGCGAAGTGGTTCAGGTCGTTTGGGCTCTGGGCGTGCGCGCCGCCGACCACGCAAAGACCCACCATGGCGCAGGCCAGCCAAAGGCGGGTGCGGGGTGTTGAACGGTGTGACATGGCGGCTCCCGGTTGGACTTATCGACGCCGCCACTGTAGGGGCTCGGGCGTGCTTCTGAGGCTGGATAAGGCGGGAAATCGGGGTGCTTTTCGGGCGATCGAAAGTTCTCAAGATTTCCATAATTGCGGTCAACACCTGCCCCAAGGAGCGCACCATGCTTGAACAAATCAACAGCCGACTGGACACCCTTTCCAGCTCGTTGCAGTTGCGTTCGGCGCGCCAGCAGGTGCTGGCCAGCAACATTGCCAACGTGGACACCCCCGGCTTTGTGGCCCGCGACATTGACTTCGGTGCGGCGCTGCAAAACGCCATGAGCGGCCAAAAGGCCCTGAACCTGGGGTTTTCCGATGCGCGCCACCTGACGGTGACCAGCACCGAGGGCCAGATTGGCAGCCCCTTGGCTTACACGGTTCAGACCCAGCCCAGCCTGGACGGCAACAGCGTGGACCTGGACCAGCAGCGTGCCAACTTCACCGACAACTCGATCCGTTACGAATCGACGTTGCGCTTCATCAACGGGCATGTGAAAACCATGCTCAGTGCCATCACCGGCCAGTGAGCCGACTGAGCACGCAGGAGACACACCATGTCCATGTTCAACATCCTCGGGGTTTCGGGCAGTGCGGTCAGCGCGCAGGCCCAGCGCCTGAACGTGGTGGCCAGCAACCTGGCCAACGCCGACGCGGTGGCAGGCCCCGATGGCAAGTCTTACAAAGCCCGCCAGGTGCTGTTCCAGTCCATGCCGGGCAACGACCCCGGCACCGCTGGCGTGAAAGTGCGCCAGATTGCCGAAAGCGATGCCCCCGCCCGCCGCACGCACGAGCCACACCACCCCAGCGCCGACACCGATGGGTATGTGACGCATTCCAACGTGAACCCGGTGGAAGAGATGGTCAACATGATTTCGGCCAGCCGCTCTTACCAGAACAACGTGGAGGTGATGAACACCGCCAAGTCGCTGATGCTGAAAACCCTGCAAATGGGCCAATGACCTTTTTGGCTTCCTGATCGGCACCCCGACCCCACGCTCCCAAGGAATTCACCATGTTCTCCACCGCACTCACCACGTCGCAAATCGACGCCTACAACGCGTCGGGCACCGCTGCAGCCAAAAGCGCCGACCCCAAGGCGGAGCAAGACAAGTTCATGACCATGCTGGTGGCGCAACTGAACAACCAAGACCCGTTGAACCCCATGGACAACGCGCAGATGACCACGCAGATGGCGCAGATCAACACGGTCAGTGGCATTCAGGAATTGAACAAAACCATGACCAGCATGGCCGCCCAGTTCGGCAGCTTGCAGGCGCTGCAAGGCGTGTCATTGATTGGGCGCACGGCACTGGTGGAGGGGTCCACCCCCGTGGTTGAAGAAGAGGTGGCCTACGGCGGGTTCGAGTTGGCCGGTGCGGCCGACAGCGTGCAAGTCAACATTTTGGGCAAAGCCGGTCAAGTGCTGGGCACCGCCAGCATGGGGGCCATGGCGACAGGGCAGCAGTTTTTCCAGGTGCCCCTGGCGGGGGTGGACCCCACGCAAGTGGGCAGCTTCACCGTCGCCGCCAAAAATGGCCAAGCCGCCGTGACCGCCAAAAACATCAATTTGATGCCGATTGCTTCAGTGGGCATGCAGAACGGCGCGTTGAAGTTAACCGCCAGCAACGGCACCAGTTTCGGTTACGACCAGGTGCTGGGCTACCGCTGACCAGCGGCCACTGCCCACCCCCACACAGACACATTTCCATCAGGAGAACACCATGAGCTTCGGAACCGGCCTATCTGGCTTGAACACATCCGCCAAACACCTGGACGTGATTGGCCACAACATCGCCAACGCCAACACCACCGGCATGAAAGCCGGGCGTGCCGAATTTGCCGAGCTGTACGCCAGCTCTTTGGGCGCGGCCGGTGGCAGCAACGGTGGCATTGGGGTGTCCGTGGCCACGGTGTCCCAGCAGTTTTCGCAGGGCAACCTGAAAAACACCAACAACTCGTTGGACATGGGTATCAACGGCGAGGGGTTTTTCAAAGTGGCCATGACCGATGGCTCCACCGCCTACACCCGTGCGGGTGAGTTCAAGCTGGACAGCGATGGCTACATCGTCACCAACACCGGGGCCAAACTCCACGGCTACACCCCTGATGTGCCCGGCGGCATCATCGTGACCGGCGCCACCAAGCCCCTGCAACTGCCCACCGGTGGTTTGATCGAGGCGCAGCCCACCACCGTCATCACCGCCAGTGGCAACCTGAACGCCTCTGCTGCGGTGCTGACCGAAATCATTCCCCCTGCCACGGTGGCCACGGCCATTCCGTTGCCCACCGCGTCCACCACGCCTTCTGCGGCCACGGTCATTCGGGACGAACACAAACAGTACGGCACCACCGTGAACGCGTACGACGAGTTGGGCAATGCCGTGCCCGTGACCATTTATTACGTCAAGACAGCGGCCAACACGTGGGAGCAGATCGTCAGCCTGGACGGCAACAACGCGGCATTCAGCCAAGAGATTGAATTCAACGCCAACGATGAAACCCCTCCGCCAGCCCCCCCGGCTGTCGGCTACAAAGCCGGTTACCCGATCAACGGCTACGCCCCTTTGTCCATCACCATCCCGGCAGCCACGGCACCCGCAGTGGCCCCAACGGCCGACATGACGCTGGAAATCCAATACGGCAACGGCCCCGATGCCTGGACCATGTCCCAGTTCGGCACCGACTTTGCGGTGTTTGACATCAACCAGGACGGTTACACGGCCGGTGAGCTGACCTCCATCAAAACCGGTGAAGACGGCGTGATTTCCGCCCGCTACTCCAACGGCACCACCCAGGAAATTGGCCAGATCGCGCTGACCCGCTTCCGTAACGTGCAGGGATTGAACCCCATCAGTGGTGGTTACTGGGGCGAGTCGGCCGCTTCGGGCAACCCGATCGAGGGCCAGCCCCAGGCGGGGCGGTTCGGGCAGATCCGCGAGAGCGCGCTGGAAGAGTCCAACGTGGACCTGACCGCCGAGCTGGTCAACATGATCGTGGCGCAGCGTTCTTACCAGGCCAACGCCCAGACCATCAAAACGCAGGACCAGGTGCTGACCACCCTGGTCAACCTGCGCTGAGCGTCAGCGCCCCCGTTTGCGAACACGCAGAAAGCTGAAGCACCATGGACCACATCATTTACACCGCCGCATCGGGTGCGAACGCGGCCATGGCGCGCCAGCAGGCGCTTTCGCACAACCTGGCCAACGTGTCCACGCCCGGCTTCCGGGCCGAGTTGTCCACCCACCGTTCCGTGCCCCTGGAGGGCTCGGGCGCCAGCACCCGCGTGTTTGCCATTGAGGCCACGGCGGGCCACCTGGACAAACCTGGCCCCATCACCCAAACCGGGCGCAACCTGGACGTGGCCGCGCGCGACAACGCCTACTTTGCCCTGCAAGCGCTGGACGGCACCGAGGCCTACACCCGCGCAGGCGCGTTGGAAGTGCG
Organism: Burkholderiaceae bacterium; assembly: GCA_049653005.1. Lineage (GTDB taxonomy): Bacteria > Pseudomonadota > Gammaproteobacteria > Burkholderiales > Burkholderiaceae_C > UBA2334. The sequence goes on along the minus strand of JBASFL010000021.1, from coordinate 20,125 downwards.
CCAGGACGGCACGCTGGTCAACCCCCAGGGCCTGCCCATGCTCGACGCGGGCGGTGCACCCATCACCGTGCCCGAGCGGGCCAAGGTGCAAATTGGGGTGGACGGCACGGTGTCTGCCAAGGTGGGCAACGAGCCAGTGACCGTGGTGGGCCGCTTGAAAATGGTCACGCCCACGCCCGAGCAGCGCTTGAAACGCGGCGACGACGGTTACTTCCGCGGCGCCGCGGGGCAGCCGCTGGACGCCGACCCCAACGCACGCCTGCAAGACGCGGCGCTGGAGGGCTCCAACGTCAACCCCATCGAAGCCATGGTGGGAATGATTCAGGTCGCCCGCCAGTTCGAGCAGCAGATGAAGCTGCTGCAAACCGCCGAGAAAAACGACCAGACCGCCGCCCAGCTGCTGGGCATGAACTGACAGCCGAAGGAGCCTCACCATGATCAACTCACTCTGGGTCGCCAAAACCGGCATGCAAGCCCAGCAAACCCAGCTGGACGTTATTTCTCACAACCTGGCCAACGTGTCCACCAGCGGTTTCAAACGCGGCACCGCCGTGTTCGAAGACCTGATCTACCAAAACCTGCGCCAGGTGGGCGCGGCCAGCACCGAACAAACCGAGCTGCCCACCGGCCTGCAACTGGGCCTGGGTGTGCGCACCGTGGCCACCAGCCGCAACTACAGCCAAGGCAACCTGCAGCAAAGCGGCAACAACCTGGACCTGGCGGTGAATGGCGACGGCTTCTTTCAAATCCAGCAGGCCGACGGCACCACGGCCTACACCCGCGACGGCGCATTCCAGGTGAACTCGCAGGGGCAAATGGTCACCTCCGGGGGTTACCTGTTGTCCGGGGGCATCACCATTCCGGCCGATGCCCGCAGCGTCACCATCAACAACCAGGGCCAGGTGAGTGTGGTGCAGGGCACCAACGCGGCGCCCACGGTGGTGGGGCAAATTGAGCTGGCCAGCTTCATCAACCCCGCCGGGTTGGAGGCACGCGGGCAAAACCTGTTCACCGAAACCGCCGCGTCGGGCAACCCCATCACCGGTGCCCCTGGCTCCAACGGCATGGGCCCTGTGATGCAGGGTTACCTGGAAACCTCCAACGTGAACGTGGTGCAAGAGCTGGTGACGATGATCCAGACGCAGCGCGCTTACGAGATGAATTCCAAAGCCATCCAGACCTCTGACCAGATGCTGGCCAAACTGGGTCAGCTCTGATTTTTAAGCTTTTTTGGCCTCTACCGCTTGATGGTGTTGATATGTCAGCTACACAATTAAACCCCTTGTTTCGCGCCGCCAGGCCGTTGGCCCGGTGGTTTGGATTGGGCGTGGCGGTGCTCTCGCTCAGCGCTTGTGTGTCGTTGCAGCAGGTGCCCGAGGTCGATGTGGCCGAACCCCCGCCCATCGACTGGCGCAAACAAAGCCAGCAAGCTGCGGCTGCAGCCCGCCCCGCCACCGGTGGCTTGTTCCAGGCCGCCAGCTACCGCCCCGGGTTTGAAGACCCGCGTGCCCGCATGGTGGGCGACAGCCTGACCATTCAAATTGTCGAATCGGTCACGGCCACGCAAAAGTCCACCTCCAACGTCAGCAAAACCGGTGCGGTGGACAGCGCCATCACCTCGCTGCCCATTTTGGGTGCGGGCAACAGCCTGCTGGGCAAACTGGGCGCAGGGGCTGAAAGCACCAACACCTTTGCCGGCGCGGGCGACACCGCCAACAACCAAACCTTCACCGGCACCATCACCGGCACCGTGATGGAGGTGTTGCCCAACGGCCACCTGGTGGTGGTGGGTGAAAAACAAATTGGCGTGAACCACAACGTGGATGTGTTGCGCTTCTCGGGCGTGGTGGACCCCCGCCATGTGCGGCCGGGCAACGTGGTGGCGTCTACCCAGGTGGCCAATGCGCGCATCCAGTCGCGTGGCCGTGGGCAGCAGGCCGAAGCACAGCAAATAGGCTGGCTTTCCCGGTTCTTTTTGAACGTTCTGCCGTTTTAGTTCTCGGCAAACTTGTCGTACAGGCCGTTGCACCCCGTGCACGGCGCTGTGAACGACAAGGAGTGCCGACATGTTCCCTACCCCAACCCCCCAGCCAGCCCGTGGTTTTGCACCCCGGCTGGCTTTGTTGTGGGCCATGGCGGCAGCGGCCGCGTGTTTGGTGTTGCCCGCACAGGCGCAGGCCATGCGCATCAAAGAAGTGGCCGCCGTGCAAGGCGTGCGCACCAACCAGCTGACCGGCTACGGCCTGGTGGTGGGGCTGGACGGCACGGGCGACCAAACCACCCAGATGCCCTACACCTCGCAGGCCATGACCAACTACCTGCAGCAGTTGGGCATCACGCTGCCTGCGGGCATCAACCCCCAGTTGAAAAACGTGGCCGCTGTGCTGGTCACCGCCCAGTTGCCACCGTTTGCCCAGCCCGGGCAACTGGTGGACGTGAGTGTGGCCAGCATCGGCAACTCCAAATCGCTGCGCGGCGGCACCCTCATCACCACGCCGCTCAAAGGCGTGGACGGTGAAATTTACGCACTGGCCCAGGGCAGTTTGATTGTGGGCGGTGCCGGTGCCTCGGGCGGCGGCAGCAAAGTGCAAATCAACCACCTCAGCGCAGGCCGAGTGCCCGGTGGTGCGCAGGTGGAGCGCACCGTGCCCACCCCGCTGCAAACCGGCGACAGCATCACCCTGGGCCTGAACAGCGCCGACTTTGCCACCGCCAGCCGCGTGGCCCAGGCCATCAACACCGCCAAAGGCCCCGGTGTGGCCCAGGCGCTGGACGGCCGCACCGTGCAGGTGCGCGCGCCGCAAGACCCCAGCCAGCGCGTGTCGTTTCTGGCCGACCTGGAAGATTTGAAAATCGAGGCCACCGTGCCCATGGCCCGCGTGATCGTCAACGCCCGCACCGGCTCCATCGTGCTCAACCAAGCCGTCACGCTCAGCCCCGTGGCGGTGGCGCACGGCAGCTTGTCGGTCAGCATCAGCTCCACCCCTGTCATCAGCCAGCCCAATGCGTTTTCCACCGGCGGCCAGACCGTGGTGACCGAGAAAACCGACATCAAAATCCAGCAAGAGCCCGGCGCGCTGATCCAGATGCAGGCCGGTGCGCAGTTGGCCGATGTGGTCAAAGCGCTGAACGCGCTGGGTGCCACGCCCCAAGACCTGCTGGCCATTTTGCAAGCCATCAAAGCCGCGGGCGCGCTCAACGCCGAGCTGGAGGTGATCTGACATGTCCACCGTCAACAGCCTGGGCAGCCTCAACGCCCTGATGCCCCAAACCCCGGCGGTGTCGGCCAATGCGCTGGCTATCGACGGCTCGTCGCTCAACGCGCTGAAATTCAAGGCGGGACAGGACGGCGGCAAAACCGCGCTGAAAGAAGCCGCCAAGCAGTTTGAATCGCTGTTCATGCGCGAGCTGATCAAAAGCATGCGCGAGGCCACCACCAAATCGGGCCTGATGGACGGCGATGCCGGTGAAGACATGGCCACCGACATGCTCGACCAGCAAATGGCCGTGCAAATGACCGGCCTGCCTGGTGGCTTGAGCGAAGCCATCGAACGCCAGTTGGCCCTGCAAATGGGCAACGGCGCGAAAGCGGCCGACGGCGCACAGGGCGCCAGCGCTGCACGGGTGTCTCAGGCGCAGCAGGCCTATGGCCAGGGCAGCACCGCAGCGGTCACGCCCACCGCCAGCCAGTCGGCGTTTGTGGCCCGCCACGGCCAGGCCGCCACCCGGGTGGCCAGCGAGGCAGGCATTCCCGCCAGTTTCATGCTGGGCCAGGCCGGGCACGAAACCGGCTGGGGCAAAGGCGAAATCAAAAACGCCGACGGCAGCAACAGCTTCAACCTGTTCGGCATCAAAGCCACCGGGGGCTGGAAGGGCAAAGTGGCCGAGGTCACCACCACCGAATACGTCAACGGTGAGGCCCAGAAAGTCACCGCCAAGTTCCGCGCTTACAACAGCTACGAAGACTCCTTCCGCGACTACGCACGCATGGTCTCCACCAGCCCCCGCTACCAGGGGGCCATGCAAAACCTGGGCTCGGCCCAAGCCTTTGCCGGGCAACTGCAAAAAGCGGGCTACGCCACCGACCCGCAATACGCCGCCAAACTGAGCCGCGCCATCAACACCACGCTGAGTTTGCAGCGTGCCAACCAGGCCTGATGCCCGGAGACCGACATGAGCCTCAACGTCGCCGCCCGCGCGCTCAACACCAACCAGTCGGTGTTGCAGGTCATTGGCCACAACATCGCCAACGCCAACACGGTGGGCTATTCCCGCCAGAACGTGTCACTCACCGCCGTCGAAGGGCAGCAGTCTGGTGGCGGGTTTTATGGCAAGGGCGTGGCCATTGCCGATGTGTCCCGCTCGTATGACGCATTTCTGACCCGCCAGGCCAATGCCACCCAAACCGTGGCGTCCGCCGACACCTTGCGCTACGAAAAATTGCAGCAGGTCGAAAGCCTGTTCCCGCTGGGGGCGGGCAGCCTGGGCACCATGCTCAACAGCGCGCTGAACGCGTGGGTGGACGTGCAGGCGTCTCCCTCGGACTCCACCGCCCGCCAGGTGGTGATCGACCGCTCGGACGAACTGGCCGCACGCATCCGCGACACGTCTCTTCGGTTGAACGAAATCACCACAACCTCGAAATTGCAGGCCAGCGAGGTGGTCAAGTCCATCAACCAGCTGGCCGAGCAAATTGCCACGCTGAACGACAAAATCACCAGCGTCATTGGCTCGGGCGCGGCCCCCAATGATTTGCTGGACCAGCGTGACCAGCTGATTGCCAAGCTGGGCACCCAAGTCAAAGTCAACACCATCGCTGCCGACGACGGTTCGCTGACGGTGTTTGTGGCCAGCAGCTACCCACTGGTGTTGGGCAGCAAAGCGGGTCAATTGGCCATAGGCCGTGACACGCTGGACCCCAACAACCGCCAGGTCATCAACTTTGTGCAGGGTGGCAGCCAGTCGCGCATTCCCGACGATTTCCTGGTGGGGGGTGAACTCAAAGGCCTGCAAGATTTCATCAACCACGACATGCCGCTGGTGCAGGCCGAACTCGGCCGCATGGCCCTGGCCTTGGCCGTGGAAATGAACAACCAGCACCAAAGCGGTTTGCAGGCCGATGGCTCGCGCGGGGGGGCGTTTTTCAACTTCGAAACCACGCTGACCCCCTCCAAAACACCCGCGCCATTTGCCCTGGAGTTCACGGCCTTGGGGCTGAAAGCCGACGACTACGCCATTTCCTATTCGGCCTTGGGGCAGGCCACCATCCAGCGCCAGTCTGATGGCATGTATTGGGACCCGGTGGCCGGTGCCTTTCAATCCAACGCCTACAACATCGATTTCACCAGCCTGCCCGGTGGGGAAATCACGTTTGACGGCTTGGTGCTGACCCCCGATGCGCTGAACCAAGGCACTGCCGGTGAGCGCTTTTTGCTGCGCCCCGCCGCCGATGCCGCCCGTTCGTTGACCGTGGCGCCCAACGTGGCCGCCGAGGTGGCGGTGGCCAGCCATGTGTCGGTGTCGGCACCCGCCACCAACCTGGGCACCACCACCATCGAGGCCGTGGGCCTCAGCCTGGAGCGGGGCAGCCTGCCCACCCCGGTGCCGGTGTTTGACGTGCAGTTCAACAGCGCCACGGGCCAGTTTGGCATTGTGGGTGCGGCGCCCGCCAACATCCAGGCCCCCACTTCGGTCACGTACACCGCAGGCCAGCCGCTGGTGTGGACATACGACGATGGCGCCACCCCGCCCAACCGCTTCACTTACGAGCTGACGCTGCGCGGCGAGCCCAAAAACGGCGACCGGTTCAACCTGTCGCTCACCACCGCGTCGTCCACGCCATTCAATGGCGGCAACGCGCAGCGCATCTTGGCCATGCGCGACCAGACCATTTTTGACGGTGCCACCACCTTGGCCGACAGTTATGTGGCGGTGTTTTCCGGCGTGGCCTCGCAACTGCGCGAGTCCAAGTTCTCGGCCGAGTTTTCCACCGCCCAGGCGGCCTCTGCCGAATCCCAGCGCGCCAACCAGTCGGGTGTGAACCTGGACGAAGAGGCCGCCAAACTCATCCAGTACCAGCAGGCCTACCAGGCCTCTGCCAAGTACATGGGCACGGTGCAGAGCCTGTTTGACACACTGATGTCGGCCTTCCGCTGACACGCAGGACTGACCGCACCCACACCAGGAGCCCTCCATGAGCCTCTACCGTGTCTCCACCAGCAACACCTACGACCGCGCCCTGCTCAACATCCAGCAGCGCCAATCGTCGTTGGGCGTCTCGCAAGAGCAACTGAGTTCGGGCAAACGCGTGCTCAAAGCCAGCGACGACACCGTGGCCGCCACCTTGTCAGAGCGCACGCTCAACCGCCTGGCACGCACCGAAGCCGATTTGCGCGGCCTTGAAGCGTCGCGCCGTTCGTTGGCCCAGGCCGAAGGGGTGCTGGGCAATGTGTCAGACCTGTATGCCCGTGTGAAAGAGCTGGTGGTGCAGGCCGGTGACGGGGTGTTGAACCCCTCAGACAAGGCCTCCATTGCGTCCGAGCTGCGTGGCATCCGCGAAGAGTTGTTGGGCCTGGCAAACCAGAAAGACACCGCCGGCAACCCCTTGTTTGGCGGGTTGGGCCCTGTCAACTCAGCGGTGGAGCCGTTTGTGGAGCAGGTGTTCACCCCCCTGAACACCACCTACGGGCCCGATGGCCGGTCGGTGAGCTGGGACGCCCTGCGTGGCCAGGTGGCCACCACCGAAACCACGTTGCCCACGGTCATTGACGGTTACAACGCGTTCAAAGGCGTCAAAGCGAACCCGCCCGCTGCGGTGGTGTCACAGTCTGCCGGGCTCTTTCAGCCCGCGTCGGTGTCGGTCACCACGCCCAACCCCGATGTGTTCGACCACAGCCCCGACGCCCTGTCCAACACCCAGGGCAGCTACACCGTGCAATACACCGCCGGTGCCCCGGGCACCTGGCAGGTCACGCAGACCAACCGCACCAACACCCCGCTGCCCGGTGCAGCGCCCGCACCCTTTGCGGTGGTGCCGGTTCAGGTGGGCAACGATGTGCAGCTGTCGTTCGATGGCATGACCGTCAACCTCAAAGGCGACGCCACCGCGCTGGCCGCCAACGCCACCTTCACCGTCACCCCCGCAGTGGACCGCGACATCTGGGAAACCCTGGACCGCGCCATCGGCGCGTTGGAGCAGGGCGAGTCGGGCTACGACCTGACCCAGGAACTGGGTGTTGTGCACCAGCAGCTGGGTGTCCGGCAGGACCAGTTGTTGACCTCGCGCGGCAAATTGGGTGACTGGCTCAACCGCGCTGACAGCATGCAATTGCTGTTTGAAGACCGCACGGTGGCCTATGAAAAAGAAAACTCCGAGCTGACCGACGTTGACATGGTCAAAGCCGTGACCGACTTCGAGATGAACCAGACCGCCTACCAGGCCGCGCTGCAGTCTTACGCCCAGGTGCAGAAAATGTCGATGTTTGACTATTTGAGGTAACGTTGGTGCATGTTGCACTCGCCCCTTGACAACATCGCTCTGGCCTACGAACCCGTTTGGGACAAGGGCCGCCGCATTTGTGCCACCCGCCTCACCGTGCACGCGGTGGAGCCCAAAAAGGTGGACATCACCCAGCTGCTGACCTTCGTCACCGACGGCCTGCCGCCCGACGCACCGCCTCTGCTGCTGAACCCCGTGGCCCCCGCCTTGTTGGTGGCCATGCTGAAGCAGGCGCCGGTGCGCAACACCTGGCTGGAGGTTCCCGAATTCATCTGGGCCAAACCCGAAGCCCTTGAGCTGCTGCTGCACGCGCGCCGCTACGGCCACCAGCTGCTGTGGCGGGGAGAGCTTTCACGGTTTGCCCCCTATGCCAAAAAATTCCAGGGCCTGCGCGGTGTGCTCGACGTGTCGGCCGACGATGCTTTGCTGGCGCTGCGTGCAGCGTCGCAAGGCGGTGAGTTTGCGGCGGTGGGCGCCGCCGAGCGGGTGGACAGCCCCATCCTTGCCGGGCACTTGTACACCGGCGTGGCCAGCCGCGCGGTGGCCGACCACGCGCTGGACAAGCGCCAGGCCTGGGGAGTGGTGGGTTGGCCCGTGGACGAATTGCTGAGCGAAAACGAACGCCAGCCCGTGCCCATGGACCAACGGGTCATGGTGCAAATCATGCAGGCGCTGGACGCCGAAGTGCCCATTCAGCAGGTGGGCCGCTTGCTGGTGCAAGACCCGGTGGTGGTGTACCGCCTGCTGCGCATGGTGAACTCGGCCGCCTTTGGCCTGACCCACGAGGTGGAGTCCATCCGCCACGCGTTGATGATGCTGGGCTACGACAAACTCAAGGCCTGGCTGCGCAGCGCCTACGGGGGGGCCAGCAGCGACCGCTCGCTGCACCCCGTGCGCCACACCCTGCTGATGCGTTCGCGCCTCATGCGCTTGTTGCTCGACCCCAATTCCGACGAAGAGTTGAAGGGCGAAATACAGCTCACGGGTGTGTTTGCGCAGCTCGACCGGCTGATGAAAGAGCCCCTGGCCGAGCTGCTGCGCCAACTGCCCGTGCCCGACCGCATTTTTTCCACCCTGGTGCGGCACGACGGCCCTTATGTGGCCTACCTGGACGTGGCCAATGCCGCCGCCGACCCCGCCCGCGTGGCCGACATGCCCGCCATTTGCGAGAGCAGCGGCTTTGCCATGGAAGAGGTCAACACCGCCATACTGGAACTGCTGGCCACCGCCCGCGAACCCACCGACCAAAGTTTTGTACCCGCACCCGACCGCTCCCCGCGTCTGGCTTGACCCTATGCACACCACCGCCCTGGTTTTGTTTTCTGGCGGGCAGGACTCCACCACCTGCCTGGCCCATGCGCTGTCGCGCTTCGAACGTGTGGAAACCGTGGGCTTTGACTACGGCCAACGCCACCACGTGGAAATGACCGCCCGCCTGACCGTGTTGGCCGAATTGCGCCAGCAGTTTCCCACCTGGGCGCCCAAGCTGGGCGACGACCACGTGCTCGACTTGGCCGTGCTGTGCCAGGTCAGCGAAACCTCGCTCACCCGCGACATGGCGTTCCAAATGGAAAGCACAGGCCTGCCCAACACCTTTGTGCCCGGGCGCAACCTGCTGTTTCTCACCCTCGCGGCTGCGTTGGCCTACCGCCGAGACCTGCAAGTCATCGTCACAGGGGTGTGCGAAACCGATTTTTCAGGCTACCCCGACTGCCGCGACGACACCATGAAAGCCATGCAACTGGCGCTGTCACTGGGCATGGACAAGCGCTACCTGATTGACACGCCGCTGATGTGGATCGACAAGGCCGCCACCTGGCAACTCGCCCACGACCTGGGCGAGCGCGCCCACCCAGGGGGTGGCGCGCAGCTGGTGGACCTGATCACCGAACACACCCACACCTGCTACGCCGGTGACCGCACCCACCGCCATGCCTGGGGTTACGGCTGTGGCACCTGCCCGGCGTGCGAATTGCGGGCCAAGGGCCACGCGGTTTACCGCGGCGCGCCCATTTCCACGTAACTGCGGTGGAACGCCGCCACCCCAGGGCGGTGGGCAATGGACACCATGGCCCCGTTCTCGGCGGCCACCAGGGCTTGCAGCCGTTGGTACAGCGCCTCTTCGGCGGGGGCGTCCAGCGCGCTGGTGGCTTCGTCCAGAAACAGCCAGCGGGGCTTTTTCAGCAACACGCGGGCCACGGCCAGGCGCTGCTGTTCGCCGCCCGACAGGGTTTGGCCCCAGGCCCCTTCTTCGTCCAGGCGGCCCACCAGCTGGGGCAGCAGGGCGTCGGTCAGCGCGGTGTGCAGTTCGGCATCGGCGTAACGCGTGGCCGCTTCCGGGTAGGCCAGGGCCTCGCGCAGCGGTCCGTTCGGAAAGTAGGGCCGCTGGGGCAAAAACAGCGTGCGCCCCGGGTGGTCGACCGGGCGCTGAATGCCGCCTTTCACCCAAGGCCAAATGCCCGCCAACGCCCGAAAGAGGGTGGATTTGCCGGTGCCCGACGCCCCACGCACCTGCACGGAGTCGCCCGCGCGCACGCTGAACACCGTGGGTGGTGACAGGGCTTGTCCACCGGGCAGCGTCAGGGCCAAACCATCGGCCTGCCAGTGTTCGGTGGTTTGGGTTGTTTCAACTTGTGTAGTGGACTTTTCAATGCCATCAAGCGCCAGGGCCTTGAAACTGTCTTCAAAAGAGGTGAGCCGGTCGGTGGTGGCCCGCCAGCTGGCCAACGCGGCGTAGTTGTCCACAAACCACGACAGTGAGTCTTGCACCCGGCCAAAGGCCGAGGCAATTTGCATCAGCTCCCCCAGCTGGATGGCCCCGCTGAAAAACCGGGGCGCGGCCACGATGAACGGGAACACCACGGCTGCCTGGCCAAACCCCACGGTGAACCAGGTGAGTTTTTTCTGCGCTTTCATCAGGGCCAGGGTGTTGGCCAGCACCTGGGCAAACCGCACGCCCAGGCGCTGGTTTTCCACCGCCTCGCCCCGGTCCAGCGCGATGGATTCGCTGTATTCACGCACCCGTATCAGGTGGTGGCGGAAGTCGGCCTCGCGCTTTTGCTGCTCGAAGTTCAGGCCCATCAGCGGGCGGCCAATGAAGTGGCTGATGACGCTGCCCACGGCGCAATACACCACGGCCGCCCACACCATGAAGCCGGGAATTTCCCAGCTTTGTCCCCCGGCCTCGAAGCCGAACGCGCCCGACAGCCCCCACAAAATGCCCACAAAACTCACCAGCGTGACCACCGCGTTCAGCAGCCCCATGCTCAGCGACACCGTGTAGCCGGTGAACTGGTTCAGGTCGTCGGCCATGCGCTGGTCGGGGTTGTCGGGCTGGGCATGGCCGTTGCGCTGGTACCGGCCCAGTTCCATGCGGTAGAAGGCGTGCCCTGCCAGCCAGCGGTCCAGCATGTGGGTGGTCATCCAGGCACGCCAGCGCATCTCCAGCAATTGCGTGAGGTACAGCTTGTAAACGGCGATGACGATGTAGCCAAACGCCAGGTAACTGAAGCGGCCCAGCTGGGTCCAGAACACGCCCTGGTCTTTGTTTTGCAGCGCGTCGTAAAACAGCCGGTTCCAGTCGTTGATTTGCACCAGCATGAACACCGTGCCCAGGTTCAGCGCCACGATGGTGGCCAGCAGCCCCCTGGCCTGCCATTTCTGGTCGGAGCTGAAATAGGGCGTGGCCAAGGCCCACACACGGCGGGCGAGGGAGAACGCCAGGGCCGGGCTGCGGGGTTCAGCGGCGGTGGGCGGGGCAGATGGGGTGGACATGCGTGTGAAAAGGGGTGTTGTGGCGGCATGGTAGCGGCAGGCAAGCGCCGAAATGGCGGGTATCTGGCCGCCATCAGGTGCTTTAGACCACAGGGCCAAGGCCTAGACTCGGCCCATATTTGACTTTCAGCGAGCTTGGGGCCATGAAACGCTTTTTTTCACACCTGATCTGGTCGGTGGCCTGTGCCACTTTGGTGGCGTGCGGGGGAGGGGCTGACAAAGGTGGCAGCAGTGTGGTCACGCCCACGCCAACCCCCACGCCGGTGCCCACACCCGTGGTGCTGCAAAGCCTGGCGGTCACCCCCGCCACGGTGACTGTTGTGGTGGGGGGGCAGCAAACCTTTGGCGTGCGCGGTGTGTATTCCGACGGCAGCACGCAGACCCTGTCCACCGGGGTGGCGTGGAGCAGCCCGGGCACCGTGGCCACGGTCGATGCCAGCACCGGTCTGGCCAAAGGCGTGGCCGCTGGGGTGGAAACCATCACGGCGGCGGTGGGTACCCTCACCGGCACCGCAAAGATGACGGTGAGCAAGCCCTATCTGGGGGCTGCGGGTGGGTTGGAGCACACGCTGGCGGTCAGACAAGACGGCACTCTGTTCGCTTGGGGCCGCAACCAAACCGGGCAATTGGGCGATGGCACCTTTCTGGACCGCACCACCCCCACCGCGATCGGCACCAGCAAGATCTGGAAGAAAGTGGTGGCGGGCGACTACCACGCCATTGGCCTGCGCACCGACGGCACCCTGTGGGCATGGGGCCGCAACTTGAACGGGCAACTGGGCACGGGCAATTCGGCCAGCACCAGCGCACCCGTGCCCGTGGGCACCGAGGCCGATTGGGTGGACGTGGCCGCTGGCACCTACCACTCTGCCGCTGTGAAGTCCGACGGCACGGTGTGGACCTGGGGGCGCAACAACGTGGGCCAACTGGGCTTGACCGACAACGTGGACCGCTTTGACCCCCAAAAAGTGGTCACGGCGACCAATGCATGGGTGGCAGTCGCGGCCGGTGCGGAGCACACCGTGGCGTTGAACGCGACGGGGGAACTGTGGGCCTGGGGCAACAATTTCAACGGACAGTTGGGCGTGGCTTCGGGTGTCACCACCACGCAGCCCCGTGTGGTGGTTGACCCCAATGCCGCCGCTGTGGCATTAGGGGCGAGCCCTACCCGCTGGTCTGCGGTGGCCGCCGGGGGGGCACACACGCTGGCCATCCAAACCAATGGGCGTCTGTACGCTTGGGGCAGCAACCTGAAAGGCCAGTTGGGCAACGGTTTGGGCACCGACAACAGCGTCCCCGTCCGGGTGGGCACTGACAGCGATTGGGCCGGCATATCGGCAGGCCGTGAACACAGCGCCGCCACCCGCATCGGCGGCACCCTGTGGGTGTGGGGTGCGAACGGCGATGCCCAGCTGGGCAACGGCACACTCACCTCACAGGCCGTGCCTCTGCAAGTGGGCACGGGTGCGAACTGGGCCAAAGTGGCCGCCGGGCCATTCACCACGTTCGCCGTGGGCACCGACGGACTGTTGTGGGGCTGGGGCCGCAATGCCGAGGGCCAGCAGGGCAACGGCACGGTGGGCACCGCCGTTGTCACCCCCACCGCCATTCCCTGAGTGTTCTCCAAGCCCTGTGCTGGGCCACCTTCAGCCGGGGTTTGACACCCCGCTGGCCACATGGCCCGCGGGCACGTGGCGGGCGGCGCTTTCAATGTGGCCGGTCTGGTCGTCAAAGAAAAAATCGGGTTCGAATTCGCGCAGGAATTCGCCTTTGTCCAGCCCGCCCAGGAACATGGCCTCGTCCACTTCAATGTTCCACGCCATCAGCGTTTGAATGGCGCGCTCGTGTGCAGGTGCGCTGCGGGCGGTCACCAGCGCGGTGCGGATGCGCATGTGGGGCGTAGCCGCCTGCTGCATGCCGTGCAAGGCCACCAGCAAGGGCTTGAAGGGGCCATCGGGCAAGGGGTGTGCGGCATGTTCGCGCTCGTGGGCCTGAAAGGCAGGCAGCCCGTGGGCCTGGTACACGCGCTCGGCCTCGTCTGAAAACAGCACGGCATCCCCGTCAAACGCAATGCGCACCTCGTGCGGGTGGGCGGTGCTGGCGTGGGCCGATTGCGGGTACACCTGCGCAGCGGGCACACCCGCCGCCAGCGCGGCGCGCACGTCGCTCAGATGGGTGCTGAGGAACAGGTTGGCCCGCAGCGGCTTCAGGTAGCGCCAAGGGGCCTCGCCCCGGGTGAAGGTGCACCGGATGATGGGCAACGCGTAGTGCGCGGCCGAGCGCATGACGCGCAGGCCGCTGACCGGGTCGTTGCGCGACAGAATGACCACCTCCACCCGCTGCACACCGTCTTGGTTGAACGCCAGCAGCTTTTGAACCAGCGAAAACGCCACGCCCGGGCGTGCGGGGGTGTCGAGCCGGTCGAGCTGAACCTGCATGTACGCACGGTCATTCGCTTGCTCGAATACCTCGTTTTCTTCTTCAAAGTCGAACAGGGCGCGGCTGGAAATGGCCACCACCAGTTTGCCGTCGAGTGTCATGGCCATGTGTTGCTACCTCGTTACTTCACCAACTGGTTCAGCTGAATGATGGGCATCAGCACCGCGAGCACGATGAGCATCACCACGCCGCCCATGGCCACGATCAGCAGCGGCTCCAGGATAGTGGCCAGTTGCAGGGCGCGGCGCTGCACCTCGTTGCCCAACTGCTGGGCGGCGCGTTGCAGCATCACCGGCAACTGGCCGGTTTGTTCGCCCAGGCGGGCAAACATGGCCAGCAGGCCGGGAAAGCGCTTTTTGCCCGCCAGGGCAGAGGCCAGAGGCGAGCCTTCGCGCACCAGCACCAGCGCATCGAGCGCGTCGGCCCGCATGGCGCGGTTGTGCAGGGTGTCGGCGGCGGTTTGCAGGGCTTTCAAGATGGGCACACCCGCGGCGGCCAGCATGGCCAGCGTGGCGGCAAAGCGGGCGGCGTTGTAACCCCTGGCCAGGCGCCCCACCAGGGGCAGACGCAGCCAAGCCGCGTCCATGCGCAGGCGCAGGGCCTCGTTTTTGCGGCCCAGCACCAGCCCGGTGCCCGCCGCTGCCAGCAGCAGGGCCCCCAACCATCCCCAGTGGCGCACCGCATCGCTGATGGCGAGCATGGCCACCGTGAGAAAGGGCAGGGCGCGTTTGCTGCCCGCAAACACCGAGGCCACCTGGGGCACCACGTAGGTCACCAGAAACAGCACGATGACCACCGCCACCAGGCTGACGATGGCGGGGTAGAGCGAGGCACCGATGAGCTTGCCCTTCAGGTTTTCACGGGCCTCCAGGTCGTCGGCCAAGTTGTCGAGCACGGCGCCCAAGGCTCCGCTCTGTTCGCCTGCCGCGATCACGGCGGTGTACACGTCAGAGAACTCGCGCGGGTGCTGTTGCAGGGCGCGGGCGAAGGTGGAGCCCGCGTTCACCTCGGCGCGCAGCGTGGCCAGCAGGTGGCGTTGGCGCTCGTCGTCGGCTTCGTCGGTCAGGGCCCCCAGGGCGCGCTCCAGCGGCAGGCCCGATGCCACCAGTCCGGCCATCTGCCGCGTCCACACGGCCAGCGCGGCCGGGCCGTACACGCGGCTGGCCCACAGGGTGCGGTTGAGCCCGGTGCCGCCGTCGGTGGCCTGCGACGCAGCGGGCTCCACCACCAGGGGCACCAGCCCACGGCTGCGCAGCAGGCCACGGGCGGCGCGTGCAGTGTCGGCTTCCAGCAGGCCTTTTTCGGTTTGACCGCTGGGGGTGAGGGCTTCAAAGGCGTAGGCTGGCATCGTCCCCTTCCAGGTCGGCAAACAACTCACCCAGAGCCAGTGCATGGTCCACGCTGGTCAGCGTGAGGGTGGCGTTGCCCACCAGCGGGTGCAGCACCCACAGGCCCTCGGTGTTTTTGCGAAACAGATCCACGGCGCGGCGGTCGATGTCGATCACTGCGTATTCGGCCAGCGTGGGGCACAGGCGGTAGCTGGCGAACTTGTCGCCGCGGTCGTAAGCTGCGGTGCTGGGCGACAGCACTTCCACCACCAGCAGGGGCTCTTGCTTGACGAGGCGGTTGGCCGCGTCGCGTTCGCTGCATGTCACAAACACATCGGGGTAAAAAAAGGCGTTGGCGGCGGCCACTTGCAGCTTCACGTCGTTCATGTAGACGCGGCAGCGGCTGCCTTTCAGGTGGCTGTGCAGCGAGGCGAAGAGGTTGCCCGACACACTGGCGTGCCGGTCCTCGCCGCCAGCCATCGCAAACACTTCACCGTCCACAAATTCGTGGCGTTCGATCTGGTTGGCATCCCAGGCCAAAAAGTCGTCAGCGCTGAAGGGTGTTTTGGGCTGGGGCAGGGCCATGGTGAAGCTCCGGTGGTGGGGTTCAAATGATAGGCCGCGCTGGCTGCCAACGCGATGTCAATCCCGCGTCACGCGCAGCAACTCTGCCCGGCTGGTGGTGCCGTTGGCCACCAGGCGTTCGCCGTCGGCGCGCATCAGGGCCATGCCCTGGGCCAGCGCTGCGGTGGTCAGCTCGGCTTCCGGTGCCCGGCGGTGGATCAGGCCGCGCAGCGCGTCGTCCACCACCAGCAGTTCAAAAATGCCGGTGCGCCCGGTGTAGCCCGTGTGGCCACAGCGGTCGCAACCGACCGGGTGCCATTCCCCTTGGCCATCCGCACGCTTGCAGTGTGGGCACAGCCGCCGCACCAGCCGTTGGGCCAACACGCCCAGCAGGCTGGAGCTGAGCAAAAACGGCTCGATGCCCATGTCGGTCAGGCGCGTCACGGCGCTGGCCGCGTCGTTGGTGTGCAGCGTGGCCAGCACCAGGTGGCCGGTCAGTGAGGCCTGCACGGCGATTTGCGCGGTTTCAAAGTCGCGGATTTCGCCGATCATGATCACGTCGGGGTCTTGGCGCAGGATGGCGCGCAGGGCCTTGGCAAACGTCAGGTCGATCTTGGCGTTCACCTGCGTCTGGCCCACGCCCGCCAGCTCGTATTCGATGGGGTCTTCCACCGTCATGATGTTGCTGCGCGCCGCGTCCAGCTTTTGCAGGGCCGAGTACAGCGTGGTGGTTTTGCCCGAGCCCGTTGGGCCGGTCACCAAAATGATGCCGTGCGGCTGGGCAATGAGTTTTTCAAACCGCGCCAGTGTGTCGCCCTGCATGCCCACGGCTTCGAGGGTGAGTTTGCTTTCGGTTTTGTCCAGCAGGCGCAGCACGGCGCGCTCGCCGTGCGCGCTGGGCAGGGTGCTCACGCGCACGTCGATGGCGCGGGTGCCCAGCCGCAGGCTGATGCGGCCGTCTTGCGGCAGGCGTTTTTCCGAAATGTCCAGCTCGGCCATGATTTTCAGGCGGCTGATGAGCGCGGCGTGCAACGCCCGGTTGGGGCTGACCACATCGCGCAGCGTGCCATCCACCCGAAAGCGCACGGCCGAATGGCGTTCGTAGGGCTCGATGTGGATGTCGCTGGCCCCGTCGCGCGCGGCCTGCGACAGCAGCGCGTTCAGCATGCGGATGATGGGCGCGTCGTCCGCCGCTTCCAGCAGGTCTTCCACCGCGGGCAGCTCTTGCATCATGCGGCTGAGGTCGGCGTCGCTTTGCACCTCGCTCACCACCGCAGCGGCGCTGCCGTCGCCCCCGCTTTGGGCGGCGTACACGGCGCTGATGCGCTGGGCCAGTTCGTTGGCGGGGTGGCTTTGCAGGCGGCGGGTGCCGTGCTGGCGCATCACCTCGCTCAAGGCCGACAGCCGTTGCATGGCCTGCGCCTCTTCGGCCTCGGTTTGGGCCGATTCGGGGCCCGCCCAGTGCAGGCAACTGTCGTCGCCGTCTTGCTCAAGCAGCAGCAGGTTTTCACGGGCGAAGGCGTAGGGCAGCGGGTACTTCACGGCCGGTCTTTCACAGGGCTGGGCTGGTGGTGGGCTTGGGCGCGGTGGCCGGTGCCACGGGCAAGGCGGGTGCGTTCACCGCGCTGCCCAGCCCGTTGCTGAGCGTGGCGGGCAACACCGGCGCTTCGTTGATGCCCAAAATGCGGCTGGGTTCGGGTTGCGATTGCTGTTGCAGCGTGCGCATCATGTCGTAGCGGTCTTGGGCCAGCGCCTCGGTCTGGCGGGCATCGCGCACCACCACCGGGCGCAGAAACACCATCAGGTTGGTTTTCTTGCGGCCCCGGCTCTGGCTCTTGAACAGGTTGCCAAAAATGGGGATGTTGCCCAGCCCGGGCACCTGCTCCACGTTGCCCGAGTACTCGTCTTGCAGCAGCCCGCCCAGCACCACGATCTGGCCGTCTTGCACCAGCACGTTCGACTCGATCGAGCGCTTGTTGGTGGTGGGGCCGCTGCTGGCCGCCACGGTGGAGGCCACCACGCTCGACACCTCTTGGTAAATGCTCAGCTTCACGGTGCCGTTTTCGCTGATTTGCGGCTTCACCTTCAGCGTCAGGCCCACGTCTTTGCGCTCGATGGTTTGAAACGGGTTCACCGTGCCCGTGGTGCTGCCGGTGTTGGTGAACTGGCCGGTGACGAAGGGCACGTTCTGGCCAATGATGATGCGCGCCTCTTCGTTGTCCAGCGTCAGCAAGTTGGGGGTGGACAACACGTTGCCTTCGCCGTTTTCTTCCAGAAAACGGGCCAGAAAGCCCAGCACGTACACGCCGCCTTGTTGCTGGGCCATGCCGAAGTTCAGGCCGCGCGACGGTGCCACCGTGCCACTGGCCGCGCCCGTGGCGAGGTTGATGATGTTTTTGCCCGCTGTGCCGAAGTTGCTGCCCAGCAGCCCGATCACGCTGTCACCGCTTTTGCCCAGCGCGCCTTGCCACTGGATGCCGAATTCGGCCGCGCGCTCGGCGTTCACCTCGGCAATCAGGCTTTCCACAAACACCTGGGCGCGGCGCGTGTCCAGCTTGTCGATCACGGCGCGCATCTGGCGGTATTGCGGTTCGGGCGCGGTGATGATGAGCGAGTTCGTGGACGGGTCGGCCTGTATCTGCCCGCCGGTGGACGGCTGGTTGTTGCTGGTGAGTGCGGTGGTGGCTGTCGTGCTGCCGGTGCTGGCCGTGTTGGCATTGGTGCCGCTCAGGCCTGTGGTGCGGGCGGCGGTGGCGTTTGTGGCGCCGGTGTTGCCTGTGCCGCTGGCGTTGGTGCTTTCAGCCGCCATGGCGGCGCGCAGCGTGGCGGCCAGTTGCACGGCGTCGGCGTTTTTCAGGTGCACCACGTGCACGTTGCCGCTGGCGTTGGCCGAGCTGGGTTGGTCCAGCTTTTCCACCAGCGAGCGCACCAGCGCCAGCCGCGCGGGGTTGGCGGCGCGCACCACCAGCGCGTTGCTGCGCGGTTCGGCCAGGATGGATGTTTTGTAGGTGGTGTCGGCCTGGCCAACACCGGCGGCGGTTGCGCTGCCGCCCTCGCTCAGGCGGATGACCATGGCCGCCAGGTCGGCCGCCACCGCGTGTTTCAGCGGGATCACTTCCACGTCGGTGGCGGGGGCCACGTCCAGCGCGGCCACGATGCGGCCCAGGCGTTGCAGGTTGTCGGCGTAGTCGGTGATGACCAGCGAGTTGTTGCCGGGGTTGACGTTGATGGTGTTGTTGGGCCCGATCAGCGGGCGCAACACGGGCACCAGGTTGTTGGCGTTTTCGTGGCGCAGGGCAAAAATTTGCGTGACGATCTGGTTGCCCCCGGTGGCGGCCGATGGCAACTGGGTGGGGGCACCGGCGTTCACCGTGCCAGCTTGCAGCTTGGCATCGGCCTCGGGCACCACTTTGTAGAGGCCGCCGGTTTCCACCAGCGCAAACCCTTGCAGGCGCAGCGCGGCGGCAAACTGGTTTAACGCGGCAGCGGGGCTGACCGGGCGCTCGGTGGACAGGCTGATTTGGCCCTTCACCCGGGGGTCCACCACCACGTTGCGCCCGCTGAGGGTGCCCATGGCGCGGGCCACTGCCTCGATCTCGGCCGCCACGAAGTTCAGCGTGATGGGCTCGCCCGGCTTCACGCTGGGTGGGTTGGCTGGGGCGGGCGTTTGGGCCCAGGAATTTGAATGAAAAATGCATCCAGCGCTTATCCATAATGCCAATGCAGCTATCAAAAAATTTGGCTTGAAGCCGGGTGTCAAAGCGTTGCGGTTCATGCGGTTCATCCGATTTTGATCAGGGTGCGCGCGCCTTGGCGGCGGCCCAACAGGTTCAGCAGGTTGGCCAGGGCCTCTTCGCGGCCGGGGCTGGCTTCGGCCACGCCTTCAAAGCGCAGGCGCCCGGCCACCCATTGGCCTTGGCCTTGCAGTTGCAGGGCCCCGTCTTGGGTGGTGAGTGTGAGGGTTGCGCCGTCACCGCCCTGGCCAGGTGTGGTGGCCCCCAGCCATTGCAGCCGGTAGCTGCCCATGGGGCGCAGGGTGGACAGGCGGCTGGCGGCCTCGCGCACGTCCAGCGTGGCGCTGCCTTGGCTGCGCAGCCCGGTGGGGCCCAGTTGCAGGGCCAGGCCCGGGGTGTGCAGCGCCAGTTGGCCTTGCAGTTGCAAGGTGTTCCAGGGCGTGCCCAGCCCGCTCAGCAGCGCGGCGGGCCACTGACTCTGGTGTGTGGGCACGGTCACGCCCAGCGTGCCCCAGCCGGGTTGCAGCCACAGGGCCAGCCCTTGGGGGGTGCAGCAAGGGGCGTGCAGCGCCAGGCTGAGGGCGGGACCGCGGGGGGTGTTGGCCGTGGGGGGCGGGTTGGCGGGGCCTGTGGGCAGCCCCAGCCAAGTGGGGCGCAGCTGCCAGTGCAGACCGCCGGGCAGGGCGGTGCGGTCCTGGCTGTCAAAGCCGCCGGTCAGCAGCACGTCGGCCTGGCCTTGCCACACGGTGCCGCGCGTGTTGGCCAGTTGCACCTTGCCACCGGTGGCC
>JBASFL010000020.1:0-3863 GCA_049653005.1 Burkholderiaceae bacterium | reverse complement strand
TCTACCCCTACCCCGAGGGCAAAACGGCCGAAATGGCGGCCCTCACCGTGTCACCGCAAAGCCAGGGCCAGGGCGATGGCGAGAAGGTGCTCAAACGCATCGAGCAGCGCGCCCGCCTGATGGGCCTGCAAAGCATTTTTGTGCTGACCACACGCACCATGCACTGGTTCATCAAACGCGGTTTCCAGCAGGTCGACCCCGACTGGCTGCCCGAGGCCCGCAAGCGCAAATACAACTGGGACCGCAAGAGCGTGGTCATGGTCAAGCGCCTGGGCTGATGGCCGGGCCTGCGGGTGTTTGACATGTGTCAAACACCCCGGCGCAAGGCGTGCCGATACTGAATTTTTGAAATTCCCATGACACGCCCATGACCGACAACACCCACACCCCTGCCGCCAAGACCGGCACCGCCCGCGCCAAAGTGGCCACCGCCGCGCCTGAAAAGCCCCGAAAAGCCAGCCGGGGCGACACCCTGGGCAGCCAGCAACCGGCCCGTTTGAAACGCGCCACCGTCGGTCGCGCGGTCAGCAAAGCCCAAAACGCCAAACTGGCCGCCGTGGCCGACATCGTGGCCCGGCCCAATGCCACACCCAAGGCCAAAGCCGCATCGCTCAAAGCCATTCTGGACGGTGCCGCCCCCGACGACGCCAAGGCCATCCGCCAGTTGCTGACCCAAACCGCCAGCGCACAAAAACAAGCGGCCCGCACCCAGGCCAAACCCGATGAAGAACTGGCGCTGCACTGGCGCACCGGCGAGTACCCCTACCAAAACCTGCTGTCCCGCAAAGCCTACGAACAGCAGAAATACCTGTTGCAAGTCGAGCTGCTCAAGCTCCAGGCCTGGGCCAAGGAAACCGGCCAGCGCATCGTGCTGCTGTTTGAAGGGCGCGACGCGGCGGGCAAAGGCGGCACCATCAAACGCTTCATGGAACACCTGAACCCCCGGGGCGCCCGCGTGATTGCGCTGGAGAAACCCACCGAGGTGGAGCGCGGCCAGTGGTACTTCCAGCGCTACGTGCAGCACCTGCCCACGGCCGGGGAAATCGTGCTGCTCGACCGCAGTTGGTACAACCGCGCCGGGGTGGAGCGGGTGATGGGGTTCTGCTCCGATGACGAATACCAGGAGTTCATGCGCCAAACCCCGCAGTTCGAGCGGCAGCTGGTGCGCAGCGGCATACACCTGATCAAGTTCTGGTTTTCAGTCAGCCGCAAAGAGCAGCGCCGCCGGTTCAAAGAACGCGAGGCCCACCCGTTGAAACAATGGAAGCTCAGCCCCATCGACCTGGCCAGCCTGGACAAATGGGACGACTACACCAAGGCCAAAGAGGCCATGTTTTTCGAGACCGACACGGCAGACGCTCCATGGACCGTCATCAAAAGCGACTGCAAAAAGCGCGCGCGCCTGAACGCCATGCGCTACGTGCTGCAAAAGCTGCCCTACTCCAACAAAAACACGCAGAACATCGGCGAGCTTGACACCCTGTTGGTGGGCCGCGCCCACGTGGTGTACGAACGGGGCGAACACCCCGGCAGCGCCATTTTGTGACGAAAACAGGTCCCAGCGCTTGATGGGCGTGGCTTTTCAGCTGCGCTTTTTCACAAGCAACAGCGCCAGCGCCACCAGGGCGATCAGGCTGAAATTCAGAAACGACCAATTGGCAATGGTCAGGCCCAGAAACGTCCAGTCGATGGCCGAGCAATCGCCACTGCCCTTGAACAGCATGGGAATCACCCGTTGCAGCGGGAAGGCTTCGATCATTCCGTAAAAGTCGCGCCCGCAGCTGGACACTTCCGGCGGGTACCACTGCAAAAAGCTCTGGCGGGCCGCCACGAAAGCTCCAAACCCGGCCAGCACCAGCAGCAACACACCGGCGGCCACCTGCCCACCGCGCTGGTGGCACACCGCGGCCGCCACACCCGCCACCACCGCCACCCCCACCAGGGCGTAGCGCTGCACGATGCACATGGGGCAAGGCTCCAGCCCCACCACGTGTTGCAGGTACATGCCGAACGCCAGCAGCCCCACGCACAGTGCGGCAAGGGCGGCCAGCACGGCGCGGGGTTGGCGTTGAAACAGGAGGGTCAAAGCGGCAAAAACGGGGGTCAATTCGGGTCCAAAAGGGGTGAAGAATGGGCTGTGCGACCCCGGTATTTTCAATGGGTTCCACTTATGTCAATGCAAAGCATTCGCGGGCGCACATACACTTTGCGTCTTTTTTGCAAACCCCCTGAGATTTTCAAGGCCCCCCATGAGCGCATTTCTGGAAGAAACCGTACTGAGTGTTCACCACTGGACCGACCGGCTGTTCAGCTTCACCACCACACGCGACACCGCCTTGCGCTTCTCCAACGGTCACTTCACCATGATTGGTCTGCGCGTGGACGGCAAGCCCCTGCTGCGCGCTTACAGCATCGTCAGCGCCAACTACGAAGAGCACCTGGAGTTTTTCTCCATCAAAGTGCAGGACGGCCCGCTGACCTCGCGTCTGCAGCACATCAAAGTGGGCGACAAGCTCGTCGTGGGCAAAAAGCCCACCGGCACCCTGCTGATCGACTACCTGTTGCCCGGCAAAACCCTGTACCTCATTGGCACCGGCACCGGCTTGGCCCCGTTTCTGTGCTTGATCCGCGACCCCGCCACCTACGAGAAATACGAAAAAGTCGTCCTGTTCCACGGTGTGCGCGAGGTGAAGGAACTGGCCTACGCCGAGTACATCACCCACGACTTGCCCAACCACGAGTACCTGGGCGACATGGTGAAAGAACAGCTGCTGTACTACCCCAGCGTCACCCGCGAGCCGTTCAAAAACCGGGGCCGCGCCACCGACCTGCTGGCCAGTGGCCAGCTGCAAACCGACCTGGGCCTGCCCAAGCTCGACCCTGTACGCGACCGCATCATGATTTGCGGCAGCCCCGCGCTCAACAAAGACATGCGCGAGCTGCTCAACGCACGCGGCTTCACCGAAGGCAGCACCACCACCCCGGGCGACTACGTGGTTGAACGCGCCTTTGTGGAACAGTGACCCCACCGCCCCGCACCACCCCCTACACGAGAACACCGACATGGCACGCACCGTCAACTGCATCAAACTGGGCAAAGAAGCCGAAGGCCTGGACTTTCCCCCCTACCCCGGTGAACTGGGCAAACGCCTGTGGGAAAGCGTCAGCAAAGAAGCCTGGGCCGCCTGGCTCAAGCACCAAACCATGCTGGTCAACGAAAACCGCCTGAACCTGGCCGACGCCCGCGCACGCCAGTACCTGGCCCGCCAGATGGAAAACCATTTCTTCGGCGCCGGGGCCGATGGCGTGCAGGGCTACGTGCCCCCCACCGCCTGAGCGGAGCCCCACGCGTTTGTCTCTGCCGGCCGTCACATGGGCAGCGGTGCTGGGCCCAGGCCCGGGCTCGGTGGACCAGGGGCTGGCTGGTTTGCTGGCTTTTTTGACGGCAAGCCCCCCTTCAACCCCCACCTCGTCACCACACGGCCTGTTGGCCGTGCCCACCGCGCACCACGCCGCCTTGCTGGCGGCATTGCCCCCCGCATTGGGCGAGCCGGTGGGGGCCGATTGGCCCAGCACCCTGCCCAACGGCTTTCACCGCCTGAACCTGGGGCCTTGGGTGCTGACGCTGTGTGTGGGGCCGGTGTTGGCCAGCGTGGCCCAGTGGCACGGTCGCGCCCAGCACCTGTGGGTGGGCGGTGACTGGCCCGCCGACCTGGAACCCTTCTCCTCCCTGGCGCGCCCGCTGGCCCGCCAATGTGCGCACGGCGCCACACTCGCGCTGGCGTTGCCACCCACCAGCACCGCGCCCTGGGCACAAGCCGGGTTTGTGGCCACCACACCCGGCCACTGGCACTACCAACCCC
>JBASFL010000019.1:0-25362 GCA_049653005.1 Burkholderiaceae bacterium | reverse complement strand
GTGGGCAGGTGCGCCAGCTCGGCCGGCAGGGCGGCCAGGGCGTGGATGTCGGGCGGCACCCGCCAATCGGGGCTGC
Organism: Burkholderiaceae bacterium; assembly: GCA_049653005.1. GTDB lineage: Bacteria > Pseudomonadota > Gammaproteobacteria > Burkholderiales > Burkholderiaceae_C > UBA2334. The sequence goes on along the minus strand of JBASFL010000019.1, from coordinate 25,286 downwards.
CGGGTTTGCGGGCTTCGGCCAGGCCCTCGGGGGTGAAGCGCTCCCAGCCGGTTTTGAGGTCGGGCACGTCGGGTACATCGGTTTGGGTGGGGTCTGTGACATGAGCCCAACGGGTCAAGGCATTGAGCCAGTTTTGCCCATGCTTTGTGCTCAACTTCCTGCCGTCCCACTCGGCTTTGTGGGTGGTGGTTTGGGCGTCAAACCAGGTTTGCAGCGCGGCCACGCGGGGCACCCAACTGGCGCGCAGGGTTTGCAAGCCCTGCTGGCGCTCGGTGGTGGTGGTGGCCAGCACCTCGGCCAGAGGCATGCCGTGCCAGCGCTGTGCGCTGGGGATGTCGCGCTCGGCCAGGGCCGCCATGTCGGCCACGAAACGGTCGATGCCGGGCCAGACAGCGTGCACCTGCCGCCAGTCGGCCTCGGCCAGCGGGTAGGTGGCCTGGCGCCAAAAGTCTTGCGCGGCCTGCAAGCGCAGGGCCTGTTCGCTGGCCACCAGGGCTTCGTCGAACAGGCTGCCGCTGTCAAAGGCGTGTTCGCGCAGCACGCGCTGGCACCAGGCGTCGATGGTGAACACCGCCGCTTCGTCCATGGCCTCGGCGGCGGTGGCCAGCCGCCAGGCGGCGTGCTGGCGCTCGGGGCCTGCGGGGTAATCGGCCAACAGGCTCAACAGGAACGGGTCGGGTGCTTCGTCGGTGGGCTCGCCCCGGAAGCACCGGGCGGCCTGCACCAGCCGGGCGCGGATGCGGTCGGACAACTCGCGGGTGGCGGCGCGGGTGAAGGTCATCACCAGCACGTCGGCCGGCACCAGCGGGCGGGCAAAGGCGTTGGGCCCGCCGTGGCCCAGCACCAGGCGCACACACAGGGCGGCAATGGTCCAGGTTTTGCCGGTGCCTGCGCTGGCTTCGATCAGGTGGCTGCCGCGCAGCGGAAAACGCAGCGCATCCAGGGGTTGGGGCAAGGTTGGGTTTGAGGCGGTCATGCGTCGGCCCCCGTGTCGGGGTCGGCAAACAGGTCCACCCCATCGGGCACGGGGTGGCGGGCAATGGTGACGTGGTGGCTCACCCAATCGAGCAGGGGCTGGTGCACCTGGGCGGCCAGGGTGGGCAGGCGGCCGTCGGCCAGCAGGTCGGCAAAGCGGGGGTACACGCGGGCCAGGCAGGGTTCGTCGCCCTCGGCGCTGGCGTTGAATCCGCCCTCGTAGGCGGTGCGGGCTTTTTTGGCGGCATCGGCCGGGTGTTGCGCCCAGGCGATGGCGGTTTTCAGGGGCATGGGCAGGGGCGCGGTCATGCCCTGTTGCCACACGGCCAACAGCGTTTCCAGGGTGGCGCGTGCTTCGTCGGGCGGCGGTGGGGTCAGGGTGAGGGTGGCGTCTTGCCCCACCAGCACGCCGTGCGCCGCCACACCGCTGGCGGCAGCGGCCAGGCAGCGCACCCATGGGCCCAACAGTTTGTGGGGCTGGACCTTGGGCGTTGTGGTGGGGGTTTTGCTTTTCACCAGCAGGGCACCGGGCTCGCGTGTCAGCCACACCAGGGCGGGCGGCGGCTCGTCACCGGGGGCCTGCGTGCTGGGGTCGGGCTGGCGCAATTGGTCCAGCCAGTCTTCCAGCACCAGGTGGGCACCGGACACCCCGGGGTGGGGCAGGTCGCAGCGCACCGCGCGGCGCTCGGCAGGCAGGGGGAAGCGGGCACACACCTCGCCCCATGCCAGTTGCATGGCCACCAGCTGGTCGGCCAAGGCTTGCGCCTGCACCCGCCCGGCCACGCCCAGGGGCAATTGGCCTGCCTGGCGCACACGGGCCACGGCCAGGGCCACAGAAACGGACACCTCAGCGGGCAGGTCGGCCACTGGCGTGCCGGGCGGCAGGGCGTCCAGCAGGGTTTGGCGCAGACGGTGGGCCTCCAGCCCGGTGAGGCCGAAGCTTTCGTCGTCCCACACCTCTTCGTCGTCGGGCGCAAACACCACCTGCAACCGGTGGCGAAAAAACGCCTTCACGGGGTTGCGCAGGAAGTGGGTGAGGCCGTCCAGCGTCAGGGGCAGCGCCGGGTCGGGCACAAAAGGCGGCGGTGCGCCCTCCTCCACCGCGGTGGGCACGTCGGCACCGTGTTCGGCGCTGTGGGCGGCACGCCATTCGCGGGCGTGGGTGAACAGGTGCGGGGTGTCTTCGCCATCGGGGCCGGGAAAGTAGCGGCGGCTGAAGGGTTGCAGCGGGTGTTCGGTGGTGCGGTCGTTCACGGCGTCTTGTCCCCACACGGCGGCCAGGTGGTCGCGCAGCTGCGACACCAGCACCGAGGGGGCTTGTGCGCTGTGGTCGCGCACGCTGCGCCCGCACCAGCTGACGTACAGCACCCGGCGGGCCGACAGCAGGGCTTCGAGCATGAGCTGGCGGTCGTCCCAGCGGCGCGAGCGGTCGCCGGGGCGCTGCTGGCCGGGCAGGCCCATCAGGTCGAAGTCGCTGCGGGTGGCGGGGCGGGGGTAGTCGCCGTCGTTCATGCCCAGCAGGCACACCACCTCAAAGGGCACGGCGCGCAGGGGCATGAGGGTGCAAAACGTCACGCCCCCGGCCTGAAAGCGGCGCTCAAGCGTGGGGGTTTGCAGGGCGTCGAGCCACGCCTGGGTGGCCACCTGCCAGGGCACGGGTTGGTCGAACCCGGCCAGCTCACACGCGGCCAGCCAGGCCGACAGCGCGTCGGCCAGGGCCGAGAGGGTGAGGCGCTCGGTGTCGTCGGTGGCTTTGAAAAACCGAGCCAGCAGGGCCTGTCCGCGCACGCCCCATTCGGCGGGGGTGGCGGACTCGTCGGCCTGCTGGTGCCAGTGCGTGAGGGCATCGAGCACGTGGGCCAGGCTGCCCACCACGGCGGCGTCAAGCCCGGCCACCTCGGCATACGGCGACACGGCATCGGTGGGTGGCACGGGGGTGTCGCCCAGCAGGTGGCCTTGCAGCAGGCGTTGCAGGCCAAACCAGGCGGTGTTCTGGGGGCCGCAGGCGGCCAGCCCCAGGCGGCTGCGGTGGTCGGCGTTGAGCCCCCAGCGCACACCGGCACCGGCCATCCAGTGCAGCAGGGTGGGCAATTGGTCTTCGGCCACGCCGAAACGGGCGGCCACGGCGGGCACGGCCAACAGGTCGGCCAGCTCGCTGTGGGTGGCGCGCTGGCGCGGCAGGCTGAGCAGCCAGTGGGTGGCGGCCATCAGGGGGCTGTGGTCGCGGGCATCGAGGTCGGCAATGTCGAACGGGATGTGGCGCGGGTCGTGAGTTGGGTATTGCCCGAACACGGCGCGGATGGCGGGGGCCACGGCATCGATGCCGGGCACCATCACCACGATCTGGCGCGGGCTCAAGCCCGGCAGGCGCTGCGGGCCACCCAGCAGGGCCAGCAACTGGTCGTGCAGCACCTCCAGTTCGCGCACGGGGCTGTGGGCGGCGTGGAACACGAGGGAGCGGTCGGTGGCGGCGGGCGGCGCGGGGGTGGACTCGGCGGGGGGCACCAGGTCGCGGATGTGGTGCTGCACCTGTTCCAGCCAGGTGCCTTCGGTGGGCGGGCCGTCGTCAAACAGGTCGATGCGCGGCAGCGCAAACCGCTGGCGGGTGGCCTCGGCGTCGTCAAAGGCGTCGAGCTGGCGGATGAAATCGCGGCTTTGCTGGCCCCAGGCGGACAACAGCGGGTGGCCGTGGGCGTGCATGTCGTCCAGCGGCACCTGGGCCAGCGACACGCCGTTTTTCAGGGGCAGGCGGTGGCGCTGGGCCTGCAACAGCTCGCGCCCGGCCAGGGTGTCGGCCCAATGGAAGCGGCAGGGGTTGGGCACGGCCAGCAACACCTGGGTGTGGGGGGCCAGCGCCGCCAGCAGGGCCAGCGTGCTGCTGGGCAGTTGCGCCATGCCAAACACCACCACCCGGCGCGCCACGGGCAGGCTGCCGGGCTCTGCCTGGGCCAGCGCCGCCAGCACGCGCTGGTGCAACTGGGGGCGGGTGGCCTGCCGCTGCTCGGGCGACAAACCGGCCAGCAACGCGCGCCACAACACCGGTTGCCACTCCGCGCCCGGCGGCAGAGCCAACGCGGCACCGTGGGGATTGGGCAAGTGGTCAAGGCCGCTGGCCCACGCATCGAGCCAGTCGGGCCGGTGCACCTGGTATTGGTCGAACAGGTCGGCCAAGTGGGTGGACAGCTGCAACAGGCGGTCGGCCCCGGGCTGGCGCAGGTAGTGGGCCACGGGGGCCAGGGCGGGCTCGGTCAGCACGGTGGGCAGGTGCTGCATCAGCCGCCAGGTGAGGGGCAATTTGTCCAGCGGGGAGTCGGGGGGCACGGTGTGTGACCCCAGCACCTGGCGGTAGGTGCGCCACAAAAAGCGGGCGGGCAGCTCCACACGGGTGGCGGCGGTCACGCCCATGGCGGTGGCCAGTTGCATCTTCAGCCACTCGGCCACGCCGTTGCTTTGCACCAGCAGGGTTTCGGGCTCCAACGGGTCAAGCGGGTGGCGCTGCAGCCAGGCCACCACGGCCTCGGCCAGGGATTCGGCGCGGTTGCTGTGCAGGGCAATGAGCCCGGGGGCGATGTGAGACGTAGCCATGCAACCAGCTTAACCGCGCACACCCGCCCAGCCTGCCAGGCCCAGCGGAGACAATCGCCCGCATGAAACCTGTGATCAAAGCTTTTTTCCGTGCCCTGCGTCTGGTGCTGGGCCCGTTCATGTTGTTGTCAGAACGGCTCAACCGCCCGCGTGGCGTGGTGCGTTCGCCCGCCGCGCAACAGGCGGTGGCCGCCCAGTGTCAGCGCCTGGCGCTGTACCAATACGCCACCTGCCCGTTTTGCATCAAGGTGCGGCAACACATGGCACGGTTGTCGCTGCCCATTGAGCGGCGCGATGCCCAGCACAACGCCACCCACCGCGCCGATTTGCTGGCCCACGGCGGCGCGGCCAAAGTGCCTTGCCTGCGCATTGAACACGCCGATGGCCGCACCGAGTGGCTGTATGAATCTGCGGCCATCGTGGCGCGGCTGGACAGCCAGTTCGCCCACGCCTGAGGCCACCCAGGCCCTGGCTGCGGCTGCGCCTACCGCAGCGCGGCGTTGACCGCGTCTTCGTCGAGGTGGGCCAGCACGGTGTTGTGGCGGTGGGTCAGCGGCCCGCCGCCGGGCACGGTCTGGCCATCGGCGTCTTGGCCCAGGGCTTTGAACTTCCACACGCCTTGTATGCGTTTGAAGTGGCCCACACACACGCCCTGCGCGCTGAGCACCCGGCACAGGTCCGGGCCCAGGGGCTGCAAGCCCAGCACACCGGCCTCGCTCATGCCATCACCACGATGGGAAACTGCGCTTTCACGCCACCAGGGGTGGTGCGGTCGGGCTCGAAAGGCACGGTGAGCGCGGCACGCTCGGTGGCAGACAGGCGGCGCCACAGCCCGTCTTGTGCATTGCCGGGGTGGCCCGCCACGTACAGCTGGGTGGTGAGCAGGTGGTGTGGGCCCAGCTTCACTTTGAAGTGGATGTGTGGCGTGCGCCCGGTGTAGGGCACGGGTTTGAGGGTTTTGAAACGGTAACGCCCGTCGGCGCCCACCGTGACACGGCCAAAGCCCTGGAAGGCTTTGTCGGCCCGGCTGCCGTCACCGGGGTGGTGGTAGTGGCCGTGGTCGTCGCACTGCCAGATTTCCACCACCGCGCCGGCCACGGGCGCGCCATCGGGGTCTTTCACCACCCCCTCCACCCACGCCACCTGGCTGGGCCGGTAATCGACTGCCCCGTTGCGCAGCAGGTCGGCATCGGTGTCGGCGGGCAAGGCAACGGGGTAAAACGGCCCTTCCATCTGGCTGGGCGTGAGGGCCAATGGGCTGCGCCCTGCGGCCTGGGCCCAGGCGGTGGGCAACAGCACCCCGGCACTGGCGGCGACGGCTGTGGTCAGCAGGTGGCGGCGGTGAACGTGGCTGGGCATGAGGGGCTCCTGCGGTGGGGGTGCGGCGCATTGTGTGGCAAAGTCCGCAGCCATCGAAATCCTGAAGGAAAGCACCCATGCCCATTGTTGTGTTCAACCAAAAAGGGGGCGTTGGCAAATCGACCATCACCTGCAACCTGGCGGCCATTGGCGCCAGCCAGGGCCTGCGCACACTGGTGATTGACCTGGACCCCCAAGGCAACTCCAGCAGCTACCTGATGGGCACACACACCGCCACACGCCCGAACGTGGCCGATTTTTTCGAGCAAACGCTGAGCTACAGCTTCAAGACCGAGACGGCCGACAGTTTTGTGGTGCCCACGCCGTTTCCCCACCTCGACCTGATGGCCTCCAGCCCGGCGCTGAACGAGTTGCAGGTGAAGCTGGAGTCGCGCCAGAAAATTTACAAGCTGCGCGAGGCGCTGGTGCAGTTGGGCGAGACCTACGACCGCATCTACATCGACACCGCCCCCGCGCTGAACTTCTACACGCGGGCGGCGCTGATCGGCGCATCGGGCTGCCTGATTCCGTTTGATTGCGACAGCTTTTCGCGCCAGGCCCTGTATGGGCTGATGGACAACGTGCAGGAAATCCGGGCCGACCACAACCCCGACCTGATGGTGAAAGGCATTGTGGTGAACCAGTTTCAGCCCCGCGCCAACCTGCCCCAGCGCATGGTGGCCGAGCTGATTGCCGAAGGCCTGCCGGTGCTGCAGCCGTACCTGCCGTCGTCGGTGAAGATTCGCGAGTCACACGAGGTGTGCCAGCCCATGGTGCACCTGGACCCGCAGCACAAAATCACCCAGGCCCTGGTGGCGCTGCACGAGCGGCTGCACGCCGCCTGAGCCCTCCACCGCGGCTTTTCAGCCCGGTGCGCCCAGCCAGGTCGGCAGCCCGGTGGCCAGGCCCGGCCACAGGGCAATGGCCAGGGTGCCCAACAGAATGGCCCCCAGCGCGGGCAACACCGACGCCGCCACGTACCGAATGGGTTTGCCAAACAGGGCCGAGGCAAAGTAGATGTTCATGCCCGCCGGGGGGCACAAAAACCCCATTTCCATGGCCGCCAGAAAAATGATGCCGAAGTGCACCGGGCCCACCCCGTAGCTTTGCGCCACGGGCAGCAACAAAGGCACCAGCACCACGATGGCGGCGTAAATTTCCATCAACGCCCCGGCCAGCAGCAAAAACACCACCAGCGCCAGCAAAAACAGCGCCTGGTTGGGTATGACGCTTTGCACCGCTTCAATCGCCGCGTCGGGAATGCCCGCGTCAATCAAATAGTTGGTCAGCCCCAGGGCCATGCCCAAAATCACCAGCACACCCCCGATGATTTGCGCCGACTCGCCCAGGCACGCCCGCAGTTTGGCCCAGGGCAATTCGCGGTGCGCCCAGGCCTGGGTGGCAATGGCATAGGCGGTGGTGAGCGCCGCGCTTTCGGTGGGCGTGGCCACGCCACTCACCAGGGAGCCGATGGCCACCACGGGAGCCAATATTTCCCACTTGGCCGCCCATGCAGCCCTGAGCGCCAACCCCATGTCGGGCTGCGCCATGGCGGCACCGGCCGGGGACGGCACACGCCGCAAATAGCCCCCGAAGGCCAGCAGGCTCAGCACCATCACGGCGGCAGGAATCAACCCGGCCAGGAACATGGTGTTGATGGGCACCCGGGCAATGATGGCGTACATGATCAGCGGCACCGAAGGGGCCAGCAACACGCCCAGCGCACTGGCGCTGGTCACCAGACTGATGCCCCGCTGTTCCGGATAGCCGGCGTTGCGCAGCAGGGGCAGCAGCAAGCCCCCCAGCGCCAGAATGGTCACGCCACTGCCGCCGGTGAACGCCGTGAAAAACGAACACAGCACCGCCGTGGCCAGCACCGTGCCCCACACCCCACCGCCCAGCAGGGCCACAAACAGGTGCCCAATGCGCTGCGCCGCGCCCGTGCGCGCAAACACCAGCCCCGCCAGGGTGAACAACGGCAGCGCGGGCAATGAAGGGTTGACCGTGATTTGGTAGTGCGACAACGCGACCGAGGCCAGGGGCAAACCGTCGTGCCAGAACAAAGCCAGCGCCAACGCCCCCAGCGCGGCAAACACCGGGGCCCCCGCCGCCAACATGGCCACCAGCCACACCGCCACCGGCCACAAAGGCAGTGCGGAGCCTTCGCCAAGCTGGGCCAGCCAAGCCCCCACCGCTGGCAGCACCAGGCCCCAGGCGGCCTTGCCCCACCCAGACGGGGCACATCGGGCCCCCAGCTTGAGACCCAACAGGGCAAAACCCACGGGCATGGCCGCTTGCACGCACCACACCGGCACGCCGTAGGCCAGAAGATGGCCCGTGTCGATTTCCGTGGCCACGAAATGGGCACTGGCCAAGGCCAGAGCGCCGCAAACAGCGGCCGCGCTGCCGTTCCCCATTGCGAGCACCGCCCATACACGCCAGTGTCGGGGTGAAGCATCGGCAACGCCCGTGCCCACACCACCCAGCGTGGACAGGTGGCCGTGCCGCTCGGCGGCCAGCGCACCCGCCATGGCCAACACCAGCCCCAGGTGCTGCACCAGGATGGGGGCGTTTTCCACGCCACGGCCCATGAGGGGGCGCATGGCCATTTCCACCAGCGACACGCCCACCATGAGCAACAAAGCCCCGGCGGCCAACGCGTCGTCCCACTGCGCCAGGTGGCGCAGTGCCGCCAACAATCGAGCCTTCACTTCGGTTTGCCTTGGGTGGCGCGGTAGGCCTTCAGGTGGGTGAACACCTCGTCGAAGGTGTCGGCCGGCACCATGGTGCCCCGGATGCGGGGGTAGAGCTGGGCGGCCAGGTCTTCCCACTCGCGCATCTGCTCGGCATTGGGTTTGTGCACGGTGAGGCCACGCTTTTTCATGGCGTCCACCGCGTCGTCCACCTCTTGGCGGGCTTTGGCACGTATCAGCACACCGGCTTTGTCGCTGCTGGCCACCACGGCCTTTTGCACCTCGGGGCCCATGGCGTCCCACGCCTTCTGGGTGATGACAAAAGCCCCCACGATGGGGGCCCAGTTGATCTCCAGCATGTGGGGCGCGGTGTTGTACACCTGCGTGGCCAGCGCGAAGTAAGGTGTGGAAGGCACAACATTAATCATGCCGGTCTGGATGGCGGGCAACACATCGGCCGTTTCCAGGGGCACGGGGGTATAGCCAAGGCTTTTCATGATGGCCTGTTGCTCGGGCTCTGAACCCCAGGCAAAGAACTTCATTTTTTTGTAGTCGTCGGGCCGCACAGCCGGGTCTTTCGAGAAAAACCGCACCCAACCGGCATCGCCCCAGGCCAGCACCACAAAGCCTTTGTCGCGAAACTTTTTCTCCATGCCCGCGCGCATTTTGTCGCGCACATGGTCCACCTCTTCCCAGTTTTTGAACAGCAGGGGCATGACCTGCAAGGCCGAAATGGAGGGCTCTATTTCGCGCAGCCCCACCACCGACAACAAGGCCCCCTGCAACTGCCCGATGCGCATGCGCCGCGCCATCTCGGCCTCGCCCCCCTGGCTGCCGTCGGTGTAGACCAAATACTTGGCATTGCCGCCCTGCGCCGTGCGCCAGGTTTCACCGATGTCCATCAACTGGCGGTGGTAGAGCGAGTTTTTGGGCACCAGCGTGCCTATACGCAAATGTTGCAGCGGCTGCAAAGGCTTGTCGTTGGCGGCCGCGGGCAGGCACCAGGCCAGCGCGGTACACGCCAGAACCAAGCCGCCCAACAGCTGGCGGCGGGCGGGGAAAACCGAAGGTGAAGTCATGGTGAAGCAGTCAGGAAATCAGAACAGGTCATCGGCCATGCCCAGCAGCCACACGGCGCGGGCTTGCATGAGCTGGTTGGGCATGTCGCGCCGCGCGGCGCTGGCCGCCAGGGCCTGGCGCAGCAGTTGCTCGAACGCGGCGCGGTCACCGGCGGGCTGTGCAATGGCTTCGGCCTTGGCCACATAGGGGCCTGCGGCCTGGCCCTCGCCCAGCGCAATGGCCTGGTCGAAATAGCGGGTGGCCACGGCGGGCGAGCCCCCGGGGCGGGCCGCCTCCAGCGTGCCCATCAGGCTGGCGAGGGCGCCCTTGCCGTAAGCGGGGTCAGCCGTCCAAGCTTGGGTGGCCAGTTGCACCACGGCGGGCAAATCGGCCACGGCGTCGGGGTCGTCTTTGGACAGGGCGATGTAAGCCCCCCAGGACGCTGCCGCCCAATAGGCCAAGCCCACGTGTTGGGGTGAGTACTTCAGGGCGGCCATGGCGTGGCGGTGTGCACGCCAGTACAGGCGGCGGGCGCGTTCGTTCAGCGCGTGGGCGGCTTTGGCGTCGGTGGCGGCCAGGCGCTCGGCCTCAAACGCCACAAAGGCGTAGGTGTATTGGGTGAAACCGCTGGCCACGGCCAGCGCAAGCGCCGTGTTGCCCGGGTTTTCGCGCAACAGCGACTCGGACAGCTTCAAATAAAAAGGGCTGGCGTCGCGCGCCAGGCCCAGGTCTTCTTCATCGGCCGCGCCTTGGCTGGCGAGTTCGGCGGCCACGCCCTGCACCAGCAGTTGGCGGGGCGAGCAGGCGGTCAGCAGCACGGCCAACGTGGCCCACAGCAGCAGTTGGCTGATGGTGCGGAGGGGCTTTGGGCGCATGGTGTTCTGTGGGTGGGCAGCAGGTTCGCGACCACTGTATGCAGGCCGTGTGAAACCCCGGTGACACCCCGCCGTCACCCGAGCCAAGCCCCCAGGTGCACCCATGCGTCCAGGCACAGTTGCCAGGTCACGCGGCCCAGGCTGACCATGTAAACCAGCCCCAGCGCCCCCACCACCAGCGAGGCCAGGTGCATCACACCGTCTTCCAGCAGGCGCCCCAGGCCCAGTGCCATCAGGCTGAACGCGGGCAGCGTGTTGCCCAGCGGCACGGGCAAAAAAATCACCCCGGCCTGCACGGCAATCCACCCGGCCCACCAGGGGTGCGTCCACCCTGCCTGCATGCCCCGCCACCGGGGGCGCAGCCAGCGGGCGACGCGCCGGTAGCCAAACGCCAGCGCCTTGAGCGTCACGGTGCTCCAGCGTGCGCTGAGCCGCATGTCGGCCACCCGCGCGGGCAGCGCCACATCGGTGCCGCCCCTCGCCCAGCGCCACGACAACAGCCACAGCGCCACGCCAAACACATTGCCCACGCCCCCCACCGGCAGCAGGCAAAACCCCGCATACAGCAGCAGCAACGTGGCAATGGACGCCTGGCCGTGCAAGGCCATCAGGTCGCGCAGGGTGAGCCCCGTGGCACCGGTGCGCTGCGCCTGGTGCAAGGCGTGGCGAAAACGCCGCGCCAGGCGCAGCGAGGCATACCGGGATGCCGACCGCACCGGGCGGCTCATGGCTGCGGCCAAGGCGCCTGGCCCGCTGGCACCCACAGGGCTTGCCCGGCGCGCACGCCCGCGCCCTGCCCCAGGCCCGGGGCCAGCGCGTACCCATCGGGCACCAGCATGATGAGGGTGGAGCCGTGTTCGAACCAGCCCAGTTCGTCGCCCTTGTTCGCCTGCGCCTGGCAGGGCATCACATTCGGCCCCCGGTAACGCAGGTGCAGCAGCACGTCGATGAAATGCAAGCGGATGCTGGCCACCAGAATGGCCGCCACGGGCACCAGGGCCACGGGCGCGTTGCTGCGGGCCAGACGCGCCTCGATCACCGCGCGCTCGTTCTTGCAAAACAGGCGCTCCACCCGTTTGAGCGCGATGGGGTTGACGTTCCAGGTGTCGCCGCTGATGTAGGTCACCCGGTCCACCGTCAGGTCGGCCGGGGCGTGGAAGCGGTGGTACATGGCCGAGGTGAGCCGCAGCGTCACGTAGTGGCCGTTGGCATAGCGCTGCGCCAGCGCCTCGGAGCCCAGCAGGTCTTGCAAGGTGTACGGAAAGCCTTTGGCCTGCAACACCCGCGTGCCCTCGATGCGGCCACACGCCCCCACGATGCCGTCGCTGGGCGAACACACCACGTCTTCGCGGGCATCGAACGGGCGGGCACCGGGTTTGAGGCGGCGGGTGAAACAGTCGTGCAAGCTGTTGAAGTGGGTTTGTTCGGCCTCGCTCAGGTACAGCGGGGTGAACCAGCGCCACACCGCAATCGACAGCCGCGCCAGCCAAGGGCTTTGCAGTTTGCTGAACCAACCCATGGCGTGGGTGAGCGCGATGCGCGGCACGCGGTTGGTGAGCAGGAAGTTCAGGTCTTCGTGCATCAACAACCGTTGTTTGAGTGAGGGCGGAGCGGCGGAGGTGTTTTTCATCAGCGTGTCAAAGGAGTGGCATACAACTTTCACACCGCAACTTGAAAGCCTGATGACATGAGCGCTGAAATGGTGATGAACGCCGCCTGGCCCCTGGCAACCGCCGCCGCCCTGCCCTATGCCATGTTCAAAGGCTGGCGGCGGCTGCAACTGTCGCAAGCCAAACACCCGTCGCTGGCCGGGCATTCGCTGTGGGCCAAACGCATCGGCCGCCTGATACCGGGGTACAGCTACGGCGAAGCCCAGTTTTTCGCTGCCGACGGCGCTCCGCCCGAGGTGGCGGCCCAGCGCCGCGCGGGGTTTGAGCGGCTGTCTCAGCGCCTGCGCGAATCGGCACCGCACACCCTGGCACTCACCGCCGAGGCCCGCGAGGGCCTGTCAGACCTGCAATTCACCGGCCGCTACCGCGTGCCCTTCCAGTTCAGCGACTACGCCCGGGCGCATTTGCCCGTGGGCGCGTTCTGGGCCGGGGCCGAAGGCGTGGCGCTGACCGACCTGGACGGCAACCGCTTCATGGACCTGACCGGGTCGTATGGCGTGAACGTGTTTGGCGTGGACTTTTACAAAGCCTGCATGGCCGACGGTGCCGCGCAAGGCAGCGCCCTGGGGCCCGTGCTGGGCGGCTACCACCCCAGCGTGGCGCGCAACGTGGCGCGGCTGAAAGCCATTTCGGGACTGGACGAGGTGAGTTTTCACATGTCGGGCACCGAAGCCGTGATGCAGGCCGTGCGCCTGGCCCGCTACCACACCGGCAAACGCCACCTGGTGCGCTTCACCGGCGCTTACCACGGCTGGTGGGAAGACGTGCAACCCGGCCCCGGCAACCCCCTGCCCCCGCGCGAAACCTACACCCTGAAAGACATGGACGCCGACACGCTGCGCGTGCTGCGCACCCGCAGCAACATTGCCTGTGTGCTGGCCAACCCACTGCAGGCCCTGCACCCCAACCGCAACGCCCCCGGCGATTCCACCCTGGTGGACGGCAGCCGCAGCGCCGGGTTTGACCGCGCCGCCTACACCGCCTGGCTCAAAGCCTTGCGCCAGGTGTGCACCGAGCGCGGCATCGTGCTGATATTCGACGAGGTGTTTGTGGGCTTTCGCCTGGCCCCCGGCGGTGCGCAGGAATACTTTGGCGTGCAAGCCGACATGGTCACCTACGGCAAAACACTGGGCGGTGGCCTGCCCGTGGGCGTGGTGTGTGGCAAAAAAGAGCTGATGCGGCGCTTCCGGCCCGAGCGCCCCGCCGACATCTGTTTTGCCCGTGGCACCTTCAACGCCCACCCCTACGTGATGGGCGCGATGGACGCTTTCCTGACGCGGCTGCAAACCCCTGAAGTGCAAGCCCTCTACAACGGGCTGGACGAACGCTGGCAAGCCCGGGCCGCCGCGTTCAACCAGGCACTGGCCGCCGCCGACCTGCCGCTGCGGGTGGCGGCGCTGTCCAGCATTTGGACCGTGACTTACCACCAGCCATCTCGTTACCACTGGCTGCTTCAGTTCTACCTGCGCGACGCCGGGCTGGCCCTGAGCTGGGTGGGCACAGGCCGCTTCATCTTCAGCCTGAACTACACCGATGCCGACATGCAGGAAGTGACCCGCCGCGTGCTGCTGGCCTGCGAACGCATGCTGACCGACGGCTGGTGGTGGCAAGCGCCGGGCAGCAGCGCCAAAACCCACAAGCGGCAAATTTTGAAAGAAATTGTGCTCCAGCGCTTTACTGGCAAGCATTCATAGCTATTGTTTATTTTCCTCTCAAGATACAGCTAAGCCTTGGGGTGCGGTGGCGTTTGGGCACCGCCTGTCAGCCGCTAACATGCTTCGATATTGGGTATTGGCACGTTCGCCAGCCTGCCCGCGACCCAACCCATGTCAGATGACTTCTCCAACTTGCTGAACCCGGAAAAGGCGCGGATTTTCCGGATCATTCACCGTGCCAATCTGCCCTGGGTGCTGGACCACGGTTTGCACTGCGGCAACAGCACTGTAAAGGCGCCTCAATGGGTGAGCATTGGCAGTGCGGATTTGATCGGCAAGCGTGCGCACCACCCGGTCCCTGCTGCACCAGGCGGGGTGCTGAATGACTATGTGCCGTTCTACTTCACCCCCTTCTCAGTGATGATGCACAACATCAACACGGGCTGGAACGGGGTGAAACAACACCCAAAGCAGGACATCTTGATTCTGGTGTCCAACCTGCACCGCATTCAAGAACTGGGGTTGCGATTCCTGTTCACCGACAGCCATGCAAACAACAACTTGGCCCGCTTTTATAGTGACTTTGTTGACATTGGGGCGGTGGACTGGAAACTGCTGCGAGCCCGAGACTTCAAACGCGACCCGGTCAACGACCCGAACAAGATCAGCCGCTACCAAGCGGAGGCATTGGTGCACAGACATTGCCCCGTGGAGGGTTTGTCAGGGATCGTCTGCCACTCAGGGGGTGGGAAAATGGAAGTTGAACAGGCGCTGGCGGCAAGGGGTTTGCACCTGCAAGTGGTTGAACGCACCGGGTGGTACTTCTGATGATCCATTTCACAACTGGCAATTTGCTTGAATCCAAGGCCGAGGCATTGGTGAACACAGTGAACACGGTGGGTGTCATGGGCAAAGGCATTGCGCTCATGTTCAAAGAGCGTTTCGACGACAACTTTCAGCAATACGCGCAAGCCTGCAAAGCAGGCAAAGTGCAAACTGGCCAAATGTTCGTGACCGAACTCGCCGAGCTGGACGGCCCGCGATGGGTCATCAACTTTCCGACAAAGCAGCACTGGCGCCACCCTTCCCGCCTTGAATGGGTGACGACGGGCCTTCAAGACCTGCGGCACTTTTTGCAGGAAAAAAATGTTCGTTCAATCGCCATCCCACCACTGGGAGCTGGCAACGGTGGCCTGAGCTGGCCTGTGGTTCGCGCGCAAATTGAGTTGGCGCTGGGCGATCTGAACATCGACATCACCGTTTTCGAGCCAACAGGCCGCTACCAGAACATTGCCAAGCGCAGCGGTGTGGAAAAGTTGACACCGGCCCGCGCACTGGTCGCCGAGTTGGTACGTCGTTATTGGGTGTTGGGCATGGAATGCAGCATGCTGGAGGTTCAGAAACTGGCCTGGTTTCTGCAACGCTCGATTGAACGCACCACACCGGGAACTAACCCGCTCAAGCTGCAGTTTGAAGCCCATAAATTTGGCCCGTATGCGCACAACCTGGCCAAGCTGCTGGACGGCTTGGACGGGAGCTATTTACGCAGCGACAAACGGATTGCAGATGCCGATCCGTTCGATGTGATCTGGTTTGCAGAAGAGCGTAAAGACCATGTGCAAGCATTCTTGCGCAGTGAAGGGAAGGCCTACGTGGCTGCGTTGGAAGAAACGGCGGCACTGATCGATGGATTCGAGTCGCCTTTCGGCATGGAGCTGTTGGCCACGGTGGATTGGCTGCTCACAAAGGAAGACGTGGCACCAACGGTGGAAGCTGTCCGGAATGGCGTGGTGCATTGGCCACACGAAGGTGGTGCTGCCCGCAAAGCCAAGCTGTTCGACGAGCGGTCCATTGGAATTGCGTTGGACCGCCTGACCCACCACCGTGAGCGCAAAGAATGGCTTCGCACCCACGGGGCGGCACTGGGCTTGTGATTTTCGAATAAATCGTGCGATAGCGCTTATTGGCAAAGCGTTCAAAGCTATTTATTTTGACGAACACCCACTACTCCCGGGGGTCACTGCCCGTGTTTGCCGCAGCCAGGGTCCATCATTTCGCCGCGCAGCAAGGCCAGCGGGGCCTTGTGGTACAGCTGGATGTCGTGAAACGGGTCGGTGATGATTTTGGTGGCCCACACCACGCCCGTGCGCAGGTCTTTCAGCACCCACAGCTGCAACACCCGGAACACCAGGCCGCCCACGCCCACGGCCAGCCACATCCAGCCCACGTTGCGGGCAAAGCCATACAGGTCGGCGTGTGCGTCCAGCAGGCCGAACAGCGTGGGCTGCCACACCAGCAGCAGGGGCGACGCGGCCCAAATGGCCATCAGCACCACCTTGCGCTGCAGGTTGTAGCCCACCTTGATGTCCTCCTTGTGCGCGTGGGTGGCCTGGTTCAGGTGGTCATAACCCTTGGGCTCAAAAAAGAAGTGCCCGGCCTGGCGGCTGACCATCGACACCAGCCACGCCACGAGAGCGGCCAGGGCGGGGTCCACAAACAACAGGCCATAGGCCACCACAAAGCTCAGGGCACTGACCAAATGCAGGCACTGGTTGATGGTGCTGTGGTGGTAGTAGCGGTGGTCGTCCCAGCGCTGCTCGCGCAAAGAGGCGGCGAAAGAGGTCATGGCAATGCTTTCCGGTTGAACAAAGAGGAAGCCCATGGTGGGCACGGTGTGTGAAAAAGCGGTGACACACGCCCCTGTGACACAAAAGCTTCGCGCAGGCTTCACACGACTGAGATGTGCCGTGCCCACCATGGCCCCATGAACCCCACCCACACCCTTGGTTTGTTGAACGACCACTTGCAGGTGGAGCACCTGCCCGCCGCCCGCCCCTCGTTGCGCGTGGGCCTGGTGACCGAAACCTACCCGCCCGAAATCAACGGCGTGGCCCTGACCCTGGCCAAGCTGGTGCAGGCCTTGCAGGCGCGCGGCCACCACATCCAGCTGGTGCGCCCGCGCCAAGTGCCCGACATGCCCGACGCGGCCGAACCCGCCAGCCCACCCCCCCTGGAACAGGTGCTGGTGCGGGGGCTGCCCATCCCCAAGTACCCCCACCTGCGCATGGGGCTGCCCGCCAAAAAAGCCCTCATCAAACTCTGGACGCTGCACCGGCCCGACCTGGTGCACATTGCCACCGAGGGGCCGCTGGGGTGGTCGGCCCTGCAAGCCGCCCGCAAACTGAAGCTGCCCATCAGCACCGACTTCCGCACCAATTTCGACGCCTACAGCCGCCACTACGGCTTGAGCTGGTTGCAAAAACCCATTGCCGCCTACCTGCGCAAGTTCCACAACCTGGCGGACTGCACCATGGTGCCCACCGCTGCCCTGCAAGCCACGCTGGCGGCCAACCGCTTTGAGCGCTTGCACGTGGTGGCGCGTGGCGTGGATGTGGCACGTTTCCAGCCCGAGCGGCGCAGCCCGGCCCTGCGCGCGCACTGGGGCGTGGCCGACCACGGCCAGGTGGCCTTGTACGTGGGCCGCCTGGCCCCCGAAAAAAACCTGGGGCTGCTGGCCCGCACCTTCAATGCCATGAAGGCCGCCCAACCTGGCCTGACCCTGGTGGTGGTGGGCGACGGCCCCGGTCGCGCCGAACTGCAAGCCGCTTGCCCACAGGCCCTGCTGGTGGGCAGCCAAACCGGGGACGCGCTGGCGGCCCACTACGCCAGCGCCGATTGTTTTGTGTTCCCCAGCCTGACCGAGACCTATGGCAACGTCACGCCCGAGGCGCTGGCCAGCGGCCTGGCCGTGCTGGCCTTTGACCACGCCGCCGCCAGCGACCTGGTGCGCCACGGCCACAACGGCCTGCTGGCCCCGGCAGGCGATGCCGACGCCTTTGTGCGCCAAGCCGTGACGCTGGCCACCACCCCGGCGCTGGTGCACAAGCTGCGCGAACAGGCCCCGGCCTCGGTGGCCGCGCGCGATTGGTCGCACATTGCCAGCCAGGTCGAGGGCATTTGGGGCGGCCTGTTACACCGCCACCCCAGCGCTCACCAGGCGGCGCTGCCCCACCTGGGCACGCCAGCCACCTGACGCCAAGGCCAACACGCCCAGTGCGTTGCGGCGGCCAATGCCGTGGTAGGCCACGCCCAGTTCTTGCAGCGTGGCGGGGTCGTACAGGTTGCGCCCGTCCAGCACCAGCGCCGTGTCCAGCCGCTGGGCCATGGCGTGGAAGTCGGGGTTGTGAAAACACTTCCACTCGGTGACGATGAGCAGGGCATGGGCGCCGTCCAGCGCCTCCAGCGGCGAGGCCACCATGTGCAGGCGGTGCAGCTCGCGCCAGGGTTGGTCCAGGTCGTCGGCCAGGGCTTCCTGGGCTTCGCTGGTGGCCACGGGGTCGTGCATCACCAGCGTGGCGCCGCGCCGGTACAGCTCGGTCACGATGTGGCGGCTGGGTGCTTCGCGCATGTCGTTGGTGTTGGGCTTGAAGGCCAGGCCCCACACCGCCAGGCGCACGCCGCTCAGGTCCGGGCCGAAGGCGCGCAGCACCATGTCCACCAGCGTGTGTTTTTGCAGGGCGTTCACCCGCTCCACGGCGGCCACCACCTGCATGTCGCGGCCGTGCTGGGCGGCGGCGTGCACCAGGGCGCGCGTGTCTTTGGGAAAACAGCTGCCGCCGTAACCGGTGCCCGCGTACAAAAAGCCGTGGCCGATGCGCGGGTCCAGCCCCATGCCCCGGCGCACGCTGTCCACGTCGGCCCCCAGGCGGTCGGCCAGCAAGGCCACCTCGTTCATGAACGAAATACGGGTGGCCAACATGGCGTTGGCGGCGTATTTGGTCAGCTCGGCGCTGGGCACGTCCATCCACACGGTGCGGTCGTGGTGGCGGTTGAACGGGGCGTACAAGCGGGTCATGCACTGGCGTGCCCGCTCGCCCGCCGGGCTGTTGTCCACCCCCAACACGATGCGGTCGGGGCGCATGAAGTCTTCAATGGCCGCCCCTTCTTTCAAAAACTCGGGGTTGGACACCACCACCACATCGGCCCCATGGCCGTTGCGCAGGGCCAACCGCTGGGCCACCACGGCGCTCACCTGAGCGGCGGTGCCCACCGGCACGGTCGATTTGTTCACCACCACCTTGAAGCCGGTGGCGTGGTCGCCAATCTGGCGCGCCACGGCCAGCACGTGCTGCAAATCGGCCGAGCCGTCTTCGTTGGGCGGTGTGCCCACCGCGATGAACACCACCTCGGCCCCGGCCAAGGCCTGCGCCATGGACGTGGTGAACGTGAGCCGACCGGCGCCCTGGTTGCGCACCACCAGCTCGTCCAGACCGGGCTCAAAAATGGGAATGCCCCCGGCTTGCAACAGCGCCACCCGCGCCGGGTCGTGGTCCACCCCCACCACCCGGTTGCCCGATTCGGCCAGGCACGCCGCCGTGACCAAGCCCACATAACCCGCACCGACCACCACAACGTTCATGGCAACTCCTTGAAAAGTTGCCGGTCATCGTGGAGACGCCCCGTGAAACCCCCGTGGCAAAACCGTGACGGTTTGTTGACCCGCAGCACCCACCGCCAGGTCACAAAAACTTCACGGGAATGCCGCGAAACCGACACCCCCGCCCGCGAGCATGGTGCAAACCAACTTGCCCCAACCGCCATGTGGAACGCGTCGTCTTTTGCCCCCCCGCCACACGCACGCGGTGCCACTGCGTTCCGCGCGTTTGCCGACTTGCAGCCCAACGGCGCCACGCCCCCCGACACCGAGCCCCCTGACGCGGACGACGCCCCCCCGCCCGGTGGCCAGCGGGTGCGCACGCTGTTCATTTCAGACCTGCACCTGGGCACCCCCGGCTGCCAGGCCGAGGCCCTGCTCGACTTCCTGAAGGCCTACCCCAGCGAACGCCTGTATTTGCTGGGCGACATCATCGACGGCTGGCAACTGCGCCGCCGCTGGTACTGGCCTCAAAGCCACAACGACGTGGTGCAGAAAATCCTCAAACGCGCCCGCAAGGGCTGCAAAGTGGTCTTTGTGCCGGGCAACCACGACGAGTTCGCCCGCCATTTCACCGACCACCACTTTGGCGGCGTGGAAGTGCTGCACGACGCCGTGCACACCACCTTGCAGGGCAAACGCCTGTGGCTGATCCACGGCGACCATTTCGACGGCGTGATCCAGTACGCCAAATGGCTGGCCTACGTGGGCGACAACCTGTACGAGCTGACCCTGCGGCTGAACACCCATTTCAACTCGCTGCGCGCCAAGCTGGGGCTGCCGTACTGGTCGCTGTCGCAGTACCTGAAACACAAGGTGAAAACCGCCGTCAGTTACGTCAACCAGTTCGAAGAAGCGGTGGCCGCCGAGGCCCGCCAGCGCGGCCACGACGGGGTGGTGTGTGGCCACATCCACCACGCCGAAATGCGCATGATCAGCGGCACGCTGTACTGCAACGACGGCGACTGGGTGGAAAGCCTCAGCGCGCTGGTGGAGCACACCGATGGGCGGCTGGAGGTGGTGCATTGGGCACACGGCCAGGGCACACCCATGGCCGCATCCACACCGGTGGCCGTCACGGCCAAAGCACCCGCAGGGGCCTGAGCCAGCCCGGCACCACGGGTGGCGGTGCTGGCGCAGGGTTGGCAGCAGCATGCCGAATGGCTTAAACTGTGTAAACGGTATAAATCATTTAAAGGAACCCGCCATGTCCAAAACCAAGCCCGAAACCGCAGCCGACACACCCGTTGTTGCCGTTGCCACAACAGCCACCGATGCCCCTGCCTCACCCGCACTGGCCCCGGTCGCAGCACCTGAGCCAGTGAAGGCCCAACGCGCACCCAAAGCCAAAGCACCGGCCACCCCCGTGACCAAAGCCAAGGCAACGCCTTCGGTGAAAGCGCCCGTGAAAGCCGCCGTGAAGGCCCCGGCAAAAACCCCAGTGAAAGCTTCTGTGAAAGCCGCAGCCAAACCAGCGCCCAAGGCCCCGAAAGTGGCCAAACCCGCCAAACCCGTGAAACACAAGCTGGTGCGCGACAGCTTCACCTTCCCAGAGCCCGAGTACCTGACCCTGGTGGCCCTGAAGAAGCGCTTGCTGGCCGCAGGCACCGAAGTCAAAAAGGGCGAGCTGGTGCGCGCGGGCCTGGCGCTGCTGTGCACGCTGGACGATGCCGCCCTGACCGCCGCCGTGGGCCGGGTGGAAAAACTCAAAACAGGCCGCCCTGCCAAGTGACGCGGGCCGCAGCATGAAGGCCATCGCGGTGATGAACCCCAAGGGCGGATCGGGCAAATCCACCCTGTCCACCAACCTGGCGGGCTACTTTGCCCGCCACGGCACGGGGGCCATGCTGGGCGACATCGACCGGCAACAGTCCAGCCGCGAGTGGCTCGCCCTGCGCCCCGACAGTGCACCGCACATCGCCACCTGGGAAATCGGGCCCGACCACTTGGCGCGCCCGCCCAAGGGCCTGTCCCACGTCGTGCTGGACACCCCGGCCGGGCTGACGGGCAAGCCCCTGGAAAAAGTGGTGAAGGTGGCCTCCAAAATTGTGGTGCCGGTGCAGGCCTCGCCGTTTGACATGTGGGCCGTTGAGGCCTTTCTGAAAGAGCTGAAGGCCATCAAGGGCATCACCAAGGGCAAGGCCGATGTGGCCCTGGTGGGCATGCGGGTGGACCCGCGCACCCGCTCGGCCGAAACGCTGCGCCAGTTCATGGCCGCCATGGAGGTGCGCGTGCTCACCTGCCTGCGCCCCACCCAGCTGTATGTTCAGGCGGCGGCATCGGGGTTGACGCTGTTCGACCTGCCCGACAGCCGCGTGCAAAAAGACCTGGCCGAGTGGCAACCCCTGCTGGACTGGGTCGAGCACGGGGACTGAGCCCACCCGTGGGCGGGCACACCGCCGTTCACACGCCTGTCACACCGCAGGCATAGGGTGGCGTATCCCTTGCACACCCTGGGCCCACCGGCCCCACTGCCCATGATCGACCAAGACACCCTGATGGACCGCATCCACGCCGAGCTGATGGACGGCTATGACGAAGAGCTGGAACTCGAAATCGAAGACCAGTTTGTGGACGAACTGGCCGCCCCCGACGAAGCCGCACGGGCCCAGTTGCGCGAGGACCGCCGCACCTACTTCCGCGAGTTGTTCCGCTTGCAGGCCGAGCTGGTCAAGCTGCAAGACTGGGTGGTGGCCTCGGGCCAGAAGGTGGTGATTTTGTTTGAAGGCCGCGACGCGGCGGGCAAAGGCGGGGTCATCAAACGCATCACCCAGCGCCTCAACCCCCGTGTGTGCCGCACGGTGGCCCTGCCCGCCCCCAACGACCGCGAGCGCACGCAGTGGTACTTCCAGCGCTACGTGCCGCACCTGCCCGCGGCCGGTGAAATCGTGCTGTTTGACCGCAGTTGGTACAACCGCGCCGGGGTGGAAAAGGTGATGGGGTTTTGCTCGGAAGACGAGTACGAAGAGTTTTTCCGCACCGTGCCCGAGTTTGAAAAAATGCTGCTGCGCTCGGGCATTCAGCTCATCAAATACTGGTTCAGCATTTCAGACGAAGAGCAGCACCAGCGCTTCATGGCCCGCATCCACGACCCGCTGAAGCAATGGAAGCTCAGCCCCATGGACCTGGAAAGCCGCCGCCGCTGGGAGCTCTACACCAAGGTGAAAGAGGTGATGCTGGAGCGCACCCACACGCCCGAGTCGCCCTGGTGGGTGGTGCAGGCCAACGACAAGAAAAAGGCCCGCCTGAACTGCATTGCCCACCTGCTGGACCTGATTCCGCACCAGGAAGTGGAGCGCCCCGGCATCACCCTGCCCGAGCGCGAACGCCACGAAGACTACGTGCGCCAGGACGTGCCGACCGACCTTCGCGTGCCCGAGCGGTATTGAGGCCAGGGGGTGACGCCGCAGCACCGCTGCCGTGCGTCGCCCACCGCTCAGAACATGTCAACCGGGGCCTGGGCAATGGTGTCGCCCCCGGCAATGACCGTCTGGGCCAAGCCCACCGCCGTGCTCAACACCGATTCGGCGTAGAAACGGGCCGTGACCACCTTGGCCGCGTGGAAAGCGGGGTCTTCGGCCATGCGGTCGAGCGACACCATCATGGCGCGGGCCATTTGCCAGCCGCACAGCACCACACCCGCCAGTTGCAGGTAGTTGACCGCCCCGGCGTACACCGCGTGGGGGTGGGTTTTGGCGTGGCCCACCACATGCTCCACCGTTTGCACCAGCGCCTCGCGGGCGGTGCGCAGGGCTTTGCGCATGACCACACAGTCCTGCACATCGGCGTGGGCGGCCAGGTCTTCCTCGGTTTCGGCCACCTGGGCGCACAGGGCCTTGGCCACGGCACCGCCGTCGCGCGCGGTTTTGCGGCCCACGATGTCGTTGGCCTGGATGGCGGTGGTGCCTTCGTAAATGGTCAGGATGCGCGCATCGCGGTAGTGCTGCGCGGCCCCGGTTTCTTCAATGAAGCCCATGCCGCCGTGCACCTGCACGCCCAGGCTGGCCACCTGGATGGACATTTCGGTCGAAAAGCCCTTCACCACCGGCACCAGGTAGTCGTAAACGGCCTGTTGGGCCTTGCGGGTGTCGGTATCGGGCGCGTGGTGCGCCATGTCTGACGCGGCAGCCGCCACATACGCCAGCGCACGCGCGCCTTCGGTGTACGCCCGCATGGTGAGCAACATGCGCTTCACATCGGGGTGGTGGATGATGGCCACGGGGCCGGGTGAGCCGCCCAGGTCGCGGCTTTGCACGCGGTCGCGGGCGTAACCCACGGCCTGTTGGTAGGCCCGGTCGGCCACCGCCACGCCCTGCATGCCCACCGCAAAACGGGCGGCGTTCATCATCACAAACATGTATTCCAGGCCCCGGTTTTCTTCACCCACCAGGTAACCCACGGCCCCCCCGTGGTCGCCAAACTGCAACACGGCGGTGGGGCTGGCCTTGATGCCCAGCTTGTGCTCGATGCTGACGCAGTGCGCGTCGTTGCGGGCACCCAGCAAACCATCGGCATTCACCAAGAATTTGGGCACCACAA
Organism: Burkholderiaceae bacterium; assembly: GCA_049653005.1. Taxonomy (GTDB): domain Bacteria; phylum Pseudomonadota; class Gammaproteobacteria; order Burkholderiales; family Burkholderiaceae_C; genus UBA2334. The sequence continues at coordinate 1,442 of JBASFL010000019.1, read as the reverse complement.
ACAGGCTGATGCCCTTCACGCCCTCGGGCGCACCGGGCACGCGGGCCAACACCAAATGGACGATGTTCTCGGCCATGTCGTGTTCACCGTAGGTGATGAAAATTTTGGTGCCAAACACCCTGTACGTGCCGTCGGGCTGGGGCTCGGCCCGGGTTCGCACCGCTGCGAGGTCAGAGCCGGCTTGCGGCTCGGTCAGGTTCATGGTGCCGGTCCACTGGCCGCTCACCAGTTTTTCCAGGTAGGTGGCTTTCAGCTCGTCGCTGCCGGCCGTCAGCAGGGCTTCAATGGCGCCATCGGTCAGCATGGGGCACAGCGCAAACGACAGGCTGGCGGCGTGCAACATCTCGGCGCACGGGGTGGCCATGAGTTTGGGCATGCCCTGGCCGCCGAATGCCACGGGGTGGCTCACCCCTTGCCAGCCGCCCTCGGCAAACTGGGCAAACGCCGTCTTGAAACCCGGTGTGGTGGTGACCACGCCGTCTTTCCAGCTGCTGGGCTGCTGGTCACCCGCCCAGTTCAGCGGGGCCACCACGTCTTCGCAGAAATGGGCGGACTCTTGCAGCACGGCCTGGGCGGTGTCGGCATCGAAATCGGCCATGCCGGGCAGCGCGGTCACTTTGGCCAGGCCTGCCAGGTGTTCCATGGCAAACAGCATGTCTTTGAGGGGGGCGGTGTAGGCCATGGTGGGCGGCTCCAAGGGATAATTAAAAACGCAGCAAACTGTTCAATACCATCAAGCGCCAGAGGCACTTTTTATTTAAATATGTGCTAAGGCTTGGCCCTGGGTACGGCTCACAAGCTGTTGACCAACTCAGGCACAGCCGTGAACAAATCAGCCTCCAGCCCATAGTCGGCCACGCTGAATATCGGGGCCTCGGGGTCTTTGTTGATCGCAACGATCACCTTGCTGTCTTTCATCCCCGCCAAGTGCTGAATGGCACCGCTGATGCCCGCTGCGATGTACAGCTGCGGGGCCACGATCTTGCCGGTCTGGCCCACTTGCAGGTCGTTGGCCGCATAACCTGCGTCCACCGCCGCACGGCTGGCACCGATGGCCGCACCGAGTTTGTCGGCCAAGGGGGTCATGACTTCGTTGAATTTCTCGCTGCTGCCCAGTGCCCGGCCACCGCTGACGATGATCTTGGCCGCTGTGAGTTCAGGGCGGTCGTTCTTGGCAATTTCGCTGCCTTTGAAGCTGCTTTTGCCGCTGTCGACTGTGGCGGCTGTGGTTTCAATGGGTGCAGAGCCGCCTTCTTGGGGGTTTTTGGCTGCGGCATCGAAGCCTGTGGCGCGCACGGTGATGACTTTGACGGCGTCGGTGCTTTGCACGGTGGCGATGGCGTTGCCTGCGTAGATGGGACGCTCGAATGTGTCGCTGCTGATGACTTTGCTGATTTCGCTGATCTGTGCGACGTCGAGCTTGGCGGCCACGCGGGGAGCGG
>JBASFL010000018.1:0-19918 GCA_049653005.1 Burkholderiaceae bacterium | reverse complement strand
TGCGTGGCCGGTGCCAGCGGCCGCATGGGCCGCATGCTGGTCGAAGCGGTGCAGACCGCCGACGATTGCCAGCTGTCCGGTGCTCTCGACGTGCCCTCCAGCCCTGCTTTGGGCACCGATGCCGCTGGTTTTTTGGGCAAAGACGCCGGTGTGGCCATCACGGCTGACCTGGCGCAAGGGCTTAAAAATGCCGGGTGCCTGATTGACTTCACCCGCCCCGAGGGCACGTTGGCCCACCTGGCCGTGTGCGCGGCCCAGGGCACCGCCGTGGTGATTGGCACCACAGGGTTCACCGACGCGCAGAAGGTCGACATCGCCGAATTTGCCAAGCGCATTCCCATCGTGATGGCCCCGAACATGAGCGTGGGTGTCAACGTCACCCTGAAGCTGTTGGAGATGGCAGCCAAAGCCATGGCCACCGGGTATGACATTGAAATCATCGAGGCGCACCACCGCCACAAAGTGGACGCGCCTTCGGGCACGGCGCTCAAAATGGGCGAGGTCATTGCCGACGCCCTGGGCCGTGACCTGAAGGACTGTGCCGTCTACGCCCGCGAAGGCGTGACCGGTGAGCGAGACCCGTCCAGCATCGGGTTTGCCACCATCCGGGGCGGCGACATCGTGGGCGACCACACAGTGTTGTTTGCGGGCACGGGCGAGCGCATTGAAATCACCCACAAGTCGTCCAGCCGCGTGACCTACGCGCAGGGCAGTTTGCGGGCCGCGCGTTTCCTGGCGGGCAAACCCGCCGGGCTGTACGACATGTTCGACGTGCTCGGCTTGCGCTGACCCACCGCACCATGACCGTTTGGCAGCACCTGATGCAAGGCGACGGTCTCAGCCGCCTGGTGGTGCTGGTGTTGCTGCTGATGTCTGTGGCCACCTGGGTGGTGGTGCTGTGGAAGGCGTGGATGCTGCGCACCGCAGGCCCCAGCGTGGCACTGTCGGTGGCTGCCTTCTGGCAGTCTGCCAGTGTGGCCGATGCCCGTTTGCGGGTGCAAGGTGCCGATGTGGCGCAGTTGGTCACCCCGTTGTTGCACGCCGCTACCGACACCCTGTCCAGCCCGGCCGGCCCCACATTGGGCCACCTCGCGCCGATCGAACAGCGGCTCACACGCGGTTTGCGTGATGCCTTGGTGTTGGCGCAGCACCGTTTGCAGTTTGGCCAGGTGTTGCTGGCCACCGTGGGCGCTACCGCCCCTTTTGTGGGCTTGTTGGGCACCGTCTGGGGCATTTACCACGCGTTGCTGGGCATGGGCGGCGGGGGTGCGTTGGGGCTGGAACAGGTGTCCGGCCCGGTGGGCGAAGCGCTGGTCATGACCGCCGCAGGCCTGGGCGTGGCCATACCAGCGGTGTTGGCCTACAACGTGTTGGGCCGTTGGTCAGCCCGCATCGAAGCCGTGCTGGAGGCCTTTGCCCACGACCTGCGGGCCTGGGCCTTGGCCCAATCCCCGGACGCTTGAGGCCATGTCGTTTCACGGCTTTGACAGTTCCCACGGTGCCTCTGCGGGTGCCAAAGCGAGCGGTGGCCACAGCTTCACGCGGCCCATGAGCGACATCAATGTCACCCCGCTGGTGGACGTGATGCTGGTGCTGCTGGTGATTTTCATCATCACCGCCCCGCTGATGGCCAGCTCCATCCGGCTGGACTTGCCCCAAACGGCGGCGGCCCGCCCGTCCGAGTCGGACCGCAAGCTGACCCTGGTGCTGGCCCGTTCGGGCGGTGTGACCGTGGACGACACCCCGCTTGACACCCCGGCATTGCTGGCCCGGCTGCGCACCGTGGCCCAGGCCCACCCCGACACCGAGGTGCAGTTGCGCGCCGATGCCAACGTGCCCTATGGCCGGGTGGTGGAGGTGATTGGGCTGGCCCAGCAGGCAGGCCTGAACCGCGTGGGGTTTGTGGCCGAGCCGGGTGCCGCGGCTTCCACGCCCTGACACCCTAAAATCCCGGCATCGCTTTGGGGCCTTGGCCCACAGCTTTTTGCACAGCCAGCGCCCCAGAGGGCGCGCTTTTTTCACACAGCCCACCCCATGCAAGACAAATTCAGCCACCAGGATGTGGAGCGCGCCGCCCACGTCCATTGGATTGCCCGCGATGCCTACCGCGTGACGGAAGACCAGAGCAAACCCAAGTTCTACGCCTGCTCCATGCTGCCTTACCCCAGCGGCAAGCTGCACATGGGCCACGTGCGCAACTACACCATCAACGACATGCTGGCACGCCAGTTGCGCATGGCCGGACACAACGTGTTGATGCCCATGGGCTGGGACGCCTTTGGCCTGCCCGCCGAAAACGCTGCGCTGAAAAACGGCGTGCCACCGGCCAAGTGGACGTACGAAAACATCGCTTACATGAAGAAGCAGATGCAGGCGATGGGCTTGGCCATCGACTGGAGCCGCGAAGTGGCCACCTGCGACCCCACCTATTACAAGTGGAACCAGTGGCTGTTTTTGAAGATGCTGGAGCGCGGCATTGCCTACCGCAAGACCCAGATCGTCAACTGGGACCCGGTGGACCAGACCGTGCTGGCCAACGAGCAAGTGATTGACGGGCGCGGCTGGCGCACCGGCGCGCCGGTGGAAAAGCGCGAAATCCCCGGTTACTACCTGAACATCACCGCCTATGCCCAAGAGCTGCTGGACCATGTGCAGATCGGCAACGAGAAAGCCACGCTGAACGGCTGGCCCGACAAGGTGCGGCTGATGCAGGAAAACTGGATCGGCAAGAGCGAAGGCGTGCGTTTTGCCTTCACTCACAGCATTGTCGGGGCTGACGGTGCGCCGATTGGCGACGGCAAGATGTACGTGTTCACCACCCGTGCCGACACCGTCATGGGCGTGACGTTTGCGGCCGTGGCGCCCGAGCACCCGATTGCCTTGCACGCCGCTGCCAGCAACCCGGCTTTGGCTGCGTTCATCGAGGAATGCAAGACCGGCGGCACCACCGAGGCCGAGCTGGCCACGCAAGAGAAAAAGGGCATGGCCACGGGCCTGTTCGTCACGCACCCGTTGACCGGTGCGCAGGTGGCGGTGTGGGTGGGCAACTATGTGCTCATGTCTTATGGCGACGGCGCTGTGATGGGGGTGCCTGCGCATGACGAGCGCGACTTTGCGTTTGCTTTGAAGTACGGGATTGAGATTCGCCAGGTGGTGGGTGCTGCTTCGGCTGCTCCGTCGCCAGAGGCGGGGGTGGCCGTTGACGGCACGGGGCATACCCTTACGCTGTCCACGGCCACCCCCGCCGCTGGCGACTCGTTTGTGTTCGATGCGGCTCAGTGGCACGACTGGTATGCCGACAAATCTGGGGCGTTGGTGTGTGTCAACTCTGGCGAGCTGGATGGGCTGCCTTTCAAGGCCGCTGTGTCCAAAGTGGCCGAGTTGTTGGCGGCCAAAGGCCTGGGCGAGAAGAAAACCACCTGGCGTTTGCGCGACTGGGGCGTTTCGCGCCAGCGTTACTGGGGCACGCCCATTCCCATCATCCATTGCGAGGAACACGGTGCCGTGCCCGTGCCCGAGCAAGACCTGCCGGTGGTGCTGCCGCAAGACTGCATCCCCGACGGTTCGGGCAACCCGCTGCACAAACACGAAGGCTTCCATGCTGGCGTGACCTGCCCGGTGTGTGGCAAACCCGCCCGCCGCGAAACCGACACCATGGACACCTTTGTGGACTCGTCCTGGTACTTCATGCGCTACTGCGACCCCACCAACACCGACGCGATGGTGGCGGGCGGTACTGATTACTGGATGCGTGACCAACAGCTGGCCACCGGCGGCAGCGGCATGGACCAGTACATCGGCGGCATCGAGCACGCCATCCTGCACTTGCTGTACGCACGCTTCTGGACCAAGGTCATGCGCGACCTGGGGCTGGTGAAGGTGGACGAACCCTTCACCAAACTGCTGACGCAGGGCATGGTGCTGAACCACATTTACAGCCGCCGCACCGACAAGGGCGCCAAAGAGTACTTCTGGCCGCACGACGTGGAACACGTGCTGGACGAAGGCGGCAAGATCGTGGGCGCCCAGCTCAAAAACGCCGTGGGCGACTTGCCCGTGGGCACGGTCATCGACTACGAGGGCGTGGGCACCATGTCCAAGTCCAAAAACAACGGCGTCGATCCGCAGGATTTGATCGAGCGCTACGGCGCCGACACCGCCCGCCTGTACACCATGTTCACCGCCCCGCCCGAGGCCACGCTGGAATGGAACGACTCCGCCGTGGAGGGCAGCTACCGCTTCCTGCGCCGGGTGTGGAACTTCGGCTACAAGTTGTCCAATATTGATTTCGCAGCTGCAAACGCAAGCCCATCAAGCGCTAGCAGCCTAAAAGACATTGAATTTGGCAAGGAAGCCAAGGCGCTGCGCCTGGACATCCACACCGTGCTCAAGCAGGTGGACTACGACTACCAGCGCATGCAATACAACACCGTGGTGTCGGGTTGCATGAAGATGCTGAACGCGCTGGACGACTTCAAAGCCCTGGACAGCGCCGGTGCCGCCGTGGCCTTGGCCGAAGGTTTTGGCATTCTGCTGCGCTGCCTGTACCCCGCCACCCCCCACATCGCCCACGCCCTGTGGAGCGAGCTGGGCTACGCGGGCCAACTGGGCGATCTGCTCGACGCCGCCTGGCCCCAGGTGGACGAAGCGGCGCTGCAAAAAGACGAAATCGAGCTGATGCTGCAAATCAACGGCAAGCTGCGCGGTTCGGTGCTGGTCAGTGCCACGGCCGACAAAGCCGCCATCGAGGCCGCCGCCCTGGCCAGCGAAGCCTTTGTCAAACAAGCCAACGGCGCACCGGCCAAAAAGGTCATCGTGGTGCCCGGCCGTTTGGTCAACGTGGTGGTCTGAGCACGCCATGGCCCACGTCCAGCGCCCGTCTGCAACCGCTTCTCGCCGCCACTGGTTGATGGCCACTGCTGCCGTGGCCTTGCTCGGGGGCTGTGGCTTCAAGCTCCGGCAAGCCCCCACGTTTGCCTTTCAGACGCTGGTGGCCCCGCTGCCCGACGGCTCACCGCTGCGGCGCGAGTTGCGCCTGGCCCTGGTGGCCGCAGGCATTCAGGTGCTGGACGCGTTGCCCCCCACCGGGGCAGATGCCGTGCTGGAGGTGCTGGCCGACCAGCGCGAAAAATCGGTGGTGGGCTCCACGGCCGCCGGCCAGGTGCGCGAGTTTCAGTTGCGCACCCGGTTTCGCTTCCGCCTGGGCACGCCCAAAGGCAAGGTGCTGATCGACAGCACCGAAATTCTGTTGCAGCGCGACATCAGCTACGTCGAGACCCTGGCCCTGTCCAAGGCCGACGAAGAGGCCCAGCTGTACCGCGACATGCAAACCGATATCGTGCAGCAGGTGCTGCGCCGCCTGGCGGCCGTGCGTTCGCTCTGACGCCGCCCAGGCCACACCCCCCATGCAACTGGCCGCCGCCCAGCTCACCGCGCACCTGCAAAAGGGGCTCAAGCCCCTGTACACCTTGCACGGGGATGAGCCCCTGCTCATCCAGGAAGCGGCCGACGCCATCCGCGCTGCCGCCCGTGGCCAGGGCTACACCGAACGCACCGTGTTCACCGTGGCCGGTGCCCATTTCGACTGGAGCGCCGTGCTCGCCAGCGGCGGCGAAATGAGCCTGTTTGGCGACCGCCAGCTGGTGGAGGTGCGCATCCCGTCCGGCAAACCCGGCAAGGAAGGCAGCGCCGCCTTGCAGCAACTGGCTGAACTGGCCTCGCGCAACGACAGCGTGCTGACCCTGGTGCTGTTGCCCCGCCTGGACGGCGCCACCCTCAAAGGCGCGTGGTTTGGCGCGCTGGACAGTTTTGGCACTACCTTGCGGGTGGACCCGGTGGAGCGCCACGCCCTGCCGCAGTGGATTGCCCAGCGCCTGGGCCAGCAACAGCAGCGCGTGTGCTCGGGCGAGGAAGGCCAGCGCACCCTGCAATTCTTTGCCGACCGGGTTGAAGGCAACCTGCTGGCCGCGCACCAGGAGGTGCAAAAGCTGGCCCTGCTGCACCCGGCGGGCGAGCTGAGTTTCGAGCAGGTGGAGGCCGCCGTGCTCAACGTCGCCCGCTACGACGCCTTCAAACTGGCCGAAACCGTGCTGGCCGGGCACACCGCCCGCGTGCAACGCATGCTCGACGGCCTGCAGGCCGAGGGCGAGGCCCCCGTGCTGGTGCACTGGGCGCTGAGCGAAGACATCCGCACCCTGGCCCGCGTGCGCCAGGCGCTGGACGCGGGCCGCCCCATGCCCATGGCCTTGCGCGAGCACCGCGTGTGGGGCGCCAAAGAGAAGCTCATGGAACGCGTGTTGCCCCGCCTCGGCGCCGCCACCCTGGCCCAGTGGCTGCAAGACGCCCATGTGGTGGACGGCATCGCCAAAGGCCTGAAAGTGCCCACCTGGCCCGCCGACCCGTGGGACGCCTTGCACCGCCTGGCCACGCAGGTGAGTCAGGCCTGTGCGGCGCGGGGGTGAGGGGGCAAACCGTGCCAATCGAAAGTTGAAACTTCGATTGGCCGTTTCAGTGGTTGCTGACCCACCCGTTTGACACCGCGGCTGCGCCCGTGCGCACCAGGTCGGCCAGCAAATCATCCACCCATTCGTTGAACTGTGGCGGGGCCCCTGCGCTCACCCGGTGCAGGTCGGCCAGCGCGGGCGTGTTTGCCGCCCATTCGTGCAGGTTGGCGTGGGGGGTGGTGCCCATTTCCAGCAGTTTGTATTTCACCAGCACCTTGGCCGCGTGGCGCAGGTGGCGCTGCGGGTTTTGAACGAAGCCGCCCAAGCGCGTGCGGGCACGGGCCAGTGCGGCAGGCACGTCGGCAAACACCCCGCCGTGGCCGGGAATGACCACGGCGGGTGCGAGCCGCTCGATCACGTCCAGCGTGGCGGCCACTTCGTCGAAGCCGCTGTGGCCGTCCAGCTCAGGGAAGACCACGCCAAAGCCGTTTTCCCACAACGCATCGCCGCTGATGAGCACGCCCGTCTCGGGCTGGAAAAGCAGCACCGCATGCGGGTCGTGCCCCGGGGCGGCGTGCACCTGCCAGGCCCGCCCGGCCAGGTGTTCGGTGGTGCCGGGTTGCAGCAGCCGGTCAAACCCGAAGCGCTCGATGCTCTGGCCAAAACGGGCGTGGCCCAGCGCGGCCTCGTCCCACTCGGCCACGGCTTGCGAGCCGCCAGGTGGCAGGGCGGTGACCAGTCCGGGGTAACGGGCTTGCAACGCGCCGTTGCCGCCACAGTGGTCGCTGTGCAGGTGGGTGTTGAGCACGTGGTCCAGCGGGCGCTCGCCCAAGGCGTGGGCCACCAAGGCCAGGGTTTGTTCGGCGTGGGTGCAGTAGCCGGTGTCCACCAGCACGGCGGTGTGGCCGTCGTCCAGCAGCACGTTGTTGCTGGACAGCCAGCCGCGTTCAAACACGGTGATGTCAGGAGGCAGAAGGGGCAGGGAAGGGGCGCTCATGCCGCCAGTGTGCCCGGGCTGGCGCGGGCGCGCAGTCGCGGGGATGTCGGGCCGGGTGTCTGGGCCTGCGACAATTCCGGCCATGAACGCCGCCACCGAACTCCCCACCTCTGAACTGATGCAAACCCTGGGTTTGCAGGCAAAACAGGCTTCAGCGCACGCTGCAAAAACATCGGCAGCTACCAAAAACAAAGCTTTGTTGGCCCTGGCCCGCCTGCTGCGTGAACAGGTGGAGCCGCTGCAAGCCGACAACGCCCAAGACCTGAGCCGCGCCCGCGCCAACGGTCTGAGCGAACCCATGGTGGACCGGCTCAAACTCACCCCCAAGGTGCTGGAAACCTGCGCCCAGGGCTGCGAGCAGTTGGCGGCCATGCCCGACATCATTGGCGAAATCACCGGCATGAAGCAGGTGCCCAGCGGCATCCGCGTGGGGCAGATGCGTGTGCCCATTGGCGTGTTCGGCATGATTTTCGAGAGCCGCCCCAACGTCACCATCGAGGCGGCCAGCCTGGCCATCAAAAGCGGCAACGCCTGCATCTTGCGCGGGGGGTCTGAGGCCATCGAGTCCAACAAGGCCCTGGCCCGCCTGGTGCGCCTTGCCTTGGCCGAGGCGGGGTTGCCCGAAGACACGGTGCAACTGGTGCCCACCACCGACCGCGCCGCCGTGGGCCACCTCATCACCATGCCCCAGTTTGTGGATGTGGTCATTCCGCGCGGTGGCAAGGGCCTGATCGAGCGCATCAGCGCCGAAGCCAAGGTGCCCGTCATCAAACACTTGGATGGCAACTGCCACACCTACGTGGACGACCCCTGCGACGTGGAACTGGCCGTCAAGGTCACCGACAACGCCAAAACGCACAAGTACAGCCCCTGCAACGCCACCGAAAGCCTGCTGGTGGCCCGTGGCGTGGCCGCCGATTTTCTGCCCCGCATCGGCGCGGTGTTTGCCACCAAGGGCGTGGAAATGCGCGGTTGCCCCGAGTCGCTGCGCCTGCTGGCCACCGTGGCCCCGGCCGCGTTGCTCAAAGCCGCGACCGAAGCCGACTGGAGCGAGGAATACCTGGCCCCCGTCATCAGTGTGAAGGTGGTGGACGGGGTGGACGAGGCCATTGCCCACATCAACCGCTACTCCAGCCACCACACCGAAGCCATCCTGACGACCGACCACCGCCATGCGCAGCGGTTCTTGCGCGAGGTGGATTCGGCCAGCGTCATGGTCAACGCCAGCACCCGGTTTGCCGACGGCTTCGAGTACGGGCTGGGTGCCGAAATCGGCATCAGCACCGACAAGTTCCATGCCCGCGGCCCTGTGGGGGTGGAGGGGCTGACCTCGCTCAAATACGTGGTGCTGGGCGAGGGCGAAGTGCGGCAATGATCCGCTGACCCACGGGTGGGGCGGGCTTGAAACCGCCTTGCACACCCCCAACTGTTCAAGCCGCTATTCCCTGTCTTCAGAACGGACGTTCACCATGGTTCCCCACCTCGTCACCGCGCTCACCGGTCCCATCAACGAGCTGGAGCAGCGCATCCTGGAGTCCATGCCCGTCATCGAGCGGTGGTTCCGCCTGGAGTGGATGGAGCACACGCCGCTGTTTTACAGCTCGGTGGACGTGCGCAACGCGGGCTTCAAGCTGGCCCCGGTGGACACCGACCTTCACCCCGGTGCCTGGCACAACCTCACCCCGCAAATGCTGCCCCTGGCGGTGCAGGCGGCCATGGCCGCCATCGAGAAGATTTGCCCCGAGGCCAAAAACCTGCTGCTCATCCCCGAAAACCACGTGCGCAACAGCTTCTACGCCAGCAACCTGGCGCAGTTGCAGCGGGTGTTCAACATGGCGGGCCTCAACGTGCGGGTGGGCTGCATCAGCCCCGACGTGGTGGACACCTTCACCGTGCCCCTGCCCGATGGCGAGGTGTTGACGGTTGAGCCCGTCATACGCGGGAAAAAACGCCTGGGCCTGAAAGACTTTGACCCCTGCACCATCCTGCTCAACAACGCCTTGGCCAGCGGTGTGCCCGGCGTGCTGGAAGACTTGCACGAGCAATACCTGCTGCCCCCGCTGCACGCGTCGGGTTCGGTGCGCCGCAAAAGCAACCACCTGAAGGCCTATGAAGAGGTGGCCAAGCGTTTTGCCAAGCTGCTGGGCATGGACCCCTGGCTCATCACCCCCGCCCACGCCGTGTGCACCGGGGTCAACCTGGCGCAAGGGCAGGGCATGGACGTGGTGCAGGCCCAGGTGGATGCCGTGCTGGCCAAAACCCGGCGCAAATACAAGGAATACGGCATTCAGGAAAAACCGTTTGTGGTGCTGAAGTCCGACGGCGATTCGGGGGGCGTGCTGCCCTTGACCCTGCGCGACGCCAAAGACCTGGAGGCCCTGGCGGCCAAAACCAGCCTGCCCACGGGCGATGTGCTGGTGCAAGAGGGCGTGCTGACGCACGAGCGCATCAACGACGCGGTGGCCGAGCCCGTGGTCTACATGATGGACCGCTATGTGGTGGGCGGCTTCTACCGGGTGCACGCCGAGCGCGGGGTGGAAGAGCACCTGAACGCGCCTGGCGCCCAGTTTGTGCCACTGGCGTTTGCCCAAAGCGCCCACCTGCCCCAGCCCGGCATGAAGCCCGGGGCCAGTGCGCCCAACCGGTTTTACATGTACGGCGTGATGGGCCGCCTGGCCATGTTGGCCGCCAGCTACGAACTCGAAGCCACCGACCCCGAAGCCGAGATTTATGATTGAAATGGCTGCCAGCGCTTGACTGTGGTCATTTGGTTGCTCTGAATTTATGCAAAAAATGCCCCTGTAAGTCTGGGGTAATTGTTGCTGCACTGCAACACACGGCGGTGCGGGCCCGGCGCACAATCGCGGCTTCGCGACTTTGAAATCCCGCGCCCTCAGGGCCAGCGGGTCAGCCCTTTGTCTGCTTCCAAATCTTCCCTGGCCACGCTCACATTGGGCGCCATTGGCGTGGTGTATGGCGACATCGGCACCAGTGTGCTGTACGCCATCAAAGAAATCTTCGGTTCGGGCCACGTGCCTTTCACGTCGGACAACGTGCACGGCGTGTTGTCCATCGTGTTCTGGACGCTCACCACCATCGTTTCGCTGAAGTACGTCACCCTGGTGCTGCGCGCCGACAACCACGGCGAGGGGGGGCTGGTGGCCATGCTGGCGCTGGCCTCGCAATCGGTGAAAGACAAACCCAAGCTGCGCCGTGTGTTGCTGCTGGTGGGCATTTTTGGCACCTGCCTGTTTTACGGCGATGGCGTCATCACCCCGGCCATTTCCGTGCTGTCGGCGGTGGAGGGGCTGGAAATCATTTCGCCCACCTTCAAAAAGGGCGTCATCCCCATCACGCTGGTGATTTTGTTTTTGCTGTTTTGGGTGCAAAAACGCGGCACCAGCGGCATTGGCAAATTCTTCGGCCCCATCACGCTGGTGTGGTTCTTCAGCATTGCCGCGCTGGGCGTGTGGCACATCGCACAGAACCCGGCCATTTTGTGGGCCATCAGCCCGCACTACGCGCTGGCATTCATGTGGGCGCAGCCAGGCACCACCTTCATCATTTTGGGCGCGGTGGTGCTGTGTGTGACCGGAGGCGAGGCGTTGTATGCCGACATGGGGCACTTCGGCAAGCAGCCCATCCGCCTGGCGTGGTTTGCCATCGTCATGCCCTGCCTGACGCTGAACTATTTTGGCCAGGGCGCGTTGCTGCTGCAAAACCCCGAAGCGGTGAAAAACCCGTTTTTCCTGATGGCGCCTGACTGGCTGCTGCTGCCCCTGGTGGGCCTGGCGACCATGGCCACGGTGATTGCGTCTCAGGCGCTGATTTCAGGGGCATTCAGCGTCACCAAACAGGTGGTGCAACTGGGCTATTTGCCGCGTTTGCAGCTGCTGCACACCAGCGTGAAAGAAACGGGCCAAATCTACATTCCGTTCGTCAACTGGGGCCTGTTTGTGGCCATCGTGCTGGCGGTGGTCATGTTCAAGTCGAGCAGCAACCTGGCGGCGGCCTACGGCATTGCGGTGTGTACCGACATGCTCATCACCACGGTGCTGACGTTCTTCGTGATTCGCCACGGCTGGAAATACCCGCTGTGGCTGTGTGTGCTGGCCACGGGCTTTTTCTTCGTGGTGGACTTTGCCTTTTGGGCGTCCAACATGTTCAAGCTGTTCGATGGTGGGTGGTTCCCGCTGATGATCGGCGGCATCGTGTTCATGCTGATGCTGACCTGGAAAGAGGGCCGCAAGCTGCTCAGCAGCAAGCTGCGCGAAGACGCCTTGGACCTGCCCAGCTTTCTGGAGGCCATTTTTGTCAGCCCCCCCGTGCGTGTGGACGGCACGGCTGTGTTCCTGACATCAGAGCTGGGCACCGTGCCCAACGCGCTGCTGCACAACCTGAAGCACAACAAGGTGCTGCACGCGCAAAACCTGTTTGTGTCGGTGCGCCACCACGAGGTGCCTTGGGTGCCCATGCAGCAGCGGTTGGAGGTGGAAGACCTGGGCCACGATTGCTGGCAGGTCGTCATTCACTACGGGTTCAAAAACGACCCCAACGTGCCCAAGGCCCTGGCGCTGATGAAGCCCCACGGCGTGGTGCTGGACGGCATGACCACCAGCTACTTCCTGTCGCGCGACACCGTCATTCCCACGCTGGGCGGTGGCATGGCGCTGTGGCGGGAAAAAATCTTTGCCCAGATGCACCGCAACGCCAGCGGCATTGCCGACTTCCTCAACATCCCCAGCAACGCGGTGGTGGAGTTGGGTTCCAAGGTGGAAATTTGAAGCTTTTTTGGCCCCTGGCGCTTGACCCTCAAGCGTTTGCAGCTCTGGTTTTTGATATGTATTTTTGGCGTGACGTGAGCCTGTCTGCGGCCACCGCGGGTTTTGTGGCGGTGCTGGTGGGCTTCACCAGTTCGGTGGCCATCGTGTTCCAGGCGGCGCAGGCGTTTGGCGCCACCCCGGCGCAAATCACCTCGTGGATGTGGGCGCTGGGGCTGGGCATGGGCCTGTGCTCGGCGCTGCCCTCGCTGTGGCTGCGCCAGCCGGTGATGGTGGCCTGGAGCACCCCCGGCGCAGCGGTGCTGGCATCGGCCGGTGTGGCGGCTGCGGCCAGCGGTGCAGGGTTTTCCATGGCCGAGGCCGTGGGGGCCTTCATGGTGTGCGCCGCGCTCATCACCCTGGCGGGGGCCACCTGCCTGTTCGAGCGGCTGATGAACCGCATTCCCATGGCCATTGCCTCGGCCCTGCTGGCCGGGGTGCTGGCCCGCTTTGGCCTGCAGGCCTTTGCCGCCGCCCAAACCGCCTTGCCCCTGGTGCTGCTGATGCTGGCCACCTATTTGGTGGGCAAACGCCTGGCCCCGCGTTATGCCGTGCCCGCCACGCTGGTGGCGGCGGTGGCCTTTGTGGCGCTGCGCGGCGACATGGCCTGGGGCGCGGTCACGTTCCAACTGGCCGTGCCCGAATTCACCGCCCCGGTTTTCACGCTCAGCGCTGCCATCAGCCTGGCGCTGCCGCTGTTTGTGGTGACCATGGCGTCGCAAAACCTGCCGGGCGTGGCTGTGATGCGCGCCACGGGGTACGACCTGCCGGTGTCCAAACTCATCACCCTTACAGGGCTGGCCACGCTGGTGCTGGCCCCGTTTGGCGCGTTTGCCCTCAACTTCAGCGCCATCACCGCCGCCATTTGCATGGGCCCCGAGGCGCACGAAGACAAGGCCCGCCGCTACACCGCTGCGGTGGTGTGTGGCGGCATCTACGTGCTGATTGGGTTGTTTGGCGCGGTGGTGACTGGGCTGTTGACCGCGTTCCCCAAAGAGCTGGTGGTGGCCATTGCCGGGTTGGCGCTGTTGGGCAGCATTGGCGGCGGCTTGCACACCGCGCTGGCCGACGAGCGCCACCGCGAGGCCGCGCTCATCACCTTCCTGGTCACCCTCAGCGGCGTGGTGATTGGCGGTGTGGGCTCGGCGTTTTGGGGCGTGGTGGCGGGTGGGGTGGCGCGGGGGGTGCAGGGGTGGGGGCGGCGGTCTGCTGGGTGACTCTAAAGCAGCCACTGAACCGTATTGCCTGCACCGTGCGCGCGGTGCCAAGAGTTATTCCCCAGTCGCGAGTCTTTGCGCTTTGCCTGTTGTCATGGCTGTGACAGCACGGCATCAATCTCGGTGCTTGTGATGCCGAACCGGGCTACAACGGTGCGATGTTCAGGCGAACCGAGGTAGCTGCGCAACTGGTTGTTCACGGCCTGTTGCAATGAGTGATTGCCGCTTGCAAACGAGAAAGCACCCATGGGTGCCGGGCTGCCCGGGCTCTGCTCGTGGGCAACAGCCGCCACGGCAAGATTGCCCTCGGCCGCAGCGCGACTTCCAATGGCCGTTGCAGCGAAAGCGTCGATCTCTCCGGCCACCAACGCGGCAATGGCCTCAGGCTGGTTTTTGAACACAACCAGCTTGTCGTTCCCCACACCGGCTGATTTGGCCGAAATGATCTGGACCTGACCTGCAATAACCCCCAGCCGTGCATCGCTGGATGCGGCCAGCGCGGCGTAGCCCGTAAGTGCCTTGGGGTTGCCCGGCCGCACCAAGAATCCATCACCCAGCGCCCAGACCGGCAGGCTGAACGAGACGTGCTGGGCACGTTCAGGTGTGATGAATATTGGGACGTTCATGTCCCAACGGCCCTGTTGAACGCCTGGCAGGAGTTCGTCGAAGGTCGTCGGTACGCGATCAATCGCGGTCACGCCGATGGCGCGCAGCACCGCGTTGGCCAGTTCGATGTCAGCGCCCGTGACGGAGCCGTCCACTGTCGTCCAGTAAAACGGAGGCTCTTCGACGTAAGCAATTCGCAGTTTCATGTTTGATCTCGATGGATTCAGGGGGTAGGAATTTCGGCAGCGTCCAGCACAGAGGAAAGCGCGGTCAGCGCAGGTGCCAGGCGGTGCGGCGGCAGATAACCAAAGCCCAGCCGCATGACGCGTTCGCTCTCGCCGAACCACGCGCCGGATGCCAGTTGCAGGTCGTGCGCAGGCAGCAAAGCCCAGAACCGCGCAACGGAAGCGTCGTCAAAGCAGTCGGCGCGAAGTCGGAGGCAGCACAGGGCGCCACCGTCTGGCCGTATCCACTCAATGCGCTGGTGCTCCATCTCGCACCAAACGGCCAATTCAGCCAGGCCTTGGGTCAGCAGTTGGCGGCGCGGAGCCAAAACAGACTCTCGGTTGCGCAGCAGACCTGCAGCCAGCGCCTCGTCGAGCACCGATCCGGAGATCACGGTGTTCATTTTGGCAACGATCAAACGTGACCGGAGATCTGCGTCTGCCACAGTGAGCCAACCCGTGCGCAGGCCGGGCGCCCCCAGCGCCTTGGACACCGAGGCACCGGTGACGATGCGCGGGTGCAGTCCGGCGAAGCTTGCGGGCGCGGCTTCGTTGCCATAGGTTGCCTCGCGATAGGTCTCATCGATGAAGAGAATGGCCTGCGGTGCGTGTGCCTCCAGCAGCGCCAGGATGTTCTCGACGGTGGACCGGGGCGTGCAGATGCCACTGGGGTTCTGCGGCGAGGCGAGGCTCACCAGCCGTGTCTTGGCGGAAAGGCTGGCAACAAGGGCATCCATGTCGAGCCCGTAATTGCTCTCGAAGCTCAGTCGAACGTCGCGCACTTTGACCCCCGCCCCGATCAGGCAGTCGCGACTGGGCGGAAAGCACGGTGTCACCAGGACTGCCTCGTCACCCGGCCTACAGGTCTCGAAGGCCAACAGAAAGAGTCCCAGCGCCGTGCCTTGCGTGGTGATCACATGCTCTGCCGGTACCTGGCAGGCCGTGGCGATCTCGTTGCGCAATTCGAGCGAACCGGCCGACCGGCCATAACCCAGCTTGAGATCGCGCAGGGCCTCGAAGCCGACCAGTTCAATCACTTCGCCAACTGTCAGATCCTGCGAAGTGCTTTCCGCCAAATTGAAGGGGCGGTTCACGTCCAGCAGGGAAATGATCTCGTTGTAGGGGAAGCGACCTCGCCACGGGCCCCCATCTCGCGCTTTGGTGTTCAGACCAAGAGCTGAATTTTTCAATTCATTCATTAGGTGACCTTGAGCATCGGAGTTGTCGGAATGCAGGCATCCTACTGATTGTCAAACAATCACAACGGTCACAATTTCAACGAAAATCAGTCGGTACAGTAGGCATTGATATGAAGGCTTTTAACCGACAATCCAGCAGATGATTGACACCAAAGCCGCTCACCGCTCTGGGCAGTTGGCTGCCATGTTTGCTCTCAAGATCGCCAATAGCGAACTCTCCGTGGGCCAGCGCATGCCGTCTGTACGGACTCTCAGCAAAGAGCATGGGATCAGCGCTTCAGCGGCGCTGCAAGCCTATCGGCTGTTGCAGGACCAGGGTGTCATCGTTGCGAGACCGCAAGTTGGTTTCTACGTCACAGTGCGGAATGCAGCAGTGCAGGGTGACGGCCGGTCATCCACGCTGCATCGTTACGAGCAACTTGCGGACGTCATCGTTGGCATGATCGACAAGGGCACGCTGGCGCCCGACAGACGACTGCCTTCGGTGCGTGCCACCAGTGCAGCGCATGGCCTCAGCATCTCAACGGTGTTGCAGGCCTACCGCTGGTTGGAAGACCGAGGCTTGCTGGTGGTGCGCCCGCAGTCAGGCTTCTACGTCGCGCCAACACTGGGGGGCTCGCTGGCGTTGCCGTCCACTCCGCGAATGCGCTCAAAGGCCTCAACCGTTTCCATCAGCGGAGCAGTCGCGGTCCTGCTGGAGCAGGCGTCCAACTCAGCGCTCGTGCCGCTGGGTTGCGCCGTACCGGACGCCGATTTGCTGCAGTCCCAGCGCTTGAACCTGATGTTGGCGCGCGCAGCTCGCCAGCATGGCTCACGCAACAACGTCTACGGTGCGCTGCGTGGCGAGCTGAATTTGCGTCAAGAGATATCCCGGCGGGCGATGCGCATCGGCCATGCGCTGTCGCCCGACGACGTGATCATCACGAATGGCTGCACGGAAGCCGTGACCCTCGCCCTGACCGCCATCGCCAAGCCTGGTGACACCATCGCCGTCGAATCGCCCACATACTTCGGACTGCTGCACACGTTGGAAGTGCTGGGCCTGAAAGCCCTTGAACTTCCAACCGACCCGGCCCACGGCGTGAACATCGAGGCCCTGGCCCGCCTGCTCGACACCGAGACTGTTGCTGCCTGCATGTTGTCATCGAGCTTCAGCAACCCATTGGGTGCGCTGATGCCCGAATCGAAAAAGCGCGAACTTCTCGCCGTGCTCGCGCGGCACGCCATCCCGTTGATCGAGGACGACGTCTACGGCGAAATCCACTTCACACGCGAGCGGCCCCGGCCGTTCATCGCACTTGAAGGCGGCGGCAACACGATTTACTGCAGCTCATTCTCGAAAGCCCTCGCACCTGGATACCGCATCGGCTGGATCGTGCCTGGCGGGTATACGCAAAAGGTGCTGGACCACAAACTGGCGTTCAGCCTCTGTGGCGCAGTGTTACCTCAGATCGCCATGGCGGAGTTTCTTGCCAGTGGGGCCTTTGACAGCCACATGCGCCGACTGTGTCGACTGCTTGAGGAGAATTTATTGCGCTTGACCCGTGCCGTCGAAGCCAGTTTTCCCGCCGGAACCCGTGTCAGCAGGCCAGCGGGTGGCTTTGCATTGTGGGTCGAATTGCCCAAGGAAGTTGACTCTCGCGCTTTGTTTGATGAAGCGCTTGAAAACGGCATCTGCTTCGCGCCTGGGGATGTCTTCTCCGCGAGTCGGCGCTTCCGGAACTGTTTGCGCTTGAGTGCAGGCAGTGGCTGGAGCGATCGGATGGAACGGGGTGTCCACCACCTCGGCGAACTGGCGCGCGCGCAGATTTCCGCCTAAAACCTCAAACTGCACCACTGGGTGCAAAAAGCGATAAGCCCTTCAGGGCTGGGATCGGTCATCCCCTGTTTCGGGTGTTGTCGTCCCTCCGCTGCTAAGCTGCCAGCCTCTCCCGCATTCGCCACGCCACCGCAGCACCCACCATGACCCAGCCGCTCCACATCTTGTTCGTTGCCGACCCCATCGAGTCGTTCAAAACCCACAAAGACACCACCTACGTGATGATGCGCGAGGCACAGCGCCGTGGGCACAGCGTGGCGGTGTGCCTGACCGCTGACCTGGCGTGGCAAAGCGGTCAGCCCGTCACCGCCCAGGTGCGGCGCATCCGCCTGCTGGACATCACCCCTGCCTATGGGGCCACGCAAGCCACCCAGCCGTGGTTCGAAGAAGCCGTTGCCGACGAAGGCCGCGTGGCGCTGAAAGACTTCGGCGCGGTGCTGATGCGCAAAGACCCGCCGTTTGACGCCGAATTCATCTACGCCACCCACCTGCTGGAGCAGGCCGAGCGCGAAGGCGCCAAGGTGTTCAACAAGCCCGCCGCGCTGCGCGACCACCCTGAAAAGCTGGCGCTCATGCAGTTTCCGCAATACGCACCGCCCACGCTGGTCACCCGGAGTGCCGCTGACGTGAAGGCCTTTCATGCCGAGCATGGCGACATCATCTTGAAACCGCTGGACGGCATGGGCGGCATGGGCATCTTCCGCGTGAAAGCCGATGGGTTGAACCTGGGCTCCATCATCGAAACGCTGAACGGGGATGGTGCCCAGACGCTGATGGTGCAGCGCTACCTGCCGGAAATTGTGGACGGCGACAAACGCGTGCTGGTCATTGGCGGCAAGCCCGTGCCGTTCAGCCTGGCGCGCATCCCGCAGGGCAACGAGGTGCGGGGCAACCTGGCCGCAGGCGGCAAGGGCGTGGCCATGCCACTGACCGAGCGCGAACGCGAGATTGCCGAAGACCTGGGCCCCACCCTGGCCGCACGCGGCCTGCTGCTGGTGGGCCTGGACGTGATCGGTGGCCGCCTGACCGAGGTGAACGTGACCAGCCCCACCTGCTTCCAGGAAATCACCCAACAAATGGGGTGTGACGTGGCGGCGCTGTTTGTGGATGCGCTGGAGGCGGCGCTTTAAGCCAGCGGCAGCCCCTCGACAAACACCTTCAGCTCGTTCGCTTCAAACGCCGTCCAATTTTCGTTGGCCGTGAGTGGGGTGGTCACGATGACGGCGGCGCGGTCACCGGGCTGGTTCAGTTCGGCGAAGTTCACCGTCCAGTCGTGGTCCATCAAGGTGGCTTGCGAGAACGGGTGTTGGCGCACCAGGTAATGCAGCTTGGTGCTGCAATGCGCCCACAGCGCGTCGCCGTGGCTCAGTAAAAAGTTGAAGGTGCCAAAGGCCCGCACCTGGGGCACCAGCTCGCGCAGGGTCAGCGTGAGTTCTGCCACCGTGGGCAGTGCCGCGTGGGCTTTGGCCAGCTCTTGCATCAGCCAGCAAAAAGCGCGTTCGCTGTCGGTGCTGCCCACGGGCTGGAAGTGGGTGTGCAGGCGGGGAAAGTAGTTTTTCAAATCGCCGTTGTGGGCAAACACCCAGTGGCGGCCCCACAGCTCGCGCACAAACGGGTGGGCGTTTTCCAGGCACACGCTGCCCACGGTGGCTTTGCGAACGTGGGCTATGGTGTTGGTGCTCTTGATGGGGTAGCGCTTGATGAAGTCCGCCATGGGCGAGTCTGCTGCGCTTTGGTGGTCCACAAAGTGGCGCAGGCCGCGCCCCTCGAAAAACGCAATGCCCCAGCCGTCGGCGTGGTGGTCGGTGTGGCCCCCCCGCTCACAAAAACCGGTGAAGCTGAACGACGCATCGGTGGGGGTGGCGCAATTGAGGCCGAGCAACTGGCACATGGGGCGTTGGGGGTCAGGGTTGGTGGGGTGGTGGGGCGGCCGTGGCTTGGCGGGCTTTGAAGCGGCGCCACAGCAGCACGGGCAACAGCACCACAGGGGTGGCGTGCATCACCAGGTCAAAAATATCCAGCGGGCGTGCCAGTGTGCCGTTGCCCAGCATGCGCAGCTTTTCCAGCAGGTGCGGCTCGGGCACAAACGGGGCCAGGGCCAGCCACACGGTGCCCAGCACGGCCCACAGCAGGGGTATGCGGTCAATCCACTTCAGCATCGAACAATCCCACTGATACACATGCCCCAACTGTAGCGAATGCCCGTTGGGCGGCTGTGCTTCAATTTCCGTTTTCAGCCTGACCTGTTGTCCCATGACCGACACGACCGCCTCCTCTGCCGCCAGCGCCACCGCCCAGCGCTTGCCTTACCCCGCCCTGGCCCAAGCCGTGGCCGGTGTGTTGGCCGACCCCAGCGTGGTCGTGCCACCCCGGTTGGTGCAGGCCCTGCCCGGTGGCGGCAGCCTGTTTGTGATGCCCGCGCACGACAGCCGGGTGGCCATGACCAAGCTCATCACCTTCATGCCGGGCAACGCCGCACGCGGCCTGCCCACCATCCAGGGCGATGTGTGGGTGTGCGACGCACGCACCGGCCAGCGCCTGGCGTTGCTCGACGGCCCCACCGTCACGGCCCGGCGCACCGCCGCCGTCAGCC
>JBASFL010000017.1:0-23349 GCA_049653005.1 Burkholderiaceae bacterium | reverse complement strand
AATACGCTGTAAGTCATTGATTTCATTGAAACTTTTTTCAAACAACCCTCGGCTTGCAGGTGTTTTCCTGATAAAGTGGAAAAAAGTGCAAATAAGTGGTGAAAAGTGTTTCAGCGGGGTCCATAGCGGTGTTTCAGGGTGCGTCATCTCTCAGTCTCGATGTGAAGGGGCGGCTCTCTGTGCCGACCCGGCACCGTGACGTGCTGAGCGCCACCGCCGCGAGCCAGCTGACCATCACCAAGCACCCCCACGGTTGCCTGATGGTGTTCCCCCGCCCCGAGTGGGAAAAATTCCGCGAACGCATTTCGGCCCTGCCCATGCAAGCCCAGTGGTGGAAACGCATTTTTCTGGGCAACGCCATGGACGTGGAGATGGACGGCACCGGCCGTGTGCTCATTTCCCCCGAGCTGCGCACCGCCGCCGGTATCCAGAAAGACGCCGTGCTGCTGGGCATGGGCGGCTATTTCGAGCTGTGGGACGCCACCACCTACGCCGCCCAAGAGGCCGAGGCCATGAAGGGCGACATGCCCGATGTCTTCAAGGACTTTTCTTTCTAAAAAGGAAGCCATGCAAGACGTGTTGGTCCACCACACCGTCCTGCTGAACGAAGCGGTCGAAGCCCTTTCTGTTCAGCCCGGCGGTGCCTATATCGATGGCACTTTCGGCCGAGGCGGCCACTCCCGCCTGGTGTTGTCGCGCCTGGGGGCTGAAGGCAGCCTCACCGTGTTCGACAAAGACCCGCTGGCCATTGCCACCGCCCAGTCGCTGAACGACGCGCGTGTGCACATCCGCCACGAAGGTTTTGCCCACCTGGCCGATTTGCCCGATGCCTGCGCCGACGGCCTGCTGCTTGACCTGGGGGTCAGCTCTCCCCAGATCGACGACCCACAACGCGGTTTTTCCTTTCGCCACGACGGCCCTTTGGACATGCGCATGGACCCCACCCGGGGCCAGAGCGTGGCCGAGTGGCTGGAGACGGCAGACATCCCCACCCTGACGGAGGTGATTCGTGACTATGGCGAAGAACGGTTTGCTCAACCGATTGCAAAGGCGATTGATCGTCGCAGACAGGAACGGGGCCCTTTTCGAACCACCGCTGAACTGGCCGAAGTCGTGGCTGGCACGGTCAAAACCCGCGAGCCGGGCAAGGACCCTGCAACGCGCACATTTCAGGCTTTTCGGATTTTCATCAACGCCGAGCTTGAAGAGCTGCAACAAGCGCTGAGCGCCTCGCTGCGGGTGCTGCGCCCCGGCGGGCGGCTGGTGGTCATCAGTTTCCATTCGCTGGAAGACCGCATCGTCAAACAGTTCATTGCCAAACATTCGAAGGAAGTGGTGGACCGGCGCACGCCCTTTGGGGTGCCTTCGGCGGCCGAGACGCTGGCGTTCAAAGCGTTGGGCCGCACCATGCCCAGCGACGCGGAAGTGGCCGTCAACCCCCGTTCGCGCAGCGCCGTGATGCGCGTGGCCGAACGCACCACCGCGCCGGTGCACACCGGGCGGCCTGACGACGCGTTGCCCCAGGCCAAAGGCCGCAAAGGGGCCCGCCGGTGACCCGTCTCAACCTGATGCTGTTGCTGGCCGTGTTGCTCAGTGCGTTTTACCTGGTGCACACCCAGTACGAGTCGCGCCGCATCTACACGCAAATCGACAAAGCCAATGCGCAAACGCGCAAGCTGGCCGCTGAGCACGAGCAGTTGCAGGTGCAAAAACGCGGCGAAGCCACATCGGCCCGCGTGCAGCAACTGGCACAAACCAAGCTCGACATGCGCCCGGCCAACCCCGCCATCACACACTACGTGGTGCCCGCCAGCGTGCCCCAGGCCGCGGCCAGCGAGGCCCGCCCATGACGCGCAGCATTGCTTACCACGCCAGCCCCCTGCTGGCCAGCAAAACGCCGGTGTGGCGCAGCAAGTTCATCGTGGCGGGGCTGGGCCTGGCGTTTGTGGGGCTGGGTGCCCGCGCCGCGTATGTGCAGGTGTTTGGCAACGATTTTTTCCAGCGCCAGGGCGAGGTGCGTTTTGCCCGCACGCTGGAGCTGCCCGCCAACCGGGGCCGGGTGCTCGACCGCAACGGGCTGATCCTGGCCTCCAGCGTGGCCGCCCAAAGCATTTGGGCCATTCCCGAAGACGTGGACAAAGAAGACCCCAAGCTGGCCCAGGCGGCCAAGCTGCTGGAGCTGAAACCCGCTGACCTGAAAAAGCTGCTGTCCAACGAGGACAAAACCTTTGTCTGGGTCAAGCGCCAGGTGGACGAGCCTGTGGCCCGCGCGGTGGACGCCCTGGGCCTGAAGGGCATCTACCTGCGCAAAGACTACAAGCGCCAATACCCCGAAGGCGAAGCCGCTGCCCACGTGGTGGGGTTCACCAGCGTGGAAGACCTGGGCCAGGAGGGCGTGGAGCTGGCCTTCAACAAACAGTTGTCGGGCACACCGGGTTCGCGCCGCGTCATCAAAGACCGCCTGGGCCGGGTGGTGGAAGACGTGCGCGACGCCATTCCCCCCGTGGACGGCCCCGACCTGCAACTGTCCATCGACAGCAAGGTGCAGTTTTTCGCCTACCAAAAGCTGACCGAAGCGGTGAAGCAGCACAAAGCCAAAGCCGGCAGCGTGGTGGTGATGGACGTGCAAAGCGGCGAGGTGCTGGCCCTGGCCAACTACCCCAGCTACAACCCCAACCAGCGCCGCAACCTGACCGGCGAGCAGTTGCGCAACCGCGCCTTGACCGACACGTTCGAGCCCGGCTCGACCATGAAGCCCTTCATTGCCGCGCTGGCCCTGGAAAAAGGGCTGGTGCGCCCCGAAAGCATCATCCAAACCGCGCCCGGTCGGCTCACCATCGGTGGCTCCACCATTGGCGATGCCCACCCCCAGGGCGCGTTGACCGTGAACGAGGTCATCCAGAAGTCCAGCAACGTGGGCACGGTCAAGATGGCCATGCAGTTCCAGCCCCGCGAAATGTGGGAGAACTTCAAACACGTGGGCCTGGGTCAAAAGCCCGACGTGCCGTTTCCCGGTGCGGTGAGTGGCCGCCTGCGGGCCTACAAATCGTGGCGGCCCATCGAGCAGGCCACCATGAGTTACGGTTACGGCCTGTCGGCCTCGCTGTTCCAGCTGGCCCAGGCCTACACCGTGTTTGCCCGCGACGGCGAACTCATTCCCGCCACCATGGTGCACAAAGCCGAGGTGGCCCACGGCCCCCGTGTGTACGCCGCCAAACACGCCCAGGCCGTGCGCCACATGCTGCACCTGGTCACAGGGCCGGGGGGCACCGCGCCCAAAGCGCAGGTCATGGGTTACACCACCGGGGGCAAAACCGGCACGGCGCACAAGCAAGAAGGCAAGGGCTACGCCGACAAAAAATACCGCGGCTTCTTCGTGGGCCTTGCGCCCATCGAGCAGCCCCGCATCGTGGTGGCCGTGATGATTGACGAGCCCAGCGGTGGCCAGTATTACGGTGGCCTGGTGGCCGCCCCCGTGTTCAGCGAAACCGTGCAGCAAACGCTGCGCATTCTGGGTGTGACCCCCGACATGAGTGTGAAGCCCCAGATCGTGGCGCACGCGGTGCAGGAGTCGTTCTGATGCACCACCTGTCTGACACCCCCAGCGCACTGGCCTGGTTGCGTGCCCAAGGCGCGCAGCGCCTGCAGTGCGACAGCCGCAAAGTGCAGCCCGGCGATGCCTTTGTGGCCTGGCCCGGCCTGGCCACCGACGGCCGCGCCTACGTGCCCGCCGCGTTGCAAGCCGGGGCCGTGGCGTGTCTGGTCGAGGCACAAGGCCTGGCATCCAGCCCTTTGAGCGGTGTGGACGATGCCCGCGTGGCGGCCTTCAGCGGTTTGAAACCCGCCACCGGCGAACTGGCCGCGGCCTTCTATGGCCACCCCAGCCAACAACTCGATGTGGTGGCCGTCACCGGCACCAACGGCAAAACCAGCACCGCGTGGTGGCTGGCGCAGGCCCTGGCCGCGCTGGGCCGCCCCTGTGGGCTGATGGGTACGCTGGGCGTGGGCCTGCCCGGTCCGGCGGCCAACCCCCTGGCCACCCTGGTGCCCACCGGCCTCACCACCCCCGACCCCGTGGCCGTGCAGGCCGCACTGCGCACTTGGGCCAACGGCGGCGTGAGCGCCTGTGCGGTGGAGGCGTCGTCCATCGGCATCGTCGAACACCGGCTGAGCGGCACCGCCGTGAAAGTGGCCGTGTTCACCAATTTCACCCAGGACCACCTGGACTACCACGGCAGCATGGCCGACTACTGGGCCGCCAAGCGCGCCCTGTTTGCCTGGCCCGGTTTGCAAGCCGCCGTGGTGAACGTGGACGAGCCCCAGGGCCGTGGGCTGGCGGACACCTTGCGCAGCGAAGGCGCACTTGACCTGTGGCCGGTGTCCATGGCCGACACCACCGCCCGCCTGCACGCCCGCGAATGCCGCGTCACCCCCGGGGGCATGCACCTGGTGGTGGCCGAAGGCCCCCACTTGCTGGCGCTGGACCTGCCGTTTGTGGGTGCCTACAACGCCGCCAACCTGTTGGGCGTGTTGGCCAGCCTGCGTGCGCTGGGCGTGCCGTTGGCCGCTGCGGGCGAAGCCTGCCGCCAGTTGACACCCGTGCCGGGGCGCATGGAGCTGGTGAACACCGGCTTGGCCCAGGCCACCCGCCTGCAACCCCTGGTGCTGGTGGACTACGCCCACACCCCCGACGCGTTGAACAAAGCCCTGGTGGCCCTGGGCCCCATCACCCAGGCGCGCGGCGGCCAGCTGCATTGCGTGGTGGGCTGTGGTGGCGACCGCGATGCCACCAAACGCCCCCTGATGGCCGCCGAGGCCGAGGCCCTGGCCCAGCACCTGTGCCTGACCAGCGACAACCCGCGCAGCGAAGACCCGGCGCACATCCTGGCCCAAATGCGGGCCGGGCTGACAGCACCGGCGCACACCCAGGTCGAGCCCGACCGCGCCCGTGCCATTGCCACCGTGGTGGCCCAGGCCCAGGCGGCCGATGTGGTGCTGATCGCGGGCAAGGGCCATGAAACCACGCAGGAGATCGCCGGTGTGAAGCACCCGTTCTCCGATGTTGAACACGCCCGCCGCGCCCTGGTGGCCCGGCTGGCCCGTGAAGGAGCCCCCACATGAACGGGCTCAATGCCTTGCTTGCCCGCCTGCCCGGCGCACGGCCCGTGGGCACCGTGCCCACTGGTTTGCAGCGCGTGCACACCGACACCCGCAGCTTGTTGCCCGGCGACCTGTTCGTGGCGCTCAAGGGCGACACCTTTGATGCCAACGGTTTTCTGCCCCAGGCCGCACAAGCCGGGGCTACCGCCGCCATCGCCCACACCGGCCTGGCCGCTGCGGGGCTGGTGGGGGTGGAAGTGCACGATACCCGCGCCGCGCTGGGCCAGTTGGCCGCGCTGTGGCGCGCCCAGTTCAGCCTGCCGTTGGTGGCCGTGACCGGCAGCAACGGCAAAACCACCGTCACCCAGATGGTTGCCAGCATCCTGCGGGCGGCGGTGGGGGCCGATGGGGCCGACGCCCTCGCCACCCAAGGCAACCTGAACAACGACATTGGGGTGCCCCAAACCCTTCTGCGCCTGCGCCCCCACCACCGCTTGGCCGTGGTCGAGCTGGGCATGAACCACCCGGGCGAAATTGCCGGGTTGGCCGCCATGGCCGCCCCCACCGTTGCGCTGGTCAACAACGCGCAGCGCGAGCACCAGGAATTCATGGGCACCGTGGAAGCCGTGGCCCGCGAAAACGGCCAGGTCATCGCAGCCCTGGGCCCAGACGGCATGGCCGTGTTCCCCAGCGACGACACCTACACCCGCATCTGGCGTGAACTTGCCGCCGCTCGCCGTGTGCTGACTTTCAGCGACACGGATGCAACGGCCGATGTGCGCGCCACCGCCACCTGGCAAGGCCTGGGCTGGCGCATGCAACTGACCACCCCCGCAGGCCAGGCCGACTTGACGCTGGGCATTGCCGGGCGGCACAACGTGCGCAACGCGCTGGCCGCCTGCGCCTGCGCCCTGGCGGCAGGTGTGCCACTGGCAGCCGTGGTGCAAGGGCTGCAAGCGTTCGAGCCGGTCAAAGGCCGTTCGCGCGCGTTGAGCGTGGCCACCCCTGCCGGGGCGCTGACGCTGGTGGACGACACCTACAACGCCAACCCCGACTCTGTGCGCGCCGCCATCGACGTGTTGGCCGCCTTGCCCGCCCCCCGCACCCTGGTGCTGGGCGACATGGGCGAGGTGGGCGACCAGGGCCAGGCCTTCCACGAGGAAGTGCTGGCCCATGCCCTGGTCTGTGGCATTTCCAAGGTTTTTTGCACCGGGGCGCTGATGCAGCTTGCCCTTCCAGCTATGGAAAAAGTGGCGGCCCCAGGTGTGCTGGTGTACGCATCCCGTGCCGAAGACCTGCTGCCTGCCGTGCTGGCACAGGTGGGGCAGGGCGGCAGTGCGGTGGTGAAAGGGTCGCGCTTCATGAAGATGGAGCGGGTGGTGCAGGCCATTCAAGGGGCCTTTGCCCCCACAGAGATTTCGGAGGGCACCGCCCATGTTGCTTAACCTGGCCCAGTGGCTGCAGGGGCTGTCGCCCGAGTTCGGTTTTTTCCGGGTGTTTCAGTACATCACCTTCCGCGCCGTCATGGGCGCGCTCACCGCGTTGTTGATTGGCCTGGTGGCGGGGCCCGTGGTCATCAACCGGTTGCGGGCCTTGAAAATCGGCCAGCCCATCCGGGGCTATGGCATGGAAAGCCACTTGGTCAAAAGCGGCACGCCCACCATGGGCGGTGTGCTCATTTTGTTGGCCATTGCCATTTCCACGCTGCTGTGGTCCGACCTGAGCAACCGGTTTGTGTGGATCGTGCTCATCGTCACGCTGGGTTTTGGGGCCATCGGTTGGGTGGACGACTGGCGCAAGGTGGTGCACAAAGACCCCGAGGGCATGCGCTCGCGCGAAAAGTATTTCTGGCAATCGGTGGTGGGGCTGGTGGCCGCGCTGTATTTGGCGTTTGCCATTTCCGAAAGCTCCAACCTGCGGGTGTTCGAGCTGTTCATGAACTGGATCATGTCCGGCTTCCAGGTGCAGTTGCCGCCCACCGCTGGGCTGTGGGTGCCGTTCTTCAAAGAAGTGGCCTACCCGCTGGGCATGCTGGGTTTTGTGGTCATGACCTACCTGGTCATCGTGGGCTCCAGCAACGCCGTGAACCTGACCGATGGCCTGGACGGCCTGGCCATCATGCCGGTGGTGATGGTGGGTTCTGCCCTGGGCGTGTTCGCCTACCTCACGGGCAACGTGGTGTTTGCCAAGTATTTGCTCATTCCCCACATCACCGGCGCGGGCGAACTGCTCATTTTCTGTGCGGCCATGGCCGGTGCGGGCCTCGCGTTTTTGTGGTTCAACACCCACCCGGCCCAGGTGTTCATGGGCGACGTGGGGGCGCTGGCCTTGGGCGGCGCGCTGGGCACGGTGGCGGTGATCGTGCGTCAGGAAATTGTGCTGGCCATCATGGGCGGCATTTTTGTGGTGGAAGCCTTGTCCGTCATGGCCCAGGTGAGCTACTTCAAATACACCAAGAAGAAATACGGCGAAGGCCGCCGCATTTTGAAAATGGCCCCGCTGCACCACCACTTTGAGAAAAGCGGCTGGAAAGAAACGCAGGTGGTCGTGCGGTTCTGGATCATCACCATGCTGCTGTGCCTGGTGGGCTTGTCCACGTTGAAGTTGCGGTAAGCCCATGTCGCTGCCCGCCCTTGATCAACAACCCGTGCTGGTGCTCGGCCACGGCATTTCCGGCCTGGCCATGGCCCGCTGGTGCTCGCGCCAAGGGGCCCGCGTGACGCTGGCCGACACGCGCGATCAGCCCGAACGCATGGCCCAGCTGTGCGCGGAACTGCCCGGCGCCGATGTGTGCGCCCACCCGCTGGACGCCGCGCTGCTGGCCCGCCAACCCTGGGCGCTGGTGTGCAAAAGCCCAGGCCTGTCGCCCACCCAGTTGCAAGCCGCCACCGCTTGGTCCGCCGAACACGCCGTGCCCGTGGTGGGCGAGCTGGACCTGTTTGCCCAGGCCCTGCGCCAGGTCTATGCCGACGCGGGGTTTGCCCCCAAGCTGCTGGCCATCACCGGCACCAACGGCAAAACGACCACCACCTCGCTCACCGGCCAGTTGCTGGCCCGCGCGGGGTTGCGCGTGGCGGTGGCCGGCAACATCGGCCCGGCTTTGCTGGATGTGTTGGCAGATGCTGAAAAAAATGCACCAAAAGTGCCTCCAGCGCTTGATGGTATTGAAGAGTCAGCTACCGAAAATCAGGCTTCCACGTTGCCCCAAGTGTGGGTGCTGGAGTTGTCCAGCTTCCAGCTCGACGGTGTGCGCACCGGCCCTGAAGGCTTCGAGCCCTCAGCCGCCACGGTGCTCAACATCACCCAAGACCACCTGGACTGGCACGGCGACATGGCGCACTACACGGCGGCCAAGTTCAGGGTGTTCGGTTCGCAAGCCCTGCGGGTGCTGAACCGCGAAGACGCTGCCGTGATGGCGGCCCAGCCCGCCGAGCCCGCGGCCCCCAAGCGCAGCCGCACCGCCGACCCCGTGCCGACCGTGCCCACGCCCGCCTGGACCAGCTTCGGCACCGACTTGCCCCGCCGCCCTGGCGACTGGGGCCTGGAAACCGTCAACGGCATGGCCTGGCTGGTGCGGGCTTTGCCCGCCGACGAAACCCGCCAGAAAAAACGTGGCGCCCAGCCCGATGAAGACCTGGTGCTGCAACGCCTGATGCCCGCCGAGGCCCTGCGCATCCGCGGCCGCCACAACGCCGCCAACGCCTTGGCCGCGCTGGCGCTGGCCACGGCGGCAGGGGCCACGCTGGCCCCCATGCTGCACGGCCTGCGCGAGTACCGGGGCGAGCCCCACCGTGTGGAATCGGTGGCTGTGATCGACGGTGTGGAGTATTTCGACGACAGCAAAGGTACCAACGTGGGGGCCACGCTGGCCGCCATCAAAGGCCTGGGGGCCGAGCGCCGCCTGGTGGTGATTTTGGGCGGCGAGGGCAAAGGACAAGACTTTTCGCCCCTGGCCGATGCCGTGCGCGCCCATGTGCACGCCGTGGTGCTGATCGGGCGCGACGCCCCCCGCTTGCGCGAGGCCTTGGCCGACACAGGCGTGCCCCTCTTCGACGCCGCCACGCTGCCCGACGCCGTGCAAGTGGCCAGCCAGCAGGCCCGCGAAGGCCAGGCCGTGCTGCTGTCGCCCGCCTGTGCCAGCCTGGACATGTTCAAACACTACGCCCACCGGGCCGAGGTGTTTTGCGACGCGGTGCACGCCATCGCGACCGAGCGGGGGCAGGCATGAGCGAACGCGCGGCTTCGTTGGGCCAGCGGCTGTGGGGCAGCCTGGGGGGGGCCATTGGCCAGTTCACCCGCGCCGCCCAGGAAGCCTTGCCCGTGCGCACCGCCAGCAGCGAGTTTGTGCGCGTCAAACCCCTGGCCGTGCGCGAAATGGGCTTTGACCAGGCGCTGGTGTGGGTGGTGGTGGCGCTGATGGCCTGGAGCCTGGTGATGGTGTATTCCGCCTCCGTGGCCCTGCCCGACAACCCCCGTTTTGCCCGCTACGCCTCCACCCACTTTTTGTGGCGCCACGCGTTTTCCATCGCCATGGGCTCGGTGGCGGCCTTGCTGGCGTTTCAGGTGCCGCTGCGCACCTGGGAGCGCATGGCCCCTTGGCTGTTTGCGGTGGCCCTGGTGCTGCTGATGCTGGTGTTGATCCCGTTCATTGGCAAAGGCGTGAACGGGGCGCGCCGCTGGATTGCGCTGGGCGTCATGAACTTCCAGCCCTCCGAGCTGGCCAAGCTGGCGGTGCTGCTGTATGCCGCCGACTACATGGTGCGCAAGATGGAGGTGAAAGAGCGCTTCTTTCGCGCCGTGTTGCCCATGGCCGCTGCCGTGATCGTGGTGGGCATGCTGCTGCTGGCCGAGCCCGACATGGGCGCGTTCATGGTGATCGTGGTCATCGCCATGGGCATTCTGTTTCTGGGCGGCGTGAACGCCCGCATGTTTTTCCTCATGGGCACCCTGGTGGTGGGGGCGTTTGCCGTGGTGATTGCCACCAGCCCCTGGCGGCGCGAGCGCATTTTTGCCTACCTCGACCCCTTCAGCGAAGACCACGCCCTGGGCAAGGGCTACCAGCTGTCGCACGCCCTGATTGCGTTTGGCCGGGGCGAAATTTTTGGCGTGGGGCTGGGCGGCAGTGTGGAAAAACTGCACTGGCTGCCCGAGGCCCACACCGACTTTTTGCTGGCCGTCATTGGCGAAGAATTTGGCCTGGTGGGCGTGCTGGTGGTCATTGGGCTGTTCATGTGGATCACCCGCCGCATCATGCACATCGGCCGCCAGGCCATTGCGCTGGACCAGGTGTTTGCCGGGCTGGTGGCGCAGGGCGTGGGCCTGTGGATGGGGTTCCAGGCCTTCATCAACATCGGTGTGAACCTGGGCGCGTTGCCCACCAAGGGCCTGACCTTGCCACTGATGAGTTACGGCGGTTCCGCCATTTTGATGAACTTGGTGGCCATCGCCATCGTGTTGCGCATCGACTTTGAAAACCGCCAGCTGATGCGGGGGGGCCGGGTATGAGCGCCGTCCACACCCGCAAAACCCCTTGCGCCCTGGTCATGGCCGGTGGCACAGGCGGGCACATCTTTCCCGGCCTGGCCGTGGCCGAGGCGCTGCGCGACAAAGGCTGGCGCGTGCACTGGCTGGGCGTGCCCGGGAGCATGGAAGAGCGGCTGGTGCCACCCCGTGGTTTTGCCTTCGAGGCCGTGCAGTTCAGCGGCGTGCGCGGCAAAAACCTGCAAACCGCCGTGCTGCTGCCGCTGCGCCTGCTGCGCGCCTTTTGGCAGGCGCTGGGCGTGGTGCGCCGCGTCAAGCCCGATGTGGTCATTGGCCTGGGCGGCTACATCACCTTTCCCGGCGGCATGATGGGTGTGCTGGCCAGCAAACCCCTGGTGCTGCACGAGCAAAACTCGGTGGCCGGCATGGCCAACAAGGTGCTGGCAAGCGTGGCCGACCGCGTGTTCACCGCCTACCCCAAGGTGTTCCCCAAAGGCGAGTGGGTGGGCAACCCGCTGCGCGCCGAGTTTTTGCAGCAGGGCACCCCCGCGCAGCGTTTTGCCGGGCGCAGTGGCCCGCTGAAGCTGCTGGTGCTGGGCGGCAGCCTGGGTGCCAAGGGCCTGAACGACGTGGTGCCCCAAGCCCTGGCCTTGTTGCCCGAAAGCCAGCGCCCGCAGGTGGTGCACCAGAGCGGCCAGCAGCACATCGACGCGCTGCGTGCCCTTTACGCCCAACTGGGCGTGCAAGGCGAACTCACCCCCTTCATCGACCACACCGCCCAGGCCATGGCCGACGCCGACCTGGTGCTGTGCCGCGCCGGTGCCAGCACCGTGACCGAGCTGGCGGCGGTGGGCGCAGCGGCGGTGTTCGTGCCATTCCCGCACGCGGTGGACGACCACCAGACCCACAACGCCCGTTTCCTGGTCGACGCCGGGGCGGCCCGCCTGGTGCAGCAGCGTGACCTGAGCGCCGCTGCCCTGGTTGACATACTTAAAAATTCAGAGCGAACTTTACTCGCCCATCAAGCGGTAGAGGCAAAAAACATGCAAAAAACAGAAGCCGTGGCCCACCTGGTGGCCGCGTGCGAACAACTTGCAAAGGTGGCCGCATGAAACACGCCATCCGGCACATCCACTTTGTGGGCATCGGCGGCGCGGGCATGAGCGGCATTGCTGAGGTGCTGCTGAACCAGGGCTACGTCATTTCCGGCAGCGACCTGTCCATGGGGGCCGCCGCGCAGCGCCTGGCCAGCCTGGGCGCGCAGGTGCACATCGGGCACGACGCGGCGTTCATTGCCGGGGCCGACTGCCTGGTCACCTCCACCGCGGTGAAGGCCGACAACCCCGAGGTGGTGGCCGCCCACGCCAAGCTCATTCCCGTGGTGCCCCGCGCCGTCATGCTGGCCGAGCTGATGCGCAAGCAAAAAGGCGTGGCCATTGCCGGCACCCACGGCAAAACCACCACCACCAGCCTGGTGACCAGCGTGCTGGCCGCCGCCGACTTCGACCCCACGTTTGTGATTGGTGGCCGCCTGAACAGCGCCGGTGCCAACGCGCGGTTGGGCGCGGGCGAATACATCGTGGTCGAGGCCGACGAGTCAGACGCCTCGTTCCTGAACCTGCTGCCCATCCTGAGCGTGGTGACCAACATCGACGCCGACCACATGGACACCTATGGGCACGACTTCAACAAACTGAAGCAGGCGTTTGTGGATTTTCTGCACCGCATGCCCTTCTACGGCGCGGCCGTGGTGTGTGTGGACGACCCCGCCATCCGCAGCCTGCTGCCCGCCATCGCGCGGCCCATCACCAGCTACGGCTTTGCCGAAGACGCGCAGGTGCGCGCCGTCAACGTGCGCGCCGTGGGCACCCAAATGCACTTCACCGCGCAGCGCCGCAACGGAGTGACCTTGCCCGACCTGGACGTGGTGCTCAACCTGCCCGGCCACCACAACGTGCTCAATTCGCTGGCCGCGATTGCCGTGGCCGTGGAGCTGGGCGTGCCCGATGCCGCCGTGGTCAAGGCCCTGGCCGAATTCAATGGCGTGGGCCGCCGCTTCCAGGGCTATGGCGACGTGGCCGTGAAGCCCGAACACCAAACCAGTGGCGCGGGCCACTTCACCGTGGTGGACGACTACGGCCACCACCCTGTGGAAATGGCCGCCACTCTGTCGGCCGCGCGCGGGGCCTACCCCGGCCGCCGCCTGGTGCTGGCCTTCCAGCCCCACCGCTACAGCCGCACCCGCGACTGTTTTGAAGATTTTGTGAAAGTCATTGGCCTGGCCGATGCCGTGTTGCTGTCCGAGGTGTACGCCGCGGGCGAGGCCCCCATCGTCGCCGCCGACGGCCGCAGCCTGGCCCGTGCCCTGCGCGTGGCCGGCAAGCTCGAACCCGTGTTTGTGGACGACATCGCCGCCATGCCCCAGGCCATTCTGGACAACGCCCGCCCCGGCGACGTGGTGCTGTGCATGGGCGCAGGCTCCATCGGCGCGGTGTCGGGTCAGGTGGTGGCGCTGGGTGCCCAGGCCACCCAACAGGAGGTTGCACATGTCTGAAGTGCTGACGCATATGCAGCAAAACACCGGTGTGCCCGTGGCCGCACTGGGCAAGGTCGCGGTGCTGATGGGCGGCCGCTCGGCCGAACGCGAGGTGTCGCTGATGTCGGGCGCGGGCGTGTTGGCCGCGCTGCAAAGCCAGGGCGTGGACGCCCACGCCTTTGACCCCGCCCAGCGCGACCTGTGCGAACTCAAGCACCTGGGCTTTGCCCGCTGCTTCATCGCACTGCACGGCCGCTACGGCGAAGACGGCACGGTGCAGGGCGCGCTGGAGCTGTTGGGCATTCCGTACACCGGTTCGGGCGTGCTGGCCTCCAGCGTGGCCATGGACAAAATCATGACCAAGCGCATCTGGCGCGCCGAAAACCTGCCCACCCCCGCGTGGCGCACGGTGCACAGCGCGGCCGAAACCGAGGCAGCCTTGGCCGAACTGGGCGCGCCCATGATCGTCAAGCCCTCCCGCGAGGGCTCCACCCTGGGGCTGACCAAGGTCACGTCGGTTGACCAGTGCGCCCAGGCCTACGCCCTGGCCGCCCGGCACGACCCCCAGGTGTTGTGCGAGCAGTTTGTGAGCGGCGACGAAGTCACCTGCCCCGTGTTGGGTTCGGGCGCGGGTGCGGTGGCGCTGCCCACCATCCGCATCGTGGCCCCCGAAGGCAACTACGACTACCAGAACAAATACTTCACCAACGACACCCAGTACCTGGTGCCCTGCGGCCTGCCCGAGGGCGAAGAGGCCGCCATCAACGCCTTGGTGCTGAAGGCCTACCGCACGCTGGGTTGCCGGGGCTGGGCCCGTGCCGACGTGATGATCGACCGCGTCACCCGCCAGCCCTGGCTGCTGGAAATCAACACCGCGCCTGGCATGACCGGCCACTCGCTGGTGCCCATGTCGGCCCGCGCTGCCGGTGTGAGCTACGAAGCCCTGTGCCTGGGCCTGCTGCGCAACGCCGGGCTCGACGCCGACAACGGCCCCGACCAAGCCCTGGAGTGAACGCCGCCATGGCCGCCCGCCCTTTGCCCCTTGACGTTCGCCTGATGACGCTGACCACCAGCGCTTTGGGCTGGGCGCTCGTGGCCATGGTGCTGGCGGGCCTGGGTTTGTGGGCGGTGCGCCACCCGGTGTGGACGGTGGCCGCCATCGAGGTGCACGGCGACCTGACGCACCAGAACACCGTCACCTTCCGCGCCCACATGGGCACGCGGCTGCGCGGCAGCTTTTTGACGCTGGACCTGGCCGAGGTGCAAAAGGTGTTCGAGTCGGTGCCCTGGGTGCGCAAGGCCGTGGTGCAGCGCGAGTTCCCCAACCGCATCAAGGTCACGCTGGAAGAGCACCAGGCCGTGGCCTGGTGGGGCAACAGCGGCGACAGCCAACTGGTCAACCGCCAGGGCGAGGTGTTCGAGGCCAGCGCTGAGGACGATGACACCGACAAACTGCCCGAGTTGGCCGGCCCCGAAGGCCAGGCCCCCCGGGTGAAAGCCCTGCACGCGCAGCTGAGCCCCGTGTTCACCCCCCTGGGCACGGCGTTGCAGCGCCTGGAGCTGACCGCCCAGGGCGGCTGGCGCGCCGGGCTGGACAACGGTGCCCGCCTGGAGCTGGGCCGTGGCGAGCCCGACGAGCTGATGGCCCGTGTGACCCGTTTCACCCAAACCCTGACCCAGGTCACCCAACAACACGGCCGCCGCCTGGAAGCGGCCGACCTCCGTTACCCCTCGGCCTACGCGGTGCGTTTGCACGGCGTGACCACGGGCGAGTTGCCCAAGCCCGTGAGGCTGGTGAAACCGGCCAAACCCGCGCCCGCCGCCAACGCTGCCAACGCCGCCCGCCGTTGAGCGCCCACCCCATTCCACCCCTCAAGAACTGACACACAACACATCATGGCCAAGGAATACAAAGATTTGGTGGTTGGTCTGGACATCGGCACGTCCAAGATCATGGTGGTGGTGGCCGAAATCACCACCGACGGCCAGCTCAAGCTCGCCGGTCTGGGCGTGGCCCCCAGCAACGGCCTGAAACGCGGTGTGGTGGTCAACATCGACGCCACGGTGCAAAGCATCCAGCAGGCGCTGAAAGAGGCCGAGCTGATGGCCGATTGCCGCATTGCCCGCGTGTCCACCGGCATCACGGGCAGCCACATCCGGGGCATCAACTCCAGCGGCATGGTGGCCATCAAGGACCGCGAGGTCACGCCCGCCGACGTGGCCCGTGTGATTGAAACGGCCAAGGCCATCAACATCTCCACCGACCAGCGGCTGTTGCTGGTGGAGCCGCAAGAGTTTGTGATCGACGGCCAGGACGTGAAAGAGCCCATTGGCATGAGCGGCATCCGCCTGGAGGCCAAGGTGCACATCGTCACCGGGGCGCAGAGCGCGGCGGAAAACATCATCAAGTGTGTGCGCCGCTGTGGCCTGGAGGTGGACCAGCTCATGCTCAACCCCCTGGCCAGCAGCCAGGCCATCCTGACCGCCGACGAGCGCGAACTGGGCGTGGCCCTGGTGGACATCGGCGCGGGCACCACCGACGTGGCCATTTTTGCGGGCGGTGCCATCCGCCACACGGCGGTCATCCCCATCGCCGGTGACCTCATCACCAGCGACATTGCCATGGCCTTGCGCACGCCCACCAAAGACGCCGAAGACATCAAGGTGGAAAGCGGCTGCGCCAAACAACTGCTGGCCGACCCGCAAACCCAGGTGGAAGTGCCTGGCCTGGGCGACCGTGGCCCCCGCATGTTGGGCAAACAGGCCCTGGCCGGGGTCATCGAGCCCCGGGTGGAAGAAATTTTTGCGCTGGTGCAGCAAGTCATTCGCGACTCGGGTTACGAAGAAGTGCTGTCGTCCGGCATCGTCATCACCGGCGGCAGCGCCGTCATGCCGGGCATGGTGGAGCTGGGCGAAGACATCTTTTTGAAACCCGTGCGCCGGGGCATTCCCAAATACGCCAGCGCGCTGTCGGACATGGTGGCGCAGCCCCGTGCGTCCACGGTGATGGGCCTGCTGGAAGAGGCCCGCCTGGGCCGCTTGCGGGGCCACAAGGTGGCGCAGAAGGCCGGCTCGGTGCAGGGCGCGCTGGGCCGCGTCAAAGACTGGTTCATCGGGAATTTTTGACCATGGCCCACCCCCGCACCACCAGCACCGGGCCACCGGCCCCGTCCACACCGATCACGTTTTTGCCTCTTTTCCATTTTTGTTTTCAGATTCAACGCACCCCAAGGAGATCCACATGACCATCGAAATGATTGAAATCGAAGAATTCAACCAAGGCACCCAAATCAAGGTCATCGGCGTGGGCGGTGGCGGCGGCAACGCCGTGGAATACATGATGCAGCGCGGCGTGCAGGGCGTGGAATTCATCTGCGCCAACACCGACGCGCAGGCCCTGTCCCGCAGCTCCGCCCAGCGCGTGGTGCAACTGGGCGGCACCGGCCTCGGGGCGGGCAGCAAGCCCGACAAGGCCCGCGAAGCCGCCGAGGCCGCGATTGACGACATCCGCGCGTCCATCGAAGGCGCACACATGCTGTTCATCACCGCCGGCATGGGCGGCGGCACCGGCACCGGTGCAGCCCCCGTGATCGCCCGCGTGGCCAAGGAAATGGGCATTCTCACCGTGGGCGTGGTCACCAAGCCCTTCGAGTGGGAAGGCAGCCGCCGCATGGGCAACGCCGACAGCGGCCTGAAAGAGCTGGAAGAGAACGTCGATTCGCTCATCGTGGTGCTGAACGAAAAGCTGCTGGAAGTGCTGGGCGACGACATCACCCAGGACGAAGCCTTTGGCCACGCCAACGACGTGCTGAAAAACGCCGTGGGCGGCATTGCCGAAATCATCAACGAATACGGCAACGTGAACGTTGACTTTGAAGACGTGCGCACCGTCATGGGAGAGCCTGGCAAAGCCATGATGGGCACCGCCACGGCCACCGGCCCCGACCGCGCCCGCCTGGCCGCCGAGCAAGCCGTGGCCTGCCCGCTGCTGGAAGGTGTGGACCTGAAGGGGGCCAAAGGCGTGCTGGTGCTGGTGACGGCATCGAAGGGCAGCCTGAAGCTGAGCGAGTCCAAGCAAGCCATGAGCGCCATCAACGCCTATGCCTCGCCAGACGCCCACGTCATCTACGGCGCGGCTTACGACGACACACTCGGCGACGCCATCCGCGTCACCGTGGTGGCCACCGGCCTGAACAAACAAAACGCCGCCCGCCGCACCGCGCCCCCGCTGCAAGTGCTGCGCACCGGCACCGACAACATGCCCATCCACAACCCCAGCATGGGCTTAGGGGGCAACATGCCCAGCTTGACCAGCGTGGGCCAGGGTTCTTCGAGCACGCCCGACTACCAAAGCATGTCGGTGCCCAGCGTGTGGCGCACCAACCGCACCCAGGCCACCGCCAAGGTGGATGCGTTGTCGGCCGGTGGCATGGACGACTTTGAGATTCCCGCTTTCCTGCGCAAGCAAGCCGACTGAGGGTGGAAAACTAAAATCGGGTCATGCTCAAACAACGCACCTTGAAAGCCATGACCCGCGCCGTGGGCGTGGGTCTGCACAGCGGCCAGCGGGTGGAGTTGACCCTGCGCCCGGCCCCGGCCAACACCGGCATCGTGTTCCGGCGGGTGGACTTGCCCCACCCGGTGGACATCCCGGTGACGGCCGGTTCGGTCACCGACACACGCTTGGCGTCCACCCTGTCCAAGGGCGATGCGCGGGTGTTGACGGTGGAGCACCTCATGTCGGCCTGCGCCGGTCTGGGGCTGGACAACCTGTTGATCGACATCACGGCCGAAGAGGTGCCCATCCTGGACGGCTCGGCCGCCTCGTTTGTGTACCTGCTGCAAAGCGCGGGCGTGGTCGAACAGGACGCGCCCCGGCGTTTCATCCGCATCACCAAACCCGTGGAAGTGCGCGAAGGCGAGGGCGCGAACCTGAAATGGGCGCGCCTGGAGCCGCACCACGGCTACAAGCTCATTTTTGAAATCGAGTTTGACCACCCCGCCGTGGGCGCCACGGGGCAGCGGGTGGAGTTTGATTTGGGCGGGGGCCAATACGCCCGCGAAATCGCCCGTGCCCGCACCTTTGGCTTCACCAAAGACGTGGAAATGATGCGTGCCAACGGCCTGGCCCGGGGCGGTGGGCTGGACAACGCCATTGTGATGGACGACTACAAGGTGCTCAACGCCGACGGCCTGCGCTACGCCGACGAGTTTGTGAAACACAAAATCCTCGACGC
Organism: Burkholderiaceae bacterium; assembly: GCA_049653005.1. Lineage (GTDB taxonomy): Bacteria > Pseudomonadota > Gammaproteobacteria > Burkholderiales > Burkholderiaceae_C > UBA2334. The sequence continues at coordinate 4,995 of JBASFL010000017.1, read as the reverse complement.
CATGGGCGACCTCTACATCGTGGGGCGCCCGCTGCTGGCCACCTACAGCGCTTTCCGCTCGGGCCACGGCCTGAACAACAAGCTGCTGCGCGAACTGCTGAGCCGCCCCGATGCCTACGAAGAGGTCAGCTTCAACGACGTGCGCCAGGCCCCCCCGGGTTTTGACAGCTTGATGCCCGCCTGGTGATCCTGTTCCCGGCCCTCCCGCCCCACTGAAAGCCCCGTGCCATGCTGATTTTTCGCTGGACCATGTTGCTGCTGTTGCTGGGCGTGGTCGCCAGCTTTGTGTTTTACGTGGCCACCGGCCAGGTGAGGTACCGCACGCTGGGGCTGAAAATCATGAAATGGGCGGTGCTGGCCGCCATCGGTTTCTTTGGTGTGCTGATTCTGGAGCGCTTGCTCTGACATGGCCGCTGACGCACCCGCCCTGGCCCCGCCCGCCGAGCTGGGGTTTTGCCCCCAGCGTCTGGGGCGCCTGCGCGCCGCCTTCCAGTCTGAAATCGACCGCCAGCGACTGCCCGGTGCGGTGATGGTGGTGGCCCGTCACGGGCGCTTTGCCGTGTGTGACAGCTTGGGCCGGCTGGACCCGGCACACGCCACACCGATGGCGCCCGATGCGCTGTTCCGCATTTACTCCATGACCAAGCCGCTGGTGTCGGTGGCCGCCATGATGCTGGTGGAGCAGGGCGCGCTGCTGTTGTCCGACCCCATCACCCGCTGGTTGCCCGAGTTTGCGGCCACCCCCGTGGCGGTGGAGGTGGACGGTGTGGTGCAGCTGCGGCCGGTGGCCCAGCCCGCCACGGTGCAAGACTTGCTGCGCCACACGGCGGGCTTCACCTACGAATTTTTGGGCAGCGCACCCGTGCAGCGCCAGTACGCGCAAGTGCAAATTGCCTCGCGAGAGCGCACCAACGCCGCCTTTTCTGCACAACTCGCGGCCCTGCCGCTGATGTACCCGCCGGGCACGGTGTGGGAATACAGCCGCGCCACCGACGTGTTGGGCCGCTTGCTGGAGGTCGTCACCGGCCAGCCGCTGGGCCAGTACCTGCACCAAGCCATTCTTGCCCCGCTCGGGATGCAAGACACCGGTTTTGCCGTGTTGCCCGAGCACCACCACCGCATTGCCGAGCCGTTGGCCCACGACCCGGACGGTGGCATTCCCCTGCGGGTGCTGGACCCGCGCCGTGTGCCCGCCATGGAGGCCGGTGGTGGTGGGCTGGTGTCCACCGCCGCCGATTACGCGCGGTTTCTGCAATGCCTGTTGAACGGCGGCGAGTTGGACGGTGTGCGGCTGCTCAGCCCCCAAACCGTGGCGTTCATGACCGCCGACCACCTGGGGCCCATGCCCGCCATGGGCACCTTGTTGCCCCCGGGGCATGGGTTTGGGCTGGGGTTTGCGGTGCGCACGGCCCTGGGCCAGTCACCCGTTCCCGGTTCGGTGGGCACCTACCACTGGAGCGGGATTGCGGGCACCTCGTTTTTTGTGGACCCTGCGCTGGACCTGTTCGGCATCCTGATGGTGCAAGCCCCCAACCAGCGCGAGCAGTACCGAGCCTTGTTCCGCAACCTGGTTTACGCCGCGCTGGTGAATTGAGTGTTGCCTTGTCCGCTGCGCGGCAAGGCGCTCAGTAACTCCGCCCGGCTTTGTACGCCGCACTCACACGGGCATTCAAATCGGTCACCTTCGCGATGGCCTGCATCGAGCGGCTGACTTGCGCGTGGGTGATGGCCAGGCCCAGGGCGTCGGCCGCGTCGGTGCCGGGCAGGCCGGGCAGTTGCAGCAGGCGGCGCACCATTTCCTGCACCTGTGACTTGGCGGCCTTGCCGTGGCCCACCACGGCTTTTTTCATTTGCAGGGCGGTGTATTCGCTCACGTCCAGCCCCCGGGCCACCAGCGCGGTCAGGCAGGCGCCGCGCGCCTGGCCGAGTTTCAGGGTGGCCTGCGGGTCCACGTTGACGAAGACGATTTCGCAGGCCGAGATGTCGGGCTCGTAGCGCTGCACCACCTCGCCAATGCCATCGAACAGCACCTTCAGCCGCTGGGGCAGCAGGCGGCTGTCGAGGTGTTTGGTGGTGATGGTGCCGCTGGCCACGTAGCGCAGCTGGCCCCCGTCGCTGTCGATCACGCCAAAGCCCGTGGTCAGCAGGCCGGGGTCAATGCCCAGTATGCGCATGGTTCACACCCCAAATGTCCAGCGGACGGATTGAAAAAACACCGGTGCCGCAAAGGCCAGCGCACTCACGCGGTCGAGCAGGCCACTGGCCCCTGTCACGCCCTGGGTTTGCAGGCCCCAGTGGGGCACGCCCCGGTCGCGTTTGATGGCCTTCATCACCAGGTGGCCCAGCGTGGCGGCCACACAGGCCACCCCCGCCATGGCAAACGCTCGCCCGGGTTTGAACGGTGTGGTGCCCGCCAGCAACGCACCCAGCAGGGCGCCGCCGCCCACGCCAATGGCCCAGCTGCGCCAGTTGAACCCGTTGCTGATCTGGGGCAGCGTGGGCGGGCGGCGCAGCCAGCGGCTGGCCACGTGTTGCAGCACCATGCACGTTTGCACCACCGCCACCAGGAAAAACACCAAAAATGCGCTGCGGCCCTCAAAGCCGGGAAAGCCCAGCCACAGCAGCGCGGGCACATGGCTCAGGCCATACACACACACCATGGTGCCCCATTGCAGCTTGGCGTTGCGCTCCAGAAACCGGTGGGGGTCGTTGCCCAGGCAACTCACCACCGGCACCGCCAGGAACATGTACACCGGGATGAACACCGAAAACAGGTTGAATTGCTGGGTGGCCACCAGCGCATATTGCATGGGCAGCACGCCAAAAAACAAGAGCACCAAAGCCTTGTGGTCTGTGCGGTGGGTGGGTGTGAGGCTTATAAATTCACGCAGCGTCAGCAGCGACACGAACGCAAACAGCCACACCGATGCCAGCGGCCCTGACGCCCACGCCAGCCAGAACACGCCCCCCATCAGCCACGAGCGGCGCACCCCGGCGCGGGCGCTGCGCAGGCCGTCCCACCAGGCATCGCTGTGGTGTGGGCGCTCGCGCAGCGACAGCAGAAACACCACGCAGCTGGCCAGCAGCAGCGCACCAAACACGGCCACAAACAGCAGGCTGATTTGCTGGTCGGGGGTGAGGCTGCGCAAAAAGCGGTTCATGGGGGTGGGGTCGGGTTCGGCGCGGGCTCAACGGTCGCGCAGGGCCAGCACGGCCTCGCGGGCGCGGGCCAGGAAAGCGCTGCGGTCTTCGTCAGGCCCCAGCGCCATGGGCTCGCCAAAGGTGACCGAACACAGCATGGGCACGGGCACCACCTCACCTTTGGGCATGAGGCGTTGCACGTTGTGTATCCACGCGGGCACCAGCACCACCCCGGGGAATTGGCGGGCCAGGTTGTACAGCCCGGCCTTGAACGCCTGCGGTTCGCCGGTGTGGCCGCGTGTGCCTTCGGGGAACAGGATGATGGAGTCGCCCTTGTGCAGTGCGTCCACCAGGGGCTCCAGCGGGTCGCCCTCGGTTTTGTCGCTGCGGCTGCGGTCCACGTAAATGGCGTGGAACACCTCGCGGGTGATCCAGGCGCGCAGGGGGCTGGCCGTCCAGTAGTCTTTGGCGGCAATGGGGCGGGTGATGCCGCGCAGCTCTTGCGGCAGGGCGGCCCAGATCATCACCAGGTCGGCATGGCTTTGGTGGTTGGCAAAGTAAATGCGCTGCTCGGCCTTGGGCGGGCACCCCAACCAACGCGCCTGTGCCCCGGTGAGCAGGCGCACAAAACCCAGCAACAGCCACCCAAACACGCGGGCAGCCGGTTTCATGGCACTTGCGCCGCGTTCATGCGCGCCAGGATGGTGGCGGTGCGCCGGTTCAGGTAGGGCGAGGTGGGGCGGCGCTCGAAAAACTTCGGCGCGGGCAACATCACGGCCAGGCGGGCGGCCTGCTCGGCGCTCAGCGCTTTGGCCGACACACCGAAGTAGCGCTGCGCAGCGGCCTCGGCCCCGAACACGCCGTCGCCCCACTCCACGCTGTTGAGGTAAATCTCCAGGATGCGCTCTTTGCTCAGGAAGGCTTCCAGCAAGAAGGCCAGCACCAGTTCCTGCCCCTTGCGCGCCAGGTGGCGTTCGCCCGACAGCAGCAGGTTTTTGGCCAGTTGCTGGGTGATGGTGGACCCGCCCACCACTTTCACCGGTTTGTCGCTGCCTTTTTTCTGGGCTTGGGCCTCGCGCTTTTGGTTGCGCGCCCAGGCGGACTCCATGGCGGCCCAGTCCACACCGGGGTGCTGGGCAAACCCGTCGTCTTCCGAGGCAATCACGGCGCGTTTCAGGTGGCCGGAGATGCGGGTGGCGTCCACCCACTGCTGTGCCCACGGGCGTTGGGGGCCGCCGCCCGTTTCGTTGGCGCGCCGCCAGGCTTCGGAGCGCATGAAGGCGGTGCTTTCGGGGTTGACCCACGCCATCAGCGCGATGCGCCCGGCAAAAAACAGCTGCAGCCCCAGCGCCACCGCCACCACCCACAGCAGCCAGCGCCCTGCAAACGACAACGCCCGCGACAGCTTCATGCGCCGGTGCCTTGGGGTTCAGGCCTTGGGGCTGGCCAGCAGGGCCGACAACTCGGCCAGCACCTGCGACCCGGGTGGGCGCACGCCGCGCCACAGCTCAAAGGCCGCCGCCGCTTGTTCCACCAGCATGCCCAGGCCGTCGCGCCCGGTGGCCCCGTGCTGGGCGGCCCAGGCCAGGAAGGGCTGGGCGGCTGGGCCGTACATCATGTCCACCACCAGCGCACCGGGGCGCAACACGCTGGCCGGGGCGGGCACATCGCCGCCGCCCAGGCTGCTGGCCGTGGCGTTCAAAACCACATCAAAAACACCTTCCAGCGCTTGACTGGTATGGCTTTTAAGCTCGCATTTGTGATGCGCGGCATGGGCCGCGTGGCTGGCCACCAGGGCCTCGGCCTTGGCGGCGGTGCGGTTGCACACCACCAGTTCGCGGGGCTGCTCGGCCA
>JBASFL010000016.1:0-26424 GCA_049653005.1 Burkholderiaceae bacterium | reverse complement strand
GCGTTGTCCACCTGGGGCTGGTGGGGGGCTTCGAGCTGGGCCACGCGGGTGCCCTCCCACGCGTCGGGGCTGGCGGCGGGCACAGGCTCCAGGGCGGCCACGGGGTGCAGCGGCAAGGTGGGACGGGCCGCCACGGTGTCATCGCTCTCGCCCACGCTCACATCGGGCAACGCCGACACGGCCGGGGGCACGGGGGCCGCCGGGTGGGTGACGCGGGCCTGGGCAAACAGCCAGCGCAGGATGGGCGCGGCATCGGGCTCCACCAGGGCCAGGGCGGGCTCGGCACCCCACTCGGCTTCGGCCGGTTGCAAGGCGTGTGGGCCCAGCACGTCGGCCAATGCGTGACGGAAGGCCTCAGCGGTTTGGAAGCGGTCGGTCGGTGACTTGGCCAGGGCCTTGGCCACCAAGGCGTCCAACGCGGGCGACACACCGGGCGCGCGGGCGGACGGCGGCGGGGCCGGGTCGTGCAAGATTTGCGAGGCCACCGCCAAGTGGTTGGCCCCATCGAAAGGTGTGGTAGCGGTGAGCAGCTCAAACAACAGCACGCCCACGGAGTAGAGATCGGTGCGGGTGTCCACGGGCAGGCCGCGCACCTGCTCGGGGCTCATGTAGCGGGGGGTGCCGATGGACAAACCGGCCAGTTGCGTGCCGTTGTCCGTGTCGGACTCCAGCAGCTTGGCGATGCCAAAGTCGGTGAGCTTGGCCAGGCCGGACCGATCAAGCAGCACGTTTTCGGGCTTCACGTCGCGGTGGATAACGCGCTGCTCGTGCGCGTGCTCCAGCCCGTTGAGCACCGACCACACCAGCCGCCCGGCACCGGCGGGGGTGAAACGCACGCCGTTGTTCAGGCAGTGCTTGAGGTTCACGCCGTCCACCAGCTCCATCACCAAATACGTCAACTCGCCGTCTTTGCCCGCGTCGAACACGCTGACGATGGACGGGTGGCGCAAGCGGGCGGCCGAGCGGGCTTCGGTCAGGAAGCGGCGTTCGTAAACGGCGGCCTGGTCGGCGGGCAAGTCGCGGGTGCGGGCGGTTTTCACGGCCACGCTGCGGTCAAGGTGGGGATCGCGGGCCTCGTACACGATGCCCATGGAACCCTGCCCCAACACGCGGATGAGGTGGTAGCGGCCCAGTTGGGTGTCGGTCATGGTGGGGCGTGAAGGCGTGGAGTGGCTCGGCGTCCATTCTCCAACATTGCGCCCCCCTGCGGCGGTGGTCTTTGGGGTGCAGGAAGGGGGGCGCGGTCAGCCCACGCGCTGGCCGCTGGCCTCGTCGAACCAGCTGGCGTGGCTGGCCTGCACGGCCAGGCCCACGCGTTCGCCGGGGCGCACGGCCAGCTGGGGCGCGGTGCGCACCGTCACGTCGCCCGCGTCGGTGTTGACCACCACGTAGGTGTCGGCCCCGGTGGGCTCGACCACGCTCACCACGCCGCGCCAGGGGGCGGCGTCGTCAAAGCTCAGGTGCTCGGGGCGCAGGCCCAGCAGGGTGGCCGCTCCGGCCTGGGTGGGGCACACCAGGGGCAGGTCGGCATTTTTGATGCCGAAACAGGCCCCATCGCTTGTCCTCATTGCCTTTCCAGCTATCAAGTTCATGGTGGGTGAACCGATGAACGTGGCCACGTAAGTGTTGGCGGGGCGGTTGTAAATGTCGTCGGGCGTGCCCAGCTGTTGCAGCACGCCGCCCTTCATGACGGCGATGCGGCTGCCCAGGGTCATGGCCTCGATCTGGTCGTGCGTGACGTACACGCTGGTGATGCCGCTGGCCTGGTGCAAGCGCTTGATTTCGGCGCGCATTTCCACGCGCAGCTTGGCGTCGAGGTTGCTCAGCGGTTCGTCAAACAGAAACAGCTGCGGCTGGCGGGCCAGGGCACGGCCCATGGCCACACGCTGGCGCTGGCCACCGCTGAGCTGCGCGGGGCGGCGGTCCAGCAGGTGCTCGATTTGCAGCATGGCCGCCACCTCGCCAATGCGTTTGTCGCGCTCTGGCTTGGGCACCTTGCGCATTTCCAGCGCGAAGCCGATGTTGTCGGCCACGCTCATGGTGGGGTAGAGCGCGTAGCTCTGGAACACCATGGCAATGTCGCGCTGCGCGGGGGGCACGCCCACCACGTTGCGGTCACCGATGCGGATGGCGCCTTCGGTGGGGTCTTCCAGGCCGGCAATGATGTTGAGCAGCGTGCTTTTGCCGCAGCCCGAGGGGCCGACGAGGATGAGGAACTCGCCCGGGGCCACGTCGATGTCGATTTTTTTCAGCACTTCGACGGTTTTGTCGGCCTTGCCGAAGGTTTTGCGAATGCCTTGAATGTGCAGTGCGGATGCCATGGGTGTTCTTCCTTGAGCGTGTTCAGCCTTTGACGGCACCGGCCGTCAGGCCTTTGACGAAGTACTGGCCAGCCAGCACGTAAATGAGCATGGTGGGCAGCCCCGCGATGACGGCGGCGGCCATGTCCACGTTGTAGGCCTTGACGCTGCTGGTGGTGTTGACCATGTTGTTCAGGCCCACGGTGATGGGTTTGCTGTCGGCACCGCTGAAGGCCACGCCAAACAGGAAGTCGTTCCAGATGTTGGTGAACTGCCAGATCAGCGTGACCATGACGATGGGCGTGGACAGCGGCACGATGATGCGGAAAAAGATGCGCCAGAAGCCCGCGCCGTCAATGCGCGCGGCGTTCACCAGCTCTTTGGGAATGGCGGCGTAGTAGTTGCGAAAGAACAGCGTGGTGCCCGCCAACCCGGCCAGGCAGTGCACCAGGATGAGCCCGCCCACTGAGCTGGAAATGCCCAGCCAGCCCAGAATCTGGCTCATGGGCAGCAGCACCACCTGAAAGGGCATGAACACGCCGAACAGCATGAAGCCAAACAGCAACTCGCTGCCCTTGAACTTCCACAGGCTCAGCACGTAACCATTGATGGCCCCCCACAGGGTGGAGATGAGCACCGCGGGCACCACCATCAGCACCGAGTTCCAGAAAAAGGGCTTCAGGCCCCGGCAGTCGGTGCCGGTGCAGGCCTCGCTCCAGGCGGCGCGCCAGGCGTCAAAGTTCAGGCTGCCGGGCAGGCTCAGCAGGTTGCCCTGGCGGATTTCGTCGGCGTCTTTGAACGAGGTGGCCAGCATCACATACAGCGGCGCCAGAAAGAAGGCGGCCGCCACCAGCAAGACGGCGTACACCGCACACCGGGACAGTTGTTGGGGCAGGGTTTTAGCGGTCATGGGGTTTGCTCCGCAGTTCGCTGTATAGGTAAGGCACCACGATGGCGGCCACGGTGGCCAGCATCATGGTGGCGCTGGCGGCGCCCAGGCCAATCTGCCCCCGGGTGAAGCTCATCACGTACATGAAGGTGGCTGGCACGTCGGTCGAGAAGCCGGGGCCACCGCCGGTGAGGGCCATCACCAAATCGAAACTCTTGATGGACAGGTGCGACAACACCATGATGGTGGAGAACACCACGGGCCGCAGAATGGGCAATATCACGCGCCAGTAAATGCGCGGCAGACTGGCACCGTCAATCTGCGCGGCCTTGATGATGCTGTCGTCAATGCCGCGCAGCCCGGCCAAAAACAGCGCCATGGCAAACCCGGCGCTTTGCCAGATGCCGGCAATCACCACGCAGTAAATGGCGGTGTCGCCCTGCACCAGCCAGTCAAACGTGAAGCTGGTCCAGCCCAGGTCGTGCATGAGCTTTTCCAGCCCCAGGCTGGGGTTGAGCATCCACTTCCAGGCGGTGCCGGTCACGATGAACGACAGCGCCATGGGGTACAAATAAACGGTGCGCAGCGTGCCTTCGGCGCGCACTTTCTGGTCCAGCACAATGGCCAGGGCCATGCCAATCAGCATGGAGCCACCCACGTACAACACGCTGAACACCCCCAGGTTTTTCAGCGCCAGCCACCAGCGGTCCATTTCCCAGAGCTTGGCGTACTGCTCCAACCCCACGAAGGTCTCGTAGTTGGGCAACATGCGCGACGCCGTCAGGGACAACACGCCGTTCCAGATCATCAGCCCGTAAATGAAGGCAAACCCGAGCACAAAACCCGGTGCAATGACGAGCTTGGGCAGCACCGTCTCGAAAGTTCGGCTCATGGCAGGCACCTGAACAGGGAGTGGAAAACCGCCCGCCGACCCGGAACCGGGTGGGGGCAGCAGGGGGCCTCAGAACAGAGGGCTTATTTGGTCATGGCGGCAGAAGCGATCTTCTTCTGCGCATCGGCCACGCTGATCTTGTCGTCGTTCCAGAACTGGCTCACAGCGTCTTTGATGGCGCCTTCGGCCGCTGGGCTGATGGCCATGCCGTGGGCCACGGAAGGCACCAGGCCGCCGGTTTTGGCGGTGTCCACAAAGTCTTTGCTGGAGAGCTTGGCGCAGTCGTCGAACTTGGCCATGTCCATGTTCAGGCGAACGGGAATGGAGCCCTTGTTCAGATTGAACACTTCCTGGAAGGCGGGGCTCATGATGGCAGCGGCCAGGTCGCCCTGGGCCTTTTGGGCACCGGCGTCTTTCAGCTTGTACATGGCGAACGAGTCCACGTTGAACGTGAACGCGTTGGCGGTGCCGGGTGCGGCGGCGCACAGGAAGTCTTTGCCAGGGGCTTTGCCCGCCGCAATGAACTCGCCCTTGGCCCAGTCACCCATGAACTGGAAGCCTGCCTTGCCCTGCATGACCATGGCGGTGGCCAGGTTCCAGTCGCGGCCAGGGGCGGCTGCGTCGGTGTAGCCCTTGATTTTGCGGAAGGTTTCCAGCGACTTGGTCATGGTGGGGCTGGCCAGGGCCTTGCCGTCGAGCTTGACCAGTGCGTCTTGATAGAACTTGGCACCGCCCACGCCCAACACCACGCTTTCAAACGTGGTGAAGTCTTGCCAGTTCTGGCCACCGTGGGCCACGGCGATCAGGCCGGTTTTTTTGATTTTGTCGGCGGCGGCAAAAAACTCTTCGTAGTTCTTGGGCATGCTGGCCACACCGGCTTTTTTCAGCACATCGGGGTTGGCCCACACCCAGTTCACGCGGTGCACGTTCACGGGCGCTGCCACGTAGGTGCCTTTGTGCTTCATCACGCTGGCCACCACGCCGGGCAACAGGGTGTCCCAGTTTTCGGCTTTGGCCACGGCGTCGAGGTTGGCCAACACGCCTTCGGCCGCCCACTCTTGAATGGCAGGGCCCTTGATTTGGGCGGCGGACGGGGGGTTGCCCGACACCACACGGCTTTTCAGCACGGTGGCCGCGTTGTCACCACCACCACCGGCCACAGCAAAGTCTTTCCACACATGGCCCTTGGCCTGCATGATTTTTTTCAGTTCGGCGGCGGACTTGGCCTCGCCGCCCGAGGTCCAGTAGTGCAGCACTTCCACTTCGCCAGCAAAGGCAGAGTTCAGGGCGACGGCGGCCAAAGCGGCGGTGAGCAGGCGGTTCAACTTCATGTGTGTGTCTCCGTTGGGGATGATGGGCCCGGGGACGGTGAACAGCACCACACCCCGAGTTCATTAATTTTTCATTAATTAATGAACTCGGTCATCGGGGAAAACCCGGTTTTTGTGCCACGGTCGCCTTTTTCAGGCCACGCCATCGAGCGCGCGGGCCGCCCCCAGCAGCGCGGGCGACTGGGGCGAGGTGATGACCCACACCGGCATGGCCTGCAAAAACGGGGTGAAGCGGCCTTTGGCCTCGAAACGGGCGCGAAACGGCGACGTGTCAAACCACACGCCCAGCCGGGGCACGATGCCACCGCCAATGAACACCCCCCCGTGCGCCCCCAGGGTGAGCGCCAGGTTGCCCGCCACCGTGCCCAGGAACGCACAGAACAGGTTCAACGCCTCCAGCGCCTGGGGCTCGGCACCGTTGCCCGTGCCGTTCAGCGCCGCGGTCGTCACCTCGGCCGGGGTGGTGCACGCGGGCTGGGCAACGCCATCGGCCGCGCACAGCAGGGTGTAGGTGTCAAACAGGCCCTGGCCACACACGGCCCGCTCGGCCGATGCATGGCCGTAGCGCCGCGCCAAGCCGTCCACCACCAGGCGCTCGCGCTCGGTGGTGGCAGGCAGGGTGACGTGCCCGCCCTCGCCTTGCAGCGGCACCCAGCCGCCGTGGCCATCGGGCACCAGGCCCGACACCCCCAGGCCCGTGCCCGCGCCAATCAAGGCCATGGGCGCGTCAGGCCGGGCGGGGCCGCCACCCACCGGGTGCAGTTCGTGGGCGGGCAAGGCGGGCAAGGCCAGCGCCAGGGCGGTGAAATCGTTGAGCAGGCGCAGGTTGCGCAGGCCGAACTCGGCTTTCACAGCGGCCTGCGAAAACGACCAGTGGTGGTTGGTCATGCTGACCTGGTCGCCGGTGATGGGGTTGGCAATGGCAATGGCCGCGTGCGCGGGCTGGCCCAACCCCAGGGGCGCCAGGCCGTCCAGGTAGGCGCGCATGGCCGCCTGCAAAGTGGGGTGCTCCGCGCAGGGCAGCACTTTCACGTGTTCGATGGGGGCGCCTTGGCCCGTGGTCCAGGCAAATCGGGCATTGGTGCCCCCCACGTCGGCCAGCAAGCGGGCACCAGAAACGAAAGACGTGGGCTGTGGGGTGGTGGTCATGTGGGGGTTTGACAGGTTGACAACTGAAAGGGATTTTGCCTTGCCACCAGCGCGTCGCTGGCAAAAAAAAGGGGCGGTCAGAACACTCTGACCGCCCCAACGCTTGTTCAGCGGACCTTGAAGAAACTCTGAAAAAACCCTCGATCAGAAGGCGTAGTTGATGCGCACGCGCAGGGACAACTGGTCGTCCATGCCCTTGGGTGCCTTGGCGTAGCTGAAGGCGGGGGTGACAGTTGCGCCTTTCACACCCATCAGCGGCAGGCTGTAGGCCGCATACACGATGGTGGACTTCAGGGTGCCCGCGCCGTTGGACTGGATCAAACCCAGACCGGCTGCGCCGATGGTGGCGTTCACGCCGAAGGACTTGTCGTCCTTCTTCTTGGCGTAGTTCACGTTAACGGAAGCGTCTTTGTTCAGGGCAAAGCCAGCGGACAGGCCCACACCGGTCTGGGTGCCGTTGACGCCGTTGACCTTCACAGACTCGACACCGCCGCGCAGGGTCAACGCACCGGCGTTGAACGTCACCGCAGGGCGCACACCTTTGGCGGCACCGGCGTCTTTGGTCTCGACCAAGCCCAGTTCGAAACGCACAGCGCTGCCAGCGTTCACACCGAACGCGCCGTGGAAAGCACCGCTGCCGAAACGGCCGCGCAGGTTGTTGGCGCGGTAACCGGCGTACATGCCGCTGTCATCGGCAATGACGGTGTCTTTGCCCAGGGGGAAGAGGTCCATGGCTTCAAAACGGCCCAGCTTGACGTCACCGCCGCTGTTGCCGAATTGCACCCACATGTCGTCGGTGGCAGCACCACCGGACTTTTGCAGCAGCAGGCTGGCGCGGGCGGCCACGTAAGCGTCGCCGTTGGCTTGTTTGGCACCGGCGTTCAGTTCCACGCGGCCACCCATGTCCACGCCACCGGCGCGTGCGTTGGTGTTGGGCGCGGAAATTTTGTTTTTGTGGGTGGTGTCGAGTTCGAGGTTGGCATCGAACGACACAGCGGCTTGGGCGTAAGAAGCGCAGGCCAACAAGGAAGCAACGGTCAGGGTCTTGAACACGGGGGTCATGGGATTCTCCAGTTGTAAGGGGCAATGAATGGCAGGACAGGTGTGGGATGCGCCTTTCACCTGTTCGGCTGTCGCATTGGATATAAATTGCAAACGTTTACAAACTGGGGTTTTCCCGAGTAACAAAGTTTCAGTTTTTTGAAATAACGATTTCATCAAGGCGATTTACTTGATAAAACATTGTTTTTTATGGGTTTTTTTACTCAAAGAACTGTCTGTTTTTCCGTTGCCGTTTGATGACAATGCAGAAGACCCCGATTGAAATCACAAAAATGACGTGATATGCAAATGTTTGCACGTCAGTTGATGAACGCCCATGCGGCAGCGCCCGGGGCCACTGGGGCCCCGGGCGCTGCAATCCAGCCAGAGGGGAGAAGGTCAGCCCCGTGGGGGCAACGAGCTTTCGCGCACGATCAGTTCGGCGGGCAACACCAACGGGCTGCGGTGCATGCCTTGCAACTGGTCGGCCAGCATCTGCACCAGGGCAGGCCCCGCAGTGGCCATGGACTGGCGCACGGTGGTGAGCGAGGGGTGGAAGTGTTCGGCCAAGGCGATGTCGTCAAAGCCCACCAGGCGCACATCGGTGGGCACGCCCAGCCCATGGGCCGACAAGGCCCGCACCAGCCCCATGGCGGCCAGGTCGCTGGACACGAACACGCCGTCGGGCATGGCGTTTTCGGCCACCCACTCGTCCACGATGCCGTTCAGGCTGGGCGCGGCAAACAAAATGGGCTTTTGCCAGATGTCGCGCGGCGTGTGGCCCGCTTCGCGCAGGGCACGCAGGTAGCCCTGGTGGCGCAGGGCGGCTTCGGGGTGCTGCAAATCGCCCAGGTAGGCGATGCGCTGGCAGCCCTGGTCAATCAGGTGGCGGGTGGCCAGGTAGCCCCCGGTCTCGTTGTCACTGCCCACCACGGCATACAGGGTGCCGGGCACCGCCGCACCCCACACGGCCATGGGCACACCCCGGCGGGCCATGGCGTTGAGCTGGTCGTGCCACGACCACTGGCCCATGACGATGAGCCCCGCCACGCGCCCGGTTTCCACCAGGTCGGGCAGCTGGTCCATGCGGTTGTGGCCGTAGCGGGCCAGCAGCATGTCTTGGCCGCGTTCGGCAAGCGCATCGGCCAGACAGGCCACCATGGACATGATGAACGGGTCTGACGCGGCTTGTATGGGGCGTTCCACGTTGTCGAGCATGACCACACCCACCGTGGAAATGTCTTTGCGCCGCAGGCTGGCCGCACTGGCGTTGACGCGGTAGTTCAGCGAGCGGGCCAGGTCGGCAATGCGTTCGCGGGTGTCCTGCTGAATCAGCGGGCTGCCGCTGAGCGCCCGCGACACCGTGGCCGTGGACACCCCCGCCATGCGGGCAATGTCGGCCATTTGGATGCGCTTGACCCCACCCCGCTGCCCCAGCCCTTGTGGGGTTTCAGGTGCGGGAGCGGGTGATGGGCTGAGGGTGGATTTTCTGACCATGCGCCGATTATTGCGGTGCGGCGCTGCCGGGGTGGGCGCTCACAGGTGCGAACGCACCCAACGCACGATGTCGGCCTGCCCCATGGCACCGGGCTGGCGGGCCACTTCGCGCCCGCCCACAAACAGCGCCAGCGTGGGAATGCTGCGGATGTTGAGCTGCGCGCCCAGTTGCTGACACGCCTCGGTGTCGACTTTCACCAAGCGCACGTTCGGCTCCAACACCTGGGCCGCCGCCTCGAAGTGCGGGGCCATCTGGCGGCAGGGGCCGCACCAGGGGGCCCAGAAATCGACCAACACAGGCAAGTGGCTGCGGCTGACGTGGCGGGCAAACCCAGCCTCGTCCAGCGCCAGCGGGTGGCCGGTGAACAGCGGCTGGTGGCATTTGCCGCAGGTGGGTGCCGCACCCAGGTCTGCCGTGGCAACGCGGTTGGTGGTGTGGCAGTGGGGGCACACCACGTGTTTGAGATCGGCGGAAGTGGCGTTGGTTTGGTTCATTTTGATACCCTCATGGGTACTTGAAATCAAGGCGCAACCTGGGTTTTCAAGGGGCGGGTCAGAGCAATTGCGACACCAGGCTGGCCAGCATGCTCAGCACGAGGGTGGTGGTGATGGGCAAAAACCACTCGCGCCCGAACAGGCGAAACCGCAAATCGCCGGGCAACTTGCCAAACCCCAGCTTGTGCAACAGCGGCGTGAACCAGCTGATGAGCACCAGCGCCAGAAAAATCACCAGCATCCAGCGGATCAAAGCGCGGCCTTCACAGCGTGTGGGTGCGGTCGCCCGCCGTGAAGCCCACGGGCAGCCAGCCCTCGGCTTTACCCGCCGGTGCCAGGGCCAGCACCTTGAACAGCTCGCCCATCTCATGCTCGTTCACCAGCTTGCTGGCCATGGCGCGTTGGGCCACGCCCGCGTTGTCGTGGGGCAGCGCGTCCAGCAGGGACCCCAGGCCGCAGTTGAACAAAAACCGGGCTTGGGTGGTGTAACCCAACACGTCCAGGCCCGCGTCTTGCGCGGCCAAGGCCGCGCCGGTGAAGTTCACATGCGCGGTGATGTCTTTTTCGCCCACGCGCACCAGCGGGTCGGCGTCCATGCGGTGCAGGTGGTGGCAGGCCAGGGTGCCGGTGTCGCGCTGGGGGTGGAAAAACTCGGCCTCCGGGAAACCGTAGTCGATGAAAAACGCCGCCCCGCGCTCCAGCCGGTCGGCCAAGGTGCGCAAAAAGGCCTCGGCCTGGGGGTGAATTTCGGTGGTGTAGTCGTGGTCGCCGGGCACGTCCACGGGGGGGCGCAGGCGGGTGGGCCGGTCTTGCCAGGCCCAGCCGGTGGCACCCTCTGCCAGCACCACGCCGCGCTCAAACCATTCACCACCCCGGCGGGCCAGCAACTTGACGGGCATGGCGTCCAGCACCTCGTTGCCCAGCACCACGCCGTGCAGGTGCTCGGGCAGGCTGTCGGCCCACACCACCTGGCCGCCGAACCCGCGCAGCGTGTGCTGTTGGCGCTCGCGCAGGCTGCCCGACAAATCCACGATGGTGTACTTTTGAATCAAACAACCACCCAGCGCTTGATGGTGTTCATTTGTTTGCTGCAATATTTGCAAAGCCAAAGCACCCGTGCCCGCGCCAAACTCCCACACCTCGCGGGTGCCGGTGGCCTGCAACGCATCCACCACCTGCTGCGCCATGGCCTGGCCAAACAGGGGCGACAACTCGGGGGCGGTGACGAAATCGCTGCCCTCCACCACCGCACCACCGGCCCCGGGGGCCTGGGGCATGCGGCCGAGTTTGGGGCGGTCGTTGGCGTAGTAGCCCAGGCCGGGCTCGTACAGCGCCAGGGCCATGAAGCGGTCAAAAGGCAACCACCCCCCGGCGTCGGTGCAGGCCTGGGCCATGCGCAAAAACAGGGCGCTCGTTAAACTCGTGGCCTCGGGGGTGTGCATGCTGTGTGGCGTGTGGAGTGCTTGGTTCACCGCCCCATTTTCGCCCAACGCCCCACACACCCATGCCCCACCCTGCTCCCCCCACTTTCCTTGAAGCCCGCCGCACGGTGCTGGTCACCGGCGCGGCCAAACGCCTGGGCCGCGACATGGCACTGCACTTGGCCGCGCGCGGCTGGAACGTGGCGGTGCATTACCGCAACTCCCACGAAGACGCTCTGAAAACCGTTGCTGACTGTGCACACCAGTCAAGCGCCAGCGGCACATTTGATGCCTTTTTTGCCGACCTGGCCGACGAAACCTCGGTGCGCGCCCTGTGGGCCGCCGTGGTGGCCCGCTTTGGCACGGTGGACGCGGTGGTGAACAGCGCCAGCACCTTCGAACACGATACCGCCCACACCTTTGGTTACGCCGCGCTGCACACCCACCTAGCGGCCAACACCGCCGCCGCCGTGGTGCTGGCCCAGTGCCTGCACGCCCACCGGCTGGCTCTCAGCCCCGCGCCACCCCGGGCCGGTGTGGTGGTGAACCTGCTTGACCAGAAGCTGTGGAACCCCAACCCCGACTTTTTCAGCTACACCCTGTCCAAAGCCGCGCTGGAAGCCGCCAACACCCTGCTGGCCCAGGCCTTGGCGCCGCAGGTGCGGGTGGTCGGCGTGGCCCCGGGCCTGACGCTGACCAGCCACATGCTCAGCCAGGCCGAGTTTGAAGCGCTGCACACCCTGTCGCCCCTCGGCCGCAGCTCCACCCCTGCCGACGTGGCCGCCACCGTGGCCTTTGCGCTGGACAACCGCGCCATCACCGGCACCACGCTGCTGGTGGACGGCGGCCAGCACCTGATGAAATTTGACCGCGACTTTTCCCTGATGACCCCGCCCCCCGTACAGGCCCAGCCATGACCACCACCTTCACACCCGGCAGCAAGACCGGCACCCAAACCCTGACGTTGACCGGCCTGCGTTTCGACGCCAACCTGGGCATCCTGGAACAAGAAAAATGCGCGCCCCAACCCATTCAGGTGGACGCCGAGCTGAACCAGGGCACCCAGCCCCTGCTGCCCGCCGACGACGACATCAACCACGTGCTGGACTACCGCAAGGTGCGGCAAATCATCATCGACGAGTGCACGGCCGAACACGTGAACCTGCTGGAAACGCTGATCGGCAAACTGGCGCACCGGCTGATGCAGCTGCCCGGCGTGATCGGCGTGCGCGTGAAAATCGCCAAGCTCGAAATTTTTGACGACTGCGAAGTGGCCATTCGCATGCAAAGCGGGCAGTGGTGAACACCCGCGACCAGCTGGTTGACTGAGGTCAGCGACTCAGAGCAACCCAAGTTGCCGGGCCTCAAACACGGCTTCGGCACGTGAATGCACGTCCAGCTTGCCGTAGGTGTTTTTCACGTGGGTTTGCACCGTGTGCACCGAAATGTCCAGCAAACCCGCCACCTCTTGATAGGTGTAGCCGCGTGACAAGGCAGAAAGGATCTCCAACTCCCGGTCCGACAAGCCCACGGCCCCCGGCTGAGGCAAGGCTGACTTGGGCGGTCGTTCGTGGAGTGTGGGGGCCAGGCGGGCCAGCAGCTGGCGCGCAATCACAGGGGTCATGGGCGACCCCCCCGCGTGCAAATCGTGCACGTGTCGGGCCAGGTCTTGCTCGGAGCCGTCCTTGAGCAAATAGCCCCGCGCGCCTTGCGCAAAAGCCGCCATCATGTTGGCCTCATCACCAAACATGGTGATGACCATGATGTCTGTCAGCGGGTACAGGCGGTGACAGAATTCGATCACGTTGAGCCCGGGCATGTCTGGCAAACCCAAGTCCACCAATAGCACATCGGGTTGGTGCCGGGCAAGCCAGTCCAGCATGGACTGGCCCGACCCGCACTCGAACACCACGTCCACTTGGCCCGCGGTCTGCAAGACCTGCACCAGGCGCTCGCGGGTGGCCGGCTGGTCTTCCAGCACGGCCGCCCTGATGCGTGTTGGGGTCATGGCTTGGGGGGTCAAGTCGGGCAGCCCACTCAGTTGGGGGCGATCACCACCAACTCGCCGTTGACGACACGTCGGATCACGATGTTGCCCCCCACCAAGCGCGTGTCCGAGCAACCCGACGGAAAGCGACGCATTTCCGCGCACAAACGCCCGTCCTCGGTTCGCCAGTTGCCCGTGTCGCTGGCACCCGGGGAGAGGTCGATGTAAACGTAGTCGCCACGGAACTGGTAGCGGACCTTTTGCCCGTTGGCAAACTGTGCGTGCCACACCTTGTTGGCCAAGAGGCCCGCCAGTTCGGCGGCCGCAGGCACCGTGGCATCGGCAGGAAATTCGGCCGGTTTGGCGGCCTCTGGTGCTGCAGACTGCGCCCACAGCGCGCCCGAGGTCGCCAGCAAAATGCCCGTGACAACCGTGTGAATGTTCAGTGATTTCATTTGTTTGCTCCCTCAAATGGCCAGTGCGGATTTCATGGCTTGCCAAGCAGCGCCATTGAGCCGGTTTGACCGGGTCACATTGTCGGCATTGTTGCCCGGCTTGGCTTCGCGGGCCTGGTACACCCAGTCACCGGAGGCCACGGCATTGGTTTGCTGGCTGGCCTTGACTTCCACGTACAGCCGGGTGGTGGTCATGGTGGTTTCGGCGTGACCTGCAAAACGCATCACGCGCACACCGTGGACTGTCTCGATTTTGTAGGTGCCTTTTTCCGCAGCCACGCAGTTGGAAGCAACGGTCTGGGCTGCGTTCAGGTCACAGTCGTAAAACTGCACGGTGCCGGACGTCGCATCGATGGTGCCGGTGAACGCCACACGAAGGTTCTTCAGTGGCCCGCTGCTGAGACCCAAGGTCAACGAGCCACCCGCATTCGCCAACGTCACACCGCTGGCCGGCTTGGCGGCAATCAGTTGCTCCAGCGTGGCGGCCTCGGCCTGTGGGCGGCCATCGGTGTTCAGGCTGTTGATGTAAATCGGGCGCGTGGCGTTGACCGTCAGGCTGTCGCGCAAGCGGCTGTCTGCCGGAAACTTGGCCGTGCCCAACGCGGCCACGAGGCCGGTGTTGCTGCCCCCCACGTTGAAGATATTGGCCGCTTGGGTTTGCTGTTGCGTCACCACGTCACCCATGGTTTGCCCAGACACATCGGTCTCTGTGCCGTAGGCATACGTCGAGCGTGCATTGCAGAACACCGAGCGAACGGGAGAGCCGCTGGTGGACCTGATGGGAACGGCCGCATCACACCGGGTCCAGCCCTGGGGCGACAGGAAAGCCTGGTTGTACAAGGTCGAGGTGGGAATGGCGGTACCGGTCGAACGCCCAGTGCGTTGGTCGGTCAACGAGCGCTGGGCCGCCCCCGTCGCTTTGGCTTGGGTCAGAAAATCGCTGTAGCGGTAATTGTTTGAATCGGTGTAGCTGAGACCGCGCAGGTCACCCTGCCCCTCTGTGACGGCAGCCACTTGATCCCCCACGCTGATCGAAACGCCGTCCTCCAGCGCCGCGCGCACCACCTGTGCGGCGGTGCGGGCCGACTCCTCCCAACCGGTCGAGAGTGACACGGGTGCATCGTCTTGGTAGTTGTCGATCTTGGCGGCAGACGTGAGACCCAGTTGCAACACCAGGTTCTCACGCGCAAGCGTTTCCGTCATGCCCGCGGTCAAACCGGTGGCCAGCAAGGTGGTCAGCGGGTTGATCTGGCCCGCTTTGCCCGGCACCTGCCGCAGCACATAGGCCGTTGTGGTGTTGGTCGCCGTGAGGTCAGCGGCGTCGATGGTGGCATTGCCGTCGGTCAAGGTACCAGGCACTTGGGGGGCGATGAGAGAAGCCGCCAACACCTGGGCCTCTGTGACCTTGGCGGTGTCCACCGTGATGGCGTAAGCCCCGTCTGCACCGGTTTTGGCCGAAACGGGCTCTCCGGCATCGCAGGCCGCATTGGCGTTCAGGTCAACGCAGACCACCGCATTGCGGACCGGACCGTTGCCCACCACCGTTCCAGACAGTTGCAGGGGGGGAGGGGCTGGGGGCACTGTGGCGTCAGAACCGCCGCCACAAGCCGTCAAGGTGGACAGCGCAGACAGTGTGAGCAGCGATGCAGCTGCGGGCCAGGGACGAGTTGAGTGTGACATGTGATCTCCAATGCTGTGGTGAACCCCGCCTGACCGGGTACCGGTGTGACAGATGCGGTGGCCAACGCACTTTGCAGACAACGGCCCCATGGCACATGCCATGAACATGGGATGCACACGGATTGATCCCCCGGGCAATTGCGCCTACGCTGGGTGTTGGCTGTCACCTCTATTGGCATTGGGCGTATGAAAATCTGCTTTACCTCTTGTATGGACGCGGTGCGTGTGCCGCATCAACCTGTCTGGACACGCATCCAGGCGGAAACCCCCTCTGTGCTGATGCTGCTGGGAGACCAGATCTACATGGACTGGGGACTGGCGGGCACCGACTGGCGCGAGACCATCAGCCGCGATCCGGTCACAGGCCTGCAGGCGTATGCCGAGGAGATGCACCTGCGCTACGCCCGCCAGTGGGCTGTGCCCGAATTTCAGGCATTGGTCTGTGGTTTCGAGGGCCGACGAGACCCGGCACGTCTGCTGGTGACCTGGGACGATCACGACTACGCATGGAACAACGCCCTGGGCGTCGATGGTGATGACAAGCCCCACCGCCACGGGGTGCCCGCCCCCGTCAAAGCGGTGTCGCTGGCCCTTCACCGGCAGTTTGTCCACCAGCTGCGCGGTGCACCGCTTTCGAGCCCTTACCCGGCGCTGCCCGCCGACCTGTCGATGCCCGCCGACGCCGGCGGGGCAGGGTTGTTCTGGCAAGGGGGACTGGGGCCAGATGGCGCCTTGCCAGCCATCTGCCTGGACACACGCTGGCACCGCCAAGCCCGTGGCAAAGACGCCAGCCTGCTGGGTGACACTCAAAGGAACGCACTGCTTCAGGCCGTCTCACACCCCGAGGGTTTGCTGGTGGTGGCTGGGGGCACACCCATGCACCACCGGTATTGGGTGTCGCAACAGTCTTGGCACGGCTCGGGCGAAGATGTGCCGTATGCCGAATACGGGTTGCTCGCAGACCGCGCCTGCCGCCCGGTGCTGTACCTGTCAGGCGATGTGCACCGCAATGCGCTCAGCGGGGTGTTGCCCCGGCTGAGCGGCACCCCCAGCACGGTGGTGCAGGTGCTGTCGTCAGGGGCCGCCATCGGGCGCTACGGACCGAAACGGTTTGCCCCGTCGTTCGGCGTGGTCGAAGTGGCCGCCCTGCCCGACCACAGCGGGCGCGTGCGCATCGCCCTGATGGCCCAAGACCGCAAGGGAGAATGGCAAACACACCCCCCCGAAAACGACCTGACCTACAGCGCCAGCGCATGGACCTCGCCCCCGGAAACAGAGGCATTCGCCCATGTGGAGGCCGCAGCAGATGCAGAACCTTTGTGCATTTTGAGTGCGCGCCCTGCTCGCCACCCCATCCCCCCCCACCTCTCGCGCAAGGATTTGCACGGCTTTGACCAGGCTTTCGCCGAGGAATCCCCCGCCGCCGAAGACCACGCGCAGGCATTGACCCTGCAAGCCGTCGCCGAACCGGACCTCAAACTTGAGTTCCATCCCTCGTCGCTGGTGGGCGCAGAGGGCGAAACAAGCGCACGTGCGCAAGTGAGACAGGCCTTTGAACAGGCACTGGCTCAGGGCAAGCAGTCGGTGGTGCTTTTCATTCACGGCTTCGGAAAAACCTTCTCCACCAGCGCCTCCCAAGCCTACGACCTGCGGGCAAGCCACCCCACGTGCGAGCCCCTGCTTTTCAGCTGGTTCGCGGGCAAGGCTGGAGGGGGGCTGGCGGCGCTGTGGGGCATGCACGATGCACTTCGCTCTGCCACCCAAGGCGCACCGAGATTGGCCACCGTGCTCCGCGCTTTTGGGGCAATGGCCCGAGACCCCAGGTACGAGGCCTTGGCCACCGTGGTGGTCGGCAGAAGTGCAGGCAGCGTGGCGCTCAACGAGGCGCTGCGCACCGGCGAACCTGGATTCAACGGTGACCTTCAGGGGGTGACCCGGGTTGTGCTGTCGGCGCCCCTGCTCAAAACCAGTGATTTCAACGCAAGGGGCGGCCTGGCGTGGTTGACCGACGTGCCCGTGGTGGTGACACGCAACCGCAACGACCAAACCTTGCGGTGGGCAGACAAAGTGGATGGGACCGGGGACATGCTCGGGCTGGAGGGCGAGTTCGAGACAGATCACCCTGACGCCTGGTGCCTGGACTTCACAGACTCCGCCTGGGTTGGCCAGCTGCACGACCACCTTTTGCCCTTTGTCAACGAAGCCCAACACCGCCTGAACGGTTGGCTGTTGACCGACAAAAGGCCTTTCCGTCCAGACCACCCCGAGCTCGCACCGTCCATCCGGGAGGTCGCGGGACGCGAGGTGCTGGTGAAATGACCGCTTTTCGCACCGCATTGGCTTGGCTGCTGGGCTGGCTTTTGCTGTCAGGGGGGTGGGTGGACGCCAAAGCGGCCCTCGACACCGCCCAGGCCTTCACACCCGCCACAGCGCTGGCCACGTTGCGACCGGACGGTGGCGAGACCGTTACAAAGGTGGTGACGCTGCCCCACGCCTGGGACAAAGCCTACCCCGGCCAGGGCGGCCAGGCCACTTATGTCATTCAGCTGCCCGCCCGTCCCCCGGGGGCCGACCATGCGCTGTACTTTCCGCGCGTCGGCAATCAGGTGGAAGCGTGGCTGGGCTCACACAATGTGCTGCCCCTGGAAACACCGCGCAATCCCAGCCGAGACCGGGCCAAGTCGCCGTTGCTGGTACCGATTGCAGGTGACAACCTTTCACAGACCTTGACGGTGACCGTGTGGACCCAGCCCGGCCGCTGGGGGGGGCTGGCTTCGGTCACCGTTGGGCCCAGGACCGACATGGAGCGGCTGCATCAGTCCCGCTACGTCTCGCGGCAATACGGCGCCCTTGCAGTGGGCGTGGGCATGTGCCTGGCTGCATTGGTGGCGGCAGGGTTGTGGTGGGTGCAGAGAGAAACGGCCTACGGTGTTTTTGCCTGGGCATCGGCTTGCGGTGCCTTGCGTTTTGCCGATCGGCTGATCGAAATTCCGCCCCTGCCTTGGCCACTCTGGGGCGCGGTCAACGCCCTGGCCTTGGCTGCATTCATTCTGGGCATGTGCCGTTTCTGCACGCTGCTGGCGCAGCCCGATTGGCGGTGGGTCTATGCCGTCACCAACGGTCTGCTGGGTCTTGAGGCCGTGCTGGTGGGCGTGAGTTTTTTTGCCCACCTCCCCCAGGTGTGGGACTGGGGCCTGAAGTTGCTCGCAGTGCCAGCGTTTGTGACGCTTGGCACGGTCCTGCAAGCCGCGCATACACGCCGGTCCATGCCGCTGTACACCGTGGGCGCCGCCATCTCGCTGGTGGTGGTTGCGGGGTGCCGCGACCTTTGGGTGGTGAGGCTTCAGCAGTCGGGCATTGACCATTTTTCAGTGCTGCCACACGCCTCGCTCTTGTTTGTGATGATGCTCGGCTGGCTGGTGGTTGACCGCTACGCCAAAAATGCCAGGGCACACCAAGCCTTGCTGCAGACACTCGAAAGCAAGGTGCGCACACGCGAGGCAGAACTGACGCAAACCAGTGACCGCTTGCGTCAAGAGCACGACCGTCAAGCCACCTTGATCGAGCGCCAGCGCATCATGCGCGACATCCATGACGGTGTGGGCGCTCAACTGGTGGGACTGCTGAGCCTGCTCAACCGCGAAGGCGCATCCCGCGAGATGCTGCAGGAGCAAGCAGAGGCTGCACTCGACGAGCTGCGCATGGCAGTGGATGCCCTGCAACCGGTGCATGGAGATCTGACCACCGTGCTCGCCACCCTTCGCTACCGGCTTCAACCCCGGTTGGAAGCAGCGGGCATTGCCGTGAACTGGCAAGTTCGCGCATTGCCCGCCATCGAAGGCCTCACACCGGGCATGGTGCTTCAATTGCAACGCATCTTGCTGGAGGCCTTCACCAACGTCATTCGCCATGCACAAGCCACCCGCCTGACCGTGGACACCGAGGCCACCCGCCACCCGGACCGGCTGCTCTTGCAGGTGTGCGACAACGGCACGGGCATGGACCTGGGCGCACGGCGCGATGGCGGGCAAGGACTGCACAACATGCACATTCGTGCGGCTGCAGTGGGTGCCGTGCTCAGCTTGCTCAGCCAACCCGGCAAAGGCACCTGCATCAGGATAGAACTGCCCATGCAAATGCCCCCCGCAGCCTCTGCCCACCCACCGTGACGCCCGGACTGCGACAATCTGCCCCCAAGCAGATACCAAGCACCATGAACATCGAACGCGAAGACCACAAGCTGGAAAAGCGCCTGTGCCGCCTCACGGGCCAGGCCATCGTTGACTACAACATGATCGGCGAGGGCGACAAGGTCATGGTCTGCCTCTCGGGCGGCAAAGACAGCTACGGCCTGCTGGACATTTTGTTGAAGCTGCAAGCCCGCGCGCCCGTGCGGTTCGAGCTGATTGCGGTCAACCTCGACCAAAAGCAACCCGGCTTTCCCGACCACATCCTGCCCGCCTACCTCACGCAGCTGGGCGTGCCGTTTCACATTGAAAACCAGGACACCTACAGCATCGTCAAGCGCGTGGTGCCCGAGGGCAAAACCATGTGCAGCCTGTGCAGCCGCCTGCGCCGGGGCATTTTGTACCGCGTGGCCAGCGAACTGGGGGCCACCAAAATCGCCTTGGGCCACCACCGCGACGACATCTTGGCCACGTTCTTCTTGAACATGTTTTTCGGTGCCAAGCTCAAAAGCATGCCCCCGAAGCTGGTCAGCGACGACGGCCGCCACACGGTCATCCGGCCGCTGGCCTACGTGGCCGAGAAAGACCTGGTGCGCTGGGCGCAGGTGCGCGAATTCCCCATCATTCCTTGCACCCTGTGCGGCAGCCAGGAAAACCTGCAGCGCAAACAGGTGGGCAACATGCTCAAGGAATGGGACAAGCAGCACCCCGGCCGCCTGGACAACATGGCGCGCGCTCTGCAAACCGTGGTGCCCAGCCACCTGATGGACCGCGCCCTGTTCCCGTTTGAAACCCTGGTGCCCACCGGCGTGGCCAGCGAAGACGGCGACAAAGCCTTTGACGCCGAAGACCTGCCCAGCGCCAACGCGTTTGCCAGCCTGCCGCCGCTGCAAATCATTTCACTCGCGCCCACGCCATGACCACACCACACGCCCCCCATCCCGCCCACCGCACGCGCCGCTGGCTGGGCTTGGCGGGCGTGGCCGTGGTGGCCGCCCTGCTCACAGGCTGCGCCGGTGTCATGCGGGTGGACAGCCAGGTGAAAACCTATGCCCAATGGCCCCCTGGCGCTTTGCTGACGGGCAAAGTTCACTACCGTTTTGAACGTCTGCCATCGCAAACCGGCACCGAAGCTGCACGGCCACAGACCGAGCTGGAAGGCTGGGTGGCCACGGCCCTGGCGCGGTCGGGCTGGGTGCCAGCTGCTGAGGGCCCGGCGCCCCGCTGGCAAGTACAGGCAACAGCCCGCACCGACAAACTGGCCCGCGCCCCCTGGGAGCGCCCAGACGACAACCGCTGGGCCATGGGTGGCCTGTGGGCCGGCAGTGGCGGCCACAAAGGCGGCTTTTTTGTGATGGAAATGCCCTACTATCTGCGCCACCTGTCGGTGGTGGTGCGAGACACCCAAACCGCGCAGGTGGTGTTTGAAACCACGGCCTCGCACGATGGCCGCTGGAACGACACGCCCGCCCTGTGGCAGGCCATGGCCGATGCCGCGCTGGACGGCTTCCCCCAACCCGGCCAGCCCCAACGCCAGGTAAACATCGATATTCCGCGCTGACACGCACCGCCCGCCGGCGCGGGGTCAGAGCAGGATCAGCGCCGTGTTAGCGCGATGGGGGCGGCAGCGACTCCAGCAGCTCGGCCAGGATGGCGGCCAAGTCTTCCACGCTGTCTTGTTTGCTCAGCACCTGGGCCACGCCCTCTGTCAGGGCTTCGGCCAGCATGCCGGGGGTGATGTGGCCCGAGGTGATGACCATGGGCACATCGGGCCTCACCAACTTCACGCGGCGCACCACGTCCAGCCCGCTGAAGCCGGGCATGTTGTAGTCGGTCACCAGCAAATCCAAATCGTGGGGGTGGGCTTCGATGAAGGCCAGTGCCTGCTCGGCCCGTTCGAAGGCCGACACCCGGTAGCCCCGTTTTTTCAGCATGCGGGTGACCAGGTACACCATGGCTTCGTAGTCGTCGATGTAGACCACGTGCCGGGTCAGCGGGTTGCCTGGCGGCGGTGGGGCGGGCACCGCATCAGTGGCCGGGGCTGGGGCCAACACAGGCAATGGCTGGGGGGCGGCCACGCGGGGCAGCCACAGCTCGAAACGCGTGCCCTGCCCGGGCACGCTGGAAACCTCGATGCGCCCCTGGTGGGCCTGCACAATGCCGTGCACCACGGCCAGCCCCAACCCAGTGGCGGGCACGCCATCGGGGGGATCGGCAAAAAAAGGCTCGAACAAACGGCGCAGCACCTCGGGCGGGGTGCCGGCCCCGGTGTCTTGCACCACCAGGCGGGCACCGGCCCCGTCGGCACAAGGGGCCACCGACAGCAATACCTCGCCCACGCGGCCACGCAGCGCCTGCACCGCAAAAGTGCAGAGGTTGAGCACCGCTTGCTGCATCTGGCTGGCATCGGCCAACACGTGCACCGGCTCTGTGGGCGCTGCGCAACGCAGCGTGGCGCCCTCGGGCAACCCAAGCCGTGCCTGGCCCACACACTGCGCCACCAGGCCACCCCAATCGAGCACGGTCATGCGCTGGGGCTGGCGGCGGCTGAACACCAAAATCTGTTCCACCAGGGTTTGCGCCTGCGCCACCGCCTGGGCCACCCCGTCCAACGGCACCCAAGCGGGGTGAGGCGCAGGCAATTCGCGCCGCACCTGCGCCAGGGCCTCCCGCTGGTGGGCCAACAACGCGCTGAAGGCCTTGGCCACGCCCCCGGCCAAGTTGCCCAGGGCTTCGAGTTTTTGCGACTCGCGCAGCCGGTCTTCCAGCCCCTGCTGGGCGGTTTGGGCATTCACGCGGTCGGTCACGTCGGTCAGGTGCCCGGCAAAACGCACGGGGGCCCCCTGGTCGTCGCACACCAGTTGGCCACGCCCGTGGAACCAACGGTAAGCCCCGGTGTGGCAGCGCAGCCGGTATTCCTGGTCAAACCCGGGGCTGTGGCCCCGGAGGTGGGCGTGCAGCTGGCGCATCACGCGCTCGGTGTCATCGGGGTGCAAATGGCTGCGAAAACTGAATTGGGCGTCAAACACCTCGGGGCTGGGGTAAGCCAGCAGGGCCTGAAAGCGGGGGGAGTAATACACCTTGTCGGCCACCAGGTCCCAATCCCACAGGCCGTCGTTCGAGCCCCGTGTGGCCAACTCCAGGCGTTCGCGGGTGGCGCGCAGGGCCAGTTCGGCCAGTTTGCGTTCGGTGATGTCGGTGTGGGTGCCCACCATGCGCAGCGGCTGGCCATCGGCCGCGCGGCTGACCACCAGCCCCCGCGACAGCACCCAAATCCAGCGCCCGTCTTTGTGGCGCACCCGGTGTTCGTTGCGGTAGCTGGCCACCTGGCCGGACCAGTGGGCCTGGCGGTCAGCCTGCATGTCCGGCACGTCATCGGGGTGGGTCAGGCCGTCGAGGTCAGCGGCAAACTGCAGGTCGTCGGTATCGCCGTAGCCGTAAATGGCTTTCAGGCGGGGCGAAAAATACTCGCGCCCGGTGGCGATATCCCAATCCCACACACCGTCGCCCACACCTTCCAGCAACCCCAGCAAAGGCAACCCCGCCAGGGTGTCGTGGCCCAGCGCCCCGCCACCGGGCGGGGGGGTTGAGGCGGGGGCGGCAAGGTCGGGCATGGGGAGGGGGCGTGGGGCGCTCAGCGGCGCATGGTACTGCGCCCGTTAAAGTTCAGGTAGACGCGCCAACGGCGCAGCCACCCAACCCAAGGTTTTTTGTGCAAGCCACCCGACTCATCGTTCTTCGCCACGGCGAAACCACCTGGAACAAAGACACCCGCATCCAGGGCCACACCGACATCGACCTGAACGACACCGGGCGCTGGCAGGCCAAACAGCTGGGCCAGGCGCTGGCCGATGACCCGTTGGCCGCGGTCTACAGCAGCGACCTTCGACGTGCATTCGACACCGCACAAGCCGTGGCCAGCGCCCAGCGGCTGGACGCCGTGACCCACACCGGCCTGCGCGAGCGCTGCTTTGGCGTGCTGGAGGGGCTGACCTGGGCGGAAATTGAAGCCCAGCACCCCGAAGAAGCCGTGGCCTGGCGCACCCGGGTGCCCGCCTGGGCGCCCGCCGGGGGCGAATCGCTGGTGGTGTTGCGCGAACGCGTGTTGGGCGTGCTCAACGACCTGGCCCAGCGCCACGTGGGTGAGCAGATTGCGCTGGTGGCCCACGGCGGCGTGCTTGACGTCATTTACCGCGCCGCCACCGGGCTGGCGCTTCAATCACCGCGCAGCTGGTTGCTGAAAAACGCCGCGATCAACCGCCTGCTGTGGACGCCCGAAAGCCTGACCCTGGTGGGCTGGGGCGACGTGGCCCACCTGGAAAGCGACGGCGCGCCGCTGGACGAAAAAACCACCTGAGCCCAGCCTGAGCCGGGCGGGACACGGTACGCAAAGTCCCTCATGGCTTGGGGCGGGTGGGGCATGTATGTTCCACACCCTCACATGGCCCACGGAACACGTTCATGCATTTTTCAAGGTTGAGCATCGCCGCACGGTTGACACTGGGGTTTGGCACCGTCCTCGGCTTGATGGCCGTGTCCACCTGGATGGGCAACGGCGGTGGCCAGACGGGCTGGGGGCTGGGTTTGTGGGTGGCGGCCGTGGTGGCCAGCGCCTTGGCGGGTGTGGGCATTTACAACAGCATTCAGACCCCCCTGCGCGATGCCCAACGCATCGCAGAAACCGTGGCTGCGCGCGACCTGAGCCAAGACTTTGAGACCGAGGTGGACGGTGATTTCGGTCCCCTGCTGGGCTCGCTGGGCAGCATGGAAGACATCCTGACCGATCTGGTGGAACAGCTCAAAACCTCCACCACGTCCATTTCCACAGCGTCGGCACAAATTGCCGATGGCAACCGCGATTTGTCGCGCCGCACCGAGGACCAGGCGGCCTCGTTGGGCGAAACCGCCGCCAGCGTGAAACAACTGACCATCACCGTCACCCAAACGGCCGAGCGGGCGCAAGCCGCCAACACATTGGCGCAGCACACCTCGGCGGTGGCCCAGCGCGGTGGCGCTGTGGTCGGCCAGGTGGTGAACACCATGCAGGCCATCAACACCAGCTCGGCCCGCATCGTGGACATCATCGAAGTGATTGAGGGCATTGCGTTTCAAACCAACATCCTGGCGCTGAACGCAGCGGTGGAAGCGGCCCGCGCAGGCGAACAAGGCCGGGGATTTGCGGTCGTGGCCAGCGAGGTGCGCAGCCTGGCCCAGCGCAGTGCCGGGGCGGCCAAAGAAATCAAAGCCTTGATTGACGAATCCGTGGCCCAGGTGGGCAGCGGTTCGGCGCTGGTGGGGCAAGCCGGGCAAACCATGGCCGAAATCGTGGCTGAGGTGCAGCGCGTCACCCAGTTCCTGGGGGACATTTCCACCGCCACGGCCGAACAAAGCCATGGCATTGCCCAGGTGAACGACGCCGTGGCCCACATGGACCGCGTCACCCAGGAAAACGCCGCCCTGGTGGGTCAGGCCGCCGAAGCGGCGCTGGAGCTGTCAGACCAGGCCCGCCAGCTGCAAGGGGTGGTGGACGGCTTCAAGGTCTGAACCCCGCCCCACCCCACACCGTCACGCCACAAACAAACCGTCCCTGGACGCGGGCGGGGCTACCCCCAGGTGGCGAAACGCGGCCAGCGTGGCAATGCGCCCACGCGGGGTGCGCTGCAAGTAGCCCTGCTGGATGAGGTAGGGCTCGATCACGTCTTCAATGGTGTCGCGCTCTTCGCCAATGCTGGCCGCGATGTTGTCCAGCCCCACGGGGCCACCGTCAAACCGGTGAATCACCGCTTCCAGCAGCTTTCGGTCCATCAGGTCAAAGCCTTGCGGGTCTACGTCGAGCATGGCCAGCGCCTTGTTGGCCACGTCCAGGGTGATGCGGCCCGAACCCTTGACCTCGGCGTAGTCGCGCACGCGGCGCAACAGGCGGTTGGCAATGCGGGGCGTGCCCCGGCTGCGGCGGGCAATCTCGAAACCGCCCTCTTCGTCCATGCCCACGTTCAGCAGACCGGCGCTGCGTTTGACGATGCGCGCCAGCTCTTCAGGGGTGTAGAACTCCAACCGCGCCACGATGCCAAAGCGGTCGCGCAACGGGTTGGTCAGCATGCCCGCGCGGGTGGTGGCGCCCACCAGCGTGAAAGGCTGCAAATCGAGTTTGATGCTGCGCGCGGCCGGGCCTTCACCGATCATGATGTCGATCTGGTAGTCCTCCAGCGCGGGGTACAAAATTTCTTCCACCACCGGGCTGAGGCGGTGGATTTCGTCGATGAACAGCACATCGTTCGGCTCCAGGTTGGTCAACAGTGCCGCCAGGTCTTTGGGCTTTTCGAGCACGGGGCCGCTGGTCTGGCGCAGGTTCACGCCGAGTTCGTGGGCAATGATGTGGCTCAGCGTGGTTTTGCCCAAGCCGGGCGGGCCGAACAGCAGCACATGGTCCAGCGCCTCGCTGCGTTTTTTGGCAGCGCCAATGAAGATCTCCAACTGCTCACGCACCTTGGCCTGGCCCACGTAGTCGTCCAGCAATTTGGGGCGCAAAGCGCGTTCCAGCGCCTCCTCGCGGGGGGATTCGGGCACGGCGGTGACCATGCGTTTGGCCGGTGCGGGGGCGAAGTCGTCGGTCTGGATGCTCATGGTGTGCTCGAAAAGGCTCAGATTGATCGGGAATGATCCGATAAGCTGAAGTATCCCCTGCACCGCCCAACGCCCACCCAAACGCCATGCCCCAGCCCCGCCCAACTGACGCCACGTTTCGCCACGCACCCCGGTCACTGGAGCGGGAATCGACCTTTTGGCAGACGTTGGGGCTGTCGGCCCCCCTGTCGCTGGTGGCACTGTGGCTGGCGTTGTCACCCGCGGCCGTTCGCGCCGCCGACGAACCGGTGGACGTGCCCATCACGCGCGGCAAAATCGACCTGAGCGGTCTGAAGCCCGCGCTGGCATTGCCCTCGCCCGCAGGTGCGCCAGCCCCGGCCACGCCCGGCGCACCCAGCGCACCCGTGTTGCCCACCCAAGCCGGGGCGCTCCCTGCGGCGGCTGTGCCCCCCAGTGCAGCACCCACACCCACCCGCCCCAAACCGCGCACCGTGGCCGATTACGTGGCCGAAGCC
>JBASFL010000015.1:0-2641 GCA_049653005.1 Burkholderiaceae bacterium | reverse complement strand
ACACGGTGGTGGCGTACTCGGACAACGCCTCCATCATGGAAGGCCACGCGGTGCAGCGCTTTACGGCAAAATTTGAAGGAAAAAGTGCCTCCAGCGCTTTACCATCAAGCGTTCCAAGCTATCAAATCAATGAGGCTGTGAACCACGTGCTGATGAAGGTGGAAACGCACAACCACCCCACCGCCATTTCCCCGTTTCCCGGTGCGTCCACCGGTGCGGGCGGTGAAATCCGCGACGAAGGGGCCACGGGACGGGGCTCCAAGCCCAAAGCGGGCCTGACCGGGTTCACCGTCTCCAAGCTGTGGGGCAGCACGGTGGGCAAGCCCGAGCACATTGCCAGCCCGCTGCAGATCATGGTCGAAGGCCCACTGGGCGGAGCCGCGTTCAACAACGAATTTGGCCGGCCCAACCTGCTGGGTTACTTCCGCGAATACGAGCAGACGGTCACCACCCAAGGCGCAGACACGGTGGAAACCGTCGTTCGGGGCTACCACAAGCCCATCATGATCGCGGGCGGCCTGGGCGTGATCGACGCCGACCAGACCCAGAAGATTGAATTCCCCGCCGGTTCGCTGCTCATCCAGCTGGGTGGCCCCGGTATGCGCATCGGCATGGGCGGCAGCGCGGCCAGCTCCATGGCCACCGGCGCCAACGCCGCTGCGCTGGACTTTGACTCGGTGCAACGCGGCAACCCCGAAATCGAGCGCCGTGCGCAAGAGGTCATCAACCACTGCTGGGCGCAGGGTGCGGGCAACCCCATTCTGGCCATCCACGACGTGGGCGCAGGGGGCTTAAGCAACGCGTTCCCCGAGTTGACCAACGACGCCGGGCGTGGTGCCCGCTTCGACCTGCGCGCCGTGCCCCTCGAAGAGTCAGGCATGGCGCCGAAGGAAATATGGTGCAACGAAAGCCAGGAACGCTACGTGCTGGCCATCGCGCCCGAGTCGCTGGAACAGTTCAAAGCCTTCTGCGAACGCGAGCGTTGCCCGTTTGCCGTGGTGGGCGTGGCCACAGAAGAGCGCCAGTTGCTGGTGACCGATGCGCAAGCAACGGCCGACAACCAGCCAGTCAACATGCCCATGAACGTGCTGCTGGGCAAACCGCCCAAAATGCAGCGCGACGTGACCCGCATCGCCCGCGACGCCAAACCCCTCAACCTCACAGGCGTGGACCTGCAGCAAGCCGTCATCAACGTGCTGTCGCACCCCACGGTGGCCAGCAAACGCTTTTTGGTCACCATTGGCGACCGCACCGTGGGCGGCTTGACCCACCGCGACCAGATGGTCGGCCCCTGGCAGGTGCCCGTGGCCGATTGCGCCGTGACCTTGGCCGACCACGCCGGTTTTGCTGGCGAAGCCATGAGCATGGGCGAGCGCACGCCGCTGGCGGCCACCAACGCAGCTGCATCGGGCCGCATGGCCGTTGCCGAGGCCATCACCAACCTGCTGGCTGCGCCGTTTGAGCTGCCCCGCGTCAAGCTGTCGGCCAACTGGATGGCCGCGTGTGGCGAACCCGGCGAAGACGCCGCGCTGTTCGACACCGTCAAGGCCGTGGGCCTCGAACTCTGCCCTGCGCTGGGCATCTCCATTCCCGTGGGCAAAGACAGCCTGTCCATGCGCACGCAGTGGACCGAAGGTTCAGACAAGAAAAAAGTCACCTCACCGGTCAGCCTCATCGTCACTGCGTTTGCTTCTCTGGCCGATGTGCGTGGCACGCTCACCCCCCAACTCAATGCCAACGAGGCCGACACCACCCTGGTGCTGGTCGATTTGGGTGCTGGCCAAAACCGCATGGGCGGCAGCGTGCTGACGCAAACCCTGTCAGGCGAGCAAGCCCAGTTCGGCGGCAGCGTGCCCGATCTGGACGACCCGCAAGCACTGGTGAACCTGGTCAACGCCGTCAATGCCTTGCGCGCGCAGGGCAGGGTGCTGGCCTACCACGACCGCAGCGACGGTGGCCTGTTGGCGGCCGCAGCCGAAATGGCCTTTGCCGGCCACGTGGGTGTGGCGCTGAACGTGGACATGCTCGTCACCGAAGGCGACGGCATTGCCGACAGCCGTGCCGACTTTGGCGATGCCAAAAACTGGGCCACCCAGGTCAGCGCCCGCCGCGAAGAACTCACGCTCAAAGCCCTGTTCAGCGAAGAGCTGGGCGTGGTGCTGCAAGTGCGCACCGCCGAGCGCAACGACGTGATGCAGGTGCTGCGCGAGCACGGTTTGAGCAAACACAGCCACTTTGTGGGCAAAACCCGCCCCGACGCGTCCACTTTGGACGAAGGCAAGGGCCGTCTTCAGGTGTGGCGCGACACCAAAAAAGTGTTTGATGCCAGCCTGTTCGATCTGCACCAGGTGTGGGACAGCGTGAGCTGGAAAATTTGCCAGTTGCGCGACAACCCCGCCTGTGCCGATGCCGAACACGCCGCTGCTGGCTTGGCCAACGACCCGGGCTTGCATGTGTTCAACCCCGTCACACCCCAGCCGTTCCACGCCCCCGCACTCAACCTGAGCCGTCCCCGCGTCGCCATCTTGCGCGAGCAGGGCGTCAACTCACACGTCGAAATGGCCTGGGCCTTCAGCCAGGCTGGGTTCGAGGCGTTTGACGTGCACATGACCGACCTGCAAACCGGTCGCGCCAACCTGTC
>JBASFL010000014.1:0-14321 GCA_049653005.1 Burkholderiaceae bacterium | reverse complement strand
GCAGGCGGTGGCGCTCTTGCAGCACCACGGCGTAAATGGGCACGCGCTGCGCGTCAAACACCCCGGGCAACACCGGCACCAGGGCCCCGCTGGCCAGGTGGGGGCGGGCCACCAGGTCGCTCAGCCGGGCCAGGGCCACGCCGTGCAGCACCAGCGCCAGGGTGGCCGCGCTGTTGTCGCTGCGGGTGTGGCCCTGCACCTCCCAGGCGGTGCTGTGGCCCTGGGGCTGCGCGAGTGGCCAGCGGTTGAGCGCCGGGCTCACGCTGCTGGCCACCAGCCGGTGGCGGGCCAGATCGCCCAACACCAGCGGCGTGCCGTGTTGTGCCAGGTAGGCCGGGCTGGCACACAGGGTGCGGCCATAGGCCCCAATGTGGCGGGCCACCACCGTGTCGCTGGCCGGGGTGCCGGTGCGCATGGCGATGTCGATGCCCTCGCGCGCCATGTCGGCCATGCGGTCATCGGCGGCCAGGTCGATGTGCAGGTCCGGGTGGCGCTGGTCCAGGCCGCTCAGGCTGGGCGCAATCACGGCTTCGGCCAGTGCCGGGCTCACGGCCACCCGCACCCAGCCGCTGGGCCCCGCCTGTTTGCCGGTCAGGGTGGCGGCCAGTTCGTCGCGCGTGGCCAGCAGCTGCGTGGCGTGCGTGGCAAAGGTGTCGCCTTCGTCGGTCAGCGACAGGCCGTGTGTGCTGCGGTGCAGCAGGCGCACACCCAGCGCTGCCTCCAGCCGCACCAGGGCGCGCGACACCTGGCTCACCGGCCAGTTGCGCTCGCGCGCGGCGGCCGACAGGCTGCCCAGTGCGTGGATGCGCATGAACAGCGCCACATCGTCCATTGCCAGGTTCATGGGAATTTCACCGGTTGTTTTGCAGATTATGCAAAACCAATGTGCATTTCAGGCGGTTTCGGCGGATGGGCTTTGTCCATAAATTCAAAGCCATCGACCACCCACAGGAGCTTGCCATGCCCCACACCACCCGATTTGCCACCCCCGGCGACAACGTCGACAGCCACGCCCACCTGGTGGCGCAGGCCAAAACCGAAGCCTTGCGCCTGCGCCGCGAGGCCGTGCGCGACTTCGGCAGCCAGGCGTTTGCCAACGTCTGGCGCGACGCCGACGCCGTGTGGCAACGCCTGCAAAGCCCGTGGGCCCTGGCCGGGCGCAGCGCCCGTCGGTGGCAGGCCCGCCTGGCCCGGCACACCACCGCCGCCCGTTCGGTTTGACCTTTTTTACCTGCCAGGAGTTGCCCCCATGCCCACCCTTCAATTGCGCGTTGCGCCCTTGCAAAACCCCGAGCGGTACGCCGCGCTGGCCCAGGCGTTGACCGACCTCACCGCCCGCGTGCTGGGCAAACGCCCCGATGTGACGGCCGTGCTGATCGACGACCTGCCCGCCGCCCGCTGGTTCATTGGTGGGCAGGCCACCGCGCAGCCCACGGCGCTGTTGCAGATCGACATCACCGCCGGCACCAACACCGAGGCCGAAAAAGCCCGCTTTGTGGCACAGGCGTTTGCCGAGTTGCAGCGCCAGCTGGGGGCGGGACAACCGCTGGCCCCGGCCAGCTACGTGACCGTGCGCGAGCTGCCCGCCACCGACTGGGGCTACGGCGGCCACACGCAGGCAGCCCGGCGGCAGGCCCGCGAAGCAACCAGTGCCGCTGCCGGTGCCGCAGCCGGTGCCTGAGCGCCACCGGCGGTGGAACGGTTTGTGCATGCTGCACCGCAGCATCCGTTTCCCCAACCACCACCGCAAGGAGCGCACCATGCCGGTCACCACCGCCACCCTGTTTTCACACGTCAAACCCACCGACACGGCGTACCAGCCGGGTGGGTTGCGCGACTTTTTCCTGTACCGGGACCTGGGCATTGCCGAGGCCACCCACGGCAAGGTGATTGCGCACCTGGTCAAGGCCAACATGGCACCGGAAACGGGCACGGGTTGGCACCGGCACGAGGCGGACTTTCAAATCGTCATCATGGTCAAGGGCTGGGCGCGCTTCATGTACGAAGACCAAGTGACCCGGGTGGAGGCAGGTGACGTGGTGCACCAGCGCCCGGGCATACGCCACTACCTGTTCGATTACTCACCCGACATGGAGTACCTGGAAATTGTGTCGCCCGCCGACTTCAAAACCGTGGACGTGCCCGCGGTGTGCGACATCCCGCCGCCCACCCCCTGGGCCTGACCCATGCCACGCACCGAGGGGCCGGGCCCCTTTTTTGGCGTCCGAAACTATTTTTGCTGCACTGCAACATTTTTCTTGCAATTTCCCGGGTTAACCCTAAGATAGAGCCCATGCTGCACTGCAACATTTTTGAGATGTGACGGTTTCAGCAGGTTTTCTTAACCCTCACCGGAGCTTTTCATGAACACCACTTTCAACGTTGACACCCTGTTGGCCGCACACAAATCCGCTGCCACAGAAGCCCAGGCCCTGGCCTCCACCGCATTCGCTGGCTTTGAAAAGCTGGTGGCCTTGAACCTGGACGTGGCCCGCGCTGCCCTGACACAAACCACGCCCGACCTGGTGTCCGCCTTCGGCGCCAAAAACCCCACCGACGCACTGGCCGCCCAGACCTCGTTGGTCAAGCCCCTGGCCGAACAAGCCATTGCCTACAGCCGTTCGGTGTACGCCATCGCCACCGACGTGGGTGCCGAGTTGTCCAAAGCCGCTGAAGCCCAAGCCGCCGCTGGCCAAAAGCAGCTCGACGCCGCCGTGGAAGCCCTGTCCAAAAACGCACCCGCTGGCAGCGAGTCTTTGGTGACCGCCTACAAAACGGCCTTGTCTGCCAGCCAGAACGCGATTGCCATGGCCAAGTCCAGCGCACTGAAGGCCGTGGAAATGGCCGACAAACAAACCAGCCAGCTGGTGGACAACGCCCTGGGCGCCGTCAAAACCACGTCGCGCAAGAAGTGATGCCTCGCCCCGCATGACGCGCGGGGTTGATTGACACCTCAAAACGGTGGCCAAGCCCTTGCGGGTTTGGCCACCGTTTTTTTTGCGTGTGCCGTTCAGGCGAAGTGGTCGAACGAAGCCCAGCGCTGGGGCAGCACCTGGCCGTTGGCGGCCAGCAGTGTCAGCCCCGGTTGCGCCACGGTGTGACCGATGCGCACCACCGGCGTGCCGCTGGCGGCGGCGGCGTGTTGCACCGCGTCGCGGGCGGTGGGCGGTGCGGTGAACACCAGTTCGTAGTCGTCGCCGCCGGTCAGGCAATATTCATAGCCAAAAAGGCCTCTGGCGCTTGCCAGTATTGGGTTTGCAGCTATGTTGTTTAAAAGCTCGTCGGGGTGCAGCACGGCACCCAGGCCGCTGGCGGTGAGGATGTGGCCCAGGTCGCCCAGCAGGCCGTCGCTCACATCGGCGGCGGCGTGGGCCACGCCGCGCAGGGCTGTGCCCAGCGCCACGCGGGGCGTGGGCCGCTCCATGCGCTGGCGCGCCGCCGCAAACGCCTCGGCGCTGACCAGGTCACACACACCGGGTGTGCCCCGGAACACTTCCAGCGCCAGGCGTGCGTCGCCCAGGCAACCGCTGACGTAGATATCGTCGCCCACCTGGGCGGCGCTCCGGCGCAGGGCCTGGTGTTCGGGCACCTGGCCGAACACGGTGATGCAGATGTTCAGCGGCCCGGCCGTGGTGTCGCCCCCCACCAGGGCGCAGCCGTGGGCATCGGCCAGGGCCAGCAGGCCTTTGGCGAACGCGGCCAGCCAGGCGTCGTCGGCCCGGGGCAGCGACAAGGCCAGGGTGAAGGCCAGCGGCTCGGCCCCCATAGCCGCCAGGTCGCTCAGGTTCACGGCCAGGGCTTTGTGGCCCAAGGCTTCGGGGGCCACGGTGGAGAGGAAGTGGCGGCCTTCCACCAGCATGTCGGTGGAGACGGCCAGCCGCATGCCGGGCGCGGGGGCCAGCAGGGCGCAGTCGTCACCGTTGTGCAGCGCCACGCCCGGCGGGTGCAGCGCGTGTTGGAAGTGGCGGCGGATCAGCTCGAACTCACCCACGGCCAGGGCCCTCAGTGGCAGGGGGCAGGCTGTCGCCGTCTTCGTCCGCGCTGGCGCTGTCGGGCGGGGGGCGCAAAAAGCTCAGCGGTGCGTGGCGTATGCGCCCCCGTATGGCGGCGGCGATGCGCTGGCGGTTCACGTCGCTGATGGCCTGGGCCCGCAACGCCAGCCGGAACGCCAGGTAAAAACTCACGCCCAGGTTGATGGGCCCCACCACCACCACCCCAGCCACCGCCAGCCAAAAGCCGCTGCTGAGCAGGCTTTGCGGCCCCAGGGTGACCACGGCCGCCGCCACTTGGCCGGCCGACAGGGTGACGTGGCGCACCTCCAGCCCCAGCCCGAAAAACGCCAGCACCACCGGGATGACGCCCAGCATCAGCCCGAGCGAAATGTTGGCCGCGAAGCCCGACACATTGGCCCGCAAAAACCGCGCCCAGCGCTGTGACCGCGCTGCGCCCAGCCAGCGCGTGACGCCGGGGTTGTGGGCCAGCGCGGAGTCAAGCCGGTGCAGCACAAACCAGTTTTCAAACCAGCCCGCGATGATGCTGCTGGCAAACAGCAGCACGCCGGTGAAGGCGGCGAACAGCACGGTGGGGCCCAGCACGTCCATGTCGTGCAACACGTGGTGGGCCTGTTCGGGGGTGACCATGGGCTGGCCGGTCAGCAGCACCAGCCCCTGGCTGAGCAACACCACCACCGGCACCACCAGCGCCAGGTTGCCCAGGATGGCCGCGATTTGCGAGCGAAACAAATTCGCCACTTCGTCCACAAACCCGCGCACGGCGCCGGGCGAACGCATGTCTTTGAGCTTGGCGACCATGGCCGGGGCCGTGACGGCGGGCTGTTTGGTGGCCACCGTCCAGTGCAGCAGCTGCACCAGCACGAACGACAGGGCGTAGTTCATGCCCGCCGCAAACCCCATCCAGAACGGCGACAGTGCTAGGCCGTACAGCAAAAATTTGCCCCAGGTGGTGAAGCCGATGACGGCGCCACCGCCCGCCGCCTGCTTCAGCATGGCGCGGTATTCGGTGCGGTTGCGGGTGATGTAGTGCTCGCCACTCTCCGCCCCGCGTTCGGCCACTTTGGCCGCCGTCAGGTGGGTGCTGCTGGCCACCAGGGCGCGCAGGCTCTGGCTGGCTTGCTGCACTTGCACCAGTTTGGCCAGCAGGTGGGCGGCGGCCTGGGCGCGGTGTGGCGACTGCAGGCACAGCAGCAGGTCGTCGATGCGCTGGATGCGGTGGCGCAGCTGTTGCAGCCGAAACACGATGCCCACCGAAATGCCGTGTTCGTCCAGGTGGGCGTACACGCTGTGGGCGGCGCTGCGGCACTCTTCCAGGTGGTGGCGCAGCTGGGTGGCGGCGGCAATGGCCTTGGGGCTGAGCGCGCCGTGGGTGGCCACGGCGTGTTTCAGTGCTTCAAACTGGGTGGGCAGGTGGTGGAAGGTGCGGGCCTGGCGCGCGTCGACCGACATGCGCACCCGCACCTCGGCTGCAAAACCGGTGGCGCTGACCTGGCCCACGCAGAAGGTGAGTGCGTCCAGCAAGGTGCGGTCCCAGCCGTCGGGCTCGGTGTCGCCACTCTGAGGGGCTTCGCCAGAGAACAGCACCGCTTCCACCCGCTCCAGCAGGGCGGTGGGCAGGGCGAGCAGCCACTGGCGGTCAAAGTCGGTGGGCAGCAACTGGCCAAACAGCTCGGCCAGGTCGGTGGTTTCGGGGGTGCCGGGCAGCAGCTTGCGGCGGATGCGGTGGCCCAGCTCGCTCAGGAAAGCGGTGCGGGGCGCAAACCCGAAGTCGGCCAGCATGGGTGCAATGTCCACGTCGCGGCGGAACACGCGCCACCAGGCTTGCCAGCGCCCCACCAGCCCGGGGCGGGCGGCCGCGGCGTCCAGCAGCAGTTGCACCCGGTCCACGCTGGCGGCGGTGTCGTGCCCATGGCCGCGCACCCAGGTCAGCAGTTCCATCAGCCACAGGTGGCGCTGCACCAGGGGGGCGTGGGGGTCCAGGCGGTTGAGCAGTTCGCTCAGTTCGGGTCGCGTCGTCATGGGGCGTGTGGCTCAGTGCAACACGCGCTGGCCGCTGCCACCGCTGTGGCTGCTGGCGTCCAGCACGAAGGCGGGCACGTCGGCTTCAAACCGGGTGCCGTCTTCGGCCACCACAAACATGCTGCCACGCATCACCCCGGCGGCGGTGCGCAACTGGGTGCCGCTGGTGTACACAAAGGTCTCACCCGGGGCCAGCAGCGGCTGCTGGCCCACCACGCCCAGGCCTTTGACCTCTTCGGTGCGGCCCGCACCGTCGGTGATGACCCAGTGCCGCGCAATCAGCTGCGCGGGCACGCTGCCGGTGTTGCGGATGGTGATGGTGTACGCAAACACAAAAAGGCCCCGCGCGGGGTCTGATTGCTCGGGCAAGTGCTGGGGCGCAGCACTGCACGTGAAGTGGTAAGTGGGTGTGGCGATGGGCATGGGCTTGACTTTAGCCCAGCACCAATTCTCCGTCTGTGCCCAGGCTGAACACGCCCCGCGTGCGGGCGTCAGCGGTGCGCCAGACCTTGCCACCCACCCGAATTTCGGTGCCGCCGTGCACCGTCACGTCCACCGATATGTGTGCCCCTTCGGCCAGTTGCAGGGTGGCTTGCAGGTCGGCTTGCTGGGCTTGCAGCTCCAGAATCTGGCCCTGGTGCAGCTCTTGGGTCAGGGTGGCGCGGCCCAGCAGGCCGTCTTTGTCGCGCTCGGGGTGCACGTGCACGAAATCGATGATTTTTTGCAGGTTGGCGATCTCGGTCGTGTGTTTTTCCTGCGCCTTGGCCAGCTCGGCCAGTTCTTCTTCCATCAGCGGGTGGGTGCCTGCCTGCAAAACGGTGGCGGCCCCCGCGCCAGAGCCCGATTCGGCCACCCGGATGGTGATGCCCGCCCGCGTGTGGCCGCCGATGCAGCGGCCCTTTTTGGTGCCGGGTTTGCCGATGGTGACGTGGTTGATGGCGGTGATTTCGCTGTGCATGGCGTACTCGTCCAGCACCACATCGTTGTCCGCCTGCAAAAAGGCGTTTTCGGCGTAGCGGGCGTGGATGCTGCCTTTGGCCACCACCTTGGCGCTGAACCAGCTGTTGCGGCCGGACTGGTGGCCGTTGTATTCGCTGTGACCGATCACGCCGCCTTTGATGGTGACGTTGCCACCGGCTTCTATTTCACCCGCCAGCACCGCGCCGCCCACCACCACGTCGCCGGTGCTGGTGACCTTCAT
Source organism: Burkholderiaceae bacterium (assembly GCA_049653005.1). Lineage (GTDB taxonomy): Bacteria > Pseudomonadota > Gammaproteobacteria > Burkholderiales > Burkholderiaceae_C > UBA2334. The sequence continues at coordinate 7,088 of JBASFL010000014.1, read as the reverse complement.
GCCGTCTTTCACGTCGCCTTTGATGTTCACCGCACCGTCGAACTTCACGTTGCCGGTGGCCAGGTCCACATGGGGCAGCACGATGTCGGGGTCCACCTTCACGCCGTGCGACACCATCACCGGTTGGCCTGTGACGCTGGCCACCAGCAGGTCGGCATCGCCCGGCGCGGTTTCCACGCCCTTGAGCCCGGGTGCAAACGGCCAGCTGGTGCCGGGTTTGGGGGGCAGGGGGTTGCCCAGCACGTCAAAGCCGGGCACGCCCGGCGTGGGGGGCACGCGGCGCAGCAGCGGGGTGCCGGCTTTCACCACCACCAGGTCGCCCAGGTCGCGGTAGTCCACCCAGCCGTCTTCGTACACGTGGGGGTGGCGCTCTGCCATGTCGGCCACCAGTTGTTCGAAGCGCGTGTGTTCGCCGTGAACAGCGGCTTGGCCCCGGGCCACTTCACGCTCGTTGGCTTCGCCAAGGGTCACGGCATCGGCCAGTGCCTCGGGCAACACGCCGGCTTTCACGCCTTTGTCTGCCAGGGCCTGTTGCACCTGCTCCAGGGTGAGGGCCGCGCCGCCTTGCGGGCGCGTCAACGTGAGGGTGGCCGACATGCGGTCACGGGCCACGGCCACGGTGCACCGGCCATCACGCCGTTGGGCCACCACGGTGGAAAAGGGTTGCTTGGCGGTGGCCGATTGGGGCAGGAGCTTTTGAATGCTGGCGTCGTCCACCCACCAGTGTTCCCAGCCACCCGCGCGTATCCGTTCCCGCACCACCACGGCTTGCACGGGGGCGGCTGTCACGGCGGTCTGGGCGGGTGGCGTATACGCAAGCAAGAGGCTCTGCCCGTCTTCGCTTTCCGCCAACTCGAAGCTGCCCATCGGAAGGGGGGCGGCGGGCGGTGTGTCGGTGCTGCTGGGTGGGGTGGGTGTGTCCATGTGTGTCCCCTGTGGGGGGCTGCGGGTGTCGGTCTATTCTGCGTGGTTTCGCGGCCATTGGGGGCACGGGTTGACCGCTGCCAAACGGGGTAGGGTTTGATATTTGTCAAACACGCCTTTTGTGGTTGGCTGACCATGGGGCATGGAAAAAAGCAAACATTGGGTCGGGCTGGGAGGCCCTTTGCTGGGGCATTTGTCTCGGCGTGGGTTTGGCCTTCAGTGGCTGCTGCTGTGCGGGTTTTTGGCCGGTGTGGGCGGCCTGTTGGCCTACACCCAGCACCGCATGCGTGCCACGTTGTTGCAAGACGAGCAGGCCCGCCTGACCACCCAGGTGCGGGTGGCCGAACAAACGCTGGTGGCCCAAATCGGTTCGGTGGACGCGGGCTTGCGCGCCTTGCTCGAAGGCGTGGAGCGTTGGAAAACCCCCGATGGCTTTGTGCCGTTTGCCATGGAGCACCTCAAGCGCGTGGAGCGCATGATGCCCGGTGCCCGCACGTTTGTGGTGCTGGACAGCGCAGGGGGGTGCCGCCTGTCCAACCGGCCCGAGCTGGTGGGTGGGGTCTTTGCCCACCGCGACTACTTCACGCACGCCATGAGCGACGAGGGCGCACAGCTGTTGCACGTGTCACCCCCTTACCGCACCGTGCTGGGGGTTTGGGCCGTGACCGTGTCGCGCACCGTGTTCGGCCCTGGCGGACAACGGGCCGGTGTGGTGGCCGCCACCCTGTCGCCCGACTATTTCCAGACCCTGATGAGCAACCTGAGTTATGCGCCTGACATGCGGGTGAGCCTGGTGCACGAAGAAGGTGCCATGTATGTCACCGCACCGCCCAGCGAGGAACTTCAGGCCACAGACTTTCGCTCACCCCATACCTTCACCCGGCAACACCTGGACAGCGGGCGGCGCGAGAGTGTGTACACCGGCGTGTCGGTTGGGCCATCAGACCAGCCCCGGCTGACGGTGTTGCGCACGGTGGCGCTGGCCGAGCAGGGTGCTTGCCACGGGTTTGTGGCGGTCGCGAGCCGCGACATGGGCGCCATCCTGGCGGAGTGGCACAAAGAAAACGCCCTGTTGCTGCTGGCGTTCAGTGGCCTGCTGGTGCTGTCAGCAGGCAGTTTGGCGCTGTACCAGCGCTGGGTGTCGCGCTTGAAAGACCAAAAAAGGCAAATAGAGCAGGCCCTGGGGGCCAGCAACGCGCGTCTGACGCAACTCGCCGACACCTTGCCCTGCGTGCTGTTTGACTTTGAGCGGGATGCGTCTGGTACCACCTCGCGGCACTACTTCAGTCCCTACAGCCAAACGCTGCTGGGTGTAGCGCCGGAAAGCCTGATGGACAAGCCCCAAAGCCTGTTGAACTTGATGCACCCAGACGACTTGGCCGATTTCGTGCAAAAGCAGCAACATGCTTTTGAGAACCAAATGGCTTTGGATTGCCACCTGCGCATCGTGCGACCCGATGCCCGACCCGTGTGGGTGCAAATGACCAGCGCCCCCAGCCCCGCACCCGGCTTGCCCGGCGTGACGCTGTGGACCGGTTTTATTTTTGACGTGAGCGAGCGGATGCGTCTGGAAGCCGAACTGCGCACCCTGGCCTACCACGACCCCTTGACCGGTGCCCACAACCGCCGCAGCTTCATGGCCGCACTGGCCCTGGAGCTGAGCCGTGTGCAGCGCACCGGCGCACCTGCCACCCTGCTGATGCTGGACATCGACCACTTCAAACGGGTGAACGACACCTGGGGCCACGACGCGGGCGATGCTGTGCTCAAGCACCTGGTCACGGTGTTGCAGGGGGGCTTGCGCGGCATCGACACGCTGGGTCGCTTGGGCGGAGAGGAGTTTGCCGTGCTGCTGCCCGCCACCTCCGCTGCGGGAGCCCTTGAACTGGCTGAGCGTCTGAGGTTGACCGTGTCACAAGCCGTGGCCACCGTGCCGGGGGAAGGTGGGCGGACCGATCAATCCGTGCCTTTCACGGTGAGCGTCGGTTTGGCCACACTGGGCGCGTCGCCGGACACCGCCGATGCGGTGCTCAAACGCGCTGACACCGCCATGTACGCCGCCAAATCCAGTGGCCGCAACCGCGTGTGTGTGGCCCTGTCGCCTTCCGACGGGCAAGCGCCGGAGGGTGACCCAGGGCCCTGACCGCGTGGGCCAGTGGTGCCTACAATCCAGCCCCTTTTGCCCGCCCCTGCACCCATGAACATAGTTGTCAACGACGCACTCAAGGCCTACATCGACCCGTTGACCCCCGACGAACACGCCGCCCTGGAGCGCAGCCTGTTGGCCGAAGGCTGCCGCGACGCCCTGGTGCTGTGGGGCGACCTGCTGGTGGACGGCCACAACCGCTACGGCATTTGCCAAAAACACAAGCTGCCGTTCCAGACCGTGCAAAGCACGCGGTTCAACAACCTGGAAGACGTCCACCTGTGGATGATCGACCAGCACCTGGGCCGCCGCAGCCTGTCCGACTTTCAGCGCGGCGTGTTGGCCCTGCGCAAACGCGAAATCGTGGCCGAGCGCCGCGCCCAGTGGGTCAGCCAACCGGCACCCACCGCCCCCAGTGCCGACAGCGCCGCCGAACCCCACCAAGCGGGTGAAGCGGACGACGCGCCCTGGCACGACGCCCCCCAAGCCCCGCCGCCCGGCAGTGCAGAGCCGCTGAAAAGCCGGGATGACATTGCCAAAGCCGCGCGCCTGAGCAGCGGCCAGGTGGTGCTGATTGAAAAAATCCAGAAACAAGCCGCCCCGGCCCTGGTGGGGGCCATCAAGGCCGGCACCTTGTCGCTGAACGCGGCGGCGGCGGTGGCCTCACTGCCCCCAGACGAGCAGGAAGCCGCCGTGGCCGCAGGCAAAGACGGGCTGAAGAAGGCCGCCAAACGGGTGCGCGAGGCGCGTGACGCCCAGCGCAAACCCCGCGCGGCCGCGGCCCTGCCCCCGGGCGAAGAGCCCGCCCACACACCCGACAGCGATGTACCCAGCCTGCAACGCCAGGTGCAGGCGCTGCAAGCCGAAAACGCCGCGTTGCGCGCCCAGGTGCTGGCCCTGCAAACACAACTGGCCCAGGAGGCCGAATGACCCCTTTTCAAGCCGCCATCATCGACCTCGACGGCACCCTGGTGGACACCCTGGGTGACTTTGGCGTGGCCCTGAACCTGACGCTGGCCGACCTCGGTTTGCCCGCCGTGCAACCCGCTGATGTGGAGCGCATGGTGGGCAAGGGGTCGGAGCACCTCATCCGCAGCACGCTGGCGCATGTGGCCCCGGCCCGCGAGGCGGCCGACCGCGAGGCCCTGTTCCCTGCCGCCATGGCGGCTTACCAGCGCCACTACCTGGCCATCAACGGCCAGCACAGCCGCGTGTACGGCGGTGTGCTCGACGGTTTGAGGGCCTTGCAGGCCGCAGGCGTGCCCATGGCCTGCCTGACCAACAAGCCCACCGCGTTTGCACGGCCCTTGCTGGCGCAAAAAGGGCTGGACGGTTTTTTCGGCCATGTGTTTGGGGGCGACGCGTTCGAGCGCAAAAAGCCCGACCCCTTGCCCCTGCTGAAAACCTGCGAAGCCCTGGGCACCCAGCCCGGCCGCACCCTGATGGTGGGCGACTCCAGCAACGACGCCCAGGCCGCCCGTGCCGCCGGGTGCCCGGTGGTGCTGGTGACCTACGGCTACAACCACGGCCAGCCCGCGCGCGGTGTGGACGCCGATGGCCACCTGGACACGCTGGCGGACTTGCCCGCCTGGGTGGCCGCACAGGCGTCAGCGGGCTTTGCCCAATAAAGCGTCTTTCAGCAGGTGATCGGCCGGGGACTTGCCCAGCCAGATGCGCAGCAGTGCGTTGAAAAACTCGGGCTCTTTGAAGGGTTCGCCCTGCGGCTGGCCTTTCACTGAAATGACGGTGCCCGCGCCCGGCACCCAGTCGATGGTGAAGGTGTCGCCGGGCACCAGGCGTTTGTGCTGGGCAAACACCTCACCCATGCGGATGAGGCCGGGTACCAGCTTGGCGTAGTCGCTGCGGGGCATGTTGTCTTCCACGCCCCGGGTGAAGAGTTTGCCCAGTTCGTTGGAGTCGATGTCGCGCAGCATGGTGATGGCCACGCGGCGCGGGCCGGTCACGGCCAGCACCTCGTCGGCGGTGGTGGGTTTGGGCGTCAGGCTGGCGGGTACATACAGGCCCGCGGCATACACCTTGAACACCGCTTTGTAGCGGATGCCCGCGCCTTGCAGGGCCAGGGTTTGGCCGCGAACGTCCAGCCGCTGTTCCAGCCGCACGCCACCCACGTCCACGCTTTGTGCCCAGGCGGCGGTGCCGCCCAGTGCCAGCCACAGGCCCAGGGCCACTGCTTGGGTTTTCCAGTTTGTTTGCCACATCCGCATGCCACACCTCAAAAAAGAACGGTCGTTCTAAAAAGAGGGATTGTGGCGCGGTGTGCGGGTTTGGCCCACAGGGTTGCCCCGGATGTTGGGGCGCCGCCCTGTGTTCACAGCGCCAGTTTCAGCGCAGCAGTGGGTTGCCAGGTGCCGCCGTCGGCAGCGGGCTTGGCGTCGGGTGTCAGGCTGGGTGCCCCCAAGAACAGGCGCTGGGCGGGCACGTTCAGGCGCACCAGGTGGTCGCGCACGGCCGCGCCGCGTTGGGTGGCCAGGGTTTGCATGTGGGCGTCGGTGGCGGGGATTTGGGCCAGCAGCAGGGCTTGCATGTCGTCGGGGGCGATGTCTTTGGCCAGCCCCAGCGCGTTGCGGGGTTTGGGCATGTCGGTGCGCTTGTAAACGGCGGCCAGCCAGCGGGTGTGTTCGGCGGCGTCCAGCTCGCCGCTGGTGTCGGCCCCGGGGGTTTGGCGGGCCCGCTCTTCCCGCAGCTGTGCCAGCAGGCGTTCGCGTTGGTAGGCGTTGCGCTCGGCGTCCAGGCTGGCCGCGCCCACCACCGTCAGGGTCAGGCGGGGTTTGTCGGTCAGGGCCTGGGCCACGCGGGCCAGTTTGTCTGCGCTGCCGGGGGCCAGCCGCGCGGTGCCCGGCACAAAGGCCACGCTGCCGTTGTCGGCACCGTCGCCGCCCAGCGCCCCGGTCAGCAGGGCAAACGGCGAGGTGATGGCTTTGACGATGACGTTGCCAATCACCTTGAACACCAGGGGCAGCAGGCTGAACTCGGGGTCGTTCAGCGAACCGGCAATGGGCAGGTTCAGGTCGATCACGCCCTGGCGGTCGGCCAGCAGGGCCACGGCCAGCTTCACCGGCAGGCTCGCCGGGGCACCGGCCACGGCGTCGCCGAAGGTGAGCTGGTTCAGCACCAGCTGGTTGCGGGCGGTCAGTTGGCCGTTGGGCAGCACGGTGTAGTTCACGTCCAGGCTGAGCTTGCCGCGCTCGATGCCGTGGCCCGTGTACTTGATGGCGTAGGGCGACAGGGGCGGCAGCTCCAGGTCGCGCACGCGGCCTTCAATGTCCAGCGCCAGGGGGGTGGCCAGGGGGTTGAGCTGGCCGGTGATGTCCAGCGACGCCGTGCCCTCGGCTTTGCCGCGCAGCTCCAGGGTGGCCATTTGCGGTGCGCCGCCCGGCGGGGCTTCTGATGAAAACCCGCCCAACCGCCCGGTGAGGTCGCTCAGCTGGGCTTGGTAGTTGGGGCGGATGAATTGGTCTGAAAAATCCACCGCGCCGTTGACCAGGCTGAACGGCCCGACGCGGATGCGGGCCGCTGGGGATGCCGGGGGCGTGGGAGTAGCGGCTACAGCAGCCACGTCACCCGCCGGTGGGGCTTTGGCGATGTTTTGCAGGTTGATGCGGCCGTCGGGTGCGATGGCGATGCGGGCAAAAAAGTCGGCCAGCGCGCCGCTTTCCACGCCCACTTCTGGGGCGGTGCCGGGGGCAAGGGCCACCGACAGGGCTTTGAGGTTCAGGGTTTTCCAGCGCAGCAGTTCGCCGCTGTCGCCGCCCATGGCGGAGGCCTGGGGGGCGGTGACGTGGGCGCGGAAGTCTTCCAGCGTGGCGTCGCCCAGCAGTTGTACGGTGGGCCCGGCGGCGTGGCTGGCAAACGCCAGGCGGCCGTTGAAGCTGGCATCGGCGCGTTGCAGCGTCAGGTTCAGGCGGTCGGCGGCGTAGGGGGCCAGGGCATGGGCGGGCAGGCGGCGGGCATCCAGCTGGCCGCGCACCTGGGGGGTTTGGCCGTCGTCGCCCAGGGC
>JBASFL010000013.1:0-10573 GCA_049653005.1 Burkholderiaceae bacterium | reverse complement strand
TGGACAACAACATGCTCACACAAACCAAATGCAGCTGCTGCGGTGGGCACTTCGTGACAGAGCCGTATGAGATTGCACGCAACTTCGTGTGTGGGCTGTGCGAGCCACCGGCACGGGCGGGCAAGGGTGCTGGGGCTGGGGCGCTCAAGTTGCATTGAGGGGCGGCCACTGCGGCAAACCCAAGTTTCTCCAAGGGTTGTCCCTGGTGCCCCAAAAAGGGCCCAGGGACTTTTTATTTGTGTAGCTGCAAACGCTTACATGGCAAGCGGTAGAGGCAGTTTTGATTCAAATTTGGCGCGGTGTGTGCTAAAAAAAGCTTTCACGTTGCGCACGTTGGCGTCGGTGGTGAACAGGCGCTCGGTCAGCGCTTGGTAGGCGGGCATGTCGGCCACCGTGACCACCAGGCAAAAGTCGGGCCCTGGGCTCACGCGGTAGCACTGCTGCACCGCTGCGTCGGCCACGGCCCGGGCCTCGAACGCGGCCAGCCGCTCGGTGGCCTGGTGGTCCAGGCTCACTTCCACCAGTGCCGTCAGCCCATGGCCCAGCACGTCGCCCAAACGGTTGGCGCTGAGCACCGCCACCTGCCGCTCGATCAGCCCCGAGTCCCACAGCCGCTTGGTGCGGCGCAGCGCCGTGGCGGGCGACACGCCCACGCTTTCGGCCAGGGCCTGGTTGCTGAGGGTGGCATCGGTTTGCAGCCGGTGCAGCAGTGCCAGGTCCGTGTCGTCCAGCTGGGTGTCGGTTGTGTTCATTTTTATAATGAAATTGAAACAATATTTCAAACGCGGTGAGTGTTGAAATTATTGACTGAAATTAAACTGAATAAGAACAAAAATTTCTTCCAGTGCGGCCTAGCATCACCCATCTTCAACAAACAGGGGTGGCTTATGTGTGGCATCGTCGGCGCGGTTTCTCGGCGCAACATCGTTCCGGTGTTGGTGCAAGGCTTGCAGCGGTTGGAATACCGGGGGTATGACTCTTGCGGCCTGGCCATCCACGCCGAAGGGGCTGGCCTGGTGCGCTCGCGCAGCACCGCCCGCGTGGCCGAGCTGCTGGCGCAGGTGCAAACCGACAGCACCCAGGGCGGCACGGGCATTGCCCACACCCGCTGGGCCACCCACGGCGTGCCGGCGGTGCACAACGCCCACCCTCACTTCAGCCACGGTACGGGGGCCGACAAACCTGCCCGCGTGGCGCTGGTGCACAACGGCATCATCGAAAACCACGAAGAACTGCGTGCCCGCCTGCAAGCCCGTGGCTACGTGTTTGCCAGCCAGACCGACACGGAGGTGATTGCCCACCTGGTGGACTCGATTTACGACGGCGACCTGTTTGCCGCCGTGCTGGCCGCCACGCAGCAGCTGACCGGGGCATTTGCCATTGCCGTCATGCACAAAGACGAGCCCCACCGCGTGGTGGGCGCACGCTCGGGCTCACCGCTCATTTTGGGTGTGGGCCAGCCCCAGGGGGCCCAAGCCAATGCAGACGGCGAGCACTTTCTGGCCAGCGACGCCAGGGCCCTGGCCGGTGTGACCGACCAGATCGTCTACCTGGAAGAAGGCGACCTGGTGGACCTGCAGCTGGGCAAGCACTGGATCACCGACCGCGCGGGCAAGCCTGTGCAGCGCGCCGTGCGAACGGTGCAGGCGCACAGCGGTGCGGCCGAGTTGGGCCCCTACCGCCACTACATGCAGAAAGAAATTTTTGAGCAGCCCCGCGCCATTGCCGACACGCTGGAAGGCGTGGAAGCCATCACGCCCGAGCTGTTCGAGGCCGTCAACCTGCCGCCAGCAGGGCAGGGCGCACACGCCACGTTCAAGGCCATTGACTCGGTGTTGATATTGGCCTGCGGCACCAGCTACTACAGCGGCTGCGCCGCCAAATACTGGCTGGAAGAGATCGCGGGCATTCCCACCCAGGTGGAGGTGGCCAGTGAGTACCGTTACCGCACCAGCGTGCCCAACCCCCGGCAACTCATCGTCACCATCACCCAAAGCGGCGAAACCGCCGACACCCTGGCCGCGCTGCGCCACGCGCAAGCCCAGGGCCACACGCACACCCTCACCATTTGCAACGTGGCCACCAGCGCCATGGTGCGCGAGTGCAAGCTGGCCTACGTCACCCGCGCCGGGGTGGAAATTGGTGTGGCCAGCACCAAGGCCTTCACCACCCAGTTGGCAGGGTTGTTTCTGCTCACGCTTGCGCTGGCACAGGCCAAAGGCCGCCTGTCAGCCGAACAGGAAGCCGCGCACCTGAAAGCCATGCGCCACCTGCCCGTGGCGCTGCAAGCCGTGTTGGCCCTTGAGCCGCAAATCATGGCCTGGGCAGATGACTTTGCCCGCATGGACAACGCCCTTTTCCTGGGCCGTGGTCTGCACTACCCCATTGCGCTGGAGGGTGCGCTGAAGCTGAAAGAAATCAGCTACATCCACGCCGAGGCCTACCCAGCCGGTGAGCTGAAGCACGGCCCCCTGGCCCTGGTGACCAGCGCCATGCCCGTGGTCACGGTGGCCCCCAACGACGCCCTGCTGGAAAAACTGAAAAGCAACATGCAAGAGGTGCGCGCCCGGGGCGGCGTGTTGTACGTGCTGGCCGATGCCGACACGCACATTGACAGCAGCGAAGGCGTGAACGTCATCCGCCTGCCCGAGCACTACGGCCACCTGAGCCCCTTGCTGCACGTGGTGCCGCTGCAACTGCTGGCATACCACACGGCGTGTGCGCGGGGCACTGACGTGGACAAGCCCCGGAATTTGGCCAAAAGCGTGACGGTGGAGTGATTGCATTGCAATCGCAATACAATTTGGCCCATGAAAACCGCCACCTTGCCACCCATCCGGGTTGCCCCAGACTTCCGGGGTGAAATTGAAACCGTGCTGCAGCCAGGCGAAACCCTCTCCAAATTTGTCGAAAACGCGGTGCGCGCCACGGTGACTTTGCGGAAAAGCCAAGCCGTATTTGTTGAGCGGGGTTTGGCGGCCATTGAGCGAACCCAAGCCCATGGCAACGGCGTGCCAGCCAGTGCGGTGGTGGCAACCCTGGAGGCCCGCCTGGCCGCTGCACGGCTTGCCAAACGCCCATGACGTTTGCGGTTGAGTTCAGCCCGGAGGCGGCTGAAGATCTTCAGCGACTGTTTGATTTCGCTTTGCAGCGTGAACTCGACAGCGCAACGGGTGACCTGGATGTGCCCGCCAGAGCGCTGCAAGCCATCAAGGACGGGTTGGCTTTTCTGGCGCTGTCACCGTTTTCATGTCGCAAGGTGGGCACCAGCGCTTTCGTGCGGGAGTTGGTGGTTCCGTTTGGCGCTTCAGGTTATGTGGCCCTGTTTGAAATTGTGGACGGCACACGCGTCATCGTCGGCTCTGTGCGCCACCAGCGCGAAGACGATTACCACTGATGGATCTTTTCAACGTGTTCGGGGTTTGAGTGGGCATTTCCATGGCTCTGTTCTTCAAGCACTGAGCATCAACGCAAACAACTCGTTGCGAAAGTGAATGCCCAGCCGCTCGAAAGCGCGGTTTCGGTAGGTTTTGACGGTGGGCACGCTCAGGCCCAGGTCGGCCGCAATGCCGTCTTGTGTCATGCCCAGCAGCAAACGCACACACACCTCCAGTTCCCTCGGTGTCAGCGCTGGGTTGAGCTGCTTCAGCCGCACGCGCCAGTGGGGCACGGGGTCCCCATCGGGGGCTGTTTGTGTCAGCGCGATGTGTTTTTTGACCAGGGCCAGCAAGGCAGGGGCCAGGTTTTCAAAGCTGGACACCTGCCCGTCGCTGAACGCGGGCTGGTGCCGGTGCCGGTAGAAATTCACCGCCAGCACCTTGCCTTGCTGGTGCTGCACCACCGACACCCTTTCGGCCATGCCGTGTGCGTCGTACACCCGGGCCCGGTGTGGTTCAGGCACCTCCTGCGCGGTGATGTGGCACAACAGGGGTGCTTGGTCGTTGCTGCTGTCGCCGGTCAGGGTGTTGTCCGTCAGGTGTGGGCCCGTGAGGTAGGCCTGCCAGCACTCGCGCGTGGTGTCGGGTATGCCCCAGCTGCCTGACAAAAACCGGCGCGGTGTGCAACCGGCACCGGTTTGGTACACCGCAAACGACGCGGCGGGCACCACCGGGTGCAGGCAGGCGAGCAAGTGGGTTTCAAAGCCCGGCTCACCCAGGCCGCCCACCATGTCGGCCATGACGCGGCCTGCCAGGGCCGTGGTGCTGTCGCCCTGTGTGGCGGTCCATTTCCTCATGGTGTTGTCTCCTTTTGTCATCTTATGGGATGACAGGCCCCAATGCCGTCTGGCACTACGCTGCGCGCCATGCTGCAACTGCCCACCCCCCCACTTGAATGGTTTGCCAACCTGAGCGTCTCTGTGGCGCCCCCCCAAGAAGTGGGCCAAACCGTGCACGGCGTGCGGCGGCTCATCCCCATCACCGGTGGCCAGGTGGCGGGCCAAGGGTGGACGGCCCGCGTGTTGCCCGGCGGGGCCGATTTTCAGCTGATCGTGAGCCCTCGCATGGCCGAACTCGACGCCCGCTACACGCTGGAAACCGACGCAGGTGAGTTGATTTTTGTGCAAAACCGCGCCATTCGCGTGGCCGCCCCCGAGCTGACCGCCAAGCTGGTGCGGGGCGAACCCGTGGCCCCCGAGCTGATTTATTTCCGCTGTTGCCCCAGCTTTGAAACGGCTTCCCCCTCACTGGCGTGGATCACCGAGCGCTTGTTTGTGGGCACCGGCGCGCGCCGCCCCGACAAGGTGGAAATGAGCTTTTTTGCCCTGGCCTGAGGCACTTTCAGGCCCCATGACTCACCCCAAAAACGGAGACACCCCCATGACCGCCTTGACCCACCCCACCGGCCGCCGTGCCCTGTTGGCCACCGCCGCCGCGTTGTTGTGCGCTGGCCCCTTCAGCGCACACGCGCAAAACACATACCCCACCCGCAGCGTGCGGCTGATTGTGGGTTTCCCCGCGGGCACAGGGCCCGACATCGTCGCGCGTCTGGTGGGGCAAAAGCTGTCTGAAACCTGGGGCATGGGTGTTGTGGTGGACAACAAACCCGGCGCAGGGGGCCTGATTGCCGCCACCGAAGCCGCCCGAGCCACCCCCGACGGCTACACCCTGATGCTGGGCGAAACGGGCCAGTTGAGCATCGCGCCCAGCAGCTACAACAAGCTGCCCTACGCACCCGCCAAAGACTTTGCGCCGGTGAGCCAGGTGGTCACGGCCGACTTCATTTTGTTGGTCAACCCCCAGAAGGTGCCCGCCAAAAACGTGAAGGAATTTGCCGCCTGGAGCCAGCAGCAAAAAGGGCTGTTCATGGCCACGTTCGGGGCAGGCACGCCCGGGCATTTCGGCGCGTTCATGTTTGGCGACGCCATCAAGATCACGCCGGAAGCGGTCCATTACCGCAGCACGGGCGATGCCCTGGGCGGACTGTTCAGCGGCGACGTGCACGGTGTGTTCGCCAGCGTGGGACTGGCCACCGCCAACGTGAAAGGTGGCAAATTGGTGGCGCTTGGCAGCACGGGGGCTGCCCGCACCGGTGCGCTGCCTGATGTGCCCACCATCAAAGAGCAGGGTTACCCCAATTTGGAGTTCAACTCATGGTTTGGCATCGTGGCCCCCACCAAAACACCGTCAGACATTTTGGCCAAGCTGAGTGCCGACGTGCAAAAGGCAGTGAAATCGCCTGACATCAAAGCCAAGCTTGAAGAGTCGGGCTTTCGCGTCACAGGCACAGGCCGCGAAGAATTCGCCAGCGTGATCGCTGCCGACACCGTGACCTGGGGCAAGGCTGTTGCTGCCACGGGTTTCAAGGCCGACTGACACGGCCGCCCCATTGGCCTCCTTGGGGGGTTCAAGACCGCCGCGCCAGCGGCAAATTCAGCAGCAGGTTCTGCGGCTTGAGTTTCAGCAGGCCGTGGCTGTCTTGCGCCATGGCCAGGTACACCGGGCGGCCTGCCACGTCGCTGCGCATGTCCAGCGGCTGGGCAAATGCCAGCCGGAACAGGCACATCAGCCGCTGGTGGCGGGTTTCGTCCACCGGCCGGTCTTGGTACAGGTCGTTCAGGATGCCGCTGGCCTCGGCGTCCAGGCCCACGTGCCACACCCAGTGTTCGTCTTGAATCTCGCGTTCGGTGCAAACGGTCACCTGCACTTGCAGGAAGTGCGACACCCACTTTTCCAGCACCCGGCACAGGGCGTCCAGCGCGGGTTGGCCGTGGTTCAGGCACACGGCGGTGTCGAAGCGGTCGCTGCGGTCCCAATACAGGTCGGCGTTGTCGGTGCCCAACACGTCCAGGTCCACGCTGCGCAGGGCCGCACCGGCTTGGCGCAGCAACTGACCCAGGCTGCCAAAGCCGTCGGTGCGGGCATGGCGCTCCACGGTTTCGTGGTCGGCGGCCATCACGGTGCCACCTTCCAGCACGCTGATTTTTTGGGGCCTGAACAGCATTTCCGCCGCCCGCGCCTCCATGGCGCTGGCGTTGGGGCCCAACACATGCCGCAGCAGCACTTGCGTGAGCTGGTGCACCAGCACCGGCGGCACATCGACCCCGCTGCCCTGGAACAGCGCCAGGTAGCTGGCTTCCAGCGTGGGGTGTGCCAGCAAGCGGTCGCGAAAGCGCAGCCACACGGCCAGGTTGTCGGCCGCGTCGCGGTCGGCCAGCGCGGTCAGCTCGGGTGCAGCAACCGTGCGGCGTGGGTCTTCCAGCAGCCGCTGGTGCAGTGCCAGCTCTGCTGCGCACGAGGTGGCGATGGGCGCCAGCTCGGGCCGTTGCAGCAAATGCCGCAGGAACGCGTCGGTCACCACCAGGTGGTGATCGCCTTGGGTGGCCAGCAGGGCGTGGCCGCAACTGGGCCAAAAGTCGGGGGTGGCTTGGGTCATATGGCGATTGTCAACGCGCGCTTGCCCTACCATCGGCGCCCCCGCCCCATTCACCCACTGCGTCATTCCGTTCACCGTGCAGGCCCGCGCCTTTTCTGCCCCATCCCCCCTGGTTCGCCTGTTGGCCGATGCCGCTTCGGTGCCGGTGGACGTGTCGCGCCAGGACTTTGCCGAAAAGCTCAGCCTGTGGCTGGGCGCGTTCGACGCCGTCACACTGCACGGCACCCACCAGTCGCTGAAAGCCGTGGTGGGCCAAAGCCCCCTGGGTGCATCGCCCCACAGCCCTGCCGCGCTGGAGGCGCACTTTCAGCGGGTGCGGGCGGCGCTGGTGGCCCGGGTGTCAGAGCCGGTGCGCCTGCCCGATGACAGCTTCGCTGCCCACCGCCAGCACTGCCAGGCGCTGCAACGCCACATGGGCCTGAAAATCACCACCTTGCGCGCCCAGGTGCGCCAGGTGCTGGCCCACGGGGCCGCGCCCCTGCGGCAACTGGCCGAGCTGGACGCGGCGTGGGAGCAGATGCTCACCGCCCGGGAAACCAAGCTGCTGTCCACCGTGCCCACATGGCTGGAAAAACGCTTTGAGCACCTGCGCGGCACGGGGGAACTGGCGCGCTACGCACCCGAACAACAAACCGTTTTGCTGGCCGAACTGAACGTCCGCCTGCTGCCCGTGGTGGGGCTGGTGGAGGCGTTTGCCCAGCACAACAACCGACACGAACCACACGCATGAACCGTTATTTATTCACCGCCGCGTTTGCCCTGGGCCTGTTGGCCCTGTTGTGGGTGGGCGCGGGTTTTGTCGGCACCAGTGCCATGGCGTTGCTCATGACAGGGGTCATGGCCGGGGTGTACGGGCTGGGCGCGTGGGAGCTGGCGCGGTTTCGCGCCGCCACCCGGGGTTTGGGCGCCGCTTTGGGCCAGGTGCCCCAGCCCATGGAGGCCCCCGATTCCCTGAGCACCTGGCTGGCCGGTGTGCCCCCCACGTTGCAGCACACCGTGCGCCTGCGCATCGAGGGCGAACGCACCGGTTTGCCCGGCCCCGGGCTCACGCCCTACCTGGTGGGGCTGCTGGTCATGCTGGGCATGCTGGGCACGTTTTTGGGCATGGTGGTCACGTTCAAAGGCGCGGTGTTTGCCCTGGAAGGCTCGGCCGATATGCAGGCCATACGCTCGGCGCTGGCCGCGCCCATCAAGGGGCTGGGGCTGGCGTTTGGCACCTCCGTGGCGGGGGTGGCCGCGTCGGCCATGCTGGGGCTGATGTCGGCCGTGGCCCGGCGCGAGCGGGCTGATGTGGGCCGTGCGCTGGACGCCTGCGTGGCCACCGTGTTTCGCCCGTTTTCGCTGGTGCACCAGCGCCAGGAAACCTTCAAGGCCCTGCAAGCGCAGTCGCTGGCCATGCCCCGCGTGGTGGAGAGCCTGCAAACCCTGGTGGACGGGCTGGAGCGCCGCAGCCAGCAATTGAACGCACAGCTGCTGGACCAGCAGGCCCAGTTCCACCGCGACGCGGCCCAGGCCTACACCGGCCTGGCCGACCGCGTGGGGCAGGCCCTGCACACCAGCCTGGCCGCCAGCGCCCAGGCGGCAGGCGATGCCTTGCAGCGCACCGTGCAGGCCGCCATGACCGACATGGTGCAAGCATCGGCCCAGGCCCACCAGCGCCAGATGGACGCCACCCAGCAGCAGTTGGCCGGGGTGGCCACGCAGTTCGGGGCCACGGCGCAGGCCGTGTCCAGCGCCTGGGAACAGGCGCAACAAGGCCAGGCCCACACCCAGCGCGCCCTGGTGGACGGCTTGGCCCACACCCTGGCCGCCTTCACCCACAGCTTTGAGCAGCGCAGCACCGCGCTGCTGGCCGCCGTGCAAGACGCCCAGGCCCGCGCCCAGGCCGACCTGGCGGCCGCAGAGGCCCAGCGCCATGCCGAGTGGGCCCAGGCCGAAGCCGCCCGGGCCGACGCAGACACCCGCCACGAGCAACACCACACCGAGCGCCTGGCCCAGCTCACCACCCTGTGGCGCACCGACCTGGCCGCCCTGCGCCAGGACGAAGCCGAGCGCGGCCAAGCCGCCGTGGCCCGCCTGGCCGAGCTGCAAACCGCACTCACCCAACACCTGGCCACCCTGGGGGCCGCGCTGGAAGCCCCAATGGCCCGCATGGTGGCCACGGCGTCTGAGGTGCCCCAGGCCGCTGCGGGTGTCATCACCCAGCTGCGCCAGGAAATGGCCCGACTGGCCGAGCGCGACAACCAAGCCCTGGCCGAACGCACCGAACTGGTGGGGCAACTCAACGCCCTGCTGCAAGGCATGGGGCACACGGCCACCGAGCAACGCGCCGCCATCACCACCCTGGTGGCCAGCGCCCAGGCCGCGCTGGACCAGGCCCACACCCGCTTTGCCGATGCCCTGGGCACCCAGGCCGGGCACGCCGAGCGCATGGCCACCCACGTCAGCGCCAGCGCGGTGGAGCTGGCCAGCGTGGGCGAGGCCTTTGGCCATGGCATGGGCCTGTTCAGCGCCACCCACGGCAAACTCACCGACGGCCTGGCCCGCCTGGAAGCCACGCTTCAACAAACCATGGCCCGCAGCGACGAGCAACTGGCCTACTACGTGGCCCAGGCGCGCGAGGTGATCGACCTCAGCATCGCCGCGCAGCAAGGCATCGTGGAAGACCTGCGTCGCCTGCACACCGAGGCCCGCGCGGCATGACCGACCTGACCGAACACGACGGGGGCGTGGACGCCCACGCGCCTGACACCTCCACCGTGTGGGCCGTGTTTGGCGACCTCATGGCCGGGCTGCTGGGCGCTTTTGTGCTGGTGCTGGTGGGCGTGCTGGTGGTGCAAATGGACCTGATGGCCAACCTCGAAGCCGAGGTGCAAAAACGCCGCGTGGAAGAGCAGCGCCGCATGGCCCTGGAAAAAGCCCTGGCCATTCCGCTGGAAACCGGGCGTGTCACGCTGGCCAACGGGCGCATCGGCATCAGCGGCAGCGTGTTGTTTCCGCTCAACTCCGACCAGCTCCACCCCGACGGGCGGCAGCTGCTCAAAAGCCTGGTGCCGCCGCTGCGCGTGTACCTGGGCGAGCGGCAGGAAATGCTGATGGTCAGCGGCTTCACCGACGACAAGCCCATCCAGGGCCACAACGCCCGTTTTGCCGACAACCTGGAGCTGTCGGCCCAGCGCGCACTGACCGTGACGCGGGCCCTGATCGACGAGGGCATGCCCGCGCCCCTGGTGTTTGCCGCCGCGTTCGGGGCCGAGCAACCCGCCGCGTCGAATGCCGACGAAAAAGGCCGCGCCCTGAACCGCCGCGTGGAAATGGCCCCGGTGCCCCGCACCGCCACGGCGTCCGCGCCCACCGCCCGTGAATGAATGGCAGGTATGAGCGGCATGGGTGACACAGGCCACATCGGCGAGGGCCCCTGGGCGCAGCCACTCGCCGCCTTGCACCAGGCCGGTGCCGCCCAGCGCGACCCCCTGCGCTGGCACCAGCTCAACGCCTTGGCCCGTCGCACCCAGGCCACACCGGCCGAGGTGCAAGCCTTGTTGGCCCCCAGGCTGAACGCTTCACTGAGCGCTTGGCTGGGTGCCCTGCAAGCCGAGGGCGCGCTGCGCCCAGACCCCCAGCCCGTGCCCGAAAGTCCCCCCCAACCCGGCCCGCTGGCCGCGCTCACCCACCACCTGCAGGCCGCCCGGCAGGCCCA
>JBASFL010000012.1:0-13402 GCA_049653005.1 Burkholderiaceae bacterium | reverse complement strand
GTGGAACGCGACACCGAAACCATGGCCATGAGCACCCTCTCGTTCCAGGACTACGTGCGCGAACGCATGCTGAAACGCCGCAAAGAGGCACTCGAAGCCAAAGCCGCCGGGGAGCGGCCCGGCAACCTGTCCAGCCGTGCGGCGGTGTCCGCCTTGGGTGCCGCTGCGTTGGAAGAGGCCTTTGGCCCCCGCCGCGCGACAGCGCCGGTGCCCAGTGCCCCCGCACCCCGGCCCGCCCTGGCCACGCCCGTGGCCCCTGCGCCCATCGTCACCCGCGAACAAAGCGATTGGGTGGCCTCGCTGTCGGTGCCGCAACACATGCCAGCCCTGGGCGCACCCGCCCCGGCTGCCAACATCTCGGGTGAACTCAGCGCTCTGCGCGACATGATCGAAGACCGCTTCAACATGCTGGCCTGGCTGGGCACTTCGCGCACCAACCCCTTGCAGTCCAACCTCATGCTCAAGCTCATCCGTGCGGGCTATTCCCCCACGTTGGTGCGCTCGGTGCTCGAACGCCTGCCCGCCGAAGGCGGCCCTGCAGAAGCCGTGCGCTGGGTCATGGACGTGCTGGCCCGCAACCTGAAAACCCCCGAGCCCCAAAACGACATTTGCGAAGAGGGCGGTGTGGTGTCCCTCATCGGTGCCACCGGTGTGGGCAAAACCACCACCGCCGCCAAGCTGGCCGCCCAGTGCGTGAAAACCCACGGGGCCAACAGCGTGGGCCTCATCACCCTCGACACCTACCGCGTGGCCGGTTACGAGCAATTGCGCTCTTATGGCCGCATGATGGGCGTGGTGGCGCACCTCGCGCACGACCGTGCCGCACTGAAAGACCTGCTCAACCTCTTGTCCGGCAAACGCCTGGTGGTCATCGACACCGCAGGCCTGGGCCAGAAAGACCCACGCATTCAAGAAATGCTCGAAGTGCTGGCCATGCCCGGCGTGAAAAAAATGCTGGTGCTCAACGCCAGCAACCACGGTGACACCATGGACGACGTGTTGTCCTCGTTCCAGGCCAAGGCCCTGCACGGTGTGGTGCTGTCCAAAGTGGACGAGGCCGTCAAACTCGGCCCCGCCGTGGACGCCCTCATCCGCCACCAGGTGGTGTTGCGCGGTGTGGCCAACGGCCAGCGCGTGCCCGAAGACTGGCAAGCCCCCGATGCCGCCGCCCTGGTGCGCGCCTCCATGGGCACCGAAGGCAAATCGGCCTTCGACCCCGCACCGTCCGAGCTGGGCTTTTTCTTTGCCCAGCCCGCCCAAAAACAAATGAACCTGGGAGCACTCCGTGTTTGACCCCCTGTACGACCAAGCGGCAGGCTTGCGCTCGGTGTGCGCGCCCGGTGCGGTCAAGCTGGTGCCCGTGGTGTTGAGCCGCGACGCCGCCACCGCGTTCGACATGCTGTGGATGCTGGGTGCGGGCTTGTCTGTGCTCGGTCACGGCGTGGTGGCGCTGGACGCCTCCACCCGCGAGCACAGCGCCCGCCCCGGCCTGGCCCAGCACCTGCAAGGGGAAGGGCCTGACCCGGCCGAGGGCAACGAAGCCTTGCACATCCTTGCCGCCCAAACCGGGCTGGAAGACCTGCTGAGCACCGCTTCCACCCAAGGGGCCGCGGCCGCGCTCACCCGCCTGGCCGGTGGCTTTGCCGCCGACACCGTGGTGCTGGTGTTGGCCCCCAAAGAATGGCTCAGCGTGTTGTTTGAAGACTCGGGCGCACGCCCCCTGGTGCCGTTCGCCATGCAGCCCACCGGCGTGGTGGATGCCTACAGCGCCACCAAGGTGCTGATGCAGGCCGGCAACCTGCAGCCGGTGCTGGTGCCCGTGCGGGGCGAAGGCCCCGAAGACATGGAGCGACAGGCCCTGGGCGTGTTGCTGGACACCGCGCGCAAGCACCTGGGCACCATGCCCGACTGCTGGCCGCTGCCCGATCCGAGACCGGGTGAAAGCCGTGACGTGTTGAGCCACTGGATGCTTAGAATTGTGGAAAGTGCGCTGAAGCTGGAAGACAGCAGCAGCACCCTTTCGCCGTTGACTTCCCCCAACCCGCGAGAGGCACTTGTTCCACATCTCTGGAGTTGCTGATGTACACCGCTAAAGGCACTCTGAACCGTGACGCTCAGATCCGCCAATACAGCCCGTTGGTCAAAAAATTGGCGCACCACATGATCGCCAAGTTGCCTGCCAGCGTGGAGGTGGACGACCTCATCCAGGTCGGCATGATGGGACTCACCGAGGCCCTGGCCCGGTTCGAGCCCTCGCAGGGCGTGCAGTTCGAGACCTTTGCCAGCCAGCGCATCCGCGGGGCCATGATCGATGAACTGCGCGGTGGCGACTGGATGTCGCGCGGCTCTCGCAAAAGCCAAAAAGAAATTGAACAAGCCGTGCACCGCCTGGAGCACAGACTGCAGAGAGCCCCCATGGAATCTGAAATTGCCGCCGAACTGGAACTGTCGTTGGCCGATTACCAAGAGCTGCTGGCCCGTGTGCGCGGCACCCAACTGGTGTACCTGGAAGACATTTCAGGAGGCGAAGACGGCGACGACTACCTGGACCGCCACGTGGCCGTGGCCGACGCCGACCCCGTGCACATTCTGGGCGACGTGCGCATGCGCGCCGCGCTGGTGGAGGCCATCAAAAACCTGCCCGAGCGCGAGCAATACATCATGAGCATGTACTACGAGCACGACATGAACCTGAAAGAAATTGCCGCTGTGCTGGGCGTGACCGAGTCGCGCATTTGCCAGCTGCACAGCCAGTCGATTGCGCGCCTGCGCTCCCGCTTGCGCGATCACTGATTTTCAAGGCTTTTTTGGCCTCCAGCGCTTGATGGTATTCAAGAGTTAGCTCTTGTTTTCATGTGCGCCGAGCGGTGCAGCGCCCACACACCGGCCACTGCCACCCCCAGCATCAGCGCGGGAAATGCCACCCAGGCCGACACGTCCAGGGCCCAGGCCCCCAGTGCCGGGGCCAGCACGCCACCCAGGGTGTAGGCCATCACCAGCACAGCCGTGCCATTGACCAGGGCCAGGCCGCTTTCGCGGTCGCCAATGTCGATCATGGCCAGTGTGTACAGGCAACCCCCCGCCCCGCCCCACAAAAACACCACGCCCCAGGCCAATGTGGGGTGTGGGGCCACCCACGGCACCAGCGCGGTGGCCGCAAGCGTCAGCCAGGCAAAGGCGCGCATCAGCGCTTGGCGGGCCTGGCCCTGGTCGCCCCAGCGTTGGGTGGGGTGGTGGGCCATGCGGTCGGCCAGCACACCGGCGGGCAGCATCAGCACCGCGCTGCCAAGCCCACTGGCCGACACCAGCAGCGCCGCCGTGGTGGGCGACAGGTCCAGCGCCAGGCCGTACAGCGGCAGCAGGCTGGACACACCACTTTCAAAAAAGCCCCCCACCAGCCCCGCCGCCATGATGACCGGGTAGGCGCGCAAGGCCTGCCACATGCCGCGCCCGCCCGATGGGGCCGAGTGCGCATCGGCCGATGGGGGCAGCGCCGGTATGCCCAGGCTCCACACCAGCCCGGCGGCGGTCAGGGCCAGCACCAGCCACAGGGCCAAGTCGCGTTGCGGCCCCACCCAGGCCAGCAGGGCAGGGCCCACCACAAAGGTGGCGCCCACCATGGTTTCAAACAGGCCCACGTAGCGCCCCCGTTGACCGGGTGGCGAGCACTCGGCCACCACGGCCTCGGCCAGCACCCAGCGCAGACCACCGGCCATGCCCGCCAGAAACTCCAGCACAAACCACACGGCCAGCTGGTCGGTCAGCAAAAAACCGGTGGTCGCCAGCAGTGGCAGCGCGGCCGCCAGCCACAGCGCCCGCCGCCGCCCCAGCCACCGCGTGATGCCCGCCACCAGCGGGGTGACCAGAAAAATGCCCACCCAGCCACAGGCTGCAAACAGCCCCGCCAGCAGCGTGCTTTCGCCGTTGGCTTTCAGGGTGAACAGCAACAGCGGCGAGAGCATGAACACCCCCACCAGCTCCAGAAACGTGGAGCCAAACACGGCCACCAGGCCGCGCCGCGCCAGGTGGGGGGGCACGCCCGCGTCGGCTGTGTGAACGCTCATGGCGCAAGCCCTTGCGCGGGCCGTGGGGCCGCCAGCACCCAGTCCGCCACCTCGGCAAAACCCGCCCCGCGCTCGCCCCGGGTGACCCAGCGCGGGGTGTGTGCCAGCTGGCCCTCAAAGCGGCTGATGTTGGCCACCCCCACGCTCAGGGGCAGGTGTTGGAACATCACCTGGTCGTTGGGCGAGTCGCCCACGTACACCCAGCGCGCCAGCGCTTGCGTCAGGTCCACGCCCATCAGGGCTTTCAGCGCCCAGCACGCGCCGCTGAACTTGTCGTGTGTGCCCACCCAGCCGTTGATGTGGATGGAGCTGACGGTGGCCGTCAGCCCGTGTGCACGCATCAGTTGCACCACCTGCGCGATGGCCGGGGGTGGCAGGTGCGTGTGTTCGCTGTGGTCAATGGCAATGTCCGTTTCGCGCCCGGCGCTGTCGCGGGCCCGCAGGGCACCGGGCACCTGTTGTTCGATGGTGTGCAACACCCGCTGCAAATGCGCGTGGTTGGCTTGGCGTACCTGTGCCGTTTGCGCGTAGGCCTTGTGCACTTCTCCTTGGTGGGATGACAGGCACACGCTGCCGTTTTCGGCCACGATGCCCAGCACCGGCCAGGTGCGCACAAACGGCTCGCTCCAGCCCACCGGCCGCCCGGTGATGGCCAGCACCGGCACCCCGGCTGTTTGCAGCCGTTGCAGGGCGTGCAGCGCGGCGGGTTCGAGGGCGCCGTCGCGGGTCAGGGTGTCGTCGATGTCGGTCAAGATGCCCGACAGGTTGGCCGGTGTCGCCGTGGGCAGGTGGCGGCCCGCCATAGGGGTTAAGGCTGGGGGGGCATTCATGTCGCTGGTGCAGAATGTTTCGTCAGAGGTCGTGAACCAACACCGCGAAAGGGCTGTGCCATGAGATTGCATCTGAAACACGCGTTGATGGGGCTTGCGCTGGTGGGTGCGGCGGGCATTTTGGGGGTGGGGGGCATGGGCTGGCGCAGCGTGGGTCTGGTCAACACCGAGCTTGACCAGGCCACGGCCATGGGGGACGCCATGCGGGCATCGGCGCTGGCCGACATGATGCACGACGCCATCCGGGCCGACGTGTTGCAAAGCATTCTGTCTGGGCAAACCGACGACCCCAAAGGGGTGGCCCAGGCCAAGGCCGATCTGGCCGAACACGCCGACGAGCTGATGGTGCAACTGGAGGCGGTGCGCAAAGCCGACATACCCGATGCGGTGCGGGCGCAAATGGACGCTGCCCTGCCCGCCGCCCGCGCTTACGCGGAAGCGGGCAAGGCCATACAAGCCCTGGTCGAGGGCGACCCCGCCGATGCCCGGGCCAAACTGCCCGCGTTCAACCAGGCCTTCGAGGCGCTTGAAACCAGCCTGGCAGGCCCCGGCGAAGCCCTGGAAGCCCATGCCGAGGCCTTGAAGACCAACGGCCAGGCCCACGTCACCAGCGCAAAGGTCCAGATCGTGGCGGCCAATGTGATCGGTTTGCTGGTGCTGGCGGTGTTGGCGTGGCGCATCATCCAGAAAATTCTGCTCTCTATCGCAAATGCCAGCCGTTTGACGCAGGCGGTGTCGGGGGGGGACCTGACCCAGTCCATTCAGGTCACCGGTTACCCCGAAATCCGTGTCCTGTTGCACCATTTGAATGAAATGAACGGCAACCTGCGCACCGTGGTGGGCGAGGTGCGCGATGCCGCCATGGCCGTGGCCACCGGTGGGCAGCAGGTGGCGCTGGGCAACCACGACCTGTCTCGGCGCACCGAACAGCAAGCCAGCGCGCTGGAGCAAACCGCCGCAGCCATGCACGAGGTCAGCACCTCGGTGCAGCAAAACGCCGAACAGGTGCAGCAGGCCAGCGCCCTGGCGCTGAAGGCCAGTGAGGTGGCGCAGGCGGGCGGGTCGGTGGTGGGGGAGGTGATCCAGTCCATGCAACGCATCGACGGCTCTTCGCGCAAGATCGCCGACATCATCGGTGTGATCGACAGCATTGCCTTTCAGACCAACATCCTGGCACTGAACGCCGCCGTGGAGGCCGCGCGGGCTGGTGAGGCGGGGCGCGGGTTTGCGGTGGTGGCGTCCGAGGTGCGCAGCCTGGCCGGGCGCTCGGCCGAGGCGGCCCGCGAAATCAAGGGCCTGATTTCCGCCAGCGTGCAAGAGGTCAACCAGGGCACCCTGCTGGTCAACCGCGCGGGCGACACCATGGGCGACGTGGTGTCTGCCATTGGCAATGTCACGCACATCATGCAGGGCATTGCGGGCGCTTTGCGCGAGCAGACCCAGGGTGTGCAGCAGGTCAGCGAGGCCATCGCGCACATCGACCAGACGACCCAGCAAAACGCCGCCTTGGTAGAAGAGGGGTCTGCTGCGGCCCAAAGCCTGGGCGAGCAATCCGCCCGGTTGGTGGAAAACGTGGCCGTGTTCCGATTGCCCGGGCAACACAGCGGTGCATTGCGCCTGGGTTGAGCCTGTACCGGGCCGGTGTTTCTATAATCCAGCCTTCCGAGGAGCGTTGCAGCCGGTCACCCCTGAAGCCAGGGCAGCCGGTGAGGCTCGGAACCCCAGCAAACCGCGTTTGCTGGACACAGACAACGGCGCTCACCCACAGGCCAGCGGGTGAGCGCTTTTTTTTGTGCGTTGCCCCAGGCCGTGGTTGTTACTCAAACCCTGTTTGGAGCCTTCCATGAACGCACGCACCGACTCACTCACCACCCCCGCCGTCAACACCGACTGCGCCATTGCCGACATCGGCCTGGCCGCCTGGGGCCGCAAAGAACTGCGCATTGCCGAAACCGAAATGCCCGGCCTGATGGCCATCCGCCAGGAATTTGCCGCTGCCCAGCCCCTCAAGGGCGCCCGCATCACCGGCAGCCTGCACATGACCATCCAGACCGGTGTGCTGATTGAAACCCTGCAAGCCCTGGGTGCCCAGGTGCGCTGGGCCAGCTGCAACATCTTCAGCACGCAAGACCACGCCGCCGCGGCAATAGCCGCCGGTGGCACACCCGTGTTCGCCATCAAGGGCGAAACCCTGACCGACTATTGGGACTACACCCACCGCATTTTTGACTTCGGCGCCGCAGGCACCGAAGGCGAAGGCCCCAACATGATCCTGGACGACGGCGGCGACGCCACCATGCTCATGCACCTGGGCCAGCGCGCCGCGCAAGACATGTCGGTGCTGGACAACCCCGGCAGCGAAGAAGAAACCATTCTGTTTGCCGCCATCAAGGCCAAGCTGGCCGTGGACCCCACCTGGTACGCCCGCAAAAGCGCCCAGATCATCGGCGTGACCGAAGAAACCACCACCGGTGTGCACCGCCTGAACGAGATGAGCGCCAAGGGCACCCTGCAGTTCCGCGCCATCAACGTGAACGACAGCGTGACCAAGAGCAAGTTCGACAACCTTTACGGCTGCCGCGAGTCGCTGGTGGACGGCATCAAGCGTGCCACCGATGTGATGATTGCCGGCAAAGTGGCCGTGGTGGCCGGTTACGGCGACGTGGGCAAGGGCAGCGCCCAGGCCCTGCGTGCCCTGAGCGCCCAGGTGTGGGTGACCGAGATCGACCCCATCAACGCCCTGCAAGCCGCCATGGAAGGCTACAAGGTGGTCACCATGGAATACGCCGCCGACAAGGCGGACATTTTCGTGACCACCACCGGCAACCGCGACGTGATCACCCACGACCACATGCTGGCCATGAAAGACCAGGCCATCGTCTGCAACATCGGCCACTTCGACAACGAAATCCAGGTTGCCACGCTGGAGCAGTACCAGTGGGAAGAAATCAAGCCCCAGGTGGACCACGTGATCTTCCCGGACGGCAAACGCATCATCCTGCTGGCCAAAGGCCGCCTGGTGAACCTGGGCTGCGGCACCGGTCACCCCAGCTTTGTAATGAGCAGCAGCTTTGCCAACCAAACCATTGCGCAAATCGAGCTGTTCACCCGCCCCGATGCTTACGAAGCGGGCAAGGTCTACGTGCTGCCCAAGCACCTGGACGAAAAAGTGGCGCGCCTGCACCTGAAAAAGGTCGGCGCCATGCTCAGCGAGCTGACCGACGCGCAAGCCGCCTACATCGGCGTGAGCAAGTCTGGCCCTTACAAGCCCGACACCTACCGCTACTGATTTGCGCATCGACCAGCTCCTGGTGCAGCGCGGCCAAGCCGCCAGCCGCTCGCAAGCCGCCCGTTTGGTGGCGGCGGGTGTGGCTTGGCGTGTGGGCGCCACCGGCCCTTGGCGCACCGCCGCCAAGGCCGGTGACGACGTGCCCGACACGGCTGAGCTGCAACTGGCCGACGACAGCGAAAGCCGCTACGTGTCGCGTGGCGGCCTGAAGCTGGCCGGCGCCCTGGCCGCGTCGGGCGTCACGGTGTCCGGCACCCTGTGCCTGGACGTGGGCCAAAGCACCGGCGGCTTCACCGATTGCCTGCTGCAAGCCGGTGCCGCCCACGTGGTGGGGGTGGACGTGGGCCACGCCCAGTTGCACCCCCGCATCCGTGGCGATGCGCGTGTGACCTGCGTTGAAAAATGCAACGCACGCGAGCTGAGTACAGACGTATTGATAGCTGCAAACGCAATACCAGCAAGCGCTGGGTGCCAAAAAAGCTTGAAATTTGACCGTGTGGTGGGCGACCTGTCGTTCATCAGCCTCACGCTGGTGCTGCCCGCCCTGGTGCCGCTGCTGGCGGCCGGGGGCGATTTGCTCATGCTGGTCAAACCGCAGTTCGAGTTGCAGCCCCAAGACATTGGCAAGGGCGGCCTGGTGCGCGACCCGGCGGCCTACGCCCGCGTAGAGGCGCGGCTGCGCACCGCCTGCGCGGCGCTGGGGCTGGCGGTGGTGGGCTGGTTTGACAGCCCCATCACCGGCGGCGACGGCAACCGCGAATTTTTCATCCACGCCCGGCACGGCCGGGCTTGATTCCACAAGGAGGCGTGTCCCATGACTTCGTCCACTGCATTGCCCTTGAGTTTTGAATTTTTCCCGCCCAAAACCCCCGAAGGGGCTGACAAGCTGCGCACCGTGCGCCAGGCGCTGTACGCCAAAAAGCCCGAGTTCTGCTCGGTCACGTTCGGCGCGGGGGGCTCCACCCAGGAAGGCACTTTGCAAACCGTGCAAGCCATTTTGAAAGAGGGGCAGCAAGGCGCTTCGCACTTCACGTGTGTGGGCGCCTCGCGCGACTCGGTGCGCGAGAAGCTGGCGCTGTTCAAGTCCATGGGCCTGCGCCGCCTGGTGGCCCTGCGCGGCGACCTGCCCAGCGGCTACGGCAGCATGGGCGAATTCCGCTACGCCGCCGACCTGGTGGCCTTCATCCGCGCCGAAACCGGCGACCATTTCCACTTGGAAGTGGCCGCTTACCCCGAAATGCACCCCCAGGCCCGTTCGCCCGAGGCCGACTTGCAGGCCTACGTGGCCAAGGTCAAGGCAGGGGCCAACTCGGCCATCACGCAGTTCTTTTTCAACACCGATGCGTATTTCCGCTTTGTGGACGACGCCCACAAGCTGGGCGCCGACGTGCCCGTGGTGCCGGGCATCATGCCCATCACCAACGCCAGCGGCTTGCTGCGGTTTGCCGACAGTTGCGGTGCCGAGGTGCCGCGCTGGATTCGCCTGCGTTTGCAGGGTTTTGGCGACGACACAGAATCCATCAAAGCCTTTGGCCTGGACGTGGTGACCGACCTGTGCGACCAGCTGCGCTGTGCCGGCGCACCCGCGCTGCATTTCTACAGCATGAACCAGAGCGCGCCCACGCTGGCCGTTTGCGAGCGGTTGGGGCTTTGAGCGTGCGTGTGGCTGTGGGGCGGTGGCAACCCCTGTGGCGGGGTGGGGTGTTGGCGCTTGCCTGTGCCTGGGGGGGCGTTGCCACCGCAGCAGCCGGTGCGGCTGAGCCGACCCCGCAGGCCGAGCCCCTGCGCCTCTCCACCGACCGGGCCTTGCCTGCCAATGCCCCTGCTACCTTCGCCGACCCCGCTGCCCAGCCATGGGCGCGTGGCAAGGCCTCCTGGTACAACCACCGCTTTGTGGGCAAGCGCACCGCCAGCGGCGAGCCTTACCGAAGAGAGGTGTTTTCGGCCGCCCACCGCCGCTTGCCCCTGGGCGCGCTGGTGACGGTGCGCAACCCCGCCAACCAGCGCGAGGTGGTGGTGCGCATCAACGACCGGGGGCCGCACCACCCCCAGCGCGACATCGACCTCAGCCACGCCGCCGCCAAAACCCTGGGCGTATCGCACCACGGCGTGGCCACGGTGGAGTGGCAGCTGGCCCCGCCCGGTGCCCGCGTGACGGCACCGCTGCGCACGCCCAAATCCACGAAGGTGAAGCCCAAACCCCGCCACCCAGCGGTCAAGCCCCGCCAGCCCCGGCGTTGACCCTGGGTCAGTGGGGGTGTGGCGGGTGTGTCAGCACCCACCAGCGCCGCGTCAGCAGGGCGGCGGCGGTGCCCAGCCCGGCCAGCAGCCCCAGCCACACGCCGGTGCCGCCCCAACCCAGCCCGAAAGCGAGCCCTGCGCTGATGGGAATGCCCAGCCCCCAGTAGCCCAGGGCGGCCAGGCCCATGGGCACCCGCGTGTCGTGCAAGCCGCGCAACATGCCCGCTGCCACGGCCTGGGCACCGTCCACCACTTGGAACAGCGCGGCCAGCGCCAGAAAGTGCACCGTCAGCGCCAGCACCGCCGCGTTGGCGGGCAGGGCGGTGTCCATGAAGGCGCCCACCAGCGGCCCAGGGGCCAGCCACATCACCCCCGACATGGCTGCCATGAAGCCCACGCCCAACACAAACGCACTCCAGCCCGCGCGGCGCAAGGCCTCGGTGTGGCCCGCCCCCAGTGCCCGTGCCACACGGATGGTGGCCACCTGTCCAAAGCTCAGCGGCACCATGAAGCTCAGCGACGCGATTTGAATGGCCACGGCGTGCGCCGCCAGCTCCTGGGGGCCAATGCGCCCCATCATCATCACGGCGGCGTAAAAAATGGTGGTTTCAAACGCGAAGGTCAGTGCAATCGGCCACCCCAGCCGCCACACCGCCGCCAGCCGCTGGCGTTCCAGCCGCCAGCCGTGGCGCAGCAGGTGGTAGGGCCGCAATATCGGGTGCAGCGTGACCACAGCCGCCAGCCCCGCAAACATGAAAACGCTGGAGAGCGTGGTGGCCACCCCGGCACCGGGCAGCCCCAGGGCGGGCAAGCCCCAGTGCCCGAACATCAGCGCCCAGGCCAGCAGCGCGTTCACGCCAATGGCCAGCGCGGTCACCAGCAGCGTCCACCGCTGCAACCCCAGGTTGGCCACGACCGAGCGCAGCACCAGGTAGCCCAGGTACGGCAGCAGTGCCCATTGCAGGGTGTGCATGAAGCGCGTGGCCTCGGCGGCGGTGTCGGGTTGTTGGCCCATCAGCAGCAAGATGGCCTCTGCGTGCCACAACAAGGCCCACGCGGGCAGGCACACCAGCGCCGCAGCCCACAGGCCGTGGTGAACGGTTTGCCGCACCTCGCGCAGCGGGCGCTTGCGCCGCCCGAGCGCAGACGACACCAGCGGCAGCGTGGCAGACACCAGGCCCATGCCAAAAATCATGAACGCGTGGTACAGCGCCTGGGCCAGGGCGCCCGCCGCCAGCGCGTCGGACCCCAGGCGGCCCATCAGCATCACGTCGGTGGTGGTGAGCGCGGCTTGCGACAGGTTGGCCAGCACCAGGGGAGCGCCCAGCGCCAGGGAGGCCGACAGCTCGCCCCGCCAGCTGGGGGGCGTGGGGGTGGAGATTTTTTGGGTCAAATCAGCCTCTGGCGCTTGTCTGGCAAGCGTTTTCAGCTATTTTTTAATAAGCTGGCGGGGGCGCCAGTGTGGGGGCGGGTCTGACCGGGTTACTGCCCGGTTTCGAGCACAAAACCGGCGTGTTCGTCCTGTGCCATGGCATTCACCATGAGGGGCAGCGCTTCCTTCAGTGCTGGGGCCAGCACAAACGGGGGGTTCACCACAAACACACCGCTGCCCGACAAACCCACGGGCACGCCGCGCGCATTGCTCTGGCCCGACTTCACGCTCAGGCTGGCGTACAGCCAAGGCTTGCCTGCCCGGGCTGCGGTGTTTTTCAGCTTGCGGGGCAGGTCGTGCGCCTCGGGCCGGGCCACGATGGGGTGCCAGATCAGCGCACAACCGGTGGCAAAACGCGTCAGTGCCAAGCCCAGCATGTCCACCACCTTGCCGTAGTCGCTCTTGATTTCGTAGCTGGGGTCGCACACCAGCAAGCCACGGCGGCTGGGCGGGGGCACCAGGGGTTTGACGCCTGCAAACCCGTCGTCCATTTTCAAGCGGATGATCTGGTGCCGGTCACGCTGGGCCACCAGGCCGCGCAACAGGCGTTGGTCGGTGGGGTGCACTTCGAACAAGTTGAGCCGGTCTTGCGGGCGCAACAGCTTTTCCGCAATCAGCGGTGAACCGGGGTAGTTGCGCAGCTTGTGCATGGCGCCGCCGGTTTTCGGCGGCGGGTTGAATTCGCGCAGCACAGCCAGGTAGTCGTCGATCAGCGCGCCTTTGCTGCCTGTTTTCAGGTTGGTGCCGCCCAGCAGCTTGAAAATGCCCTCTTCAGCTTCGCCACTGGTGTGGGCTTGGTCACCGTCAAGGCGGTACAGGCCCGCGCCCGCGTGGGTGTCGATCACGGACAGGCCGGTCTCTTTTTGGGTGAGGTAGCGCAGCAAAGACACCAGGGTGGCGTGTTTGAGCACATCGGCGTGGTTGCCCGCGTGAAAGGCGTGTCGGTAACTGAACATAGGCCCCCATGGTACCCGCTGCCCCAAGTTTTTACCGCAAACCCGCAGCAGCTTTGTATAATCTTCGGCTTTGCAGCGATTTCAAGAACTCCGCGGCAAAAACGGCCACCGGCAGAACCCATGTTCTCAAACCGGGTGCCAACACCCCACCTAAGAGGTTTCCAACAGAGAAACACCGACCGTGGAAAAGAGTTCGTTATTCACTCGAAACATTGACCCATGAAAACTTTCAGCGCAAAACCCGCTGACGTGGTGCACGAGTGGTTTGTTGTTGACGCCACCGATTTGGTGCTCGGCCGGGTAGCCAGCGAAGTTGCCCTCCGTCTGCGCGGTAAACACAAAGCCATTTATACGCCTCACGTCGATACCGGCGATTACATCGTCGTCATCAACGCCGCCAAGCTCCGCGTCACCGGCACCAAAGCCCTCGACAAGGTGTACTACCGCCACTCCGGTTTCCCCGGTGGCATCTACGGCACCAACTTCCGTGACATGCAAGCCAAACACCCTGGCCGTGCCCTGGAAAAAGCCGTCAAAGGCATGCTGCCCAAGGGTCCCCTTGGCTACGCCATGATCAAGAAGCTCAAGGT
>JBASFL010000011.1:0-9198 GCA_049653005.1 Burkholderiaceae bacterium | reverse complement strand
CCGCCCATTCGGGCGGCAGAGCGGCCCAGCTTTCAAAGGCGGGGTGTGCGCTGAAGGGACTTTGCAACACGGCCAACAGTTCCCCCACCATGCGGGCATCGCCTTGCTCGGCTTGGGCGATGGCGGTCTGGGCCAGGTGGTTGCGCAACACGTATTTGGGGTTGTTTTTTGAGGCCAAATGGGCATCTGGCGCTTGATGGTATTGGTTTGTGTGCTCTTGGAATTGCACCAACCAGCTGTCAAAACGGCTGCGATCGGCAAACAGGTCTTGCAACGGGGCGATTTGTGTGGGGTTTGCCAGCCAGCCGCTGAAGCGGTGCCAGAACAGCGGGTAGTCGGTGCGCTCGGTGGCCAGCAGCTGCAGGGTGCTGTCGACCAGGGTTTTGGCGTGCGGGTGGTCAGCGCCCAGCCCCAGTTTGGCGGCCATGCGCTGGGTGAGGGCGGCCGGGAACACGGTTTTGTAGCTTTCCAGCGCGGCCATGGCGTCGTCGGGCTCGCCAATCAGGGGCAGCAGGGCTTGGCCCAGGCAAAACAGGTTCCAGTAGGCGACTTGCGGCTGCCGGTTGTAGGCGTAGCGGCCACCGCTGTCGGTGTGGTTGCAGATGTGGTCGGGGTTGAAGCCGTCCATGAACTGAAAGGGGCCGTAGTCCAGCGTCAACCCCAGGATGCTCATGTTGTCGGTGTTCATCACGCCGTGGCAAAACCCCACGGCCTGCCATTGCGCCACCAGGTGGGCGGTGCGCTCGCTCACGGCTTGCAGCAGGGCCACGTAGGGGTTGGTTGCCTCGCGGCACGCGGGGTAAAAGCGGTCGATCACGTGGTCGGCCAGGGCGCGCAGCACGTCGTGCTGGCCGTTGTAGGAGAAATGCTCGAAGTGCCCGAACCGGATGAAGCTGGGGGCGGTGCGGGTGAGCACGGCCGCCGTTTCCACGGTTTCGCGGCGCACGGGCTGGGGTGAGCCCGCCAGTGCCAACGCGCGGGTGGTGGGGATGCCCAGGGCGTGCATGGCTTCGCTGCACAAAAACTCGCGGATGCTGCTGCGCAACACGGCCCGCCCGTCGCCCATGCGGGAAAACGGAGTGAAACCCGCGCCTTTCAGTTGCACTTCTTGTGTGCCCTGGGGCGTGGCCAGCTCGCCCAGCAGCAGCGCCCGGCCGTCGCCCAACTGGCCGGCCCAGTTGCCAAACTGGTGGCCGCTGTACACGGTGGCCACGGGTGTGCCGTGGGCGGGTGGGCGGTTGCCACACAGCAGGGCCAGGGCATCGTCGCTGGCCAGCCAATCGGTGCTCAGCCCCAGTTCTTGGGCCAGACCGTCGCAGCGGGCCACCCAGTGGGGGGCGGGCAACGGGGTGGGGTGCACGGGGTGGGCCAGGGCGGCCAAAGGGCCTGTGAGCTGGCTGTGCCGCAGTGGGTCTGTGGCGGCGTGGGGGGCGGTGGCAGGGGTCAACATGGCCCCGATTGTCCGGTGGCCGGGGTGTGCCCGCTGGGCCAGGGTTATGCGGTGGCGTTGTGCGTCTGGGTCATGCCGTGCCGCCGTCGGGCTGCGAGAGGAAGGCGCACAGCCCCGCTTCATCGGTGATGCGCACCCGCGAAAACTGCAGGGCCACCAGGCCCATGGCTTCGAGTTTTTGCAGCGCGCGGTTCACGGTTTGGCGCGACAGGCCACTGAGCTGGCCGATTTCTTCCTGCGACAAATCCAGCCGCCGCGCGCTTTTCCAGAACAGGCCGGAAATGAACAGCGCCACCCGCTGCTCGGGCGAGCGGATGCGCCCGGCCTCAATGCCGGCCATGGCTTGGCCCAGCCGCCGGTTCAGGTGCGCCACCATGAACTGGTTGAACGGCAGTTGCTGGGCCCGCAGCTCGTCGAACAGCGGCAGGGGCAGGCACAGCAGCAGCGAGTCGCGCAGGGCCACCACCTCGTAGCGGCGGCATTCGGCTTTCAGGGCGGTGCCTTCGCCAAACCACTCGCCCGCAGGGGCGCCCAGAAAGGCGGCGGCCCGGCCGTTGCGCGAGGTGCTTTGCAGCTTGACCAGGCCGTGCAACACCGCGTACCAGCCCTGCGTGGTTTCGCCCGAGGGCAGTGCCACCGCGCCCTGGTCGGCGGTGAAGGTGGTGCACTCCCGCAGCACCCGCTCGCGCAACGCGGCAGACAAGGGGCCAAACCAGGGCTGTCCGGTCAGGAACTGGTGCATGGGTGACGCGGGTTCGGGAAACAAAGACGGTGTCTGCATGGCGAAGGGGCGTGAGTGTGACGCGGTGCCCCCAGGGCGCAGCGCGGGCACGGCTGGGGAAAACCCGGGTGAATTGTCTGCCAACCGACACCCCTTGTCGGGTGCCCGACAACGCTGGTCAACTGTCCCCTGCGTGCGCAGAATGCCCCGCCATGGCCCCACCCGGGGGCTACCATTGATTTTGGGCTGGGCCCGTCTGCCCAGCCCCCGCCACCACAAGGAGACACCCCATGCTGGGATTGATGCAACCACACGCCCTTTTGATTTCCAACCTGATCGAACACGCCGAGCGCCACCACGGCGACGGTGAAATTGTGTCGCGCCGGGTGGAAGGTGACATCCACCGCACCACCTGGGTCCAGGTGGCCGGGCGCTCGCGCCAGATTGCCAACGCACTCGATGGGGCAGAAGTGCCCGCCGCCGCCCGCGTGGCCACCCTGGCCTGGAACGGCTACCGGCACCTGGAGCTGTATTACGGCGTGAGCGGCAGCGGCCGCGTGCTGCACACGCTGAACCCCCGCCTGCACCCCGAGCAGTTGGCCTGGGTCGTCAACCACGCCGAAGACACCGTGCTGTGTTTCGACACCTCGTTTGCCCCCCTGGTGGCCGCCGTGCACGCCAAGTGCCCCACGGTGAAACTGTGGGTGGCGCTGTGCGATGCCGACAAACTGCCCGACATTGCCGTGCCCAATCTGGTGAGCTACGAAGCCTGGGTGGGCCAGCAGCCCGCCACCTACAACTGGCCCGCGCTGGATGAAAACACCGCGTCCAGCCTGTGCTACACCAGCGGCACCACCGGTAACCCCAAGGGCGTGCTGTACAGCCACCGCTCCAGCGTGTTGCACGCCTACGCCGCCACCATGCCCGATGCGCTGAACCTCAGCGCCCGCGACAGCCTGCTGCCTGTAGTGCCCATGTTCCACGTCAACGCCTGGGGCATTCCCTACGCGGGCGCTGCGGTGGGCTGCAAGCTGGTGTTCCCTGGCCCGGCCATGGACGGCAAATCGATTCACGACCTGATCGAGACCGAGCAAGTCACCATGGCCGCGGGTGTGCCCACCGTGTGGCAAATGTTGCTGGGCCACATGCAGGCCACCGACCAGCGTTTCAGCAGCCTCACGCGCACAGTGATCGGCGGCTCGGCCTGCCCGCCAGCCATGTTGACCATGTTCCAAGACACCTACGGCGTGGAGGTGTTGCACGCCTGGGGCATGACCGAAATGTCGCCCCTGGGCACCGTGTGCACACTGAAAAACAAACAGTTGGCGCTGGACAGTGCGGGTCGCCTGAAAGTGCGCCTGAAGCAGGGCCGGGCCGTGTATGGGGTGGACATGAAAATTGTCGACCCCAGCGGTGCCGAGCTGCCCTGGGATGGCAAAACTTTTGGCGACCTGCTGGTGCGCGGTCCTTGGATCATCGACCGCTACTTCAAGTCCGACGAGTCGCCGCTGGTGGACGGCTGGTTCCCCACGGGCGACGTGGCCACCATCGACGCCGACGGCTACATGCAGATCACCGACCGCAGCAAAGACGTGATCAAGTCGGGCGGCGAGTGGATCAGCTCGATTGACGTGGAAAACATCGCCATGGCCCACCCCGCCGTGGCCATGGCTGCCTGTGTGGGTATGCCCCACCCCAAGTGGGACGAGCGGCCCATTGTGGTGGTGTCCCTCAAGCCCGGGCAGGCCGTGACGCGCGAGGAACTGCTGGCCTTTTACGAAGGACGCATTGCCAAATGGCAAATCCCCGACGACGTGGTGTTTTTGCCCGCCATTCCCTTGGGCGCCACCGGCAAGATGCAAAAAATGACCCTGCGCCAGCACCTGGAAGGCTACAAGCTGCCAGGCCTGTGAAAGCGGGTGGGGTGGCAGTCGCTCAGGCGATAGAACCTAGGGGCAATCCCTGAGCGCCAGCCCCCCTTGCCCCTGTAAGGTACGCGTCAATTGAGGTTCGGTTCAGGTTCCCTTGAAGTTCGGTATTTCCATTCACAAACAGGAGACAAGCGCATGAAATTCACACTCAAACACGTGGTGGCCGCATCGATGGTGGTGGTGTCGTTCGCGGCACTGGCCCAGAAGGGCGAAACGGTCAAGATCGCCATGATCGAAGGCCTGTCGGGCCCGTTTGCCAATGTGGGCCAGAACCAGCTGAAAAGCTGGCAGTTCGTGGCCGAGCATTTCAACGGTGCCAAAAACCCCGCCGGTGTGAAGTTTGAAATTGTGGGCATGGACAGCAAAGGTTCGCCCCAGGAAGCGCTGAACACCTTCAAGGCCGCCGTGGACCAGGGCTTTCGCTACATCGCCCAAGGCAACGGCTCGGGCGCCGCGCTGGCCTTGAGCGACGCGGTGGCCAAACACAACGCCCGCAACCCCGGCAAAGAGGTGGTGTACCTGAACTACGCTGCTGTGGACCCCGCGCTGACCAACGAAAAGTGCAACTACTGGCACTTCCGCCTGGACGCCGACACCTCGCAAAAAATGGAAGCCCTCACCAGCTTCATGAAAGACCAGCCCAAGGTCAAAAAGGTGTACCTGCTCAACCAGAACTACTCCCACGGCCAGCAGGTGGCCAAGTATTTCAAGGAAGGCATCAACCGCAAGCGCCCCGATGTGCAAATCGTGGGCGACGACCTGGTGCCGCTGGGCCAAGTGAAAGACTTTGCCCCTTATGTGGCCAAAATGAAGCAGGCCGGTGCCGACACCATCGTCACTGGCAACTGGGGCCAGGACTTGACCCTGCTCATCAAGGCCATGAACGACGCGGGCCTGAAGATTCCGATGTACGCCTACTACGCTGCGGTCTCGGGCACCCCCACGGTGCTGGCCGCCGGTGGCGACGCCGAGGTGTACCAAATCTCTTATGCCCACTCCAACTACACGGGCGAGCTGGGTGCGCTGACCGATGCGTACCAGAAGAAATTTGGCGACGACTTCTACACCTTCTCCATCTACAACGGCATCAAGATGATGGCCGAGGGCATTGCCAAAGCCAAATCCACCGACCCGGTGAAAGTGGCCGCCGCCCTCAGCGGTTTGCGCTTCAACGGCTTCAACGGCGAGTCTGAAATGCGCAAGCTTGACCACCAGATGCAGCAAGGCCTGTACATCTCCAAGTGGCAGAAGGTGGACGCCAAGTTCAAGTACAGCGTGGAAAAAACCGGCTACACCTTTGCCCCGGTGAAATACATCGAGTCGTACGTGGCCAGCACGCCCACCAGCTGCGACATGAAGCGTCCTTGAGCCTGTCAAGGGTCAACGCGGCCCGTTTTGCCACACCCCACGCGCGGCACTTCGCGCGCCGGGCCTGTGACAGGCGGGCTTTTTTGTTGGTTTTTTGCCCCCGATTGCCATGGAATTTTTTGCCATCTCCCTGTTGAACGGGGTCAGCTACGGGCTGTTGCTGTTCATGCTCAGCTCCGGGCTGACGCTCATTTTCAGCATGATGGGCGTGCTCAATTTCGCGCACGCCTCGTTCTACATGCTGGGGGCCTACCTGGCCCACACCGTCACGCAGGTGGTGGGTTTCTGGCCCGCGCTGGTGGTGGCCCCGCTGGTGGTGGGGGTGCTGGGGGCGTTGTTTGAAAAACACGCGCTGCGCCGGGTGCACAAATTCGGCCATGTGCCGGAGTTGCTGATCACTTTCGGCCTGAGCTACATCATTCTGGAGCTGGTACAACTGGTGTGGGGCCGCAGCTCGGTGGACTACCGCGTGCCCGAAGAACTGAGCGGCCCGCTGTTCACGCTGTATGGCACACAGTTCCCCATTTACCGGGGCTTCATGATGGCCGTGGCCATTGCCATGCTGGTGGCGGTGGCTTTGTTGCTGACCAAAACCCGCATTGGGCTGGTGATCCAGGCCGCGCTCACCCACCCTGAAACCGTGGAAACCCTGGGCCACAACGTACCCCGCGTGTTCATGCTGGTGTTTGGCGGCGGTGCCGCGCTGGCGGGCTTGGCCGGGGTGATCGGGGGCAACGCATTTGTCACCGAGCCGGGCATGGCGGCCACGGTGGGTTCCATCATTTTTGTGGTGGTGGTGGTGGGGGGCATGGGCTCGTTGGCGGGGGCGTTTCTGGCGTCACTGCTGATTGGGGTGCTGCAAACCTTTGCTGTGGCCATTGACGCCTCGCTGATGAGCGGGCTGAACCAGCTGGGGCTGTCCATCACCGAGGCCACGCCGGGTTACGCGCTGTGGAAACTGAAGGTGAGCCAGGTGGCCCCCATCCTGCCTTATGCGCTGCTGGTGCTGATGCTGGTGTTCCGCCCCCGGGGTTTGCTCGGCACACGGGAAGGGTAAACACGGTCATGACAAGCAAAACACACTACGAATTCAAGCCCTACAACGTGGGGCGCTGGGTGATCTGGGGCTTTTTTGCCCTGGTGCTGGCCGTGTCGCCGCTGCTGTTCACCAGCAGCCTGTCGCACACCATGCTGTCGCAAATGGGCATCGCCATCATCGCGTGCCTGAGCTACAACCTGTTGCTGGGGCAGGGCGGCATGCTGAGTTTTGGCCACGCGGTGTACACCGGCATGGGCTCGTTCCTGGCCATTCACACGCTCAACCGCGTGAGCGGGGGCGATTGGGGGCTGCCGGTCAGCCTGGTGCCGGTGGCGGGTGGCCTGGCGTCTGCGGCGTTTGCCGTGTTGTTTGGGTGGGTCACCACCAAAAAGGCAGCCACCCCGTTTGCCATGATCACGCTGGGCGTGGGCGAACTGGTGTGGGCCATGTCGCTGATGTTCCCTGAGTTTTTTGGGGGTGAGGGCGGCATTTCCGGCGACCGGGTCACCGGGTCAAAGCCCTTTGGCATCACCTTTGGCCCGCAAATTCAGCTGTATTACCTGATTGCGGTCTACACCATCGTGTGCACTGCGCTGATGTTTGCATTCACCCGCACACCGCTGGGCCGCATGCTGAATGCCGTGCGCGACAACCCCGAGCGGGTGGAGTTTGTGGGCTACGACACGCAAATGGTGCGCTACATCGCGTTCATCATCGCGGGCTTTTTTGCCGGTGTGTCGGGCGGGCTGGCGGCGCTGAACTTTGAAATTGTCACGGCCGAGGTGGTCAGCGCGCACCGCTCGGGGGCCTATTTGCTGTTCACCTTCCTGGGGGGGGCCACGTTCTTTTTTGGCCCCATTCTGGGCGGCGTGCTGATGGTGCTGGCCTTTGTGTTGCTGTCCGAGTTCACCAAGGCTTGGCTGCTGTACCTGGGGCTGGTGTTTCTGTTCATGGTCATGTACGCACCCGGCGGTGTGGCCAGCCTGATCATGATGAACCTGCGCGTGGCCAGTTTTGGCATGCTGCGCCGCATCTGGGCCAGTTACCTGGGGCTGTTCGGCACGGCCTTGGTCATTCTGGTGGGGGCGGGCGCCATGATTGAAATGGTGTACCACCTTCAGTTGAACTCGGCCCTGGGCAATGAACTGCCCTTCATGGGTGCCACGCTGAACGCCAAGGGCCTGAACAGCTGGTTCGGCTCTGTGTTTGTGCTGGTCACTGGGCTTGGCTTGTTTGAGCTGGCCCGGCGGCAGTT
This sequence comes from Burkholderiaceae bacterium, assembly GCA_049653005.1. Classification (GTDB taxonomy): domain Bacteria; phylum Pseudomonadota; class Gammaproteobacteria; order Burkholderiales; family Burkholderiaceae_C; genus UBA2334. The sequence goes on along the minus strand of JBASFL010000011.1, from coordinate 1,434 downwards.
TGTGCACGACTGGGGCGAGATACAGACCGACATTGAAAAAGAAATCAAGCGCCGGGAGGCCCTGTGAACACAGTAGCTGAAAACGCAATACAGGCAAGCGCTGGAGGCCAAAAAGGCTCTGAAAACACATTCGCCTTGGAGCTGCGCAACCTGCGCAAGAGCTTTGGCAAAACCGAAATCATCCGGGGGGCCAACCTGGCGGTGAAGGCGGGTGAGCGGGTGGCGGTGATCGGGCCCAACGGCGCGGGCAAGTCCACCCTGTTCAACCTCATCAGTGGGCGCTTCGAGCCCACCAGCGGCGATGTGTTGCTGAATGGTTTGCGCATCAACGGCAAAAAGCCGTTTGAAATCAACCGCGCGGGGCTGAGCCGCAGCTTCCAGATCACCAACATCTTTCCGAAGCTCAGCGTGTTTGAAAACCTGCGCTGTGGCGTGCTGTGGAGCCTGGGCTACAAGTACAGTTTCTGGCATTTTCTGGCTGACCTGGACGATGCCAACGACCGCGCCGAAGCGCTGATGGACCAGATTCGCCTGCACAAAAAGCGCGACGTGCTGGCCATGAACCTGACCTATGCCGAGCAACGGGCGCTGGAGATTGGCATCACCATCGCCGGTGGGGCCAACGTCATTCTGCTGGATGAACCCACGGCGGGCATGAGCAAAAGCGAAACCAAGCGCTTCATCGACCTCATCAGGGAAGTGACGGTGGGCAAAACCCTGCTGACGGTGGAGCACGACATGGGCGTGGTGTTCGGCCTGGCCGACCGCATTGCCGTGGTGGTGTACGGCGAGGTGATTGCCTTTGACACCCCGGAAGCCGTGCGCGCCAACCCGCGTGTGCAAGAGGCCTACCTGGGCTCTGTGCTGGCCGACGAACAGGCCGCAGGCCACTGAGGACACCCCCAACATGCTTGACATCAGCAACCTCCACGCCTACTACGGCAAAAGCCATGTGCTGCACGGCGTGAACCTGCACGTGGGGCAGGGCGAAATCGTGGCCCTGCTGGGGCGCAACGGCTCGGGCCGCTCCACCACGGCCAAGGCCATCATGGGCCTGGTGGACTGCGAAGGCAGCATCCGCTGGAAGGGGCAAGACATCCAGGGCAAAAAGCCCTTTGAAGTGGCCCACCTGGGGCTGGGCTATGTGCCGGAAAACCGCGACATCTTCCCCAAGCTGACCGTGCACCAGAACCTGTTGCTGGGGCAAAAAGGCAGCGGCAAAGGCAGCCGCTGGGGCTTTGACGACATGTACGCCATGTTTCCCCGGCTGAAAGAGCGCCAGCACACCGAAGCGGGCGTGATGTCGGGCGGCGAGCAGCAAATGTTGACCCTGTGCCGCACCCTGATGGGCGACCCCGACCTCATCATCATCGACGAGCCCACCGAGGGCCTGGCCCCCAAAATCGTGGAGCTGGTGGGCCAATACCTGCAAAC
>JBASFL010000010.1:0-7501 GCA_049653005.1 Burkholderiaceae bacterium | reverse complement strand
ACCTTGGGCTGGTAGAACAACACCAGCTGCTTCCCGTCCAGGGCCACACGCAATTCGGCCAACTGCGCGCGGTGGGCCTGGGACTGTCGGTCGATTTCGGGGTCAAACAGCTGGTAGCGGTTTTTGCCCGCCTGTTTGGCCTGGTACATGGCCTGGTCGGCGTGGCGCAGCAAGGTGTCGGGGTCGGCGTTGTCGGCCGGGTACAGGCTTGCCCCGATGCTGGCCGTGAGGCTGATGACATGGTCACCCGCCGTTACTGGTTGTCGCACGATGTGCAGCACGCGGTCCAGAATGACCGTGCACTCTTCGGCGGTGGCCACGTCGGACACCAGCACAAATTCGTCGCCGCCCATGCGGGCCAGGGTGTCGTCGGCACGCAGCACCGATTTCAGGTGGTCGGCCACCCCCACCAGCACCTGGTCACCCACCGCGTGGCCGTGCAGGTCGTTGATGGCCTTGAAGCCGTCCAGGTCCAGAAAACACACGGCGCTGAGCTTGCCACTGCGCTGCGCACGGATCAGGGACTGTTGCAAACGGTCTGACATCAGGCGGCGGTTGGGCAACTGCGTCAGGGGGTCGTAGTGGGCCACGCGGTCCAGCTCCAGCTCGTGGGCCTTGATCTGGCTGATGTCAGTGAACACGCTCACGTAGTGCTGCACCCGACCTTGGGAGTCGTGCACCACCGACACCGCCTGCAACACCGCAAACTCTTCGCCTGACTTGCGCTTGTTCCAGATTTCGCCGCGCCAGAACCCGTGCTCGTTGACAGATGCCCAGAAGGCGTCGTAAAAGGCCGGGCCCTGTCGGCCCGAGGACAACATGTGCGGCGATTGCCCCAGCACCTCGTGGGCCTCGTAGCCCGTGATGCGCGTGAACGCTGGGTTGACCTTGGTGATGAGGTGCTCGGCGTTGGCCATCATGATGCCCTCGTAGCTGCTGTCAAACACCACAGCGGCTTCTTGTTGGGCAAATTCCAGCAGCTTGCGCTGGTGGATGTCGGTGTGGGTGCCCGACATCAGCAGCGGCTGGCCATCGGCCGAGCGGGACACGATGCGCCCGCTGGTGCGGACCCAGCGCCAATCGCCCGATTGGGTGAGCAGGCGGAATTCGACCTCGTGTTTGTCGGTCAGGCCTGCCGTGTGTTTTTGAATAGAAGCCAAGGCGCTGGGGAAGTCTTCAGGGTGCACCAGATTGGGCCAGTTGGCGGTGTCCACCTGCATCGAGCCGGGGGCGTAGCCCAGCATGGTTTCCCAACGCGGGCTGACCACGAAGGCGTTGGTTTGCAGGTCCCAGTCCCAATAGCCTTCGTCGGCCCCTTGCAGCACGCGGGCCAGGCGTTGTTCGCTGGCTTGCAGGGCCTGCTCGCTGCGGCGTCGCTCGGTGATGTCGGTGCCCAACACGTAGTAGCCCACCACCTGCCCGTGGTCGTCGCGCTTGGGCGCGTATTGAATGGTTTGCCACACACCTGGAAACGGCTCCCAGTCGTACCCCTGCGGTTGCCCCTGCAACGCCTGGGCAATGAGGGGTGCGGCAATGGCGTAACGCTCGGGGCCCAGCACGCTTTGCACGGTGCACCCGGTGATGTCGGTCAGCCCCGGGGCGAAACGCGCACGGTATTGGTCGTTCACGTACACGTAGCGCTGCTGGGCGTCCACATAGGCAATCAGCGCGGGCACGTTGTTGATGACGCCCAGCAAGTGGTTTTGGGCGTCGTTGAGCTGGGCGGTGCGCTCTTGCACGCGCTGTTCCAGCCGCGCGTTTTGCTCGCGGATGGACCGCTTGGCTTGCCTGGCCAGCGTTTCATCGCGGAACACCATGACCACGCCGTGCACACGGCCCTCGCTGTCGCGGATGGGGGCGGCGCTGTCGGCAATGGGCAGGCGGCTGCCGTCGCGCGCCACCAGCAGCGTGTGGTTGGCCAGCAGGTGCACCTCGCCCGTGGCCAGCACCTGCGACACGGGCAATTCGGCGGGGGCACCCGTCAGCTCGTGGACGAGCTGCACCACCTCGCTGGCCGGGCGGCCCTGGGCATCGGTCAGCGTCCAGCCGGTGAGCCGCTCGGCCACAGGGTTCATGCGGGTGATGCACCCCAACGTGTCGGTGGCCAGCACCGCGTCGCCAATGGAGTACAGCGTGGTGGCCAGGTTTTCTTCGCTGCGGGCCAGGGCCTGGCGGCTGCGCTCGGTCGCGCGCAACTGGCGCCGAACCAGCCAATAGGTGGCACCCAGCAGCACCAGCAACAGCAGCGACACCCCAACGCCTGCCGCCACCAGGCCCCGACGGGCCTGCGCCTGCTGGGCCTGGCGCTGCGCGAGCAACTGGCGCTCCTCGGCGTCCATGCGGTCCAGCAGGGCCAAGCTGCGCTCGCGGGTTTGCTGAAGGGGCACCGTGGCAACGAAGGCATTGGCAGCCTCGGCCCCCTGCGTTTTGCGCAATTCCTCAACCCGCCTGGAAATGGCCAGCCGCTCGTCCAGCACCTGGCGCAGTTGCGCCCACAGGGCCTGCTGCACCGCGTTGTCGCTGGTTTGGTTTTTGAACTGTTCCAGCACCGCTTCACGCAGGGCAATGGCCGCGTCGCGCTCGGTCAGGCGCGCCGGGTCGCCGCTGACGCGGAAACCCTGGGTGGCCAATTCCACCTGCAAGGTGGTGGTGCGCATGTGCGCCACCTGGTTGAGCGTGTCCTGGGTGTGTGCAACCCAGTGCCCGGCGTCTGACGCGTCGTTGGCCAGCTTCCAGGTGGTGCCCAGAAGAGCGGCCACGGCCACGGCGGTGGTCGCAAAGGCCACCAGCACCTTGTGTTCAAAGCCGATGGACTGCGTCACGCAGGGCCTCACTCGTTGGACGGGTTCGACCCGATTCTGCCACCGGACAGGGCCTTGAACACAGGCCGGCACACACCAGACGACGTGCGGTTGGCGCTGAAAATAAATATAGCTAAAAAACCATACCCATAAAGCGCCAGAGGCATATTCAATCAATAAATCACAACACCACGGATGGACTCACCGCTTTTCATCAAATCAAAACCCTTGTTGATGTCTTCCAGTGGCATGGTGTGGGTGATGAGGCTGTCGATGTCGATCTTGCCCTCCATGTACCAGTCCACGATTTTGGGCACGTCGGTGCGGCCACGGGCGCCGCCAAAGGCCGAGCCCTCCCACTTGCGCCCGGTCACTAGCTGGAACGGGCGGGTGGATATTTCGGCCCCTGCCTCGGCCACACCGATGATGATGCTGCGGCCCCAACCCTTGTGCGTGCACTCCAGCGCCTGGCGCATGACCTTGGTGTTGCCAATGCACTCAAAGCTGTAGTCGGCGCCGCCGTCGGTCAGTTGAACGATGGCGTCCACCAAGTTGCCGCCAGCGGCCTCGATGTCTTTGGGGTTCAAAAAGTGGGTCATGCCAAAAGACCGCGCCATCGCTTCCCGGGCGGGGTTCAGGTCCACGCCGATGATTTTGTCGGCCCCCACCATCTTCAGGCCTTGAATCACGTTCAGCCCAATGCCCCCCAGGCCAAACACCACTGCGTTGGCACCGGCCTCTACCTTGGCGGTGAACAGCACCGCGCCAATGCCGGTGGTCACGCCGCAGCCGATGTAGCAGACCTTGTCAAACGGCGCGTCGGGCCGGATTTTGGCCAGCGCAATTTCGGGCACCACGGTGTGGTTGGCGAAGGTGCTGGTGCCCATGTAGTGAAAAATGGGCTCGCCGTTCAGGCTGAAGCGGCTGGTGGCATCGGGCATCAGGCCCTTGCCCTGCGTGCCGCGAATCAGCTGGCACAGGTTGGTTTTGCGGCTCAGGCAAAACTTGCACGCACGGCACTCGGGCGTGTACAGCGGGATGACGTGGTCGCCCTTTTTCAGCGTGGTCACGCCCGGGCCCACGTCCACCACCACACCCGCACCTTCGTGGCCCAAGATGGCGGGGAAGATGCCTTCGGGGTCCGCACCGCTGAGGGTGTAGTAGTCGGTGTGGCAAATGCCGGTGGCCTTGATTTCCACCAGCACTTCGCCGAAGCGGGGGCCTTGCAGGTCAACGGTTTCAATGGTCAGGGGCTGGCCGGCTTTCCAGGCAACGGCGGCGCGGGTTTGCATAGGGAAATGTCCTTGTGGTGAAAAATATGCGGCTTCAGCGGGCATTGTGCGCGACAGCCCAATGCCACAGCGGGGTGATAACCTGAAGCCCCCTGCCACCCGCAAAGGAGTGAACCATGCGCCAGCTGCTCGTGCTTTTCATGGCCCTCGGTGTTTGGGGCGCCGCACACGCAGCACCCGTGGACTGTTCGCGCACCTACACCCTGGCCTTGCATGACCACGGTTTGCTGTATTCGGCCGAAACCGACACCGGCATTGACAAAGACGTGGCCGACGAGCTGGTGCGCCGCAGCGGGTGCAAGGTGGTGGTCAGCCTGATGCCGCGCGCCCGCATTTGGCAGCTGATTGAGTCGGGGGCGCTGGATTTCAGCCTCTCGGGCATCACCAACGCCCAGCGCGACCAGTTCGCGGCGTTTGCCTGGTATTTCAGCAACAAGTACTACCTGCTGGTGCGCCAGGACGCCGGTGCACGCACGGTGGCGGCATTCGAGAAAAACGACGCGCTCAAGCTGGGGGTGATTCGCAGTTTTCGCTACAGCGAGTCGGCCAACCGGCTGGTGGACCAGTTGCAAGCAGCCAACCGTATCAGCCAGGCCGGGGGGCTTTCGCCGCTTTACCAGACCCTGATGCAGGGCAGCATTCAGGCCATGATCATCGAGCCGTTTGACTTTCCTGCGCTGGAAGAAAAGAAAATCCGGGGCATGAGCACCGTGCTGGAGTTCAACGACCCACCCGTGCCCCACGGTCTCATCATGTCCAAAAAGGCCCTGTCAGTGGCCCAGCAGGCCCAGTGGAGGGCCCTGATCGACGGCATGCGCACCGACGGGACCATGCGCCGCATTTTTGAAAAATACTTCAACCCGGCGCTGGCCGCCACACTGGTGGACTTTTAAGTCTGCACCCGCCCATGCCCTTGAGCCCCACCAAAAGCGCCCTTGGCCGCACCCTCTTGAGGCTGCTGCCCTGGCTCGTGCTGGTGGTGATGCTGGGCGTGGTGGGGTTTGCGTGGGAACACGAGCGGCACACCAGCCGCCAGGTGCTGCGGTCGCAGTTTGACTTTTCGTTGCGTGAAACGGTCAGCCGCATCGAGCAGCGCATCCAAGGTTACGAACAACTGCTGCGGGGCGTGCAAGCGCTGTTTGCCACCACCGGCTGGCGCAACCGGGACGCCATGCACGGCTATGTGAGCGCCCTTCAGCTGGATGCCAACTTCGCCGGCATTCAGGCCATTGGGGTGGTCGATTGGGTGCCCGACACGCAACTGCCGGCCCACCTGAGCGCCATGCGGGCGGCGGGGTTTGCAGATTACACCATCGAGCCCGGCGGGCCACGGGCGGCCTATGCCCCCATCATGCAGCGGGAGCCCTACATCGGGCGCAACAAAATCGCCCCGGGCAGCGACATTTGGCCCAGCCCGGTGCGCCGAGCCGCCATGGAAAAGGCCCGGGACTCGGGCTTGCCCGCCATCTCGGGCAAGGTCAGGCTGATCGTGGACGGTGACGGCACTGCATCGCCCGGCTTCATCATGTACCTGCCCGTGTACGCCACCGGCATGCCGCGCGACACCGTGCCCCAGCGGCGGGCCCACCTGATCGGGTGGGTGTATGCGTCGTTTCACATGAACGAATTCATGGCCAGCCTGTACGGCGGACAGTCGCCGGGCCTGTCGGTGGCTGTGTACGACGGCACCGACACCCAAGAGCCCTCGCTGCTGTACCACTCTGACACCACCGGGGCCACGGCCCCACAAGCCCTGGAGGCCAACGAATACATGGTGGTGGCGGGCCACAACTGGACGCTGTCGTTGCGCACCCAGCCCGCGTTCAACGACCGCTATGGCCGCAATGCAGCGCTTGAGATTGCGCTGGCGGGCACCGTTCTGAGCCTGCTGCTGGCCCTGCTGGCCTGGCTGCTGATACATGGCCGGGCCACGGCATTGGGCCTGGCCGCTGAAATGACCCAGGAAATCAGGCTCATGGCCCAGCACGACTTGCTGACCGGGCTGCCGAACAGGGCCCTGTTTGCCGACCGGCTGGGCCAGGAGCTGGCCTGGGCCAAGCGCCAGGGCGGGCGTTTTGCCATGCTGTTTGTGGACCTCGACAAATTCAAAGCCATCAACGACACCTTCGGGCACGCCGGCGGCGACCAGGCACTGAAGTGGGTGGCCCAGCAACTGGTGGGCAGCGTGCGGGCGTCTGACACCGTTGGGCGTATCGGGGGCGATGAGTTTGTGGTGTTGCTGGCACAGCTCAGCGAAACGGACACCATCCTCGACTTGGCTGAAAAAGTGCGCACCACACTGAAGCAATCAATCACCGTCAACGGACGTGAGCTGCAGGTGTCGTGCAGCATTGGTGTGGCGGTGTTCCCGCAAGACGGCGTTGACGTGGACACCCTGATGAAGCAGGCGGACGACGCCATGTACCGGGCCAAGGCGGCCGGGCGGGACCGCGTTCAGCTCAGCTGACTCAGCCAGGGGCCCCTGCCAGCGCGGCAATCGTGCCCTGCGCCACGGCGCACAGCTTTTCGGTGCCATCGGCTTGCACGGCAAACACATCGCAACGGCACACGGCCTGGGTTTTGCCCGCGTGCACCGCGTGGGCGCGTGCCAGCAGGCGCACGCCCACCGCCGGGCGCACGTAGTTGATTTTGAATTCAGACGTCACCACCGGCACCCGCAGAGCCGTGCCACCGGCGTAGGTGAGTGCGTTGTCGGCCGCGTAGCTGACCACGCCGCCGTGCACAAAACCGTGCTGCTGCCGAATGGCGTCGGTGATGGGCACCGCCAGCTCCACCTGGCCAGGTGACAGGGCCACCAGCTCGGCCCCAATGAGCTGGCTGAAGGGCTGCGAGGCCAGCACCTGCCGCCCCATGGCCAGAAACACCTCGGGCGACACGGTGACGGGGGCTGGGCCCCCTCCTTCACCCGTGCCGCCGCCAGCGCCGCTGCTGCCGGGGTGGCCAGCGTCACCCGATGGCGCAGCCGCGTGGCTCACAGCACCTCGAATATCCCGCAAGCACCCATGCCACCGCCAATGCACATGGTCACGGCCACGCGCTTGGCGCCCCGGCGTTTTCCTTCAATCAGGGCATGGCCGGTCAGGCGCTGGCCGCTCACGCCGTAGGGGTGGCCCACGGCAATGGCGCCGCCGTTGACGTTCAGGCGGTCAGCGGGAATGCCCAGCTTGTCGCGGCAGTACAGCACCTGCACGGCAAAGGCCTCGTTCAGCTCCCACAGGTCGATGTCTTGCACCGTCAGGCCCAGGCGGGCCAGGGCTTTGGGCACGGCGTACACGGGGCCAATGCCCATTTCATCGGGTTCGCAACCGGCCACGGCAAAGCCCAGAAAGCGACCGATGGGGGTCAGGCCCTGTTGCTGGGCCAGGGTTTCGTCCATCACCACACAAG
>JBASFL010000009.1:0-74157 GCA_049653005.1 Burkholderiaceae bacterium | reverse complement strand
GGCGCGGTGGTGGCGATGGACGAAATTTCAGCGCTGGGCGTGGCCTGACTGGGCCGTGGTTCAGGGGGCCAGGCCGCTGTGGTGCACCCACTGCACAAAGTCGGCGGCGCTGACGGGCTGGCTGAAGAAGTAGCCCTGTGCCTCGTCGCAGCCTTGCAGGCGCAGCCAGGCCAGTTGGCCGGGTGACTCCACCCCCTCGGCAATCGTGCGCAAACCCAGGCTGCTGGCCAGGCCGATGATGGCGCTGGCAATGGCTTTGTCGTCGGGGTCGGTGGTGATGTCGCGCACAAAGCTTTTGTCGATTTTCAGCTTGCCCACCTTGAAGCGCTTGAGGTAGCTCAGGCTGGAGTAGCCGGTGCCAAAGTCGTCAATCGACATGGACACGCCCAGCGCTGAAATTTCGTCCATCGCCACCACCGCGCCCAGCGGGTCGTTCATGGCCACGCTTTCGGTCAGTTCCAGCTCCAGGTGGGCCGGCGGAATCTGGGCGTCGTGCACCACCTGCGCCACCATGGCGGCCAGGCCCGCGTGGCGGAACTGGATGGCCGACAGGTTCACCGCCATGGTCAGGTTGCCCAAGCCTTGGTTCATCCAGCTTTTCAGCTGGGCGGCAGCGGTGCGCAGCACCCATTCACCTATCGGCAAAATCAACCCGCTGCTCTCGGCCAGCGGGATGAACTCGGTGGGCGACACCAGGCCCAGCGTGGGGTGCTGCCAGCGCAGCAGCGCCTCGGCCCCCACCAGGCGGCCATCGGCCAGGGACATTTGCGGCTGGTAATGCAGCGTCAGTTCGTGGCGCTCCAGCGCGTGGCGCAGGTGGTTTTCCAGCAGCAGGGTGCGGGCCGAATGGGTTTGCATGTCCGCTTTGAAAAAGCGGTAGGTGTTGCGCCCCTCGTCTTTGGCACGGTACATGGCCACGTCGGCGGCTTTGGACAGGGCGTCGAAATCGGGGCCGTCGGACGGGTAAATGGCAATGCCCACCGATAGGGTCACCACCACGTCGTGCCCGTCCAGCAGCATGCTGTGCGAGCTGGCCTCCAGCAGCTTTTCCGCAACCTGGGCGGCCTGCACGTTGCCACAACCGGGCAGCAACAGCACAAACTCGTCGCCGCCCTGGCGCGACAGGGTGTCACCCGCCCGCAGCACCGATTGCAGGCGGCGCGCTGACTCGATCAGCAGTGCATCGCCCGCGCGGTGGCCCAGGGTGTCGTTGATGTGTTTGAAGTGGTCCAGGTCGATGAACATCACCGTCAGCGGCTCGTGCTGGCGCTCGGCCATGCTGACGGCTTGCTTGAAGCGGTCGGCCAGCAGCAGGCGGTTGGGCAGGCCGGTCAGGGTGTCGAAGTAGGCCAGCCGGTGAATTTGCTGTTCGCTTTCCTTGCGGTGGGTGATGTCTTCTTTGATGGCCAGGTAGTGCGTCACCGTGCCATCTGCCTGGTGCACCGGCGACACGCGCACCGATTCGATGTACTCGCTGCCGTCTTTGCGGCGGTTGGTGAACTCGCCCATCCAGGGGTTGCCCTGGCTCAAGTGGCCCCACATGTCGTGGTACACGCTGGGCGGGGTTTTGCCCGATTGCAGCAGCCGGGGGTTGACCCCGCGCACCTCGTCAAATGTGTAGCCGGTGGCGGTGTAGAACGCGCGGTTGGCGTATTCGATGCGCGCTTCCAGGTCGGTGATGACGATGGAGTTGGGGCTTTGCTCCACCGCCAGCCAGAGTTTGCGCAGCGTGGCCTCGTTGTCGGCGCGCTCCAGCGCCAGGCCGGCCAGGTAGGCCCCGCGCTCCAGCGCGCTGCGTTCGTGTTTTGGCAGCGTGCGGCCCCCGGTGGTGTGCACCACCAAATGGCCCAGCACCTGGCCCTGGCCGTCTTGAATGGGCAGGCGGCAACAAGGCGCAGCGCCGGGGCGCGGGCTGTGGTGGGCGGTTTCTGGGGGCGCTTGTGTGTCGGCCTCTGTGCCCAGCACCACCTGGCAACACACGCCGTCCATTACCGCCGGGTAGGCGTCGGTGAGTTGTTGCAGCAGGGGTTTCAGGGGCAGGCCCCGGGCCAGGTTCTCCAGCATGTCGCGCTCGATGCGGGCGATTTGCTGCAAGGTGTGGCGCTCGGTCACGTCGGTCAGCATGCCGTGCACGCTGGTGGTTTCGCCGCTGGGCCCCCGGTCGGTCCAGGTGTGGTCTTCCACCCAGAGCCAGCGGCCATCGGCGGTGCGCAGGCGGTAGCGCTGGTCGTAGCTGTCGAGCGATTGCGCGTCAAACGCCGCAATTTCGTCGTTGATGCGGGGCAGGTCTTCGGGGTGTACCAGGCTTTCATAGGCCAAGTCACCGCGCATGAAGCTGGCGCGCTCGTAACCCCACTGGCGGATGTTGTCGCTGACAAACGTGACCGGCCAGCCCGCGGTTGTAGACCACGAAATGGCCACCACCGGCGAGCGGTTGATGGTTTGCGACAGGTGCAGCAGCGCTTGCTGCCCGGTTTGCAAATCGGCCAGCGCGCGCGCCAGTGAGGTTTCCTGCTGTTTGCGTTGCTCGATGTCGAGCGTGACCCCCACGGCGCGCAGCGGCTGGCCCTGGGCGTCGCGCAGCACCACGCGGCCCCGGGTGTGCACCCAGCGCCATGCGCCGTCGAGGCCCATGACCTGGTATTGCGCCTCCATCACGCCGTCGCCACCGGGGGCGAGGCTGGCGTGCACCGCGTGGGCCACGTCGGTCGCCTGGTCGGGGTGCACGCGGGCCAGGAAACCGTCAATGCCCATTTGTACCGGGGGCTGGGTGCCGCCCATGATGCGCAGCATGTGGTCGCTGTAGGAGATGTGGTTGGCACGCACGTCAAAGTCCCAGAACCCGAGCTGTGCCGCTTCGGCTGCCACGCGGTAGCGCTCGTGGTCGAACGTGGCGGCGGGGGGCGGGCTGGAAGGGTGAGTGGGGTGCATCGTGTCCGGGGCCGTGGCGGGTGTGAGGTGCGGCAGATGGGGTGGGCCATCCTACCAAGCTGGCGGGGTGTGCACGGCCGGTGGCGGCTGGGGCTACCATTGCGCCCGTTGACGTGTGCGTCACACCTGCCGCCCCCGGCAGCCACATCCGATCGGCAACCCTTTGAGAGCGCATGGCCACCCCCACCTACACCATCAGCGACCTGGCCCGGGAATTTGACCTGACCACCCGCGCCATCCGCTTCTACGAAGACATGGGGCTGCTGGAGCCCACCCGCACGGGCCCCGGTGGGCGGGTGCGCCAATACAGCGCCCGCGACCGCACACGGCTGAAGCTGACGCTGCGCGCCAAGCGCCTGGGCCTCAGCCTGACCGAGGCCAAAGACATCATCGACATGTACGACAGCCCGCGCGACACCGCGCCGCAGCTGGAGAAGTTTTTGCGGGTGCTGGCCGACCACAAGCGCCAGCTTGAAGAACAAATGGCCGACCTGCAAGCCAACCTGGACGAGGTGAAGCTGCACGAAAAGCAGGCCCGTGCGCTGCTGGCCAAGGCGGCCAAACAAGCCTGACGGCCCCGCTGTCTGCCGGGGTCAGGCGCGCGCGTGGCGCGCCACGCAGTCTTTGAGCAACTGACCGTTCAGCGGTTTGGGCAGGAAATCGTTCATGCCCGCTGCCAGGCAGGCCTCTCGGTCGCTTTGCATGGCGTTCGCCGTCAGCGCCACGATGGGCAGCTGCGCCGCCGCGCCGGGCAGCTGGCGAATGCGGCGGGTGGCTTCCAGCCCGTCCATGTCGGGCATTTGCATGTCCATCAGCACCAGGTCAAAAGGCTGCTCGCTGGCCGCCTGCACGGCTTCAATGCCGTTGGCCGCCAACGTCACGCTCCAGCCCAGCCGTTCGAGCATGGTTTGAATGACTTTTTGGTTGATGGGGTGGTCCTCGGCCACCAGCACCTGGCCCACGCTCTGTGCGGGTGTGTGGGGTGACGTGTGGGCATGGGCCACGGCCGTGGCGGGGGCCGCCACGGGCACCTCTGCGGGTGGCAATGCCCGCAGGGGCAGCCACAGTTCAAAGCAACTGCCGTCCCCCAGCGTGCTGGTGACCGTGATCTGTCCGCCCATGGCCTGGGCCAGGCTTTGGCTGATGGCCAGCCCCAAACCCGTGCCGCCGTGTTGGCGGGCAATGGAGGCGTCGGCCTGGGTGAACTTGGTGAACAGCTTGGCCAGTGTGTCGGCCGACATGCCCATGCCGGTGTCGCGCACGGCAATGCGCGCACCCTGGTCTTGCGAGGTCACGTCCATGGTCACCTGACCACCCTCGGTGAATTTGACGGCATTGCCCCCCAGGTTCAGCAAAATCTGCCGGATGCGCAGCCCGTCGCCCAGCCACCAGGCAGGCACGGCCGTGCCCACGCGCACTTGCAGGTCGGTGTGTTTTTCCTGGGCGCGAACGGTCAGCAGCGCGCCCACCTCGTGCACCAGGGCGGGCAACTGGAAAGGTTGGGGGTCCAGTTCCAACCGGCCCGCCTCGATTTTGGACAAATCGAGGATGTCGTTGAGCAAGGCCAGCAGCGATTCGCCCGACACCTGCAACAGGTTCACCAGCGACGCCTGCTCGGCGTTCAACGGCGTGTCCCGCAGCAGCTGCGCCATGCCCAGCACGCCGTTCATGGGGGTGCGGATTTCGTGGCTCATGGTTGCCAAAAACTGCGACTTCACCGCCGTGGCGTTTTCCGCTGCCAGCCGTGCCGCCGCGCTTTCTTGTGCCAGCCTAAGCAGCGACTGCTCGTGTGCCGCGCTCACGCCATGCGCGTGGACCATGAAAAAACACAGCGCCGCATACACGGCCAGAAAAATCAGCAGCAAGGTGCCGCCGAAAGCGGCCAGCGCCTGGTCGGTGCTGCGGATGGCGTCGGTGCGGTCGGTGTAAATCTCGGCCACCGCCTCGACCACACCGTTGTCGGTGATGGGCACGTAGGACGACACCAGCGTGCGGTCGTACACCTCCCCGTTCAGCGTGTTGAAGCTGCCGCGTTGGGTCAATTCGCTGGCGGGCGTGCCCCCCAAGGCTTGCCGAAAACCAGCGCTGCCCGATTTGTCTTCCCCGATTTGCCGCTCTTCCGATGAATAGACCGTGACCCCCGCCAGGTTGAAAATCTTGATTTTCACGATGTCGGTTTTCAACCCGAACTGTTGGACCAGGTGGTGCACATGGTCCAACTGGGGCTTTTGGGTGGGCTGCGCGGCCGCAGGGTCGTGCAGCGCCAGTTCTTGCCGGATGGTGTGCCACGCCTGGTTTACAAACACCTGTGTCAGCGCGGTGTTGGCCGCTTCGGTGGACGCTTTCACGCTTTGGTGGGCGGTGGTTCGGGCCTGGCTGAACGTGAGCCACCAGGCCAACCCCAGGCAAAACAGCACCACCGTGGCAAACAGCAGCACCCCGTGTTTCAGGTAAAGCGGTTTCAATGTGTCGGGCATTCGGGGCGGGTGAGGTCGAATAAGTCGAACGGATGGTGGGGGTATTCTCTGATTTACGTTTACGTAAACGTCAAATAAAATCGCGCCATGATTTCAAACCATACACCCATTGCCGACCGCGTGGCCACCAGCCTGGCCCGCCAAGGCCTCATGCAACACCTGGGCACCCGCCTGCTGGCGGTGGCCCCGGGTGAGGTGACGCTGGCGCTGCCGTACAGCGACCGTGTCACGCAGCAGCAGGGCGGTTTTCACGGCGGGGCCATGGGCGCGCTGGCCGACATTGCCGGTGGCTACGCCGGGCTGACCGTGGCACCCGAGGGCATGGAGGTGGTGACGGTGGAATACAAAATCAATTTCCTCAACGCCTTCCAGGGCGGTGAGTTGCAGGCCACGGGCAAGGTGGTGAAGGCGGGCAAACGCAGCATCGTCACCACCGCCGAGGTGACGCACGTGGCCGCCGACGGCAAACGCACGCCGTGCGCCGTGATGCAGCAAACCCTGATGCCCGTGCCCCAAACCTACTGATTTTTTTGAAAAAAAGTGCCTCCAGCGCTTTTCTGTATTGGTTTTCAAGCTCTTATTTTTAAATTCAGGAGACGCCCCATGACCCAACTGCCTGGCCTCAATTTCATGCTCGGTGAAGACATCGACGCGCTGCGCGACGCCGTGCGCGACTTCGCCCAAACCGAAATTGCCCCCCGCGCCGCCGAGATCGACAAAACCGACCAGTTCCCCATGGACCTGTGGGAAAAAATGGGCAGCTTGGGGGTGCTGGGCATCACCGTGCCTGAAGAATTCGGCGGTGCCCACATGGGTTACCTGGCCCACATGGTGGCCATGGAAGAAATCAGCCGCGCCAGCGCCTCGGTGGGCCTGAGCTACGGGGCGCACAGCAACCTGTGCGTGAACCAGATCAAGCGAAACGGCACGCAGGCCCAGAAAGAAAAGTACCTGCCCAAACTCGTCAGCGGCCAGCACGTGGGCGCGTTGGCCATGAGCGAGCCCGGCGCGGGTTCCGATGTCATCAGCATGAAGCTGAAGGCCGAAGACAAGGGGGGCTACTACCTGCTCAACGGCAGCAAGATGTGGATCACCAACGGCCCTGACGCCGACACCATGGTGGTGTACGCCAAAACCGAACCCGAAATGGGCGCACGCGGCGTGACGGCCTTCATCGTCGAAAAAGGCATGAAGGGTTTCTTCACCGCCCAAAAGCTCGACAAGTTGGGCATGCGCGGCAGCCACACGGGCGAAATGGTGTTCCAGAACGTCGAAGTGCCCGAGGCCAACATTTTGGGCGGCCTGAACATGGGCGCCAAGGTGCTGATGAGCGGGCTGGACTACGAGCGTGCCGTGCTGGCCGCCGGGCCCATCGGCATCATGCAGGCGGTGATGGACAACGTGGTGCCCTACATCCACGACCGCAAACAGTTCGGCCAGAGCATTGGCGAGTTCCAGCTGATTCAGGGCAAAGTGGCCGACATGTACACCGTGCTGCAAGCCGGGCGGGCGTTTTGTTACCAGATCGGCAAAAACCTGGACCAGCTGGGCACCGAACACGTGCGCCAGGTGCGCAAGGACTGCGCCAGCGTCATTCTGTGGTGCGCCGAGCAGGCCACCAAGATGGCGGGCGACGGCGTGCAGATTTTTGGCGGCAACGGCTACATCAACGAATACCCGCTGGGCCGCCTGTGGCGCGACGCCAAGCTGTATGAAATTGGCGCGGGCACCAGCGAAATCCGCCGCATGCTGATTGGCCGTGAACTCTTTGCGGAAACCTGCTGAGCCGCCTGAAACCGACACCACAGTCAGCCAAAATGGCCGCATGAGCACATCACTTCAGCACCTTTTCGACAACAACCTGACCTGGGCCGCCCGCATGGAGCGAGAGCGGCCGGGCTTTTTCAGCAAGCTGGCACGGCAGCAAAGCCCCAAGTATTTGTGGATTGGCTGCTCTGACAGCCGCGTGCCGGCCAACGAAATCATTTCGCTCGACCCGGGCGAGGTGTTCGTGCACCGCAACATCGCCAACGTGGTGGTGCATTCCGACCTGAACGCGCTGTCGGTCATGCAGTTCGCGGTGGACCACCTCAAGGTCGAGCACATCATGGTGGTGGGCCACTACGGCTGTGGTGGCGTGCTGGCCGCGTTGCGTGGCACCCGCGTGGGCCTGGCCGACAACTGGCTGCGCCATGTGCACGACGTGAAGCTGCGCCACCGCCGCCGCCTGGACCACCTCAGCGTGCCCGAGCAGGAAGACGCGTTGTGCGAAATGAACGTGATCGAGCAGGTGGGCAACGTGGCGCTGTCCAACGTCATGCAAGACGCCTGGGGCCGTGGCCAGAAGGTGGCCGTGCACGGCTGGTGCTACGGCCTGAAAGACGGCCTGGTGAAAGACCTGGGCGTGACCATGAGCCACTCGGGCGAAGTGGTCAACGTGTTCCGCGACGCCTTGAAGCGCTACCCGCGTGGCATGGCCATGCCCGGCGACACCCCATGAGCCCTAAGCGGTTGGACTCGGCCATGGCCGTTGACATGGCCAAGGCCATGATGGATGGGTTCAACCGCCACTACCGCCTGTTTCGCACCGAATCGGCTCGCGCCAAGCACCGCTTCGAAACCCAGGACTGGCACGGCCAGCAGCGCGGGCAGCGCGAGCGCATCGAGTTTTACGACCTGCGGGTGAAGGAATGCTCCAAACGGCTGGAAAGCGAGTTTGGCGCTTCCACCCAGCCCATGGACGTGTGGCAGCAGGTCAAGCTGCTGTATGTGGGCATGTTGATCGACCACAAGCAGCCCGAGCTGGCCGAATCGTTTTTCAATTCGGTCAGCACCAAGCTGCTGGACCGCACCTACTTCCACAACGATTTCATTTTTGTGCGCCCGGCGGTCAGCACCGAATACATCGAAAACGCCGACCCGGCCACCAGCACCTACCGCTCGTATTACCCCACCGAGGCCACCACGCTGGCCGAGCTGGGCCGCCTGGTGGGCGATTTCGCGTTGCATGTGCCCTTTGAAAACCTGGCGCGCGACGTGGCCAGCGTGCACGCCGCGCTGCGCCCTTTGTACGACCAGCGGCTGCGTGCCAATTTCCAAATACAGGTGTTGTCCAGCCTGTTCTTTCGAAACAAGGGCGCGTACGTGGTGGGCAAGGTCATCAACGGGTTTCAGGAGGTGCCGTTTGCGCTGCCCATCCTGCACAACGCCCAGGGCCAGCTGGTGATTGACGCGCTGCTGCACGGTGAAGACGACCTGCTGATGCTCTTCAGCTTCGCCCGTGCCTACTTCATGGTGGACATGGAGGTGCCCAGCGCCTGTGTGCAGTTTCTGCGCAGCCTCATGCCGCGCAAACCCCGCGCCGAGTTCTACAACGCGCTGGGCCTGGCCAAGCAGGGCAAAACCCTGTTTTACCGCGACTGCCTGCAACACCAGCGCCACAGCACCGACCGTTTTCGCACCGCGCCCGGCATCAAGGGCATGGTGATGCTTGTGTTTGACCTGCCCAGCTTTCCGTTCGTGTTCAAGGTCATCAAAGACTTTTACCCCCACCAGAAAGACACCACCCGCGAGCAAATTCGCGGCAAATACCTGCTGGTGAAGCAGCACGACCGCGTGGGCCGCATGGCCGACACGCTGGAGTTTTCCAACGTGGCCTTTCCCCTGGCCCGTTTCGAGCCCGAGTTGGTGGCCGAGCTGCAAACCTTCTGCCCCAGCCAGCTGGAGGTGTCAGACCGCGACGGCGATGGGCAGGCCGAACTCATTTTGAAACACGTCTACATCGAGCGGCGGATGATCCCGCTCAACCTCTACCTGCAAGAGGCGTTTGACGTGTTGGCCCCCCACAGCGGTGCCAGCGACACCGCGCTGCGCCGGGCCAGCGAGCAACTGGACCGCGCCGTGGTGGAGTACGGCAACGCCATCAAAGACCTGGTGGCCGCCAACATCTTCCCAGGCGACATGCTGTGGAAAAACTTCGGCATCACCCGCCACGGCAAGGTGGTGTTTTACGACTACGACGAAATCGAATACATCACCGATTGCGTGTTTCGCCACGTGCCCGAGCCCCGCAACGAAGAGGAAGAAATGTCGGGCGAGGTTTGGTACACGGTGGGCCCCAAAGACGTGTTTCCCGAAACCTTCGCCCCCTTTCTGTTGGGCAACCCGCGCGTGCGCCAGGTGTTCATGGCGCACCACGCCGATTTGCTCGACCCCACCTTCTGGCAAACCCACCAGGCCCGCATCCGCGCGGGGCAGGTGTTTGACGTGTTCCCCTACGACCAGGCCAAACGCTTTCGCCCCCGGGTGGCAGACGCGGCCATTCCATCCTCTATTTAGCTGTAGCTGACAACCCAATACAGGCAAGCGATAGAGCCATTTTTATTCATAAACGGAGACTTGCATGAGCCACACCCACCCAGACCCCATCGTCATCGTCGGCGCCGCCCGCACCCCCATGGGCGCGTTCCAGGGCGACTTTGCGGCACTCGCCGCACACGACCTGGGCGGCGCCGCCATCAAGGCCGCTGTCGAGCGCGCCGGCATCAACCCCGAGCTGGTGACCGAGGTGCTGTTTGGCAACTGCCTGATGGCAGGGCAGGGCCAAGCGCCCGCTCGCCAGGCCGCGTTCAAAGGCGGCCTGCCGCAAAGCGCTGGCGCGGTCACGCTGAGCAAAATGTGTGGTTCGGGCATGCGCGCCGCCATGTTTGCGCACGACATGCTGGTGGCCGGCACCCACGACGTGCTGGTGGCCGGTGGCATGGAAAGCATGACCAACGCCCCCTACCTCATGCTCAAAGGCCGGGGCGGCTACCGCATTGGCCACGACCGCATTTACGACCACATGATGCTCGACGGCCTTGAAGACGCCTACGAAGCCGGCCGCAGCATGGGCACCTTCGGTGAAGACTGCGCCGCCAAATACAGCTTCACCCGCGAACAACAAGACGCCTTCGCCACCGCCAGCGTGCAGCGCGCCAAGGCCGCGACGGAAAGCGGCGCCTTCGCCGCCGAAATCACGCCCGTCACGGTCAAAGGCCGCAGCGGCGAGGTGGTGGTGTCCACCGACGAAGGGCCCGGCAAAATCAAGCTCGACAAGCTGCCCACACTCAAACCCGCGTTCAAAAAAGACGGCACCATCACCGCCGCCAGCAGCTCCAGCATCAACGACGGTGCGGCCGCGCTGGTCATGATGCGCGCCAGCACCGCCGCCCGGCTGGGCTGCAAACCCCTGGCCAAAATCGTGGCGCACGCCAACCACGCGCAAGCGCCCGAGTGGTTCTCCACCGCCCCCGTGGGCGCCACCCAAAAGGCGCTGGCCAAAGCCGGCTGGGCCGTGGGCGACGTGGACTTGTGGGAAATCAACGAAGCCTTCGCGGTGGTGCCCATGGCCCTGATGACCGAGCTGAACGTGCCGCACGACAAGGTGAACGTGAACGGCGGCGCCTGCGCGCTGGGCCACCCCATTGGCGCCAGCGGCGCGCGCATCATGGTCACGCTGATCCACGCGCTGAAGGCCCGTGGCCTGACCAAAGGCCTGGCCACGCTTTGCATCGGCGGCGGCGAAGCCACCGCGGTCGCGCTGGAAGTGCTGTAAGGAACCCCCATGCTGCTCACCGAAGACCAAACCATGGTGCGCGACGCCGTTCGCGCATTCGTGCAAGACCAAATCTGGCCCCACGCCCCCGCGTGGGACAAGGCGCACACCTTCCCCAAAGACGTGCACAAAGGCCTGGCCGAGCTGGGCTGCTACGGCATTTGCGTGCCCGAAGAGCTGGGCGGCGCGGGCCTGAACTACCAAACGCTGGCGCTGGTGCTGGAAGAAATCGCGGCGGGCGACGGCGGTGTCAGCACCACCATCAGCGTGACCAACTGCCCCGTCAACGCCATCCTCATGAAATACGGCAACGCCGCCCAGCAAGACCAGTGGCTGCGCCCATTGGCGGCGGGGTCCATGCTGGGCGCCTTCTGCCTGACCGAGCCGCATGTGGGGTCTGATGCGTCGGCACTGCGGACCACCGCAGTGAAGGACGGTGACGCCTATGTGCTGAACGGCGTCAAGCAGTTCATTACCAGCGGCAAATACGCCGACCTGGCCATCGTCATTGCCGTGACCGACAAGGCCGCCGGCAAACGCGGCATGAGCGCCTTCATCGTGCCCACGTCGGCCCCCGGTTACGTGGTGGCGCGGCTGGAAGACAAGCTGGGACAGCACAGCAGTGACACTGCACAAATCAACTTTGACAACTGCCGCATCCCGGCCGCGAACCTGATTGGCGCGGAAGGTGAGGGCTACAAAATTGCCCTGTCTGCCCTGGAAGGCGGGCGCATCGGCATCGCTGCGCAAAGCATTGGCATGGCGCGCAGCGCGTTCGAGTGCGCGCTGAAATACGCCAAAGAGCGCGAAAGCTTTGGCCAGCCCATCTTCAACCACCAGGCGGTGGGCTTCAAGCTGGCCGACATGGCCACGCAAATCGAGGCGGCCCGGTCATTGACCCACCACGCCGCCGCGCTGCGCGACGCGGGCCAGCCCTGCCTGAAAGAGGCCGCCATGGCCAAGCTGTTTGCCAGCGAAATGGCCGAAAAGGTGTGCAGCGATGCCATCCAGATCCACGGCGGCTATGGCTACGTGAGCGACTTCCCCGTCGAGCGCATTTACCGCGACGTGCGGGTGTGCCAGATTTACGAAGGCACCAGCGACGTGCAAAAAATCCTCATCCAGCGCGCGCTGGCTTGAATGACAAAGGCCTGAACCAGCGTTGCCGGTTCAGGCCTTTGTTGATGTGGCCAACCAGCGTTACTTCTGTGCTTGCGTGGCTTGACCTTCGGTCTTCTTGTCAATCACAACAGACTCGCCCATCTTGACGGGCAATTGGTTGGGGTAGTCATACCCTTTGCCGTTGCTGTGGTCAATCATGGCCCCAATGCCCCCGCCCAAAATGATGTTGCCAAACATCGAACCTGCCGCACGCGAAATTGCTTTAAGCAGGCCATCCGGCATACCCTCTTTTTTACAGGTCACGTTGAGGTCTTCTCCCGACTTGCGAACGTTTACATTGGATGGCGCTTTTGCATCCCAGCTGCCGCGGTCGTTGGAAAGTTTGCAGTCCGGCTCAACGGTTTTGCCTTGGTAGGTGGCAGTCAGTGCCAGGGATTGGGAGTCGCTTTGTGTCAGCGATGAGCACCCGGTCAGCAGCACCGCAGATGCGGCCAAAGAAGCGGCAATTGACCTCTGAATGCGTTGATTAAATGGCATAAATTCCTCCTTATGTTGATGGGTTTTTTGGCACTACCCATTTGAGTCTGAGACTTCTTTTCTAGAGCCGTTGGCGATGTTAGCCGTGTCACGAGCTCCTCTTTTTTACAAGGATTGTCAATTTATGCCCATCACCAAAGGTTTTCGCACGCTGGTGGACGAAGCCACCGCCCAAATCACCACCTACACCGTGGCCCAGGTGCAAACACGCCTGGCGGCGGGTGACGCCAGCTTGCAGCTGGTGGACATCCGCGACCCGCGCGAGCTGGAGCGCGAGGGCACGGCCCCCGGCTGTGTGCACGCGCCGCGCGGCATGCTGGAGTTTTGGGTGGACCCGGCGTCGCCCTACTTCAAGCCCGTGTTTGGCGACGACAGCAAAGAGTTCGTGCTGTTTTGCGGCGCGGGCTGGCGCAGCGCGCTGGCCACCAAGGCCCTGGTCGATATGGGCATGACCAAGGTGGCCCACATCGACGGGGGGTTTGCCGAGTGGAAGGCGCAGGCCGCGCCCATTCAAACCCTGGCCGAGCACCACGAGGCCGCCAAAGCGGCCAAGGCCAAAGCCGCCACCCCGGCGGCGCAGGGCTGACCGGGTGGTGGCCACCCCGTTGGGTACCGCCACTTGCCCTTGCGGGCGTCTGGACGCCCGGCAAAAGCCATTGGCTTACGCCCACTGCTGCCAGCCCTGGCACGAGGGCGCACCCGCGCCCACGCCCGAAGCGCTGATGCGCTCGCGCTACAGCGCCTTTGTGCTGGGCCGGGTCGATCACCTCAACGCCACCTGGCACCCCAGCACCCGCCCCACCGACCTGGCGCTGGAACCCGGGCTGCAATGGCTGGGCTTGCAGGTGAAAAGCGCCCGGCTGGTGGACGACACCCACGGCGAAGTCAGTTTTGTGGCCCGCTCCCGCCTGGCCGGGCGCGGCCACCGCCTGCAAGAGACCAGCCGCTTTGTGCGCGAAGACGGGCGCTGGTATTACGTGGACGGCGACGTGGTCTGACTGCCTGTTATTTGGGCACTCCGTGGAAACCCTTGCCCTGGGCGGCTTTGGCGGCTTGTTCCCGCCCCCATGCACAGACTTGTCCACAGAAGGTGTGTGAAACCTTTCACACCGTTTTTAAGCCTGTGGATGACCCTGAGCGGCCCCGTTTGACCGGTGCTCGGCGGGGGTGTGACCCGTCCAGCCTTTGAACGCGCGGATGAAGCTTTTTTCATTCTGAAACCCCACCGCCTGCGCCACTTGTTTGAGCGGGCGCTGGGTGCGCAGCAGCAGGCCTTCGGCGCGTTCGCGGCGCACGGTGTCTTTCAGGGCTTGCAAGCTGGCGCCCTCGTCTTTCAGCTGCCGGTGCAGGCTGCGGGCCGAGGTGTGCAGCAGCGCGGCCAGTGCCTCGGCGCTGTGGCTGGCCTCGGGGTGGGTGGCCAGCGCCTGGCGCACGCGGCCCACCAGCAGGCGGTCTTTGCGGTAGGCGTGCACGGTCAGGGGCAGGGCGCGTTGCAGCATTTGGCGCAGGGCGGCTTCCTCGCGCCGCAGGGGCAGGGCCAGGTAGCTCGCGTCCAGGTGCAGGCGGGTGTGGGGCTGGTCAAACCGGCACGGCCCCGCAAACAACACGGCGTAGGCGCTGGCGTGCGGCGGCGCGGGAAACGCCAGGTCCACCCCCAGCAACGGCAGGCGCGAGTCCACCAGCCAGCTGGACAGGCCCAGCAGGTTGCGCAGCAGCGACACGTGGCAAAACTCGCGCAGCTCGCCCGTCAGCCACGGCGCGGGGGCGGGCTCGGTGAGCATGACCGTGGCGGTGGGGGGGGCGGACTCCAGCGTCAGCCGCACATCGCCGGTCAGCAGCCCGTGGTGGCGGCACCAGCGGTGAAGCGCCACCCCCAGCGTGGGCGCGCCGATGCTGGCGCGCGCCCGCATGCCGTAGCTGCCCCAGGGCAGGCGGCGGGTGAACCAGCCCAGGGCCTCGTCGTCCAGCTCGCGCATCAGTTGGTCTGACAAACGCTCCATTTGCGCGGCGGTGATGCGGGCGTGGGGCTCAGCCACCTGGCTTGGCGCAATCTGTGCCACGGCCAGCGCGGCAGCAGGGTCGTGCTCCAGGCGTGTGCAGGCGACCAACATGCTGCGCACAAAGGCCATGGGCGTGGCGGCACGGCCACTCTGGGGTGTGGTGTTTGGGGCAAGGCCGGTGTGCATGGGCATGCACACAGTGTGCAAACAAGTGGCGGCTTTTGCAACCTGTGTGGCAAACCCAAAACCCCCTGCGCGCTGCACAATGGCCCCCGCACTGGAGACAAGCCATGACCGTTCTGAACACCCAACTCAACCCCCGCTCGGCCGACTTTCAAGCCAACGCCCAGGCCATGCGCGCCCTGGTGGACGACCTGCGCGCCCAGGTGGCCCAGGTGGCCGAAGGCGGTGGCGAGGCCGCCCGCGCCAAACACACCGCCCGCGGCAAGCTGCTGCCGCGCGACCGGGTGCACATGCTGCTCGACCCCGGCACCCCTTTCCTGGAGCTGGCGCCCATGGCCGCTTTTGGCATGTATAAGGAAAAAGACGGCCAGGGCGGCACCAAAGACGCCGCGCCCTGCGCCGGGCTGATTGCCGGCATCGGCCGGGTCAGCGGGGTGGACTGCATGATTGTGTGCAACGACGCCACCGTGAAAGGCGGCACCTATTACCCGCTCACCGTCAAAAAGCACCTGCGCGCGCAGGAAATTGCCCAGCAAAACAATCTCACGTGTATTTACCTGGTGGACTCGGGCGGTGCCAACCTGCCCAACCAGGACGAGGTGTTTCCCGATCGCGACCACTTCGGCCGCATCTTCTACAACCAGGCCAACATGTCGGCCCAAGGCATTTCGCAGGTGGCCGTGGTCATGGGCAGCTGCACGGCGGGCGGGGCCTATGTGCCAGCCATGAGCGACGAAACCATCATCGTCAAAAACCAGGGCACCATTTTTCTGGGCGGCCCACCGCTGGTGAAAGCCGCCACGGGCGAAGTGGTGACCGCCGAAGACCTGGGCGGCGGCGACGTGCACACCCGCCTCTCGGGCGTGGCCGACCACCTGGCGCAAAACGACCTGCACGCCATTGCCCTGGCGCGCCAGGCGGTGGCGCATTTGAATCAAAAAAAGGCCCCGGCGCTTACCCAGTATGCCCCGGCAGCTCCCAAATTTGACAGCAAAGAGTTGTATGGCGTTATTCCCACGGACACGCGCAAGCCTTTTGACGTGCGCGAAATCATCGCCCGCGTGGTGGATGGCAGCGAGTTTCACGAGTTCAAACCCCGCTTTGGCAGCACGTTGGTGTGCGGGTTCGCGCACATCGAAGGCATGCCCGTGGGCATCGTGGCCAACAACGGCATTTTGTTCAGCGAGTCGGCGCTGAAGGGCGCGCACTTCATCGAGCTGTGCTGCCAGCGCAAAACCCCGCTGGTGTTCTTGCAGAACATCACCGGCTTCATGGTGGGCCGCAAGTACGAAAACGAAGGCATTGCCCGCAACGGCGCCAAGATGGTCACGGCCGTGGCCTGTGCCCAGGTGCCCAAGTTCACCGTCATCATCGGCGGCAGTTTTGGGGCAGGCAACTACGGCATGTGTGGCCGGGCGTTCAACCCTCGCTTCGTGTGGATGTGGCCCAACGCGCGCATCAGCGTCATGGGCGGCGAGCAGGCCGCCAGCGTGTTGGCCACGGTCAAGCGCGACGGCATCGAAGGCAAAGGCGGCCAGTGGAGCGCCGAGGAAGAAGAAGCCTTCAAAGCCCCGCTGCGCCAGCAGTACGAAACCCAGGGCCACCCCTACTACGCCACCGCCCGCCTGTGGGACGACGGCATCATCGACCCGGCAGACACCCGCCGTGTGTTGGCGCTGGGCCTGAGCGCGGCGCTGAACGCGCCCATTGCCGACACGAAGTTCGGCGTGTTCCGCATGTGATGTGTATAGTTTTGTATTTTTATACACATTCAAGGGGTGAGGCATGCGCACCAACATCGTGATCGACGACAAGCTCATGGACGCCGTCATGTCCACGGGCGACTACAAAACCAAGCGCGAGGCGGTTGAGGCCGGGTTGCGGCTGATCCAGCGGCGCAAGGCCTATGCCGCCATTCGCGCCGCCCGTGGCACTTTGCACTGGGACGATTCGGACGAAGCCTGGGCTCAATACCGTGCCGACCAGCCCCAAGCCGAAGCAGTCCCTTCGGAGGGCGTGCACGAGGCCACTGCCTCTTGCCTTCCATTCGCAGAACGGGGCAACCCATGATCTTGGTGGATTCCAGCGTCTGGATTGACTACTTCCGCGGCACGCAGAACCCCCAAACCGACCAACTCGATGCCTTGCTTGACCAGGCCGATGAAGAGCTGGGTGTGGCCGATTTGGTGGTGTTCGAGGTGCTGCGTGGGTTCCGATCGGTGGCCGAACAGCGCCGCGCCCAAGCGGTGCTGCTCAACGCCACCGTGGTGGACATCGGCGGGCTCGACAACGCCCTGCGTGCCACTGAACACCACCACGCGCTGAGGGCAAAGGGTTACACCGTGCGCAGTCCCATCGACGTGTTGCTGGCCAGCTACTGCATCACCCACGGGCACCTGTTGTTGCACCGCGATGCCGACTTTGACGTGTTGCAAACCCTGAGAGGACTCCAAACATGGCCGCATTGACCGCCAGCCTGACCGTGGCCACGCACGACCGCGTGGCCCGCATCACCCTCAACCGCCCGGAAGTGCGCAACGCCTTCAACGACGAGGTCATTGCCGAACTCACCCAGGCCTTCACCGCCGTGGGCCAAAACCCGGCGGTGCGCGCCGTGGTGCTGGCCGCCGAGGGCCCGGCCTTCTGCGCCGGTGCCGACCTGAACTGGATGCGGCGCATGGCCGACTACACCCGCGACGAAAATCGGGCCGACGCCAGCCAGCTGGCCGCCATGCTGCACGCCATTTACACCTGCCCCAAACCCACGGTGGCCCGTGTGCAGGGCGACGTGTACGCCGGTGGCGTGGGCCTGGTGGCCGCGTGTGACATGGCCGTGGCCGTGGACACCGCGCAGTTCTGTCTGAGCGAAGCCAAGCTGGGCCTGGCCCCCGCCACCATCAGCCCCTACGTGGTGCGGGCCATGGGCGCACGCGCCGCGCACCGCTACTTCCTCACGGCCGAGCGCTTCGGCGCGGCCGAGGCGCTGCGCATCGGCTTTGTGCACGAGGTGGTGGCCGCCGACGCACTGGACGCGAAGGTGGACGAGCTGCTCAAAGCCCTCACCGCCAACGGCCCCGACGCGGTGCGCGTGGGCAAAGCCCTGCTGCAAGACGTGGCAGGCAAAGACATTGACGCTGCGTTGATCGCCCGCACCGTGGACTGCATTGCCGACGTGCGCGCCAGCGCCGAGGGCAAAGAGGGCGTGCAGTCCTTCTTGCAAAAACGCAAACCCGGCTGGCTGGCGGTGTGACGCGGCGTTCAACCCCATGAACCCGACCGCTGCTCTCCGATGGGTGCTGATGGCCGCCTGGGCCCTGTGCGGTGTGGGGGTGCACGCCCAAGCCCCCACCCCAGAGGTGTGGGCCAAAGACATGCGTGAGCAAGTGCTGCGCACCCCCGTCACCCTGACCGACTTGTTTGGGCGCTCAGAAACCCGTGCCCTGCCCGTGACCGTGTTTCGCCCGGCCGGTGATGGCGTTCACCCGCTGGTGGTGTTCAACCACGGCCGTGCGGGCGGAGACAAGCGGGCCGCCCAGGGGCGTGCCCGTTTCGAACACGCCGCCCGCTATCTGGTGAACAAGGGCTTTGTGGTCATGGTGCCCACCCGCATCGGGTACTGGGAAACCCATGGCGACTTCGATCCGGAAGACTACGGTTCTTGCAGCAGGCCCAACCATGGGCCCCGACACAAGGCGGTGGTGGACCAGGTGTTGGCAACGGTCGAACTGGCGCGTGCGTTGCCATTTGTCGATGCCTCCCGTTGGCTGGTGGCCGGCGCATCGGTGGGCGGTGTGACGGCCGTGGCCACGGTGGGCCGCAACCCGCCGGGCTTGGTGGGCGGCATCAATTTTTCGGGGGGCAGTGGGGGCAATCCCGATGCCAACCCCGGCCGCCCTTGCCGCCCCGATGTCTTGGGCCAAGATTGGGCCCATTTCGCCCAAACAGCGACCGCACCCATGTTGTGGCTGTATTGGCAAAACGACCTGTACTGGGGCGAGGACATTCCCAAGCAGTGGCACCGGGCGTGGGTCAAGGCGGGCGGCAAGGCCGATTTCCAGGGTTTGCCCCCCATTGCGGGCGACGGGCACCTGGGGCTGGACCGCGACATGGACCACTGGCTGCCCTTGGTGGATGGGTTTTTGAACCGCTTGGGGTTCAAGCAACCCGCCATCGTGCCCAAGCCTGCGGCCACCGACTGGGCCGAGGTGGGCGATGTGGGCAAGGTTCCCCTCAGCGCCAAAAGCCGCACGGCGGGCTATGAGCGGTTTTTGGCCGCCGGTACGCCCCGTGCCTTTGCCATCGGTTCGCAAGGCGCCTGGGGCTACGCCACCGGCGATTACGTGACCGGCCGTGCCCTGGGCTTTTGCCTGCGCAGTGGCCAAACCTGCCAGCTTTACGCGGTAGACGACGACGTGGTGTGGCCCGGGCGCTGAGCCCACGCACCCCCAAAGCCCAGACCCGACACCTGATTCCAACGAAGGGGACACCTCCATGTTTAAAAAGATTCTGATTGCCAACCGGGGCGAAATCGCCTGCCGCGTGGCCGCCACCGCCCGCCGCCTGGGTGTCAAAACCGTGGCTGTTTATTCCGATGCCGACGCCAGCGCCAAACACGTGGCCGCTTGCGACGAGGCCGTGCACATCGGCGGCAGTGCGCCCAAAGACAGCTACCTGCGCTGGGAGCGCATCATCGAAGCCGCGCAGGCCACGGGTGCCCAGGCCATTCACCCCGGCTACGGCTTTTTGAGCGAAAACGAAGACTTTGCCCACGCTTGCGCCGCCGCCGGGCTGGTGTTCATTGGCCCGCCCGCCAGCGCCATCCAGGCCATGGGCCTGAAGGCCGAAAGCAAACGCCTGATGGAGGCCGCCGGGGTGCCGCTGGTGCCCGGCTACCACGGTGCCGACCAAGACCCCGCGCTGCTGCAACGCGAGGCCGACGGCATCGGTTACCCCGTGCTCATCAAAGCCAGCGCGGGTGGCGGTGGCAAGGGCATGCGCATCGTGGAAAAAGCAGAGGACTTTGCCGCCGCCCTGGCCAGTTGCCAGCGCGAAGCCACCAACAGCTTCGGCAGCGACGCGGTGCTCATTGAAAAATACGTGCAGCGCCCCCGGCACATCGAAATCCAGGTGTTTGCCGACAGCCAGGGCAACTGCGTGTACCTGTTCGAGCGCGACTGCTCGGTGCAGCGCCGCCACCAAAAGGTGCTGGAAGAAGCCCCCGCCCCCGGCATGACACCCGAGCTGCGCCGCGCCATGGGCGAAGTGGCCGTGGCCGCGGCCCGCGCGGTGAATTACGTGGGCGCGGGCACGGTGGAGTTCATCGTCGAGCAGCCCCAAGGCTACGACCACCCCGAAGCCATGCGTTTCTATTTCATGGAAATGAACACCCGCCTGCAGGTGGAACACCCCGTGACCGAGGCCATCACCGGGCAAGACCTGGTGGAATGGCAGCTGCGCGTGGCCAGCGGCGAGCCCCTGCCCCTGACGCAGGCCGAGCTGAAAATGACCGGCCACGCCATCGAGGCCCGCATCTGCGCCGAAAACCCCGACAACCAGTTCCTGCCCGCCACCGGCACGCTGGCCGTGTACCGCAAGCCCGCCCATGTGGCCTTCCAGCGCGGTGATGTGCGCTTTGACGACGGCGTGCGCGAGGGCGACGCCATCAGCCCCTACTACGACTCCATGGTGGCCAAGCTCATCGTGCACGGCGACACGCGCGAGCAGGCGCTGGCCCGGCTGGACGCGGCGCTGGCCCACACCCACATCGTGGGCCTGACCACCAACGTGCAGTTTTTGCGGCACGTGGTGCGCAGCGGCTCGTTTGCCAAGGGCCAGCTGGACACCGCTTTGATTCAACGTGAATCCGAAGTGCTGTTCCACCAAGACCCCGTGGGGCTCGCCATGGCCGCCGCCGCCGACGTGGCGCAAACCCTGGTGGACGAGCGCGCGCTGGAAACCCCCGACCCCTTCAGCCGCACCGACGGCTGGCGCACCATCAGCACCTGGGTGCGCCCGTTTGCGTTCGAGTACCAGGGCGAGTCGCTGCGCGCCAGCCTGTCTTACGGCCCCACGCTGCAACTGTCCGTGGGGGGCGTGCAGGGCCCCTTGTCGTTCGAGCCCGCAGGCACGGGTGGTGCGCTGGTGGTGCAGTTTGCGGGTCAACGCGCCGTGGCCACCGTGTACCGCCGGGGCGAGGTGGCCCACATCCACACCGACGCCGGGGCCACCCAGCTCGTGGCGGTGGACTTGCTGGCCCACGCCGGTGACACGGCGGCCGAGGGCGGGCGCCTGACCGCGCCCATGCCGGGCAAGGTGGTGTCGTTTGCCGTGAAGGCGGGCGATGCGGTGAAAAAAGGTCAACCCCTGGCCGTGATGGAAGCCATGAAAATGGAGCACACCATCGCAGCCCCGGCCGACGGCACCGTGGCCGAGCTGCTGTTCGCCCCCGGCGACCAGGTGACCGAAGGGGCCGAGCTGCTCAAGCTCACCTTGGGTTGATGGTTTTTCAAGCTTTTTAGGCCTCTAGCGCTTTCTGAATAAGCGTTTCAAGCTATGGATTTATTGGCACATGCGCATTGCTTTCTGTTGCACCGGCACCGCCCCTGAACCCTGGCTGCAAGGCCTCACCGCCGCGCTGCCTGGGGCCGAGGTGCAGGTGTGGGCCCCCGGCGCCCCCCCGGCCGACTTTGCCGTGGTGTGGGCACCGCCCCAGGCGTTCATTGACGAACAACCGGGCCTGAAAGCCCTGTTCAACATCGGCGCGGGGGTGGACGCGCTGCTCAAGCTGCGCCTGCCGCCCGGCCTGCCCGTGGTGCGGCTGGACGATGCGGGCATGTCGGTGCAAATGGCCGAATACGTGTGCCACGCGGTCATCCGCCACTTCCGCGAGTTCGACGTGTACGACGCCGACACGGCGCGGGGCCAGTGGTCGTTCCGCAAGCCGCGTGCGCGGGCCGATTTCCCGGTGGGCGTGATGGGCCTTGGCGTGCTGGGCGCGCGCGTGGCGCAGGCGCTGCGCACGTTTGAATTCCCGGTGAACGGCTGGAGCCGTAGGCCAAAAACCAGCGAAGGTGCCCTGGAAGGCGTGCGCTGCTTTGCGGGGCAGGGCGGCTTTCACGGTTTTCTGGCCGCCAGCCGCGTGTTGGTCAACCTGCTGCCACTCACGGCCGACACGCACAACATCCTCAACCGCGACAGCTTGCAGCGCCTGCAACCCGGCGGCTACGTCATCAACGTGGCGCGTGGCGCGCATTTGGTGGATGACGACCTGCTGGCGCTGTTGGCCAGCGGCCACCTGGCTGGGGCCACGCTGGACGTGTTTCGCACCGAACCCCTGCCCGCCGGCCACCTGTTCTGGGGCCACCCAGCCATCACCGTCACCCCCCACACCTCGGCGCGCACGCTGCGCGACGAAAGCATTGCCCAGATTGCCCGCAAAATCGCCGCCTTTGCCCAAGGCCAACCCCTTGCCCAGTTGTCGGGCGTGGTGGATGTGGCGCTGGGTTATTGAATTCGTTGAGGTGGTGAAAATCTATTAATGTCTGTAATATCAAACTTTGGTGCGATAAAGACTGGTTTTGCAGACATGAAATACCCCGAGGCCCCTTTGTTGCCATCCGCCCGAGCCGAAGAGTCGGTGGCGCTGGGGGTCAGACTGGCCCGTTTGCGCAAGGCCCGCCGACTGCGGCAGGCCGACGCGGCAAGCCGCGCTGGGTTGTCGCGTTCTACGGCCGTGCTGATCGAGCGCGGTGACCCCGGCCGCACGCTGGCCCAAGTGTTGAGGTATCTGGAGGCCATCGCCCCCGGCCTGAGCCTGCTGGGGTTGCTGACCGACACCGACCCCGCGCTCAAAGCCCTGGCCCAGACCGAGGCCACCCAGCGCGTGCGCCCCCTGTCACCCCAGCAACTGGCGGCGTTGGATTTCTGATGGCCCAGCGCACGCTGTTTGTGTTTGCCCATGTGTCGCAGGCGTGGGTGCCAGCAGGCCGCCTGAGTCTGACCCAAACCCGTCATGAGTTAGAGGCCTCACGCTTTGCGTATGGCACCCGCTACCTGGAGCGTGCCGATGCCTTCGAGGTGGACCCCGTCAGTCTGAGCCTCGCCGATAAGGGCGGTGTGCGCGGGGTGGAGTTGTATCCGGTCAACCAACTGCCGCAGTTCGGCGGCATCCGCGACGCCGCGCCCGATGCCTGGGGCCGTCGCGTACTGGAGGCGCAAGCCCGTGTGCCGGCCAACAGCCTGCTTGAGGCGGACTATTTGCTGGGTGCCGGCAGCGATCGCGTCGGCGCACTGGATGTACGGGAAACCCTGGGCAGCCCCCCTCAGCCCGGTGCAGCCCCCATCCGTTCATTGGCCTATTTGCAAGAAGCGTCAGAACGCATCGAACAAGGTTTGCCAGTGCCCAGCAGCCTGACCGATGTGTTTGCCGCAGGCAGCACGGCGGGCGGTGCGCGGCCCAAAGCCTCGGTGCGCGACGAGGCAGGTGTGCTGTGGCTCGCGAAGTTTGCCGCCGCAGGCGATGCCTTCAACATGGCGCAGGCCGAATGCAGCACATTGCAACTGGCCCGCCGCTGTGGCTTGAGCGTGCCCGAACTGCGTGTGCAGGACCTGGGCGGCAAACCCGTGTTGTTGGTGCAGCGGTTTGACCGCATTGCGCAAGGCCACACCGAGCAACGGCTGCCGTTTGCCAGTGGTCTTACCTTGGTGGCTTGCGACGAATTGGCCTCACGAGCCAAAGGTTATGGCGATCTGGCCCAGGCCATCCGGCAGCATGTCTCACCCAGCCAGATTCGCGCCGATACCGAAGAGCTGTTTGCCCGCATGGTGTTCAACATCTTTGTCAGCAACGACGACGACCACCTGCGCAACCACGGTTTTGTGCGCGATCCCGGGTTGTCTGGCTGGCGGTTGAGCCCGCTGTACGACGTGGTGCCTCGCCCTGGCGTGGCTTTCGAGCGCCATTTGCACCTGCAGGTGGGGCAGCAGGGCAATCTGGCAACGCTGGACAACGCCCTGTCTGCATACAGCGCATTCACCCCCCACCGTGCCACTGCCCTGGCCATCGTCCAACGCATTTGGCTGGCGCTACGGCAGTGGCGCACCTTCTTTGAAGAAACCGGGGCCAACGGCCGCCTCATTGACCAACTTGGCCCAGCCATGCGAGCCCTGAGCGATATCGCCTCGCCCGCGTTGCAAGCCGAAATCCGGCACGCCCCCTCCTCCTTTGCTTGACCCAACCGAACCCAACCATGCCCACCCTCAACCACCTGCCCTCCCGCGTCAAACTCGTGGACGTCGGCCCCCGCGACGGCCTGCAAAACGAAAAGCAGATGGTGCCCGCTGCCGTCAAGATCGAGCTGATCCACCGCTTGCAAGCTGCGGGCGTGCGCCACCTGGAAGCCACCAGCTTCGTCAGCCCCAAGTGGGTGCCACAAATGGGTGATGCGGTGGACGTGATGGCGGGCATCACCCGCCGGGCCGACACCGTGTATTCGGTGCTCACCCCCAACATGAAGGGGTTTGAAGGCGCGCTGGCCGCCGGGGCCAACGAGGTCGTGGTGTTTGGGGCGGCCAGCCAGGCCTTCAGCCAGAAAAACATCAATTGCAGCATTGAAGAATCCATTGAACGGTTTGCTCCGGTGGTGGTAGCTGCCAAGGCAAGCGGGATAAGCGTCAGAGGCGCTATTTCTTGTGCAGTGGGCTGTCCGTATGAGGGCGAGGTGTCGCCCGAGCGCGTGGAATTGGTCGCGCGGCTGATGAAGGCCATAGGCGTGGACCATGTGGGCGTGGCCGACACCATTGGCGTGGGCACCCCGCGCCAAGTGCAGGCCGCCATGGAGGCCGCGCTGAAGCACTACGACCTGGCCGACATCAGCGGCCACTTCCACGACACCTACGGCCAGGCACTGGCCAACACCCTGGCGGCGCTGGAGCTGGGCGTGGCGCAGTTCGACACCTCCATTGCCGGGCTGGGCGGTTGCCCCTACGCCAAGGGCGCCACGGGCAACGTGGCCACCGAAGACGTGGTGTACCTGTTGCACGGCATGGGCATTGACACCGGTTTGGATCTGGATGCGCTGGTTGATGCCGGCCAGTTCATCAGCGACCACCTGGGCCGCAAACCCAATTCGCGCGTGGCGCAGGCGCTGCTGAACAAGCGGGCCGCGGTTTGAGCGGCGCGCCCACCGTGGCCGCTGGCGGAACTGGCCCCCGCACCAGCCTGGCGCAGCAGCTGGCCCAGGTGGCGCGTTGTGTGCAGTCGGTGCAAGCGGGCCGTTCGTTGACCGATGTGTTGCCCACCGTGCCCGGTCACCTGCGCCCGGGCGTGCAAGCCCTCACGTTCCACGCACTGCGGCACTTGGGCACCACCTCCGCCCTGGTGGGCGCACTGGCCGAGCAGGCCCCGCCACCGTTCACCCACGCCCTGTTGTGTGCGGCGTTGGCGTTGCTGCGCCCTGGGGCCGGTGCCACGCCAGGGGACAACACACCGGTCTACGATGCTTTCACCGTGGTCGACCAGGCCGTGGACGCCGTGCGTGCCCAACCCGCCACCGCCCGGCAGGCGGGCATGGTCAACGCCTGCCTGCGCCGCTACCTGCGCGAGGCCAAGGCCCTGCATGCCCAGGTCGAGGCCGACTGGGAGGCCCGGTACAACCACCCCGCCTGGTGGGTGAAACGCGTGCGCCGCGACCACCCGCAGCAGTGGCAAGCCATTCTGGCGGCCAGCCAACACAGCGCACCCCTGGTACTGCGCGTCAACGTCACCCACACCCCCCGCGACGCTTACCTGGCCCGGCTGGCGGATGAAGGCCTGTCGGCACAGGCCGTGGGCTTGTCTGGTGTGGTGCTGGCGCAGCCAGTGCCGGTGGAGGGCTTGCCGGGTTACGCCGAGGGCTGGTTTTCGGTGCAAGACACGGCGGCCCAGTGGGCCGCACCACTGGTGTTGGACGGGTTGAGTGCCCCTGCCGACCGCCCGTTGCGCGTGTTGGACGCTTGCGCCGCCCCCGGTGGCAAAACCGCCCACTTGCTGGAGCACGCCCACGCCCTGGGTTTGTCCATCGACGTGCTGGCGCTGGAAGTGGATGCCCGGCGCAGCGCCCGCATCACCGAAAACCTACAGCGCCTGCGCCTGAACGGGACTGTTGGCGTGAAAGTGGCCGACGCCGCCCAGCCAGCCGCCTGGTGGGACGGGCGGCCGTTCGACGCGGTGCTGCTGGATGCGCCGTGCAGCGCCTCTGGCATCGTGCGCCGCCACCCCGACGTGCGCTGGCTGCGCCGCGAATCCGACGTGCCCGCACTGGTCGACACCCAGCGTCGCATCCTGGAGGCCCTGTGGCCCACGCTGGCCCCGGGCGGGCGGCTGGTGTATTGCACCTGCTCGGTCTTCAAGGCCGAGGGGCAGGCCCAGATCGATTCGTTTCTGTCGCGCCACACAGACGCCCGGGCATGCCCCGCGCCGGGGCATTTGTTGCCTGTTCTGGCGGTCGATGGGGGGGGCTTGCCCGACAATCCACCGGGTGGAAACGACGGCTTTTTTTACGCGGTGCTGGACAAGGTGGCTTGAGGCTTGTGCCTGGGTGGCGCTGGCCGTTTGCCTGTGCGGCAACCCCGCTGCTTGGGCGCAACCCGCGCCGCAACTGGAGCAGCTCACGCTGACCCGCCAGGAAGACGGTTTGTACCTGACGGCTTCGGTGGCTTACGAGCCCGCTGCGGCCGTGGCCGATGCCGTGTCCCGTTCGGTGCCGTTGTATTTTGTGGCGCAAGCCGAGGTGATGCGCGACCGTTGGTATTGGACCGACGCCCGCGTGGCCACCGCCAGCCGCACCTACCGCCTGGCCTACCAACCCTTGACGCGGCGTTGGCGCGTCAGCGTGGCGGCCGGTGCAGGCCCTGCGGCCAACTTGCAGTACGCGTTGCATCAGAACCACGATTCCCTGAAACAAGCCTTGGCGGCCGTCACCCGTTTGTACGGCTGGAAAGTGGCCGAGGCCGATGCGGTGGCCGATGGCGGCGACCACTACCTCAACTTTCAGTTCAAACTCGACATGGCGCTGCTGCCACGGCCTTTCCAATTGGGCATGAACGCCCAATCGGACTGGAACATTGATTTGCGGCGCACGGTGGCTGTGCCCACGCAATGGACAGCGGCTCCCACCCCCGGTTCGGGGGCTGAGCCTGAGCCGACCCCCGCGCCCGCCAAAACCACCCCATGACCCCGACGTCCTCCAGCGCCCGGCCCCACCCCGCCCGCCGCCGCTGGGCGGCAGCCGCTGCGCTGGCTTTTTTGGCGGGCTTGGCGCTGGTGCTGCTGTTCATGCTCACCACCGCAACCGACAACCGAGCGCTGTACGAGGTCAACTACACGCGCTTGCTGGTGCTGAACGTCGGTGTTGCCGTGTTTTTGGCTGGCGTCATCGTGTGGGCCGTGGTGCGCCTGGTGTTGCGGTTTCGGCGCAAAAAATTCGGCAGCCAGCTGCTGGCCAAAATTGCCGCGATTTTTGCGTTGGTGGGGTTCGTGCCCGGGGCGTTGATTTACGGGGTGTCGTACCAGTTCGTGTCCCGCTCCATCGAAAGCTGGTTTGACGTGCGGGTGGAAAGTGCGCTCAACGCCGGGGTGAGCCTGGGCCGCACGGCGCTCGACACCCTCACGGCCGATTTCAGCGGCAAGGTGCGACAGGCCGCGGTCGAGTTGTCGGGTGTGTCCAGCACGTCTGCCACGTTGGCCATGGAAAAGCTGCGCGAGCAGCTGTCGGCCAGTGATGTGCAACTGTGGAGCGCTTCCGGCCAGTTGCTGGCCAGTGCCGGTGAATCGCGGTTTGCGTTGCGGCCCGAGCGGCCGTCTGCTTCGCTGCTCAAGTCCGTGCGGGCTGACCGCGCCACGGTCCTCACCGAGGGGCTGGACGACCCCGGCGTGCCACAGGCCGATTTGGGGGGGCACATCGACCCGCCGGGCAAAGCCCGTGTGCGTGTGTGGGCGCGGGTCAACACGCCCGGCTTTGGGCTCTCGTCCGAGCCGCGTTTTTTGCATGTGGTGCAAACCTTGCCCCCTGCGCTGGTGGCCGATGCCTTGGCCGTGCAGCAAGCCAACCGCGAATACCAGGAACGTGCCTTGGCCCGCGAAGGCCTGCGGCGCATGTACATCGGCACGCTCACGCTGGCGCTGTTTTTGTCGGTGTTTGCGTCGGTGTTGCTGGCGGCGGTGCTGGGCAACCAGTTGATCCGGCCGCTGTTGTTGTTGGCCGAAGGGGTGCGCGACGTGGCCCGGGGAGACCTGACACCCAAACTGGCCATGGCCACACGCGACGAACTGGGGGGGCTGACCCGCGCCTTTGCCGACATGACCCAGCAGCTGGCGGATGCCAAAACCGCCGTGGACGGCAGCATGGCGCAGGTGAACGACGCGCGGGCCAACCTGCAAACCATTTTGGACAACCTCACGGCCGGGGTGGTGGTGCTGGACGACGCGGGCCGCATCAACGCCATCAACCCTGGGGCCACCCGCATCTTGCGCACGCCTTTGGCCGCGTACCTGCAACAGCCGTTGGTGGACGTGCCCGGTTTGGGGGTGTTGGCCCAAGGCGTGTTGCAGGAGTTTGACCAATTGGGGGCCGACCAGGGCGCCCTGGCCCCCGGCGAAACCCAGCTCGGGGTGTGGCAGCAGTCGTTTGAGTGGGGCACAGGGGCTGAAGGGCCTTTCCAGGATGGCATCACCATCGTGGCCCGGGGGGCGTGGTTGCCCGAACAAAAACGCTTGCTGGTGTTTGACGACGTGTCCGAGCTGGTTTCAGCCCAGCGCGCCAAGGCCTGGGGCGAGGTGGCGCGCCGCCTGGCCCACGAAATCAAAAACCCGCTCACCCCTATCCAGCTGTCTGCCGAGCGGCTGGCCATGAAACTCGAAGGCAAGCTGGACGCACCGGGCCAAGCGTTGTTGACCAAATCGGTCAAAACCATCGTGGACCAGGTGGACGCGATGAAGCGCTTGGTCAACGAGTTTCGCGAT
Source organism: Burkholderiaceae bacterium (assembly GCA_049653005.1). GTDB lineage: Bacteria > Pseudomonadota > Gammaproteobacteria > Burkholderiales > Burkholderiaceae_C > UBA2334. The sequence continues at coordinate 45,312 of JBASFL010000009.1, read as the reverse complement.
TACGCCCGTTTGCCCGCCGCGGTGCTGGTGCCCGTGGACCTGAACGCCACCGTGGTTGACGTGTTGGCCCTCTATGACCGTGCGGTGGTGCCCGTGCGGGTGGACCTGGAGCCGGGGTGCCCGCCCATTGCCGGGGATGCCGAGCAAATCCGGCAGGTCATCCACAACCTGGTGCAAAACGCCCAGGACGCCATGGGCGCTGGCCACCCGGGTGGGGTGTGTGTCAAAACCCGCCGCAGCAAAACCGGCCAGCGGGTGCGCCTGACCGTCTTGGACCAAGGCCCGGGTTTTGCCGACAACATCCTGAAGCGCGCGTTTGAACCCTATGTGACCACCAAGGTGCGTGGCACGGGGCTGGGGTTGGCGGTGGTCAAGAAAATTGTGGACGAACACGGCGCTCGCATTGAGCTGTCCAACCAGGAGGTTGGCGGCCAAGTGGTCGGTGGCCAAGTGGCGGTATCATTTGCAGTTGCTAATTAACAACAGCCCGAGGGGAGCGAGCGCGCATGGCCAATATCTTGGTGGTGGATGACGAACTGGGCATCAGAGACCTGCTGTCGGAAATCCTGAACGACGAAGGCCACGCGGTGGAGCTGGCTGAAAACGCCGCCCAAGCCCGGTTGGCCCGCCAGAATGCCCGGCCCGACCTGGTGCTGCTGGACATCTGGATGCCCGACACCGATGGTGTCACCCTGCTCAAAGAGTGGTCCACGGCCGGTTTGCTGACCATGCCCGTCATCATGATGAGCGGGCACGCCACCATTGACACGGCGGTAGAGGCCACGCGCATCGGTGCCATGTCATTCCTGGAAAAACCCATCACGCTGCAAAAACTGCTGAAAGCGGTCGAGCTCGGGTTGACCAAGGCCATGGAAAAACCACGCGCCGTGGTGGCGATGCCGGTGCAAGTGGCCACTGAAATGACGGTGGAATTCGCCATGACCGGCGGCGTGTTGCCCGAAGTCCAGGTGGAGTTGGGCCCCACGTCCACCCAGAACTTCGATCTTGAAAAGCCATTGCGCGAAGCCCGTGACGAGTTTGAGAAAGCCTATTTCGAGTTTCACCTGGCAAAAGAGTCGGGCTCCATGACCCGTGTGGCAGAGAAAACCGGGCTGGAGCGCACCCACCTGTACCGGAAACTCAAACAATTGGGCGTGGATTTGTCCCGGGGCAAACGCAGCTTGTATTGAGTTTGCGGTTGGGAGCGTACTTTCTTTGGACGTTTGTTTTTACAGTGCTATAATTTTGGTCTTGGCCCGGTAGCTCAGTTGGTAGAGCAGCGGATTGAAAATCCGCGTGTCGATGGTTCGATTCCGTCCCAGGCCACCAAAACATCAGGTTTTGCGGGATTAGCTCAGTTGGTAGAGCGATACCTTGCCAAGGTATAGGTCGAGAGTTCGAGTCTCTTATCCCGCTCCATTTTTTGCCCATGCGGCAGTCGCCCATGTGGCTCAGTGGTAGAGCACTCCCTTGGTAAGGGAGAGGTCGCGGGTCCGATTCCCGCCATGGGCACCACCCCGAGTGAGTGTCATTTTTCAAATGCCCGTCCTTTGCGATGAGCATTTTTGTTTCTGCCGTTTGCCATTCCAGGCGTGAAACAGCGACAGGGCAGTTGCCCCACCCCCTTGAGTTCAGCTGATTTTTGCGTTTTGTGCCGTTTGGGCGCGTTGCGCAAACTCTGCGCGCAACGCGCGCAGCTTCTCGCGCGGGTCTTCGCGCGAGGTGGCCACGTCGAGGGCCATTTCGGCAATGAACCGGCTGGCCTTGCCGTTGATGAACTCACGTCCCTTTTTGCGGCGTTTGAGCCAGCTCACCACCAGCGAGTTGCGGGCACGGGTGATGCCCACGTACATCAGGCGGCGCTCTTCCTCCAGGCGCTGCGCCAGTTGGTCGGCCGGCACATCGGCGGTTTCATCCAGTTTGAACGGCAACAGCCCCTCGTTCACCCCCACCAACATCACATGGGGCCACTCAAGTCCTTTGGAGGCATGCAAGGTGGACAGCGTGACCACGTTCTGGTCTTGCTCGCGTTCTGAAATGGTGGACAGCAGGGCAATGGTTTGCGCCACCTCCAGCAGTGTTTTTCGCTCTGTTTCGGTGTTCACACCAGCGGTGTCTTCAATGTGTCCGCCGCAGCGTTGGGCCATCCAGTCGCAAAACTCCACCACGTTGTTCCAGCGGGCGGCGGCCACTTTTTCGTTGTCCTCGCCATCGTACAGGTGCTGTTCGTAGCCGATGTCTTTCAGCCACTCGGTGAGAAAGGTCCGGGCGTTGTCTGCGCCTGTGGTGTGCCGGGCGCGGTGCTCCAGTTCGTTCAGGGTGCGGCCAAATTCGTGCAGGCTGCCCACGGCGCGGGCGGGCAGGGCGGCGGGCAGTGAATGGGAAAACAAGGCCTCGAACAGGCTCACTTTGTATTTGCTGGCAAATTCACCCAGGGCGGCCAGTGTTTGGTGGCCCACGCCGCGTTTGGGGGTGGTGATGGCGCGCATGAAGGCCGGGTCGTCGTCGTTGTTGACCAGCACGCGCAGCCAGGCGCACAGGTCTTTGATTTCGGCGCGGTCAAAAAAGCTGGTGCCCCCTGACACCTTGTACGGAATTTGCGCCTTGCGCAGCGCCACTTCGAACAGTTTGGCTTGGTGGTTGGCGCGGTACAGCAGGCAAAAATCGCGGAATTCTTTGTGCGGGCTGGACAGCGGGCCGCTGCCCGCGCGGATGCCCACGATGCGCGAGACCATGCGTTCGGCCTCGTGCTCTTCGTTGTCGGCGGCCAGCACGCGCACGGGCTCGCCTTCGCCCAGGTCGCTCCACAGTTTTTTGGGGAACAGCTTGGGGTTGGGGCCAATCACGTTGTTGGCTGCGCGCAAGATGGCGCTGGTGGAGCGGTAGTTTTGCTCCAGCGTCACCACCTTGAGGGCAGGGAAGTCCACCGGCAGTTTGCGCAGGTTGTCCAGCGTGGCGCCGCGCCAGCCGTAAATGCTTTGGTCGTCGTCGCCCACGGCGGTGAAGCGGGCGCGCTCGCCCACCAGCAGTTTGAGCAGTTCGTATTGGGTGGCGTTGGTGTCCTGGTATTCGTCCACCAGCACGTGGCCCATTTGCTGTTGCCAGCGCTCGCGCACGTCGGCGTGGTTTTGCAGCAGCTTCAGGGGCAGGCCAATCAGGTCGTCGAAGTCCACGGCCTGGTAGGCGCTCAGGCGTTCCTGGTAGCGCTGCATGAGGACGGCGGTGGCGCGGTCGTCTTCGGTTTGGGCCTGGGCCAGCGCCTCGTCGGCCGTCAGCCCGGCGTTTTTCCAGGCGCTGATGGCCCATTGCCACTGTCTGGCGGTGGCCACGTCGGTGGTGCCGCCGGCGCAGTCTTTGAGGATGCCGGTGATGTCGTCGCTGTCCAGGATGCTGAACTTCGGCTTCAGCCCCAGCACTTCGCCGTCTTGCCTGAGCATGCGCACGCCCAGGGCATGGAAGGTGCAAATCACCACCTTTTTGGCGCCTTTGCCCACCAGCTGGCGGGCACGTTCGCGCATTTCGGCGGCCGCTTTGTTGGTGAAGGTGATGGCGGCAATGCGCTCGGGCTCAAGCCCCGCCTCGATGAGCCGGGCAATTTTGTGTGTGATGACGCGCGTTTTGCCCGAGCCTGCCCCGGCGAGCACCAGGCACGGGCCGCCCAGGTGCAGCACGGCTTCTTGCTGGGCGGGGTTCAGGCCGATGGTCAGGGTGGAGGGGCCGCTGGTTTGCATCAGGGGGCTTTTCGGGTCAAGGTACCCTTGTCGGTTTGGGTGTCGTTGTCGAACAGGCCGTCCCAGCGGTCGCCATTGGGCCACTCGAAGCGGCCTTGGCCGTGTTTGCGGCCGGCCTGCCACAGGCCGGCGTAGCGGTCACCGCTTTTCCAGGTGTAGGTGCCTTCGCCGTGTGGTGCGCCTTGGTTGAATTGGCCCCGGTATTCGTCACCCGACGCGTAGGCGAGCCTGCCCAGTCCTTCGGGTGTGCCGTTGACCAGTGCGCCTTCGTAGCGGTTGCCGTTGGCATAGACCAGCTTGCCCGTGCCGTTGGGTTGGTCCTGGGTCCAGGGGCCTTCGTAGGTTTGGCCGCTGGTCCAGCGGTAGGTGCCTTGGCCGTTGGGCTTGCCTTTCACGAAGCGGCCCTGGAAGCTGTCGCCCGAGGCAAACACCATGCGCCCGTCGCCGTGCGGCTCGCCCTGGGCGATGTCGCCTTCGTACTGGTTGCCGGTGGCGAACTTCATGCTGCCTTTGCCGTGGGGCACGTCTTGCACCCAGTCGCCCCGGAAGCGCTGGCCGTTGGCCCAGACAAACTCGCCTTGGCCGTGCCGTTTGCCTTGTTGCAATTCGCCGTTGTAGACGTCGCCGTTGGCCCAGGTGACGCGGCCTGAGCCGGTCAACAGGTTGCCTTGGCGCACAAAACGCCCTTGGAAGCGGGTGTCACCGGACTGGATGTCGGTGTCTTGTGGGCCGGTGGTGGGGGCGGCTGTTGCCGGTGGGGCTGTGGGCGGTGTGTCGGTTGCCCCGGTTTTGGGAAGCAGGCTGCCCACGGCGGTGCCCAGACCGCTGAGCAGTCCACCCCCCGCAGGTGTGGCAACCGCAACCGCTTTGACGGATGGCTCGGGTGTCTTGCCCCCTGTGGTGGCCGTTGGTGTGGGGGCGGCGATGGCCGCTTGGGTGGGCACCCAGGGTGTGCCGCGTTCTTTGGCCAGGCGTTGGGCGTTGGTTTGGGCGATGTCCAGGGGCTGGCCTTTGCATTGGGCGATGGCGTCGCGCCACAGGGTTTCGGCCACCTGGGACTGGGTTTGCCGGGCGGCTTTTTGGGCCGGGTCGTTTTGGCGGCTGAGCGCCTGGGTGGCTTCGCGGGCACGCTCAAAGCTGGGGGCGCAGAACTCGGCGTTGTGGGCGTCGGTGGCGGTTTGGTCGCGGCGTTGGGTGGCCAGCTTTTGCGGTTCTCCGGTGCAGCGCTCGGCGGCCACGTCCCACATGTTTTCGGCTTTGCGGTAGAGCACGGCAGCGTCCAGCCAGCGGCGGGCCTTGACGGCTTGTTGCGCCAGGTCTTGCAGGCTGTTGGCGTCGGTCTGGCGGCTGGCGCATTCGGCCCCGGGGCCCAGCTCGGCGCTCAAGGCCTGGCGGGTGCGCTGGCTGTCGGCCAGGTTGCGTCGGGCGCGGTCTTGGGCGCGGTCGGTGCAGCGCTCGGTGGCCAGGGTCCACAGGCCAATGGCCTCATCGAGCAAGCGACCCATCTGGGCGGCGTCGGGTTTTTGGGCTTGAGCGTTGGCGGCGCGCAGGTCGGCGGCCATGGCTCGGTCGGTGACGATGCGGCAACTTTCGGCGGGCACCGCCACCGGGGGTGGCGCGGCGGCGGGGGCGAAAGGCGCAGCCTCAGCCGCCGTTGCCGCAGCCTCTGGGGTTTGGGCCTGCGCTTGCCCGGCCAATGTGAAACCTGAAATCAGGCAAAAAAAAGTGCTCCAGTGTTTGATGGTGTTCATTTGTTTGCTATGTGTTTTTCACTTCTGACCGGTAGGCATGCCGCCTTCGGGCGTGCCCAGCATGGCTTCGATCAGGCCGAAGGCATAGGGGTTGGCGGTGCCGAGTGTCACGGGGTCTTCGTAGCTGAATTCGCTGGTGGCCGAGGCCAGGGGCATCTGGCCGGTGTCGAAGTCCAGTGTTTCGGTGCGTATGCCTTTGAGGATGGCCACCACGTCGTCGCCTTTGCCATCGGCCTCGACCACGGTTTGCAGGCTGGCCATGCGCTCGGGGTCAAAGGGCAGGGCGTTGCGCAGCAGGCTGCGTTCCAGCATTTTCTGGTGCAGGGTGAAGCCGGCCAGCGGGTCTGCGCCCAGGCGTTTCATGCGGGTGTAGGCCCAAGTGTCGGCCTTGTCGAACACGGTGGCGGCCACCCGTGAAATGCCGCCCAGCAGGCCTTTGTTGGCCGCCAGCTGTTGCATGCTGGCCACCACCTGCGCCTGGGTGAGTTGCTGCGCGGTTTTGCCCAGCTCGGTCCGCACGCGGTCGATGGCGAACTGTTTGGCCTGCTCAATGATTTGCTGGCGGATGATTTCAGTGGCCGCCGTGGCCGCCGCTTTTTGGGCCGCCGCCACGGCGGCTTCGGCGGCCACCGCCGCGCCTTTCAGGCCGGTGGCAATGGTGGCCAGGGTGTACAGCGAGCCCAGCACCTGGCTGCCGTAGTGGTAGGTTTTCATGCGCGCGCCGCCTTCTTCCGACACCCCTTGTGTCCACAGCACGGTCCACAGGGCCTCGTCGTCGGTCAGGTCGGCGCGGGCCACCTCCAGGGGGTGGTAACTCATGAGCCAGTGGTAGTCCTGCAGTTCGGGGGTGTTGGGCGGAGCCAGGCGGGCATAGCCCCGGCACAGTTCGAAAGGCACCACGTTGACGGTGGCCCCCTTCGCGGTTTTGACGGGGAAGGGGCGGCCCCGCTCGCGCAGGCGGGCCAGCTCCACCAGCATTTTTTCGGCGGTGTTGCTTTGGGTGCCGTCGATGTCCACCAGCTTGTCGCCCGGTTTCAATGGGGTGCCGGGGGCCGCGGCCACCACCGAGAGCCGTTCGTCCACGCCCAGGGCCCGCACCCAGGCCACGCGGTCGGTTTCGTCCCACTGTTGGCTGGTGGCCACGGCAAAGGGCAGTTCCCACTGGCGGTCGCAATCGGGGTCTTTCAGTTGGGCGCTGCGGGCCATGGCGGGGCGCAGGGCGCGTTCGCCTTCCCCAAAACTGCGGATGTGGGCCAGCAGCTCGGGGTTGACGGGGCGGCCGTCGTCCACGGTGTATTTGGGGGCGGCACAGCCTGCCAGCAGTGCCGACGCCACGCCAGCCGCGCAGGCCAACGTGCGCCAGCGGCCTGTGGCTGGGGTGTGAGGGCGGTGGGGTGTGGGGTGAAACAGACGCATGGGTGACAAAAACGGGTGACGGCAGCGCAGCCCACAAGCTTACCGCCGTGGGGCGGCCCAGTTTGCCCCGCCCGCGGCAGCGCCTGCCTGACACAATGCGCGCGTGCTGAACATTTTGTGGGTCACCTTTCCGTTTTTTGCCCTGGTGTTGTGTGGCTTTGTGGCCGCGCGCCGGGGCATGCTGCCGCTGGCCGCCATTCCCGGCTTGAATGGCTTTGTGTTGTTTTTTGCACTGCCGTGCATGTTGTACCGGTTCGGCTCCACCACACCGATTGCGCAGCTGCTCGATGCCTCGGTGTTCGGCGTGTATTTGCTGTGCGCGCTGGTGATGGTGGCGTTTGCGGTGGGCATGTCGCTGAACGACCGCATCCGCTGGAACGACGCGTCGCTGGGCGCACTGGTGGCCGCGTTTCCCAACACCGGGTTCATGGGCGTGCCGCTGTTGGCCGCGCTGATCGGCCCCAGCAGCGTGGGCCCGGTGATTGTGATGATCATTGTGGACATGGTGGTCACCAGCTCGCTGTGCATTGCGCTGTCGCGGCTGGACGGGGCGGGCGGCGGGGTGTCGGGCGCGCTGGCGGCGGCCAGCAAGGCCCTCAAAGGCATTGCCGCCAACCCCATGCCCTGGGCCATTTTGCTGGGCGGTGTGGCGTCTGCCGTGGGGTTTGTGCTGCCCGGGCCGCTGGAAAAAACCGCCTGGTTGCTGGCCGACGCGGCGTCGCCCGTGGCGCTGTTCACCATCGGTGCGGTGCTGGCCCGGGCCCAGATGACGGTGGACCACCCCACGCCCCTGAGCGACTACGTGCCCGTGGCGCTGATGAAGCTGCTGCTGCACCCCGTGCTGGTGGCGGTGGTGGGCGCGTCGGCCATGCAGTTGGGCGTGCCACTGTCGCCCGCGTCGCTCACGGTGATGGTGCTGGTGGCGGCATTGCCCAGTGCCAGCAACGTGTCGCTGTTGGCCGAGCGCTTTGAGGCAGACAACGGGCGCATTGCCCGCATCATTCTGGTGTCCACGGCGGCCGCGTTTGTGACGTTTTCAGCGGCGGTGTCGCTGGTGACCTGACATTTCAAGCCAAAAAGGCCTCCAGCGCTTTCTGGTATTGGGTTTCTAGCTCCGGTTTCAGATGGCCAAAGGGTCCACGTCAATGGCCCAGCGTATCAACCCCTTGGCTTCTGGCAGGGCCCTGCACGCCGCCAAGGCCGGGTGCCAATGGGTCAGCACGTGTTGCAGCGCGGGGCGTGAAGGGCTTTCCAGCAGCATTTGCGCCCGTTCCACGTTGGCCACGCGCTGAATGGCCATGGGCACGGGCGGAAACAGCGTGAGGTGCTCGGCCCCTTCCAAGGCGCGTGCGGCTTCGCGCGCGGCCGCCAGAAACGCTTGCGCGGCTTCCTGGGTGCGGGCCTCGGCACGCAGCAGGGCCTGGTACACAAACGGGGGCAGTTGGGCGGCCTGGCGTTCTTCCAGTTGTTGCGCGGCAAAGGCTGGGAAATCGTGCTTTTTCAGCGCCGCAAACAGCGGGTGGGTGGGGTGCCAGGTTTGCACCCACAGCTCGGCCCCGCTGCTGAGCGCGGCGTCGCGCCCGGCTCGGCCCCCGGCTTGCATCAGCAGCGAAAACAGGCGTTCGGGCGCGCGGTAGTCGCTGGCAAACAGGGCGGCGTCGGCATTCAGCGCGGCCACCAGGGTGATGCGGCGAAAGTCGTGCCCCTTGGCCACCATCTGGGTGCCCACCAACACGTCCACTTCGCCGCTGTGCATGCGGGCCAGTTGGGCTTCCAGGCTGCCTTTGGCGCGGGTGCTGTCGGCGTCCATGCGGGCCACGCGCAGGGGCTGGCCGTCGGGCCGTTGTTGGCCCGACAGCAGGGCCGTGACCTGTTCTTCCAGCTGCTCGGTGCCTTTGCCCACGGGCGCGATGTCGAGGTTGCCGCACCCGGGGCAGGCGCGTGGCACCCGTTCGGTGACGCCGCAGTGGTGGCAGCGCAGCGTGCGGTCGATTTTGTGGAACACCCGAAACGCGCTGCAACTGGGGCACTGGCTTTTCCAGCCGCAGGCGTGGCAGGCCAGCACCGGCGCATAGCCCCGGCGGTTGAGCAGCAGCAAGGCTTGTTCGCCGCGTTGCGCCCTTTCAATCAGTGCGCTCACCAGGGCCGGGGCCAGCACGGCCCCTTTGGGTTGCTGGGCCATGTCGAGCAGGCGCAGCCGGGGCAGCGCACCCCCGCCCACGCGGCTGGCCATGTCCAGCCGCAGGTAGCGGCCCGTGGTGGCGGCGTGCCAGCTTTCCAGCGACGGGGTGGCCGAGCCCAGCACCACCTGGCAGGGTGCGCCGTGGCGGGTGAGCAGGCGGGCGCGGTAAATGGCCAGGTCGCGGGCGGAGTGGCGGGCGCCGTCCTGGCTTTTGTAGCTGGGGTCGTGTTCCTCGTCCACCACGATCAGGCGCAGGTGCGGCAGGCTGGCCAGCACGGCCATGCGCGTGCCCAGCACGATGCGTGCGGCCCCGGTGTGCGCCGCCAGCCAGCTGGTGAGCCGCTGCGCCGGGGTCATGCCGCTGTGCAGGGCCACCACGGCGTTGGCCCCATGCACGGGGGCGAAGCGTTCGGTGAACCGCTGTTGCAGCTGGGGGGTGAGGTTGATCTCGGGCACCATCACCAGCACTTGGGCCAAGGGGTCGGCCGCCAGCACGGTTTGGGCGGCGTGCAGGTAGACCTCTGTTTTGCCGCTGCCGGTGGCGCCGAACAGCAGCACCGGCTGGGTGGCGATGGCCAGGGCCGCTAAGGCGGTGGCTTGCTCGGGGCTGAGGGTGGGGGCTGGCTGGCTGGCGGTGTCCGTAGCGGCTGAGGGGGCGGCTTTTTCGGCTTTGCCGGCTTTTTTCAGGCGGCGCTGCCACTGGTCGGGTTGCAGGTCGCGCAGTTGCGGGGGCAGGGCCGCCAGGGCCACTTCGCCCAGGGCCCTCTGGTAATACTGCGCCGCAAACTGCACCAGTTCGCGCCACTCCGCGTTCAGCGGGGCAATGCCGGCCAACACGCTGGACACGGCCCGGGCCTGCTCGGGCAACAGGCCATCGGGGGGCTGTGCGGGGCCGTCCCACACCACGCCCAGCAGGTCGCGCTTGCCCAGCGGCACGCGCACCAAGGTGCCGGGGGGCAGTGCGTTGGGGCTGGTGTAGGTCAGGCCATCGCCCAAGGCGCTGTGTGCCGGGGTGGGCACGACCACGCAAGGCCAATGCAGCTCAGTTGCCATGGTTTTGTGACGCAGACTGGTGAAAGTGGCTGTAAGTCATTGATTTGTCACCGTTTCCACAGTCATCCAGAATTTCTGTGGATAACTTTGTTGATAGCGTGTCCAAATCCGCGTCGAAGCCAGACAAATCAAGGGTTTTGTTAGAGTGCCCACGAAAAAGGCAGTTTTGTGAAGCCTATATAAATCAATGACTTACGTGCGCTAGGGCTTTGATAGCGAGGGCTGACCGGTTTGCGCCAGGGTGGTGCGTGGGGTCAGGGTTTTTGTGTATAACCCGCCAGCTCAAAGTCCAGTACAGGGGGCTTTTTGTGCTAGCAAACCCCCACGCCAGGCGTGGGGGAGCGTTTTCAACCCTTTTGACGCATGCGGCGCGAATGGCTGTGCACGGCCTCCACCAGGGCTGCCACGCTGTCGGGCGGTGTGTATTGGCTGATGCCGTGGCCCAGGTTGAAGATGTGGGTGGGGCCGGTGGTGCCGCGGTCGGTGTGGGGCATGCCGAAGGCTTCCAGCACGCGCACGGCTTCCGTCTCGATTTGGGCGGGGGCCGCAAACAGCACGTTGGGGTCCAGGTTGCCTTGCAGGGCCTTGCCGGGGCCGCCCACGTCGCCGCCGACCTGGGCGCGTGCCTTGGCAAGGTTGACCGTCCAGTCCACGCCCAGCACGTCGCAAGGCAGGCTGTTCATTTCGTTCAGCCACAGGCCACCGCCTTTGGTGAACACGATGCTGGGGATGCGTTGGCCGTCTTTTTCGGTTTTCAGCTGGGCCAGCACGCGGCGGGTGTAGGCCAGGCTGAATTCCTGGAATTTCCCATCGGCCAGCACGCCGCCCCAGCTGTCAAACACCATCACGGCTTGTGCTCCGGCGTCGATCTGGGTGTTCAGGTACTGGGCCACGGCGTCGGCGTTGATGGCCAAAATGCGGTGCATCAGGTCGGGGCGGCTGTACATCAGGGTTTTGACGGCGCGGTAGTCGTCAGAGCCGCCGCCTTCCACCATGTAACAAGCCAAGGTCCAGGGGCTGCCTGAAAAACCGATCAGGGGCACACGCCCGTTCAAGGCTTTGCGGATGCTGGTGACGGCATCGAACACATATCGCAGCTTGTCCATGTCCGGCACGGCCAGTGCATCGACGGCGGCCTCGTCGCGCACGTTTTTGGCGAACTTGGGGCCTTCACCGGCGGCGAAGGTCAGGCCCAGGCCCATGGCGTCTGGCACGGTGAGAATGTCGCTGAACAGAATGGCAGCGTCCAGCGGGTAGCGCTCCAGTGGCTGCAGCGTCACTTCGGTGGCGTAGTCGACGTTGGTGGCCAGGCCCATGAAGCTGCCGGCCTGGGCGCGTGTGGCGCAGTACTCGGGCAAATAGCGGCCCGCTTGGCGCATCAGCCACAGGGGGGTGTGCTCGGTGGCTTGGCGCAGGCAGGCGCGCAGGAAGGTGTCGTTTTGCAGCGGGGCGAAGGGCATGGTCAGTGGGCGGTCGTTTGAAAAGATGCCCGATTATCTGGCGTGGCCCAGGGCTGTCACCCCGCCTCGCGTTTGGCAGTGGATTTGCCGCCGTATTTTCCAAGCGGCAAATCCACGTGGTCGTGGGTCAGGTGCTTGTTCAGGCGTTTATTGACCTGTTTCGATGCCATCTTTGAGCACCAGTCCACCGGCTTGTGTGGGCAACACAAACACACTGTATCTCTCGCCTGGCTCCAGCAGTCCAAAGTCCAGCGGTGTGCCCGATGCTTTCCCCGCACACGAAACCTGAACGGTTGCCTTGACCGGGCTCACCAGTCGCCGTTGCACGGCTTTGGATGTGGCGTTCTTGAAAATTCCATCGGCTTTCCCCGCGCTGTCCACCTGGGCCGATGGGCATGCCGGGTTGAAGTTGAAAACCGCAATCGAAGCGCGGGTGGCGCTGAAACTGCTTGGTGTTTCACGCATTTGCACACCTGTCCAGCCCCCAGCCCCATTCGGCACCGTTGCGACGGTGATGAACTCACCGGGCTTTGCCACGACTTCAAGATCGAATTTTTGGTTTTTTACCGCGATGCTGGCGGCCATTTTTGCCCCAGCCCGTATGGGCAGAAACGGCGAAACCCTGGCTGCTCCCTGGGTACCCAGCTCCAGCTTGCCCTTGGTCTTCGAGTTGCTGACAACCACAGCGGCTTCAGTGCCATTGACGAACCGAACGAAAGACGAGTCCTGGGCTGGGCCCGTTTCATACAAGCCTGAAGCACCCGCTGTGCAAGACAGGGCAAGGGCGACCCCGCCCACCCAGGTTTTGCAGCCGAACAGCTGCGGTGGGTAAGCGCGCTGCGTCACTTTTTGGCCTTTCCCGCCACGGCAGGGGTGTCGATCGCTGTCGCAATCAGTTGACCCCATTTTTTGTAGCCTGCGGGGTCGTAGTGCTGACCATCAAAGGTCCGCAAATCGCCCTTTTTGAAGAGGGTCAGGCTGTTGATGTAAGTGCAGGGGGCCACGGTTTCGCTGAGCAGCGCCGACATTTCTTCCGCCCGTTTGTTGGTTTTGCCAAACATGCCGCCATCAGTGCCCCAGCCAGGGCCCACCCAGGCGCATTGCATGTTGCTGGCCTTGACCGCCTTGGTCAAACTGGTCACCTGTTGCCAGGCCCACGTCTTTGGCATGGGGTTCTGACCATAGCCAGCCATGGTGTCTCCCATCACGAACACCACAAGGTCGGGCGTGTGGAGTTTGAGCAGTTCGCTGTAGGGTGTTGTGCCTGTGTCAGGACCTGGATTTGACGTGATGGGGTCGTTTTTCAGCCGTGTCGCGGTGCCACACGGTGGAGGGGATTTCATTTTGGTGACCTTCAGCCAATCGCCGGCCGCCATGCCACATGCCCCATATGTGTACACCTCTGCGCCTCGCTTTTGCAGTTCGTCGTGCAGTGTGGTGATGAGAAACCCAGGTGAAGCCAGGTGGCTGTCTCCCACTACAAGAATGGTCATGCCTGCGAGCAAAGAAGTGATCATGCTGATTCCGATCTGATGGGGATTAATGGTGCTGAAATGGTAAAGCAAGCCAATGAACCTCCTGAGCGATTTTCCAGGTCGGTTGCACGTGGTTTCACGTGTGCCGAGTCCAGCACCGCGCCGATCACCTGTGTGCCAGCAGGGCGGTCAAATCGCTTGCTCGGAGGACTTCGGACAGAACCACGGGGGGTTGTCCAGGGGCAAAGTACGCGTAGGTGGGCACGCCATTGCGACCGAGCTGCGACAGCGCAAGGGTCACCGCAGGGTCGCGTCGGGTCCAGTCTGCCCGAAGGAGCGCGGTATTGGCTTGTCGGAACGCGGTCTGAACGTCGATGTCTGACAGGGCTGTGCGCTTGTTGAACTGGCACGTCACGCACCAAGCGGCGGTGAAGTCCACAAACACGGGCCGCCCCTCGGTTTGAAGCGCTGCTTGCCTCGCCTGTGTCCAGGGCTCCCACATGGGCGTGTCTGCGGTGGTGTTGGATGCGGTAGGCGCACCCATGGGCTCTCGGACGACGGTGGGCCCCGCGACCCACAAAAGCCCCCCAAGCGCTGCGGCCGCGGTGGTTGACAGAATGCGGCGGGTCAAGCCAAGTTTTTGGTTGATTGCCCAAACCCACCAAGCCAACACGACCAGTATCAGCATCAACGCACCGATACCGTCAACGCCGGTTTGCTGGCCCAGCACCCAAAGCAGCCAAGCCACGGTGGCCCACATCGGGAATGCCATGAGTTGCTTGAACGTATTCATCCACGGCCCGGGTTTGGGCAACACACGTGCCAGCCCAGGCATCCAACTCGCGCCGAGGTAAGGCAGGGCCATGCCGAAACCAAGCATGGCGAAGATTCCCAGGGCCTGTTCTGTGGGAAGTGTGATGGCCGCCCCCAAGGAGGCGCCCATGAAGGGTGCAGTGCAAGGTGACGCAATTGCGGTTGTCAACACGCCCGTCAGAAAGGCGTCCGTCGTGGGACTTTTGACCTGGATGCTCGAAACAGACGAAGGCAAAAAATTGCCCACCTCAAACACACCCATCAGGTTCAACGCAATCAGCGTGAACAGGACCGCCAGTGCGGAAACCACTGCTGGGTTCTGAAGTTGAAACCCCCACCCCAGTTGTTCACCTGCGGCCCGCAAGCTCAGCAGTGTTGCCCCCAGCAGCACGAACGACAAGACCACCCCGAGGGTGTAGGCCGCACCCGCTTTGCGGTGGCCATGTTGGGCAGGGTTGTGGTGCCCAAACGCCATGACCTTGATTGCAAGGATCGGGAAGACGCAAGGCATCAAATTCAAGATGAGGCCTCCCAGCAGGGCTCCGATCAATGCACTCCACAGGCCCAGTCCGTTCCCGGTTGGTTGCACGGGACGTGGGCGTGAGTTTGCGTCCAGAGCCGCTTGCAGTTCATCGCTGACTTTTGCGTCGAGCTGCACCAGAGGCGCTGGCCATGTGCCTTCGACCGTGGTGTCAAAAGTGACACCCGGTTCCGCCGCTGCACCATGCGGGAGATTGCTGTTGGCCAGGGTAACGGCCAACGCCGTTGGGGCATCACTGCGAATGGGGCTCAACGGTACCTTGGCTTTCCACGTGCTGCCCACCCAAGTCTGGCTCCAAGGTGCCCCCGGTTCAATCAAGGCGGGTGTCTCCGGAAAAAAGTCCAGCGACTTTCCTTGCCAACTTCGGGGTGCCTGGCGCCACTCAACGTTCAAAAATTGCCCTGAGACTTGCACGCTCATCGCGGTGCCATCGCCCCGCGTCGGTAACTGACGTGTTGCTTCCTCAAACGCTCTTCCGTGCTGTGACACCGGAAAAGAAGACGGCTGTACAAGATGGAACTGCCCGTCCTCTGGTATGCATTCAGTGCGGCAAGCCAGCCAAGTTGCGGCCAATCCCACTTTCAGTTGTGGGGCGGAAAAATCAGGGCCAATCACAAGCGGAACCGCCAGCAACACCGTGCCGTCGTACCCAAAGTTCGCCAGAGGCCCCAGTGGAAATTTTTTAGGGGTGGGCCACGCCACATCTCCCGCTTGAACGTTGGGGGGGAGTGTCCACTCCAGCTGGGTGGGAAGCCCGGAATCGCCTGGGTTTTTCCAATAGGTGTGCCAGCTCTTGGCGTGTTGCAGTTGCAGGGCCGCCCACACTGGCGCGCCGGGCTTCACGCCCTCTGGGGCGTGCAACAAAAGATTTGCCGTGACCTGGTCACTGCGAACGGTGGGCGATCCCAGTAAATTTTGAGCTGAAGCGGCAAAGGAGAGCTGCAAAAACACCGCACACAGCATCGGCCGAAATCCAAGGGTGTTCAATGTGGTGTGCATGTGTGCGTGCAAAATCAGAAACAACTGGCGCATAAAGGGCGTGAGTAGAGAAGTCCGGTCCGTGGCTTTGTGTGTGGTCGTGCGCACAAGTTCTGCCAACGTTGATGTGTGACGACAACGGCATGCAAACTTTTTCTTTGTTTGTCGGTGTGTTTTGCTTTTAGCCGCTGCATGTGGCGGTTCGCGTGCAAAATCTGCAAAAACCAACTCACAAGCCCCGATCATGCCGCCAATCAGCCCACAAGATGCTTTCGACGAAGAGCTCCTGCCCCACCTTGCGTTGGAGCGGGTGTCTGTCCAGTGGGCTGGTTTTTTGGGCGTGTTGTCTGATGAGCTGCAAACCCGACTGGATGCAGACGGCTTCAGCGAGTTGTTGGTGTCGATGGGGCAAAGACTGTCGCAGGCGGTTCAATTGCCCGCCTGCGAAGAGTTGGGTGACGTCGAGGCCGCTGTGAACAAGGTATGGGCCCAGCTCCGCTGGGGATACGCAAAATTCAAAGACAACGGCCAGTCATTGGTCATTGAGCACCACGCTTGTCCTTTGCCTGCCGCTCTGCAGGTGGACACCGAGGTGGCGGCCGGATTTTTGTTGGGTGCATACGCTGGGTGGCTGCGCACGGCTGGCGCTCCCAGCTCTCTTGAGTTGACTTGCTTGCCTGCTGATGGGCGGCCTATGTGCATGGCATTTCAGCTGGCCGCTAACTAAGTAACCATTGGTGGAGTCTGCATGTCCCGATCCGAAGATATCAACACATTGTTTCGCCGGTTTGGGGGGGATGTATCCGATTACCAAGAAATTGTTGAGTCTGACAAAGAGTTGGATATCAAGAAAACATGGCCCTTGCTGGCTCAGGTGGACTTGGGTGATGTGCCGGCTGTTCCAGCGGTGCAATTTCTCGGCGCTGAAGTCGACCCTGTGCTCCCTGATGTTGACACCGACTCGGTGGATAAAATTTATCCTGTGAGTCACGAAGACCCTGCGGCCCCTCCGTCAAATCATGTCCCCGCAACGGCTTTCCATGAGACCGGCTCTCTTGGTGGGGTCAATATTTTTGCCAAATTTTCCAACACCCCATCTGTTGATGGGCGGAATGCTGTTGCTTCTGTTGCGGCCGACACAAAACTGAAGACGATTTTTTCCCGCTTGGCCCGTCATTCGTTGCCCGTTGCGCCAACTCCCCAACCTTTGAAAAAGCAGATTAAATGGTGATTTTGTCTGTTGTATCTCCGAAAGGGGGGGTAGGTAAAACCACATTGACTGCCGCTTTGGCAGATCAGTTTTCAAAAAGCCGAAATGTATTTGCAGTAGATCTCGATCCGCAAAATGCATTGAGACTGCATATGGGTTTGCCTGTGCAACAGGTTGCTGGCATATCCCGTGCCACGCTGCTGGCCAGAAGCTGGGCTACGTGTCTGTTCAAAGAACGGGGTGCAAATGTATTGCCCTATGGCAGCCTGAATGAGAACGATCGAGCGTCTTTTGAGCGTTGTATTGCAACACGACCTGATTGGTTGTCCTCGGGTTTGTCCGGTTTGTCTGCCGACTCCAATGACTTGATCATTGTTGATACCCCACCAGGTCCGTCTGTTTATCAGCAGCAGGCATTGCATGTGGCAGATTTTGTCTTGGTTGTTTTGAATGGCGATCCGGCATCCTATGTCACCGTGCCAGCAATGGAAGCTATTCTTAAGGCGCATTGTCCCCTTCTGGTCAACCGTTCACGCGTTGCATATTTGTTCAACAACGTCTCTGCACGAAGCAAAGTTTCTCGGGATGTCATCAAGTTGGCCCGTGCCCAACTGGGACTGCGGGCGGTGCCTTGGGTGGTGCACCAAGATGAATCAGTTAAAGAATCTTTGGTGTTTGAGCAGTCGGTGTTGAGTTATGCGCCGGACAGCGAGGCTTCTAGAGATCTAGCAAAAGTCTCGGCTTGGTTGGACAGGCAAATATTCTCTGGATTTCCTGGTAAACCCAATTTAGATGGAACAGTAAAGCCATGAATATCAGGAGAATTCGGCATGCCCGGTTGCGAATGCGCATCATGGGGCGGATGCGTGCTTTTCGGTATGCTGTTGCGGGTATTCGAGCAATCGTTGCTTGGACTGGTTGGTCCCAGTCATCTGTAAGGCTGGCGGGGCTGTTGCTTCTTCTGCCCATGCTCTGGACCATTGTCAGCACGCCTTTGGATGTGGGTCCTCAGCTTGCGCTGGGTGTTACTTGCTTTCTTGCCGCCTATATATTCCGAGATTTGCCTGGCCGTTATGTGACGCAGGTCCTCATTATTTTGTCTGTTACTGCTTCTACACGCTATTTGTATTGGCGGGTGACGGAAACCATGCAGTTTGAAACTTGGGACAACGCTTTTTTTGGTGTTGGCTTGTTTCTTGCGGAGTTGTATGCGTGGATTGTGCTGATTTTGGGTTTTATTCAAACGGCTTGGCCTTTGGAGCGCAAGCCACAAGCATTGCCCAAAAACACAGACAAATGGCCAACCGTGGATGTTTTGATCCCAACATACAACGAGCCTTTGTCCGTGGTTAAGAATACGGTATTTGCTGCCATGGGCATGGACTGGCCCAAAGAAAAAATAAAGGTGTATATCCTCGATGACGGGCGGCGTGCCGAATTTCGAGATTTTGCCGAGGCAGCTGGGGTTGGCTATCTCACGCGGGATAACAACCGGCATGCAAAAGCAGGCAATATAAATGCTGCATTGAATCACGTGTCGGGTGAGTATGTTGCAATTTTTGATTGTGATCACATTCCCACGCGGGCTTATTTGCAAATTTCCATGGGCTGGTTTTTGAAGGATGAGAAGTTGGCGATGATCCAAACGCCACACCATTTCTTCTCGCCAGATCCGTTTGAAAAGAATTTGGGTACTTTCAAATCTGTCCCCAATGAGGGGGAGCTTTTTTATGGTCTTGTTCAAGACGGTAACGACCTTTGGAATGCCACTTTCTTTTGTGGGTCGTGCGCTGTCATACAGCGTGCCGCGTTGGATCGTGTCGGTGGAATTGCGACGGAAACCGTCACTGAAGATGCTCACACGGCTTTGAAGCTGCACAGGCTGGGGTATTCCACTGCTTACCTGGCCATTCCGCTGGCGGCGGGTTTTGCCACCGAGTCTTTGGGGGGGCACGTAGGGCAGCGCATTCGGTGGGCCCGTGGCATGGCTCAAATTTTTCGAGTTGATAACCCGTTGTTGGGTAAAGGGCTTCATTTAACCCAGAGGCTTTGCTATTTGAATGCAATGTTGCATTTCTTCTATGGATTGCCTCGGTTGGTTTTTCTCACTGCACCATTGGCATATTTGATATTTGGTTCTCAAGTGATTCAGGCAAGTGCAATAACCATTGCGGTTTTTGTATTACCGCACTTGCTGCATGCCAGTTTGACCAACTCCAGAATGCAGGGTGAGTTCCGGCATTCTTTTTGGGCCGAGGTTTATGAAACGGTCTTGGCTTGGTACATTCTCCGCCCCACGTTGGTTGCGGTTGTCAATCCCAAGTTGGGTAAGTTCAACGTGACAGACAAGGGGGGGATGAACGCCAGTACCCACTTTGACTGGGACATGGCTCGTCCATACATGTTTTTGATGTTGTTGGGGTTGGCTGGTGTTGTGGGGGGCGTTGTCAGGCTGGTTTGGATGCCTGATGTTGCCTATGACACCTTGGCGTTGAATTTGTTGTGGACGGTGTACAACTTGCTTATGCTGGGTGTCAGCACCGCAGTTGCCAATGAAGCCAAACAAGTTCGTTCATCTCCGCGTGTCAGCATGGTGTTGCAGGCGTCGCTGCGCTGCGAGTCGGGCAACAGCTATGCGTGCACCACGACAGATTACTCAGACGGAGGCGTTGGTATCCGGCTGTCCACAGCGATTGATTTGAACCATGGGGACCGCGTTTGGCTGGCGCTTTTCCGCGGTGATGAAGAGTACGAGTTTGAGGCAGAGATTTCTCTGATTCGTGGGCAAATGCTGGGTTTGAAGCTCTTGCCCATGAGTGCTCAGCAGTCCGTTGATTTTGTTCAGGCAACATTTGCCAGGGCCGACAGCTGGGTTGTCTGGGGGGACAAGCGCAAGATGGACAAGCCGTTGGCATCATTTCGGCAAATTTCCATGATGGGTGTGCTTGGCATCGGTTTGCTTGTGAAGTTGCTCCGCGACAACGTCAGACAGCAATGGTTTCCGAGTCTGAAGCGACAGCAGGCCAAGAAGGCCGCTGTATCAGTGAATTGATTCTTTTGATTTTATTTTGATTTGGCCATTTTAGGGCGTCACATGTTCAAACTCCAGTTTTTGGCTGCATCTCTTTTGGGTGTGGCGATGCTCAGTCCATCTCTTGTGCCCGATGTGTGGGCCCAGAAAAATCGGACCCCAAAACTTTCCCCCGTTGATGTCGTGGAGACTGCCGCACCGCCTGTTTTTTCCGACAGATTTCCAGGTGTGCCACTTCGAACTTATGGATTCACGTTCAAACAACTTGGAATCAATGACGCGTTTCAGTTGAGGGGCATTGATCCCATATATAGTATTCCGTTCAGTATTCCTGCTGACGAGGTTGTGACGGACATCAAACTCAAGTTGGATTTCTCGTTTTCACCCTCCCTGGTGACGCAGCTGTCGCATTTGAAGGTGTTGCTCAATGGTGAGGTTGCACAAACAATTCCTTTGCCAAAGGAAGATGCAGGTGCCCGTTTGGTGCGAGAGGTTTCGATTGATCCACGGTTGATTACAGATTTCAATAAATTGAGCCTTCAATTTATTGGCCATTACACGCTTGATTGTGAGGATCCTTTTCATTCAAGTCTTTGGTTGAATGTGAGCAATCTCAGCTCGGTTCAGTTTACGGTCACACCGCTGTCTGTTATCAATGACTTGGCATTGCTGCCGTTGCCATTTTTTGACAGGCGTGACGGACGGCGACTTGAGCGACCTTTCGTGTTCGGTGCATCCCCTTCCACAGAAGCTTTGGAGGCCGCAGGTATTGTTGCCTCTTGGTTCGGTGATTTGGCCAGTTACCGTGGAGCTTTCTTTCCTGCGCATCTGAATAAATTGCCTGTTGACAACGTTGTGGTGTTTGCCACAGATGATGATCGCCCGGATGGGCTGGTGAGTATTCCTGCGATTGATGGCCCCACATTGTCTGTGGCGCCACACCCAGCTGATGCCCGATTCAAGATACTGTATGTGTTGGGTCGCAATGCGGCAGAGTTGAAGGTTGCTGCGAAAGCATTGGGTTTGGGGCGTGTGGGATTGGGCGGGCAGACGGTACAAAAAGCAGCTGTCAGTGAGATGCAGAAGCGCAAACCGTACGACGCTCCTCGGTGGATTCCCAGCGACAGGCCCGTTAAATTTGGAGAAATCGTTACCGTCGATGATCTGAATGTTCGTGGTTTGTCACCCGATCTGGTTCGGTTGAACTTGATTGCCCCCCCCGATTTGTTTGGTTGGCGCTCCAATGGTGTTCCGGTTAACTTGAAATACAGGTACACACCTCGACCCAAGTCTGACAAATCCAATTTGAATGTCCTGGCCAATCAGAATTTCATTACCTCTTACCCGTTGCTTCCTCATTCCGATTCGTTTGGTTCAGCTTCTGTTTTTTCGCAGCTTTTCAAAAAAATTGAACCTGATCAAGCATTTCCAGTTGTTCAGAAGTTCGACCTCCCCGTCAATCAGTTGCGAGCGCGCAGCCAATTGCAGTTCCACTTCAGTTTTGATTATCCAAAAGAAGGTGCATGCAGGGACGTCGTTCTAGACAACGTGCGTGCAGCGATTGATCCTGATTCTGAACTCGATATCAGCAAGTTTCCCAAATATCTGAAAATGCCTGATCTCAGTGCATTTGCCAATGCCGGGTTTCCTTTTACTCGAATGGCAGACCTGTCAGAGACAGCCGTTGTATTGCCAGAGAAGTACTCCAGTGGAGATATTGGGACGTATCTTTCGATGATGGGGCGGATGGGCGAGTCCACGGGCTTGCCCGTGTATGGCGTGTCTGTGACGGTGCCTTCCGCCGTGGGCCAGCATTCATCCAAAGATATTTTGCTGTTGGGTGGTCCTGGGACGCAAAGCCTGTACAAAGAGTGGGCCACTCACATGCCGTTCTCTGCATCCGGGAGTTCGCGAACGTTTGCGCTGTCGGATTGGAAGCACAAGTTGACCACTTGGTACGAGTTGCCGCAGCAGGGGGGGGCTACCGTCGCCTCGCTGACGGCGGATACCTTGGCGAAGGATGCGGTGGTGTTTGGCTTTGAGTCGCCTCTGAAGTCGGGGAAAAGCGTGGTGGCGATCGCCTCTGATTTGCCGACTGGTCAAGCGGATATTTTGGCTGCGCTGATGGATGTCGGCGTGATTGCGAAAATTCAAGGTGCTGTGTCTGTGATTCGTGGGAAAGAGGTTGATGCGTATGAGGTGTCAAATGCTTACCACGTGGGCAGCTTGCCGCCACTGATGGCCGTGCAGTGGGCTCTTGCCAGAAATTCTTGGGTGGCTGCCTTGCTGATCGTTTTGATAGCCGTCTTGTTGGCTGGTGTTTTGTATGCGCTGTTGCGCAGGCAAGCGAATTTGCGCCTTAAGGGCAAACCTTGACAATGACGCTGCGTGATGGATGGATACACCTGATGGAAACGATGCCCTGCAAACCTCCAGCCCGTGGCATTTCGAGCGCTTTGCGTTCGACTGCTCTGGTCGCCGCGATCGCTGCTTTCTCGACGTCAGGTTGGGCCTCCAACGCACTGGCAATCAATGCATTGGCGGAGCAGGCCAAGTTTTGGGACGCCAAAGGTCGCGCAGACCTTGCAGCCGCTGCGTGGCAACGCTTGTTGTTGCTTGACCCGAATCACACGGACGCGTTGCTTGCTGTTATTCAATTTGAAAATGAAAACAAGCGCCCGGAGGCTGCCCGTGCATTGGCGGAGCGTTTGCGCAAGGCGTCTGGAAACGATCCGCAAAGCGTGAAAAAGGCCAGTGAATCACTTGCGATCAAGCCGCTCGACACCGAGATGCTTGAAAAAGCGCGTGCTTCGGCAAGGGCCGGAGACTCGCGGTCAGCGGTGGACTTTTACCGGCAGTACTTCAGAGGGCAACCGCCCCGGGGGCTTATCGCCGCCGAGTATTTCCAGACGCTGGGAGGGGTGCCGGACAAGTGGGATGAGGCAAGGGTTGGTTTGGCAACCTTGGTCAGGGACGATCCTGAGAACGCCAAAATCAGTTTGGCTTATGCACAGCATTTGACATACGGTGCCGCCAGTATCCGTGATGGCGTGGTCATTCTCACCAAATTGGCACGGCAGCCCGAAGTGGGTGTCAAAGCCGTTGAGTCTTTGCGCAAGGCTTTGACTTGGCTGCCCGCCAATGAAGATGACATCCCGCTGTTTCAGGGTTATCTGACGCTTCGTCCGTCGGACGAAGCCATGGCCTCTCGCGTGAAGCAGTTGTCTCAAATGCGGGTATTTCGCCAGTCCGGTCAAGCGAGCGCTCGCACCCCTGGCAAAGCTGCAATCGTCAGTGAAGTTGAAAGTGCCGCGCCCAAGTCTGATCCCAAGTCGGTGGCACTTGGCGCGGGCTACACCGCTTTGGCGGCCGGAGGGCTGGATGCCGCAGAAAAGGCGTTTGGTGGGTTGTTGGCGTCATCGCCCAACAGCCCCGACGCGTTGGGCGGGTTGGGTCTGGTGCGCATGCGCCAAGAGCGGTTGACCGATGCAGAAAAGCTGTTTGCCGACGCAAACAAACACAGCGGCGGAAAAGCCTGGGGCCAGGCGTTGGCATCGGTGCGGTTTTGGCTCGCATTGGACGCGGGAGACAAAGCCCGCGCGGCGGGTGATCGCGTGTCTGCCCGTCGTCACTACGAGGCTGCCGCAAAACTGGACGACCGACACGAGCGTCCGTTGTATTCCTTGGCCAATTTGTTGACGGATGAGGGCCGGGTGGCCGATTCGGAGGCGGCCTACAAACAATTGTTGAATACGTTTCCCGATTCTCTGGAGGTGCGTCAAGGGCTCAGCCAGTTGTTGTTGTCGCAAAACAAGGTCGAGGAGGCCTTGGCTCTCGCAAATGGATTGAGTGACGAAGACAAAGAAGCGATGGGCTACGGCCAGCTGTTGTCAAGGCAGTTTCAATTGAAGGCCACGGCACTGCTCTCCGCGGGTGACACTTTTGGGGCCATGCAAAATTTGGAAGAGGCCCTGCTGTTGGATTCCAGCAATCCTTGGCTGCGTCTCCAACTTGCCCGTCTCTACCAGGGGGCAGGCGCCGTTCGCGAGGCCAACGGGTTGATGCAGGGTCTGCTGCAAGCCTACCCCGACTCTCCAGACGTGCTGCATGCATCTGCCTTGATGAGTGCTGATGCCAAAGACTGGGCGATGGGGTTGGTGCAGCTGGAGAAAATTCCAACCGGGGCCAGAACGAAGGCAATGGTTGATTTGCAGCGCAGTTTGTGGGTCCGTGCGCAAGTCGACAGTGCCACGGTCATGGCCAAAAGTGGGCAAGGTGAGCGGTCTTTGCGCACGCTGGAGCGTGCCCATGCCGCTGCGGGCACAGATGCCGAGTTGATCACCGCCGTTGCATTGGGGGCCTTGGAGCTCGGCGAAGAAGAGCGTGCCCTTGGGTTGGTTCGCAGCTTGCTCGCACAGAAAAAAACCCCCGACATTGATTTGCGTGTTCAGTACGCGGGGCTGCTGCTGAAGACCAAGCAAGATGTAGAACTGGCCGGTTTGTTGCGGTTTTTGTACAAGCAACCTTTGTCGGTGAGCCAGAAAAATGCGGTTGACGGTATTCGTTGGGCTTACAGCGTTCGCCAGATTGACGTCCAGCGTGAAGCGGGCAATTTGGCGTCGGGGTATCAAATTGCCGCGCAACTGCTTCGCGAAAAACCGACCGATGTGTCTGCTCAAGAATCGTTGGCACGTTTGTACAGCGCGGCAGGAGAGCATGCGTTGGCCCTTTCCTGGTACCACCAACTGTTGCAAAAAACACCGTCCAATGTGCCTCTGTTGATTGCATCTGGCACGGCGGCCATGCAGGCTGGTGAGTTGGCCTATGCACAAGCGGCGCTGGAGGCCGCCCAATCAAAAGCCCCCAACGACGCCGGTGTGCTGTCGGCCATGGGGCGTTTGTCGAGACTCCAAGGCCGAAACAAGCAAGCCGTTGAGTATTTGGAACGTGCACAGGCCGTGACCAGGGCCAAGGCGGGTGCCGAAGGGGTGGGGGTGTTGAGTGTGGGCGTGTTGGACTACACTATGGCGGGTTCTGCTGCTCAAGCCGACAGTCGCAGCGCCGTGGGCAATGCCATGCCGTTGATTCCCAACCCGCTGGGGCAGGTTGGCCCGGCAGAGCCGCAGCCCACGTTGCCCGGCAGCACTTTGCCTGTGCGTCCTTTGACATTCCCCAGGGGGGCGCCCCAGTCTGAATTTGTGCCACAAGCAGACGATCCGCTTCCACCGGGTCTGTCCCGGCCCGTTATGCGGCCTGTGCAATACCGGACGCTTCCGCAGGAAACACCTGCGCCGGCCTTTGCCCAAGACCCATGGGCTGTCCCCAGTGGCATGGCTCCCCTGGTGACAATCCCGGTTCAATCCGCCGCACCAGAGCCACTGCGTCAAGGGAGCGGGGCCACGCGGACCGATTTGCCCGAACGGCTTTTGGCCCCGATGGGACTTGTGCCCGCCGACACAGGGCGAGGCACTGCGGCTCGGTCCATTGCAACCCGCCCAACCGACCCCTTGCAAAGGGAAATTGACGATTTGCGCGCTCAGCGGTCTTCGCGCTTGGGCCTTGGTTTGGGGTGGCAAGGGCGGGGTGGTGACTCCGGTACAAGCGAGCTTTCCAACATCAGCTCCGTCGTGGAGGGGCGATTTTCCGCGGGAGAAAGTGGTCAATTGGTGTTGCGACTCGAGCCTGTGTTCCTTAGCGCGGGCAACGTCAGCAGCACCAACGTCGCCAACTCACAGCAATTTGGTACCAACGCGCTGTCCAATGTCAACGGAACAGTCGGCACCACGCGTCGGCAGGAAGACGCTGGCATAGGGCTGTCGGTCGGGTACGAGTCACCCAGGTTGAAATTGGATTTGGGGGTCACGCCATTGGGCTTTCAGCGCCAAAACGTCGTGGGTGGTATTGATTTCAATGAGTCTTGGGATGCATTGAAGCTCAACCTCACGTTTTCGCGCCGTGCGGTGACTGACAGCTTGCTCTCCTATGCCGGCACCATGGATGACAACAGTGGGTTGTCGTGGGGTGGGGTCACCGCCACAGGCGGTCGGGTACAGCTTTCAACCGAAGATGGCCCCGTGGGCCTGTACGGCTACGGGGGCTTGCATGTGTTGAATGGCAAAAACGTGCTCAGCAACAACCGGGTGGAGATGGGGGCTGGGGTTTACTACAAGTTCATCCAACGCCCTGATTTTCAGATGACCTCCGGCTTGAACCTCACGGCCATGGGTTACAAGCGCAATTTGCGTTATTTCACGCTGGGGCATGGCGGGTACTTCAGCCCCCAGCGCTATCTCTCCCTTGGTGTGCCCATCGAAGTCGCGGGGCGATCGGGGCGCATGTCTTACCGGGTTGACGGTGCTCTGAGCCTTCAAAATTTGCGGGAGAACGACGTGGCGTATTTCCCGGGCGATACCGCCCGGCAAGCAAGTTGGGAATCATTGGCTGCGGGCAGCTCAACTTGGAAAACGTTTTACCCGGGCCAATCAAAAACCGGTATCGGCTTTCGATTGGGCGGGGAGGCGGAATACCTGATGACCCCACATTGGGCGGTTGGGGGCCAGTTTTCCATAGACAAGTCGGCGGATTTCACCATGAGCAGTGGCCTTTTGTACCTCAAGTACCACTTTGACCCCGTTCTCTCGGCGGTTGGATTTCCACCGCGTGCATTGAAAGTGGGGAACTGAGATGGTTCAACGCCTTCTGGCTGTGTGGGTGACGGGCTTTGGTGTTTTGTTGGCCGTTGGCGGATGTGCTGACAAAACACTTGCGCCGAACAAGTTTGTGTCGCCTGGTCTGGCCAAGGGCGCAGTGGAGCCGCTGCCCCTGGGGCTTGCGCCGGGTGCTGGCGGCGCCGTGGCGCCAGAGCTGAATCCTTTCGACCCAATTGCACTGAACAACCTGGCGGTGTTGGAGGTGTCCAAAGGGAACTACGCGCAGGCGCTTGCGTTGTTGCAAAGAGCCGCCCGGCTGGCGCCGGCGCGGCCTGATATCGCCCTGAATGTGAGCAATTTGGAGCGGTGGATGTCTTTGGCAGAGGGGCAGGCTGCGTTGGGTTTGACGCCCAAGCCCATTCAGGTTGCCCGTCCTGACACCGCGGTGCCCGAGTTGCCACCCCTTTGGTCCCGTCCTGCCACCCCGCCTGCTGCACCCACAGCCTCTCCGCCTTCGGGTGGTGGCTTGCCAGGGCGGGCCGCCACCGTGCCACCGGCGCGCGGTATTTGAAGAGGGCCGGTTTTGTTGACGGGGGGGCCGGTGCTTCAGTGGTTGGCAACCAACCCAATCACCAACCCCAGCCCATGCACATGGGCCGCCACCAGCGTCAGCACAATGGCCTGCTTCAGCCGCTGGCGGTCGCCCATGTGGTGCCACAACAGCCAGGCCGCCTCCAAAGCGGGGGGCAATGCCACGAACGACCACAGTGTGGGCGCGGGGGGAATAAGGGCCCACACGCCCACTGCTACCCAAGCGTGGGCAAACAGCACCAGTGCGAAGTACAACGCGGCCAGCCCGTGGGGTGACAGCCTAGTGGCCAATGTGTGTTTGCCGACCGAGCGATCGGCCTCGATGTCGGGCACCCCACACACCAGCAAAACAGTGGCCACCATCACGGCATAACTCACCGCCACATAGGCGGGGATGATGAAAAATTGGCCCCGCTGCACGTAGTCGGCACCCACCACCACCAGCCACCAGCAAGCGGCCACCGTCAACTCGCCCAGGCCGCGCGACATCAGTGACAGCGGTGGGGCCGAGTAGGCCCATCCCAGCAAAAGCCCCGTCGCGCCTATCAACAGCAAGCCGCCACCGCTGTGCAACGCCAGCAACAGCCCGGCCACCACCACCAGGCCCATCAGCGCCATGCCCCAAAGACCGGTGTCGCGTTCGGACACGTGGCCGTTCTGGATGAAGCGTGCCCCACCTGAAAACGGAAACATGCCCTGTTGGTTGGCTGTGTCGGCCCCGTTGCGCGAGTCGAAATAGTCGTTCAGCACATTGGCGCTTGCGTGGGCCAACACCGCCAGCACCACGGTGGCCGTGGCTTTGGCGGTGTCAAACCCAAGCCCGCAGGCCGACGCAGAGGCCAAGCCAATCAGACAACCGATGGCCGTGACCAGCAAAAACCCAGGCCGGGTCATGTGCAGGTACAACTGCCACGTTTGGCGCTCGGGCGTCGGGGGGGCGGTGTTCATGGATTCATGCTACCCCTCGCCGTTGGCCCCGCGCTTGATGGTTGTCAATTTTTAAGCCAAATAGGACTCTGTCGCTTACCAGTATTGACTTCTCAGCTTCTTTTTTTGATGGCTTACATGTTGCGGCGGTATTGTCCACCCACTTCAAACAAGGCACTGGTGATTTGACCCAGGCTGCACACGCGCACCGCGTCCATTAGCACATCGAACACATTGGCGTTGTCGATCACAGCCTGTTGCAGGCGTTTGAGTTGCACGGGGGCGTGCGCCGCGTGGCGGGCGTGGAAGTCGGCCAGGCGTTCGAGTTGGCTTTGTTTTTCTTCGTCGGTGCTGCGCGCCAGCTCCAGCGTTTCAGGCACCGTGTCCCCCTTGGGGTTGCGGAACGTGTTCACGCCGACGATGGGCAGCTCACCCGTGTGCTTGAGCATTTCGTAGTGCATGGATTCGTCTTGAATCTTGCCGCGCTGAAAGCCCGTTTCCATCGCGCCCAGCACGCCACCGCGTTCGGCGATTCGCTCGAACTCGGTCAGCACTGCTTCTTCCACCAGTTCGGTCAGTTCTTCGATGATGAACGCGCCTTGTGACGGGTTTTCGTTCTTGGCCAAGCCCCATTCGCGGTTGATGATGAGCTGGATGGCCATGGCCCGGCGCACGCTGTCCTCGGTGGGCGTGGTGATGGCCTCGTCAAACGCGTTGGTGTGCAGGCTGTTGCAGTTGTCGTAGATGGCGATCAGGGCTTGCAGCGTGGTGCGGATGTCGTTGAACTGAATCTCTTGTGCGTGCAGGCTGCGGCCTGACGTTTGGATGTGGTACTTCAGCTTCTGGCTGCGCTCGTTGGCGCCGTACTTTTCCTTCATGGCCGTGGCCCAGATGCGGCGGGCCACGCGGCCCATCACGGTGTATTCCGGGTCCATGCCGTTGCTGAAGAAGAAGCTCAGGTTGGGCGCAAAGTCGTCAATGTGCATGCCCCGCGCCAGGTAGGCCTCCACAAACGTGAAGCCGTTGCTCAGCGTGAACGCCAGCTGGCTGATGGGGTTGGCCCCCGCTTCGGCAATGTGGTAGCCGCTGATCGACACGCTGTAGAAGTTGCGCACGTTGTGGTGCACGAAATACTCGGCAATGTCGCCCATCACCTTCAGGCTGAACTCTGTGCTGAAGATGCAAGTGTTTTGGCCCTGGTCTTCCTTCAGAATGTCGGCCTGCACCGTGCCGCGCACGTTGGCCAGCACCCATTCGCGGATTTTGGCAGCCTCGGTGTCGGTCGGCTCGCGGCCGTTGTCAGCCTTGAACTTCTCCAGGTTCTGGTCAATGGCCGTGTTCATGAACATGGCCAAAATGCTCGGCGCGGGGCCGTTGATGGTCATGCTGACGCTGGTGGTGGGGCTGCACAGGTCAAAGCCGCTGTACAGCACCTTCATGTCGTCCAGCGTGGCCACGTTCACACCGCTGTTGCCGATCTTGCCGTAGATGTCGGGGCGGCGGTCGGGGTCGTTGCCGTACAGCGTGACCGAGTCGAAGGCGGTGCTCAGGCGCTTGGCGGCCATGCCTTCGCTCACCAGTTTGAAGCGGCGGTTGGTGCGGAAGGGGTCGCCTTCACCGGCAAACATGCGGGTGGGGTCTTCGCCCTCGCGCTTGAAGGCGAAGGTGCCGGCGGTGTAAGGGTAGCTGCCGGGCACGTTGTCCAGCATCAGCCACTTCAAAATTTCGCCGTGGTCTTCGTAGGTGGGCAGCACCACTTTGCGGATGGTGGTGCCGCTCAGGCTCTTGGTGGTGAGCGCGGTGCGGATTTCCTTGTCGCGGATCTTCACCACGTACTCGTCGCCCGCGTAGGCCTGTTGCATGGCGGGCCATTGGCCAATCAGTTTCTTCGCAGCCGGGTCCATGCGTTCTTCGCGCTGCACGGCCAGGTCGATGGCGGCTTCGGCGGCTTTGGCGCGGCCTGACTTTCCTTCTTCCAACATGGTTGCGGCGGCGCGCAGTTGCTGAATTTCCCGGGCCAGCCGGGCTTGGGCACGGGCCTTGGTTTTGTAGCCGCGCACCGTGTCGGAAATCTCGGCCAGGTAGCGTGTGCGCGCGCCGGGAATGATGGGCGTTTGGTTGGTGCTGTGGCGCACCGTCACCACCGGCAGGCGGCCTTCGGCAAGGGGCAGGCCCAGTTCGGCTAGGCGGGGTTTGAGCGCCTGGTACAAGGCGGTCACGCCGTCGTCGTTGAAGCGGGCGGCCATGGTGCCAAACACGGGCATCTGGTCGGTTGGGGTGGTCCAGGCTTCTTTGTTGCGCTGCACCTGTTTGGACACATCGCGCAACGCGTCGGGGGCACCTTTGCGGTCGAATTTGTTGATGGCCACAAACTCGGCAAAGTCCAGCATGTCGATTTTTTCGAGCTGGCTGGCCGCGCCAAATTCGGGCGTCATGACGTACATGGGCACATCGACGTGCGGGACGATGGCCGCGTCGCCCTGGCCAATGCCGGATGTTTCCACAATCACCAGATCAAAGCCTGCCACCTTGCAGGCAGCGATCACCTCGGGCAATGCGGCAGAAATTTCGCTGCCGAAATCGCGTGTGGCGAGCGAGCGCATGAACACCCGGCTGCCGTTTTGCCACGGGCCCGTGGCGTTCATGCGGATGCGGTCACCCAGCAAGGCGCCACCGCTCTTGCGGCGGCTGGGGTCGATGCTGATGACGGCCACCCGGGTTTGGTCGTTCTGGTCCAGCCGCAGGCGGCGGATCAGTTCGTCGGTCAGGCTGGATTTGCCCGCACCACCGGTGCCAGTGATGCCCAGCACAGGCACTTTTTTGCTAGCTGCAAGACCAATCAGGTCAAGCGCCTGGGTCGGTTTTTGTTCTGAATTTTCCAGTGCGGTGATCAATTGGGCCAGTGCACGCCATGAGGCCTCGGTGTGGCCCTGAATGGCGTCTGCGCTGGTGGGGGCGAGGGCGGTCAGGTCGCGGTCGCAACACATCACCATCTCACCGATCATGCCCGCCAGGCCCATGCGCTGGCCGTCTTCGGGGCTGTAAATGCGCGTCACGCCATACGCTTGCAGCTCGCGGATTTCGGCCGGCACGATCACACCGCCGCCACCGCCAAACACCTGGATGTGCTCGCCCCCGCGCTGGCGCAGCAAATCGACCATGTACTTGAAATACTCCACATGCCCGCCCTGGTACGAGCTGATGGCAATGCCCTGCACGTCTTCCTGCAAGGCCGCGGTCACCACCTCGTCCACGCTGCGGTTGTGGCCCAGGTGGATCACCTCGGCCCCCATGCCTTGCAGGATGCGCCGCATGATGTTGATGGCGGCGTCGTGCCCGTCAAACAGGCTGGCTGCCGTGACGAAGCGCACCTTGTGTGTGGGGCGGTAGTTGGCCAGGGCTTTGAAATCTGCGGACAGGTCGGTCATGCGGTGTCTCCGTGTGGGGCCGGTGTGGGTAGCCGCAGATGATATTACGTTGACGTAAACGTCAACAGAGGGATTCACCCAGCTTCTGACTTTCTGGGGCAAATCTGTTTTCGCCGTTTCAAACGCGGGGTGGGTTTGCCATGGCCCGCCCCGCCTGCCATTCAAAGCCGCTTGTCAGCCTTTCAGGCAGCTGCTCATGAAGGCTTTGCGCTCATCTCCAGCCAGGTTTTTGGTCTTGGCGTCGGCGTTGCAGGTTTTCATTTTGTTTTGCTGGGCCGTTTTGCCGTCGGCGGGGGCTTCGGCCTTGGCGCTCAGGCAGGTTTTCATGAAGGCTTTGCGCTCGTCACCGGCCAGGTTTTTGGTTTTGGCGTCGGCATTGCAGGTTTTCATTTTGTTTTGCTGGGCGGTGGGCTCGGCGGCCAGCGTGGGCATGGCGATGGCAGCGAGGGTCAGGGCCAGCAGGGAAGCAAATTTTTTCATGCGCGTCTTTCAGGGGGTTGGTGAAAACGGCGCTTTTCCGCGCGGGCGGGCGCGGGCTGCCGCATGCCCATTGTGAACACAACGGGTGACGGTTCACGGTTTGCCCGGCCACCGACACGGCCGATGTGTGACGAATTGCAACACCGCCGCGCTTTTCCCCACGGTCACCCGCACCCAAGCTCGGTGGGCCGAGCGAAGGGGTGCGGGGGCGGCCACCTAAAATCAAGCCATGCTGAAAATCAAACAAGACCTGCTCGCCGCCCTGGCCGCCGAGTTGGACACCCTGTCCCCCGGCGCGGGCGCCAAAGCCGCCTTCGAATCCCCCAAAGTGGCCGCCCATGGCGACTACGCCTGCACCGCCGCCATGCAATTGGCCAAACCCCTGAAGCTCAACCCCCGCCAAGTGGCCGAGAGCCTGTGCACCGCCTTGCGCGCCACACCGGCCTTTGCCCAGTGGGTGGACGCACTGGATATTGCCGGCCCAGGCTTCATCAACATCAAACTCAAGCCCGCGGCCAAGCAAGAAATCGTGCGCGAAGTGCTGGACCAAGGCGCCACCTTTGGCGTGTTGCCCCCCCGCAACGAGCGCGTGCTGGTGGAATTCGTGTCGGCCAACCCCACCGGCCCGCTGCACGTGGGCCACGGCCGCCAGGCCGCGCTGGGCGACGCCATTTGCAACCTGTTTGCCACCCAGGGCTGGCACGTGCACCGCGAGTTCTATTACAACGACGCGGGTGTGCAAATCCAAACCCTGGCCAACAGCACGCAACTGCGCGCCAAAGGCTTCAAGCCCGGTGACGACTGCTGGCCCACCGACCCGGCCAACCCTGCCAGCAAGGCGTTCTACAACGGCGACTACATCCAGGACATTGCCAACGACTTTCTGGCCCAAAAAACCGTCAAGGCCGATGACCGCGAGTTCACCGCCAGCGGCGAGGTGGACGACCTCGACAGCATCCGCCAGTTCGCCGTGGCCTACCTGCGCCACGAGCAAGACCTGGACCTGAAGGCCTTTGAGGTCAAGTTCGACCACTACTACCTGGAGTCCAGCCTGTACACCAGCGGGCGGGTCGAGTCCGCCGTGGCCAAGCTGGTGGCTGCGGGCAAAACCTACGAGCAAGACGGCGCGCTGTGGCTGAAAAGCACCGACTACGGCGACGACAAAGACCGCGTCATGAAAAAAGGCGACGGCACCTTCACCTATTTCGTGCCCGACGTGGCATACCACATCGCCAAGTGGGAGCGCGGCTTCACCAAGGTGGTCAACATTCAAGGCATGGACCACCACGGCACCATCGCCCGTGTGCGCGCGGGATTGCAGGCGGCCAACGTGGGCATTCCCCAGGGCTACCCCGATTACGTGCTGCACACCATGGTGCGCGTGGTGCGCGGGGGTGAAGAGGTCAAAATTTCAAAGCGCGCGGGCAGCTACGTCACCCTGCGCGACCTGATCGAATGGACCAGCAAAGATGCCGTGCGGTTCTTTTTGCTCAGTCGCAAGCCCGATACCGAATACACCTTTGACGTGGACTTGGCCGTGGCGCAGAACAACGACAACCCGGTGTTCTACGTGCAATACGCCCACGCCCGCATCTGCTCGGTGCTCGCCGCGTGGGGCGGTGACGTGGCCGCTTTGCCCCGGGTGGATTTGTCGGCCCTGGACAGCCCGCAGGCCGCCAGCCTGATGCTGAAGCTGGCGCAATACCCCGCCATGCTGACGGCCGCCGCCGAGGGCGAAGCCCCGCACGATGTCACCTTCTACTTGCGCGAACTGGCCTCCACTTACCACAGCTATTACGATGCCGAGCGCATCTTGGTGGACGACGAAGCCGTCAAGCTGGCCCGTTTGGCCCTGGTGGCCGCCACCGCCCAGGTGCTGGCCAACGGCCTGGCCGTGCTGGGCGTGAGCGCCCCGCGCAAGATGTGACCGTGCCCACCGCCACACCCCTTCCCCACCTTTTTCACCGCAACACCCCCAAGGCAGATCAGCTCATGGCCATGCAATTCAAACGCCCCCAGCGCGGCGGCACCGTGTTGGGTTTCATCGTGGGGGTGCTGGTGGGGCTGGCCGGGGCGCTGGGCGTGGCGGTCTACGTGACCAAGGTGCCCGTGCCTTTTGTGGACCGCGTGATTTCCCGCAAAGCGTCTGAAGACGTGGCCGAGGCCGAGCGCAACAAAAACTGGAACCCCAACGCCG
Source organism: Burkholderiaceae bacterium (assembly GCA_049653005.1). Classification (GTDB taxonomy): domain Bacteria; phylum Pseudomonadota; class Gammaproteobacteria; order Burkholderiales; family Burkholderiaceae_C; genus UBA2334. The sequence continues at coordinate 11,398 of JBASFL010000009.1, read as the reverse complement.
CGCTGGGGGGCAAGCCCGCCAAACTGGCCACGCCCCCCGAAGGCGAGGCACCCGCCGTCGACGTCGCACCGGCGGGAGACAAAGCGGCCAAAAAAGGCAAAGACGGCAAAGCCACCGATGCCCCCAAACCCGAGGCCGAAACCCCCGTGCCCGCACCGGCCAAAGAGGCCAAGGCCGACGCCCCCAAAGGCAAAGCCTACTCGTCCGACCCCCTGGGCGATCTGGTGCAAAGCAAAACCCAGGGCAAGACCGTGGCCACGGCACCGGCCGATGCCAAGGCCCCTGCGGCGGCCACCGCCGAGCCGTTCACCTATTTCGTGCAAGTGGGGGCCTTCCGCACGCCCGAAGACGCCCAAGCCCAGCGCGCCAAGCTGGCGCTGATGGGGCTGGACGCCAAGGTGTCCGAGCGCGAACAGGCTGGCCGCACCGTGTACCGCGTGCGCCTGGGGCCCTACGAGCAACTGACCGATGCCGAACGCATGAAAGACAACCTCGCCCCCAGCGGCCTGGACACCGCGCTGGTGCGCGTGCAGCGCTGAGCTTTTTTGCCGTGCGGCGGAACCATTCGGCCGCCGCCCCGCACTCAACACCCACAAGGAGAAGATTCACATGCAACGCCGTGCGTTTACCCAAGCCGCCCTGATGTCCACCGCCACGCTGGCCCTGCCCAGCGCCTTTGCCCAGGCCGCAGCCTTCAAAGAGGGCGCTGATTACCTGAAACTGGGCCGTCCCGCCCCCGTGGACGCCCCGGCGGGCAAGGTGGAGGTGGTGGAGTTTTTCGGTTACTGGTGCCCACACTGCGCCAGCTTTGAACCCACGTTCCACGCTTGGACCAAAAAAGTGCCCGCCCACGTGGTGGTGCGCCGCAGCCCGGTGGCCTTCCGCGAAGACACCGTGCCCCTGCAGCGCCTGTATTTCGCCATCGAGGCCATGGGCCGCATCGACGACCTGCACGGCAAGGTGTTCACCGCCATTCACGGCGAGCGCCAGCGCCTGAACACGGCCGAGCAAATCACCGAATGGGTGGTGAAGCAGGGCGTGGACAAAGAAAAATTCCTGGGTTTCTACAACTCGTTTGGCGTGGCAGGCAAAGTGCAACGCGCCAAGCAACTGAGCGAGGCTTACCAAATTGATGGTGTGCCCTCGCTGGGCGTGGCCGGGCAGTACTACACCTCGGGCACCCAAGCCAAAAGCCTGCAACGCGCCTTGGGCGTGGTGGAGCAGTTGGCCGATTTCGGCCGCAAGGGCTGATCCCACCGGGCCGCTTCGTGAGGCGGCCCGCGCCAACTGTGGCTGTTTCGCCCGCTTTTCAGCGGGCGTTTTCATGGGCAAAGCTACAATGAAAAGCAAATACCGTGCCTTGCACCACCGCTTTCATGCCCAACCCTTTTGACCCCCTCATTCGCCCCCAGGCCCACGCCGTGGTCGCGCACCCCGCGGTGTGGCGGCGGGCGTGGGTGGCCTGCGTGGCCGCCCTGTGTGTGGCGTGGCCCGTGGCGCACGCTGAAAAGGCCGACCGCACCCAGCCCATGAACGCCGAGGCCGATGCCCTGCGCCACGACGATGCCAACCAGACCAGCCTGTTCACCGGCAACGTGGTCATCACCAAGGGCACCATCGTCATCCGGGGCGAACGCGTGGAGGTGCGCCAGGACGCACAAGGCAACCAGTTTGGCGTGGTCACGGCCGCGCCCGGTGCACAGGCGTTTTTCCGCCAGAAACGCGAAGGGGTGGACGAGTTCATTGAAGGCGTGGCCGATCGCATCGATTACGACGGCAAGGCCGACAACGTGAAGTTCACTGGCCGCGCCGTCATGCGCCGCTACCGGGGGGCCACACTGGCCGACGAAACCGCCGGCAACGTCATCACCTACCAGAACACCACCGACACCTTTGCCGTGGACGGTGGTGTGGCCAACCGCACGGTGGCCAACCCCTCTGGCCGTGTGCGTGCCATGCTGACCCCCACGCCCAAACCCGAGGCGGTGCCTGCCACGCCCGCACCCGGGGCCGCGCTGCGCGCCACCCCCGTTTTGCCAGGAAACCGCCCGTGACGCAGGCCATTGCCCAGGCGCAGGTCCAGGCCCCGGCCGTTCGCCTGGAGGCCTTTCACTTGAAGAAGTCTTATGGCAGCCGCAAGGTGGTCAAAGACGTGTCGCTGGCCGTCAACGAAGGCGAGGTGGTCGGCTTGCTGGGCCCCAACGGCGCAGGCAAAACCACCTCGTTCTACATGATCGTGGGGCTGGTGCGGGCCGATGGCGGGCACATCCTGCTGGACGGTCAATCCATCGAAAACCAGCCCATTCACCGCCGCTCGCGGTTGGGGTTGGGCTATTTACCCCAGGAAGCGTCGATTTTTCGCAAGCTCAACGTTGAAGACAACGTGCGCGCCGTGCTGCAGTTGCAGGAAGACGAGCAGGGCAAACCGCTGTCCAAAGCCGTGGTCGAGGCCAAGCTCGATGCCTTGCTGGCCGATCTGCGGGTGGAGCACCTGCGCAAGTCACCCGCCCCCGCGCTGTCGGGTGGCGAGCGCCGCCGGGTGGAAATTGCCCGGGCCCTGGCCACCGAGCCGCGCTTCATCCTGCTGGACGAACCGTTTGCGGGCATCGACCCCATTGCGGTGATTGAGATCCAGCGCATCATTGGTTTTTTGAAGGCGCGCGGCATCGGCGTGCTCATCACCGACCACAACGTGCGCGAAACGCTGGGCATTTGCGACCACGCCTACATCATCAACGAAGGCACAGTGTTGGCCCAGGGCACCCCTGACGAGATCGTGGCCAACGCCGACGTGCGCCGGGTGTACCTGGGCGAACACTTCCGGATGTAGGTCGGTTCATGAAACAAGGCCTTTCCCTTCGTGTTTCGCAGCACCTGGCGCTCACACCGCAGTTGCAGCAATCCATCCGGCTGTTGCAGCTGTCCACGCTGGAGCTGAGCCAGGAAGTCGAGCAGATGCTCGACGAAAACCCGTTTCTGGACCGCACCGACGAGGTGGCCGAGCGCGAAGCCTTCGGCCTGGAGCAAGCCGACACGCCCGTGAGTTTGGGCGATTCACTGTCTGAAATGGGTTCTGAAGGTGTAGCTGACAACGCAATACCATCAAGCGCTGAAGCCACTTTTGATGTTAAAAATGAGCCCGCTGCTGAAGAGACCACCCCGGCCGAGCCCGACTGGGACGGTGACGGCACCGTTGAAATGGCGCCCGACGACGGCGAGTGGGGCGGCGACGCACCCGCCAGCAAATCCGGCGCATCGGGCGACGGTGAAACCGCCAGCGCCGCCGATCTGGCGCACGAACACGTCACCCTGCAAGCCCACCTGCACGCCCAGGCGCTGGGCCTGCGCCTGTCGGAAACCGACCGCGCGGCACTGTACTTTCTGATCGAGTCGCTCAACGACGACGGCTACCTGGACGAGCCGCTGGAAGACCTGGCCGCCAGCCTGGAGCCCGGCGACTTGGCGCAAGACCCCGACTTGGTGGTGCGCCGCGACGACGTGTTGCAACACCTGCGCGTGGCCCTGGGCCTGTTGCAGCACATGGACCCCGCCGGGGTGGGCGCCCGCCACCTGGCCGAGTGCCTGCGCCTGCAAATTGAAGAGCTGCGCAACACCCCTGCCGCCCGTGCGGCGCTGGCCCTGTGCGACCAGCCCATGGAGCTGCTGGCCCGGCGCGACAGCAAAAAACTGGCCGTCCTGTGCGGGGTGGACGAAGCCACCGCGCGCGAGGCCCTCACCCTCATCACCCGCCTGGAGCCCAAACCCGGCCGCCGCTTTGCCAACGTGGAGCGCAACGTGGTGGTGCCCGACGTGATCGTCAGCCGTGCGGGGCGTGGCTTCAAGGTGCAGCTCAACCCCGACGTGATGCCCCGCTTGCGCGTGCACGACGTGTACGCCAGCGCCCTGCGCGAAGGCCGTGGCAACCGCAGCGAGGGCGGGGCCCACATGCAGCAGCGGCTGCAAGAGGCGCGGTGGTTCATCAAAAACATCCAGCAGCGGTTTGACACCATCTTGCGTGTGAGCAGCGCCATCGTGGAGCGGCAGCGCAATTTCTTCGCCCATGGCGAACTGGCCATGCGCCCGCTGGTGTTGCGCGAAATTGCCGACGAGCTGGGCCTGCACGAGTCCACCATCAGCCGCGTGACCACGGCCAAATACATGTCCACGCCGTTTGGCACCTACGAGCTGAAATACTTTTTCGGCTCCAGCCTGGGCACCGAAACCGGTGGCAACGCGTCCAGCACGGCGGTGCGCGCGCTCATCAAGCAGCTGGTGGCGGGCGAGGACGCGAAAAAGCCGCTGTCCGACAGCCAGTTGTCCGAGATGCTGAAAGAGCAGGGCATCGAATGCGCCCGCCGCACCGTGGCCAAGTACCGCGAGGCGCTGCGCATCGCGCCGGCCAGTTTGCGCAAATCCATTTGACCCCCGGCGCGTCGGTTGCCCGCCCGGGGGGTTATTTGCCGCCTTCTCGTGCGGCCACTTCCACCATCAGGCCCAGGGTGGCGGTGTAGTAGCCCTGGGTCCGCATGGGCTCGCGCGGGGTCAGGGGTTTGCCCGTGGTCAGCAGGCTGCGAATGGACTGCACACCCGGCCCTGCCCCATAAGAGTCGATGGAGTTGTCTGTCAGGTTGGTCCAGCCTGGCAAAAAGGCGTCGCACTTGAAGTGTGTCCAGAACTTGTTGAAGGGGCTCAGCCGGTCGGCGTTGGCCTTGCGTGCCCAGTGCAGGTACAGCGGTATGCGCAGCGCGTCGTAGCCGTAGCGGGGCTCTTGGCCAGGGCTGGGTTGCAGGGGGTTGACCAGCAGCAGCCAGTCGGGTGGCAAACCCCACCGGCCAAAACGGGCCACTTCGACCAGGCGCAACCCGGATTTGGTCAACGCTTCCCAGTGCGGGTGGGGGTCCACCTTGTGCAAGGCTTCAAACGCGGGGAACACCCAATACGACAGGTTCACCACCGTGCCCTGCGGCGTGTCAAACCCCGCCACGCCGGGCTTGATCACCGTGCCCCAGGGCGTGCCGTCCACCACCACTTTGTCGCGGATGGCTTTGCCCAGGGCGGCTGCTTTGTCTTTGTAGGCGGGTTGTCTGAACTTGTCGGCGGCGCGTTGCAGCGCCCAGGCAATGAACAGGTCGCCGTCGGTGGCGGTGTTGGCGTCGGTCACGCCCCGGCCCGGTTCCCAGCGCCAGGCAAACAGGCCGTCGGGCCGAACCCCCAGGTTGGTTTGGGTCCAGCCCCACATTTTGTCGAAGGCCGCTTTGTCGTTGGCCGCCGTGGCCAGCAGCAGGCCAAAACCCTGGCCCTCTGAGTGGCTGATGTTGCGCTGCCCCGTGTCGGCCACCCGGCCGTCGGGCAGCAGGAAGGCGGCCTTCCATTCGTCCCAGCCTTTCAGGTTTTGCGCGTGGCCGGGCAGGGCCAGGGCCAGCAGCACACAGGCCAGCAAAGCGCGAAACCACCGGGTCAAAACCGGGCTGTGCAGAGGGTGGACGGTCGGTGCGGTCATGGTTTCAGTCTAGCCCAGGCATGGGCTTTGGCGCGGTGCCCGGTTATCCTCAGGGCCGCTTATGAACCAACTCCAACTCTTTTTGCCCTGCGCCGCCGGCGTGGAAGGCTACCTGGCCACCGAGGTGCAACGCGTCACCGGCCTGAGCGGCCAAACCGGCCGCGCCGGGCTGATGCTGCACGCCTCGTGGCGCGACGCCATGAAGCTCAACCTGCACAGCCGCCTGTCCCAGCGCGTGCTGGTGCAACTGGCCCACGAGCCCTACCGCAGCGAGGCCGACCTGTACGACGCTGCCGCCAGCGTGGCCTGGGAAATCTGGTTCACGCCGCGCCAGAGCTTCAAAATCGACATCACCGCCCAGCACAGCCCGCTGCAAAGCCTGAACTTTGCCGCGCTCAAGGTGAAAGACGCGGTGGCCGACCGCTTCCGCCACAAAACCGGCGTGCGCCCCGACGTGGACACCGCCCGGCCCGATGTGCGCATTTTTGTGCACCTCACCACCGACCACGTCAGCATCTACATCGACACCTCGGGCGAGCCGCTGTTCAAACGCGGCTGGCGCGAAGACAAGGGCGATGCCCCGCTGAAAGAAACCCTGGCCGCCGCCATGCTGGCCGCCGCCGGGTGGGACGGCAGCCAAGGCGCTGACCTGCCCCTGTATGACCCCTGCTGCGGCAGCGGCACCATTGCCATTGAAGCTGCGCAAATGGCGCTGGGCATTCCGGCCGGATGGGCGCGCCGCTTTGGCTTCGAGAAACTGCTGCCTTTCCAGTCACACGTGTGGCAAGGTATCAGAAACGAAGCAGAAGATTCAGTGGCAGCAAGCGCTGAAGGCCAAAAAAGCTTCAAAGACGGCGATGCACCGTTCATCTTCGGCAGCGACGTGTCGCACCGCATGGTGGACTTTGCCCAGCGCAACGCAGAGCGCGCCGGGGTGGCCCACGCCATCGAGTTCCGGGGTGGCGATGCGCTGCAGCGCATGCCCCCGTGCGAGCGGCCCGGCGTGATGCTGCTCAACCCCCCCTACGGCGAACGCATCGCCGCCGCCGGTGTGGCAGGCCAGCGCGCCGAGTTCCGTGCCGACCCGCGCGGTGGCCGCTATGGCGAGCGCGGTGAGCGCAACGAACGCGCCGCGCCCCGCGTCCACCGGGTGGCCGCCCCAGCCGAGCGTTCAGCGCCCCAGGGCATGGGCCGCGAACAGGCACAAACCGACGAGGGCGGCAGCGATTTCTTCCCCCGCTTGGCCTCGCACTGGAAAAAGAACTTCAGCGGCTGGACGGCCTGGATGCTCACCCCCGACCTGAAACTGCCCAGCCAGATGCGCCTGAAAGAATCGCGCCGCGTGCCCATGTGGAACGGCCCCATCGAATGCCGCCTGTTCCGCTTCGACCTGGTGGCCGGCAGCGCCCGTGCCAAGCCTGCTGCTGACAGCGTGCCACCCGCCACGCCTGCCCCATGATGGTTTTTGTGTTGGACACCAATGTGGTGCTCGACCTGTGGGTGTTTGCCGACCCCGCCACCGAGCCCCTGCGCGCTGCCCTGGCCCAGCCAGGCACACAAGTGATCGCCACCCAAGTGATGCGCGACGAACTGGAGCGTGTGTTGGCCTACCCGCACTTGGTGCGCCGCCAGGCCCTCGACGGCCAGGCCGCTGCTGCCGTGCTGCAAGCCTGGGATGCGATGGTCACCTTGCACCCCGTGGCCCCCAAAGCCCGCTTCACCTGCACCGACGGCGATGACCAGAAGTTCATTGACCTGGCTGCTTTTCATTCGACCCAAGGCAACGACGGCACCGGGGGCGCACGCGTGCCCGTGGTGCTGATCAGCAAAGACAAAGCCGTGCTGCGCCTGAAAAAGCGGCTGGCCACCCTAGGCGTGACCGTGGTGCCGAAATGGCAACCGCCCGCCGCCCCTTCCACTGTTTGACCCCACCCGCCATGAACGCCACCGAAGCCCTCACCTCCGACGACTTTGACGAACTCGACACCCTGCTCGACGACCTGCGCACCCGCGACGAAGAAGTGCCCCAATGGGAATTCTGCGAAGGCTTTTTGGCCGCCGTCGTCTGCACCCGCGAGCCCATTTCTGACGAAGAAGCCGTGGACGCGCTGCTGCCCGAGTTCGAGGGCGAAACCGCCCTGTTCGCCAGCCCCGAGCAAAAAGCCCGCTTCCTGGCTCTGTGGGCCCGCCGCCGCGCTGAAATTGCCGAAAGCCTGCAAGCCAAGGTCGATTCGCTGGACGACGACCGCGCCTTTTCACCCGAAGTGATGGACGTGCGCGGCGCCGTGGCCGCCTTGCCCGACGACGAACGCGCCGCCTGGGAGGCCGAAAGCACCGAGCTGGAGTTGCCCTCGTTCGCCCAGGTGTGGGCGCTGGGCTTCATGTACGTGGTGGAAAACTGGACCGAGGCCTGGGAAGCCCCCCGCGACCGCGACACCGCCCAGTGGCTGGACGACTCGCTGCAAAAGCTGGTGACCCTGACCGAAGACGACACCGCCACGCCCGACGTGTCCATGTACGCCGAAGACGGCCCCCCCAGCGTGAGCCAGGTGCGCCTGAACGCCTTTGGCGAAGCCCTGTGGGCCGTGTACGACCTGCACCAGATCTGGCGCAGCCTGGGCCCTCGCGTGGGCACCGTGGTCAAGGGCGACACCCCCGGCCGCAACGACCCGTGTTCGTGCGGCAGCGGCAAAAAATTCAAGAAGTGCTGCGGGGCTTGAGTCTTTCCCCCGTTCCGCTCAGTTCCCGCTGGGCGGCACGGCGTCGATCAGGCGGTCCATCAGGCCTGCGCCCACCCACATGCCCACCAGGGCCAGCCAGGCGGTGATGGCAAAAATGGCACCGCCCGTCATGCCCGCGCCCACGGCGCAGCCCCCGGCCAGCATGGAGCCAAAACCCATGAACACCGCGCCTGCGATGTAGCGGCGCATGCTGTGGCCGTCTTTGAAGCCTTCCAGTTTCCATTCGCGCCCGATCAGCGCGCCGATGGCCGAGCCGGCGAACACACCGGGCATCAGCCCGAAGTCGAAACCGATTTTGGGGCCGGGGTTTTCCAGCACACGCATCAGCCACTCGGCCGAAGGCCCGCTGAAGGTGAGGCCTTGCACGTTCACCACTTCAAACGAGTTTTGTGCCACGCGGTAACTGAACCACCAGGCTGCTGCCACGGTCAGCCCGGTGACGATGGCCGTCAGCCATTTGATGGGTGACCACCGGTTGCGGATGGCAAAAAACACCCCGGCCAGCAGCCACAGCACACCGATGGCCAAGCCGCCCCAGTGGCCCAGGCCGCTCCAGGCCAGCAGGTCGCGGCCCGAACCGCCGTCGATGGTCCACCAGCCGCTGATGGTTTGGCGCAGGGGCGACAGCGCACCTGACAGCGACGCCTGCGCCGCCACCGCAAAAATCAGCCCCGAGAGCAGGGCGCGCAAATTGCCCGTGGCCGACAGCACCAGCAGGCGGCTGGCGCAGCCGCGCGTGAGCACCATGCCCACGCCAAACAGCAAGCCCCCCACCAGTGCCCCCGACAGGCTGCCGGTGTTGGCCATCTGGCGCGAGGTGGACACGTCCAGCGCCCCAGCCAAAATGAGCACCTGCACCGCCACCACCGCCGACGAAAACGCCATCAGCCACACGGGCAGTTTTTCGCCAAACTGGCCGTGCCAGAACTCGATGACGGCGGCGCGCAGACAAAATTTGGAGCGCTGGGCAAAAAACCCAAACATCAGCCCCAGTGCCAAGCCACCAGCGGCCAGCACTGTGCCTTCGCCGTGTTGTTCCAGCAGGGCGCTCAAATCCATCATGGGGCGGTCTTTCGGGAGGGGGTTGGGTCAACTCGGCAAGCCGATGCTGACCGTGCAGCCCTGGTTGGGCTGGCTGTCGGCCCGAATTGTCCCGCGATGAAGGGCCACGATGCGTTGACTTATCGCAAGCCCGGTGCCCGTGCCCTCGAAGTCCATGGAGTGGTGGTGGCGCTGGAACATGACGAAGAGGTTGTTGGCCCGCTCGCGGTCAAAACCCACGCCGTTGTCTTTCACCCAGAACACGGTGCGGGTTTCGTCGGGCTGGAAGTCGGACGGCATGGGGTCTGCCGGGGTGGCGTTGCGCCAGCCCAGTTCGATGCGGGCGTTGGGCGTGTGGCGCGTGTATTTCAGCGCGTTGTCCAGCAGGCAACCCAGCAGCCGCCCCAGCAGGGGGGCGTCGCCCCGCACCTGTGGCCAGGTGTCGGGCAGCACCCATTCCACGTGCCGGTCGGCGGCACCCTCTTGTGCCTGGCGCATTTGGGCCAACACCAGTGGCCCCAGTTCCACGTCGGTGGGCTCCAGGGTGGTGCGGCCCAGGCGGGCGTATTCCAGCACGCTGTCGATCATTTTGGCCAGGCGGCGGTTGGCTTTGTCCACCGCGTCCAGGTGTTGGGCCATGCCGCCCGCCACGGGGGCGGGCAGGGCGGTTTCGTGTTCGGTCAGGTCTTCGCGCAGCAGCGTCACGTAGCCTGAAATGTGGCGCAGCGGGGCACGCAGGTCGTGCGACACCATGTGCGCGAAGGCGTCGATGTCCCGGTTGGCCAGGGTCAGTTCGCGGGTGCGGTGTTGCACCCGCTGCTCCAGCTCCCGGTTCAGTTCGCCCATCACGGCTTCGAGCTTTTTCACCGCCGTCATGTCTTTGGTTATGGCGCTCAGGCCTTGCAACTCGCCCCGGCCGTTGCGCAGCGCGGTCAGGGTGGTGTGGGCCCAGAAAGGGGGCTGGCCCTGGCGCACCTGCCAGCCGTCGGACTCGGCGTGGCCTTGGCCCACCGCCTGGCGCAGCAGCTGGGCCAGTGCGGCCGGGGCACCACCGGGGTGGCTGGCGTCCACCAACAGGCCCAGGTGCTGGCGCAGCGCCTGGTGCGGGGGCAGGCCGTGCATGCGCTGGGCGCTGTCGGTCCAGTCGGTGATGTGGCCTTCGGCGTCGAGGAAATAAATGCAGTAGTCCTGCAAACCGTCCACCATCAACCGAAAACGCTGTTCGCTTTCAAACAGCTTGGCCGTGCGCTCGTGCACACGCTCTTCCAGGTCGCGGTTGGCTTCCAGCACCAGGTCTTCAATGCGTTTGTGGTGGGTGATGTCGTGCAGCTCCACAAACACGCCGTGCACCTGGCCCTGGCGCAGATCGGGGCGGTATTTCACCTCCACCTGCATGCGTTGGCCGTCGTGGGTGTGGCGCTCGTATTCAAACGCCTGGGGTTCCCCGGCCAGGGCCGCTTGCATGCGGGGCTGGATGTCGTCGCGCAGGTGTGGCAGCACCAATGAGGCAAACGGCGCCCCGTCCAGCGGGTTGCCCGGCGTTTCAAACACCTGGCGGTAGCTGGCGTTGGCGTAGCGGCACAGCAGCCCATGGTCGAAGTAGGCAATCATCGTCGGCACGTTGTCCACGATGTTGTGGATCAGGTCGGACGAGGCCGCGTCGAGCGCGCCAAACGCGGTGGACAAAGGGGGCTGCTGTTGTGGCATGTCGGCGGGTGGGGCGTGCGCGCCCAGGCGCTGGCGGTTGGGGTGTTTCAGCATATCGGGTTTTGCGCCACATTTGACAGCGTCAAAATACTGTATAAAAATACAGTTAAACACCCCGCCATGCCACCCCATGCCCACCGATTTCCCCCACGCTGTGACGCCCGATCCCTCGGCTTTGCCCGGGGTTTGGCGCGCCCACGCGCTGCCGGTGGCCCCGGGTGTGGCGTGGCCCAGCGGCCACCCGGCGCTGGACGCGCTGTTGCCCGGCCAAGGCTGGCCGGTGGGCGCGCTGGTGGAGGTGCTGCAAGCCCCCGCTGCCCACCATGAATGGCAACTGGTGCTGCCCGCCTTGGGGACCTGGCAGCGCCACGTGCCCGGCCCCGGCTTGCCGCCCCGGCCGGGCGTGGTG
>JBASFL010000008.1:0-14987 GCA_049653005.1 Burkholderiaceae bacterium | reverse complement strand
TCGGTGCTTTGCACGGTGGCGATGGCGTTGCCTGCGTAGATGGGACGCTCGAATGTGTCGCTGCTGATGACTTTGCTGATTTCGCTGATCTGTGCGACGTCGAGCTTGGCGGCCACGCGGGGAGCGGCGTTTTTGCCGATGGCGGTGGCAGCAAACAGGATGTGGCTGTAGCTGTGGGTGGCTTGGGCTGCGAGCACCTGTGCTGCGAGGTTTTCTGCCAAGGCGTGGGCGTGGGGCTCACCGTCGGCGTGGATGACTTTGGCCACGCCTGCGATGTTCGCTGCGGCTTGTGCTGCGGCGCTGGCGTTGTGGCCTGCGACGAGGATGTGCACATCACCTGCGCCGCAGGCAATGGCTGCGGTGACGGTGTTGAGGGTGGCGCCTTTGATGCTGGCGTGGTCGTGTTCGGCAATAACGAGTGTGGTCATGGTGTGTGTTCCTTTACTTCTTTTGGTTGTTCGGGTTCAGATGACCTTGGCTTCGTTTTTCAGCTTGTCCACAAGGGTGGCGACGTCGGGCACTTTGATACCTGCTTTGCGGCCTGCGGGTTCTGCGACTTTGAGGGTTTTGAGGCGGGGGGCGACGTCCACACCGAGGGCTGCCGGTGTCACGGTTTCCAAGGGCTTTTTCTTGGCCTTCATGATGTTGGGCAGGGTGACGTAGCGGGGTTCGTTCAAGCGCAGGTCGGTGGTGATGACTGCGGGCAGGCTCAGGGCGAGGGTCTCCAAGCCGCCGTCGATTTCGCGGGTGACGAGGGCCTGGCCATCGGTCACTTCGACTGTGCTGGCGAAGGTGGCTTGGGGCAGGTCGCTCAAAGCGGCGAGCATTTGGCCGACTTGGTTGGCGTCGTCGTCGATGGCTTGTTTGCCGAGGATGATGAGGCCGGGTTGTTCTTTGGCGACGAGGGCGGCCAGGAGTTTGGCGACGGCCAATGGCTGCAACTCGTCTGCGCTTTCGACATGAACAGCGCGGTCTGCGCCGATGGCCATGGCGGTGCGCAGGGTTTCCTGGCATTGGGTGACGCCGCAGCTGACGGCGATGACTTCGGTGACCACGCCTTTTTCTTTCAGGCGCACGGCTTCTTCCACCGCGATTTCGTCAAAGGGGTTCATGCTCATCTTGACGTTGGCGATGTCCACCCCGCTGCCATCCGACTTGACCCGGACTTTCACGTTGTAGTCCACCACGCGTTTGACTGCGACCAATACCTTCATGCGAGCGCTCCTGAGTTGTGTGTGACGGGGTCACCGATTGACGTAACGTAAACCTGAGATTCTAAAACCCGGCCCCTTCAGGGCCAAGAAAAATGAAAAAGAACGGTCGTGCTATTTTGTGAATTATACGGACTTTGGATCAACTTGGGGTGACCCGTGTGTGGACCACGCGCTGCGGGTACGGAATTTCAATGGCGTGTGCCCGCAGGCTGCCCAAAATGGCCGTGTTGATGGCCGATCGCACGTTGAGTTGACCGTTCTCGGGGTCGGCAATCCAATACCCCACGGTGAACTCCAGGCCATCGGCCCCGAAGTTCGACAGCGACACCGAAGGGGCGGGGTCGCGCAGCACACGCTCTTGTTGCAGCGTGGCGGCCATCAGCAGATCCCTGACCTGCTCCACATCGCTGTCGTAGCCCACCGACACCACGGTGGACTGCCACACCTTCGGGTCGGCCAGCGACAGGTTTTCCACCCGGCTGGTGATGATCATTTCGTTGGGCACGATGGATTCACGGCCCTGCAACGAACGGATGACGGTGTAGCGGGCGTTGATGTCGGTGATGCGCCCCTCGAAGTTGTCCACCCGCACCATGTCGCCAATGCGCATGCTGCGCTCGGCCAAGATGACAAAGCCGCTGACGTAGTTGGCCGCGAGCTTTTGCAGGCCCAAGCCAATGCCCACACCGATGGCACCGCCCAGCACCGACAGGGCCGTGAGGTCGATGCCCACCGCCGACAGCGCCATCATCACGCCCACCGTCATCAGCAGCGCACGCGTGGCATTGCTCAACGCCTTGCGCACACTCAGTTGCCCGCCGGTGGCCGATTTCAGCAAACGGCTTTCAATGGCCGCTGAAATCCACAGCGTGGCAATCAGCACCGCCCCGGCCGTCAACGCGCCCTCCACCAGGTGACGCAGGGTCAGCGTGCTGCTGCCCACTTTCCACGACACCTGCTCCATCTCATTCAACACCAGCGGCAACAAGCCGCTGACCCACAGCACCATGGCCCCCCAGGCGAACCAGGAAATGGTGCGCTCAACCACCCGCACCCAGGGCTTGTCCTGAAACGCGGCCTGCAACACCTTCACCCCAACGCGGATGACCACCAGCGAAATCAGCACCGGAATGGCCACCTTGAACAGCGCCTGCGGGTAAAAGTGCAGCACCACCGCCCGAGCCACGTAGGCCAGCCCCAGCAACAACGCCGGGAACAACACGCCGTCGAACACGCTGCGGCCAAACCAGATGGAGCGTTCATCTTGCAGCTCCAGCGCACGGCGCAGGCCACTGACCGCGCCCCACGCCACCAGCACACACAGCACCAGCGCGCCCAGCTCGACCAGCACACCGCGCTGGGCAAACACCTCAATCCAGGTGGAAAAATCGTCTATCGCCTTGGGGTTCATGGAATGTCAGAAAAATCGGTCACGGGAATCAGGCACGCCAGCTGGGCGGGCGTTTTTCGGTGAAGGCGCGCACGCCTTCCTGGGCCACGGGCAACGCCATGTTGCACGCCATGCTCTGGCCTGCCAGCTGGTAGGCAGCGGCCAAGCCGGTTTCGCGCTGTTGGTAAAACAGTGCTTTGCCCATGGCCAGTGCTTCGACAGGTTTGGCCAGAATGGCGGTCAACAATGACTCCACCGTGTCATCCAGCGCATGGGCGGGGGCCACACGGTTCAGCAGCCCCTGGACCAGGGCCTGCTCGGCGGTGATGAACCCGCCGGTCAGCAGCATTTCCATGGCCACTTTTTGCGGCACGTTGCGCGACAGCGGCACGCTGGGCGTGGCGCAAAACAGGCCCACGTCGATGCCGTTCACGCCAAACGTGGCGGTGTCAACCGCCACCGCCAAATCGCACTGCGCCACCAACTGACAACCTGCCGCCGTGGCCAGCCCCTGCACACGGGCAATCACCGGCACCGGCAAGGCCTGAATGGCCAGCATCACCCTGCTGCACTGGGCAAACAGCTTTTGGTAGTAGCCCAGCTCGGGCGTGGCCAGCATTTCTTTCAGGTTGTGCCCGGCGCAAAACGCCTTGCCGTTGGCCGCCAGCACCACCGCGCGGGCACCGCCGTCATGCGCCACCTCGGCCAGGGCGGTTTGCAACGCGGCCAGCATGGCCTCGCTGAGCACATTGAAGGCTTTGGGGTCGTTCAGCGTGAGGGTGTGCACACCGCGCGCGTCGCGGGCGTGCAAGAGGGTGTGGGGGTGTTCGGGGATGGGCTCGGTCATGGGGGGAATTGCGGTAAGGTTGCAGCCCATGCAAGCACAAACAGCCCCACAAGCCAGCGCAGATGCCGCCGTCAAACAGCTTCTGAATCAGCTTAACACGGTGCTGGTGGGCAAACAGGCCCAGGTGCACGACGCGGTGGCCTGCCTGCTGGCCGGGGGCCACCTGCTGATTGAAGACGTGCCCGGCGTGGGCAAAACCACGCTGGCCAATGCGCTGGCCCGCTCGTTCGGGCTGCAGTTTTCGCGCGTGCAGTTCACCGCCGATTTGATGCCCTCCGACCTCAGCGGCATTTCGGTGTACGAGCGGGGCTCCGAATCGTTTGTGTTCCACCCCGGCCCCGTGTTTGCCCAGGTGCTGCTGGCCGACGAAATCAACCGCGCCAGCCCCCGCACCCAAAGCGCCCTGCTGGAAGCCATGGAAGAACGGCAGGTGACGGTGGAGGGCGAAACCCGCGCCCTGCCCCAGCCATTTTTTGTTATTGCCACGCAAAACCCCCAAGACCAGCTGGGCACCTATGCCCTGCCCGAGTCACAGCTGGACCGCTTTCACATGCGCCTGAGCCTGGGCTACCCCGACCGCACGGCCGAACGCGCCCTGCTGCACGGCCAGGACCGCCGCCAGTTGCTCGACACCCTGCCCGCCGTCATCACCCCCGCACAGCTCGCCACCCTGCAAGCCCAAGTGCTGGCCGTTCACCTGGCCGACCCGGTGCTGGATTATTTGCAAGACCTGGTGGCCGCCACCCGCGACGGCCGCTGGTTTGTGCAGGGGCTGAGCCCACGCGCGGCCATTGCCGTGGTGCGCGCCGCCAAAGCACAAGCGTTTCTGGCCGGACGCGGCTACGTGGCCCCCGACGACATTGCCGACGTGTTGCCCCAAACCGCCGCCCACCGCCTGAGCCCGCTGCACAACGCCGGGCGCGGCGCGGTGGAACAGGTGCGCGCCCTGCTGGCAGCCACGCCCTTGCCCTGACACGCCACGCCTCGGTGGGCCGCTTCGGAAAACCCATGTTCAACCCCTGGCAGCGATTGAAGTCCCGGCTGGGCGCGTGGCTCACCTCGCGCCTGCCCGCCACCGACAGCCTGCTGCTGACCCAACGCAACGTCTACATCCTGCCGACCCGCCCGGGCTGGATGCTGGCGCTCACCCTGCTGGTGATGCTGGTGGGCAGCATCAACTACCAGCTCAATTTGGGCTACCTGCTGACCTTTTTGCTGGCCGGCAGCGCGGTGGTGGGCATGCACATCAGCCACGGCACCTTGCGCGGCCTCACCTTGCACCTGGCCCCGCCTGCGCCCTGCTTTGCCGGCACGGCGGCGCAGCTGCACATCACCCTCAGCAGCGCGCAGTCGCGCGTGCGCTACGGCATTGGCGCGGCGGTCAGCGGCCAGATCAAACACCCCACCGACTGGGCCCATGTGGACGTGCCGCCCCAAGGCAGCGCCACCGTCACCGTGGGCTGGGTGCCGCCCGGGCGGGGGCGGCACGCCCTGCCCGCGCTCAGTGCCGAAACCCGGTTTCCGCTGGGCACTTTCCGGGTGTGGACGCTGTGGCGGCCCGCCGCCACCGTGTTGGCCTACCCCACGCCCGAAACCGCGCCCCCGCCTTTGCCGCCAGGCACCCCAAAAGCGGGCACCGCCGCCGCAGCCCCCTCGGCACCCAGTGGTGAATTTGACGGGGTGCGCGCCTACCGCCGGGGCGACCCCCTGAAAGCCGTGGTGTGGAAACGCGTGGCCCAAGCCATGGCACGCGGCTCGGCCGACCTGGTCAGCCGCGACCACGCCAGCGCCCAACACACCCACGAACTGTGGCTGGACTGGGCCCACACAGGCACGGCAGACACCGAACTGCGCGCCTCGCGCCTGACCGCCTGGGTGCTGCAAGCCGAGCGGCTGGGCCAACACTACGGCCTGCGCCTGCCGGGGCGTGAATTTGCCCCCGCGCAAGGCGGTGCCCACCGCCTGCAATGCCTGGAGGCCCTGGCCCTGTGCTGACACCCAACGCCCCTCACCCCACCGGGCAAGGCAACCTGCGCCAGCGCCTGGCCGCCCTGCCCCGCGACGCGCGCGACACCCTGCTGTGGCTGGCCCTGATCGGCTGGGTGGTGGTGCTGCAGGCCGAACACATCCCGCTGTGGTGCATAGCCCTGACCGCCGCCGTGCTGGGCTGGCGCGGCACGCTGGCGTGGCAGGGCCAACCCTTGCCTTCGCGCTGGTGGCGGCTGGGGCTGCTGGCGCTCACCATTGGGGCCACCTTACTCACACACCGCACCCTTTTGGGGCGCGACGCGGGGGTCACGCTCATCGTGGTGCTGCTGGCCCTGAAAACCCTGGAGCTGCGCGCCCGGCGCGATGCATTCGTGGTGTTTTTTCTGGCGCTGTTCACCCTGCTGACGCACTTTTTTTACTCGCAAAGCCTGCTCACCGCGCTGGGCATTTTGTTGGCCCTGTGGGGCCTGCTGACCGCGCTGGTCAACGCCCACATGCCCACCGGCAAGCCCCCGCTGTGGCACGCCGCCCGCGTGGCCGGGGGCATGGCGCTGCTGGGTGCGCCGGTCATGGTGGTGCTGTTTGTGCTGTTTCCGCGCGTGGCACCGTTGTGGGGCATTCCGGGCGATGGCATGGCCGGGCGCACCGGCCTGTCGGGCCAGATGCAGGTGGGCCACATCGCCAGCCTGGCGCAAGACACCCGTGTGGCCCTGCGCGTGAAGTTCGACGGCCCAGCCCCCGCCACCAGCGACCTGTATTTCCGTGGCCCCGTGCTCAGCCGGTTTGACGGCAGCACCTGGCGCAGCCCCCGCTCCAGCCTGCCCGAGCCCTTGCAGCTGAAACATGGGCTGCAAGTGGCAGGGCCCGCCGTGCGCTACGAGGTCACGCTGGAGCCCAGCCAGCAACCCTGGGTCATGGTGCTCGACGCCACCCCACAGGCCCCCACCCTGCCCGGTCACGAACTGACGCTGACGCCCGCGCTGCAATGGGTGTCTAACAAGCCCATCACCGAGCTGGTGCGCTACACCGCCACCAGCCACCCGCAGTTTCGCCACGGGCCGCTGACCGCCGAGGTGGGCCTGCAAGACTTTCTGGAGCTGCCCCCCGGCTTCAACCCCCGGCTGATGGCGCTGGCCCAGCGCTGGCGGCAAGACAGCGGCCACAGCCCCGACGCGGCCCCCGCCCTGGTGGCCCGCGCCCTGACCGAACTGCGCACCGGCGACTACCTCTACACCCTGGAGCCCGGCCCCTACGGCACCCACAGCGCCGACGAGTTTTGGTTTGACCGCAAGTTGGGCTTTTGCGAACACATCGCCTCGGCCTTTGTGGTGCTGATGCGTTCGCTGGACATTCCGGCGCGCGTGGTCACCGGCTACCAGGGTGGCGAACGCAACCCGGTGGACGGCTTTTACACCGTGCGCCAAAGCGACGCCCACGCCTGGACCGAGGTGTGGCTGGCCGGCCAAGGCTGGGTGCGCGTGGACCCCACCGCCGCCGTGGCCCCCAGCCGCACCGCCGGGCTGCAACGCTTGGCCGTGCCCGGTGGCCTGGTGGGCCAGGCCCTGGGCACCCTCAGCCCCGCGCTGACCGAACACCTGCGCGCCACCTGGGAAGCCGTCAACAACCGCTGGAACCAGTGGGTGCTGAACTATTCACAGAGCCGCCAGCTCGATTTGCTGAAAAACCTGGGCTTTGCCTCGCCCAGCTGGCAAGACCTGGGCTACGTGCTGGCCGGGCTGCTCAGCGCGGTCAGCTTGGCCGGTGCGGCCTGGGCCCTGTGGGAACGCCGCCAGCACGACCCCTGGCTGCGCCTGCTGCAACAGGCCCGCCGCCAGGCACAACGCCTGGGGCTGGAGGCTGGGCCGGACAGCACGCCCCGTCAGCTGGCCCAGCAACTGCACAGCCAGTTTGCCCACCACCCCCACACACCTGCCGTGGCCCAGTGGCTGCTGCAACTCGAAGCGCTCCGCTACGCGCCCCCCAACCCCGCGCAAGACCTTGCCACTTTGCGCCGCACCCATTCCACCCTGCGCTGGCCCACGCCAGCGCCCTGACACCATGACCACGTTGCCATCACCCGCTTCGCCCCCTGCCCGCCACCGCCCGCTGTGGCTGGCATTGACCCTGTGTATTTCAGTAGCTGCAACCCTATACGCAACAAGCGCTGAGGCCAAAAAAAAGCCAAAAAAAGAAACCCCAACCGAAACCTACGCCCAACACGCCGCCGCCATGCGCTTCGCCGATGACGTGGCCCAGCGCCGTGGCCTGGATGGCCCCCAAGTGCGCGCCCTGCTGGCCCAGGCCCGCAAGCTGCCCAGCGTGCAAAAAGCCATGCTGCCCGCGCCCAAAGCCACGGCCAAAAACTGGGCCGCCTACCGCGCCCGCTTCATCGAGCCCATCCGCCTGAGGGCGGGCCAGGCCTTTTGGGAAAAACACAAACGCTGGCTCGACAAAGCCGAGGCCGACACCGGCGTGCCCGCCAGCCTCGTCGTCGGCGTGATCGGGGTGGAAACGCTGTATGGCCAGCACATGGGCAACTACCGCGTGATCGACGCGCTGGCCACCCTCGCGTTCGACTTCCCCACCGCCCACCCCCGCGCCGCCGCCCGCACTGAGTACTTTTTGGGCGAGCTGGAGCAATACCTCAGCCTCACCCACCGCGCCAGCATCGACCCCAACAGCCTGCGCGGCAGCTACGCCGGGGCCATGGGCATGCCCCAGTTCATGCCCACCAGCTGGGCCAAATACGCGGTGGACTTTGACGGCGATGGCAAGGTGGACCTGTTCGGCACCCCGGCAGACGCCATCGGCTCCGTGGCCCACTATTTCAAATCCTTTGGCTGGCAGCCCGGCGTGCCCACGCACTACCCCGTCAGCTTCGACACCACGCGGCTGGACATGGACGCCCTGCTGGCCCCCGACATCCTGCCCAGTTTCAGTGTGGCCAGCTTCCAGGCCAAGGGCGCCGTGCTGACCTTGGAGGCACAGGCCCACAA
The DNA here is from genome assembly GCA_049653005.1 of Burkholderiaceae bacterium. Classification (GTDB taxonomy): domain Bacteria; phylum Pseudomonadota; class Gammaproteobacteria; order Burkholderiales; family Burkholderiaceae_C; genus UBA2334. Next base: position 6,551 of record JBASFL010000008.1, on the reverse strand, counting down.
CGGCCCGCTGGCCCTGATCGAGCTGCACAACGGCGACCCCGCCCAGGGCGGCCAACCGCCCAGCTACGTGGCCGGCACCGACAACTTTTACGCCGTCACCCGCTACAACTGGAGCAGCTACTACGCGCTGGCCGTGATCGAGCTGGGCGAAGCCATCGCAGCGCGCATGGCTCGTGAAAATGTGAACAAGTGATTACACTTCGCCATGTACACAGTCAAACGACTACCAGAATTCAGAGCGTGGCTAGGCACCATGCGTGATGCACAAACCCGCATTCGACTGAACAAGCGACTCGACAAAGCGCAGCGCGGGTTGCTGGGAGATGTGGCCCCGGTGGGTGACGGTGTGTTTGAAATGCGCGAGTTCTTCGGCCCAGGCTGGCGCATGTACTACGTGCAACAAGGGGATGTGCTGGTGGTGATGCTGGGCGGTGGCGACAAAAGCACCCAGCAGGCAGACATTGCTGCGGCCATTGCCCTGTCCAAAACCATTTGAAGGAGTACTGACATGCCCGAAAAAATCAACGTCGCAGACCTGCCCGACTTCGACATGGCAGAAGAACTCAGGACGGATGAAGACATTGCCATCTACCTGACCCTGGTGCTGGAAGAAAACGACCCCGCCGAGTTGAACCACGCGCTGGGCGTGATTGCCCGCGCCCGGGGCATGACAGAGGTGGCCAAGGCCAGTGGCCTGACCCGCGAGGCCCTGTACAAAGCCTTGCGCCCCAACGCTCATCCCCGCTTTGACACCATCGCCCGCGTTTGCGCTGCGCTGGGGGTGAAGCTGGTTGCACAGCCTGCGCTTTGAAACACACACAGCTGCCCGGCAGCGTTTCCGGATTGACACCATGAGCCACACCCCGTCTGACTTCGAGCACATGTTCGACCTGGCCCCCGTGTCCCTGTGGCTGGAAGACTTCAGCGGCGTCAAGCAGCTGTTTGACCACTGGCGCGCCCAGGGCGTGACCGAGCTGGCACCCCACCTGACCGCCGACCCCGAGCGCGTGGCGCAGTGCACCCGGGCCGTGCGCATCATCCGGGTGAACCGGCACACGCTGGACCTGTTCAAAGCCAGCAGCCTGCAAGAGCTGCAAGACCGGCTGGGCGAGGTGTTCAGCGGCGACATGCAAACCCGGTTCATCAGCGAGCTGTGCCAGTTGTGGGACGGCCAGCGCGAGTTCAGCAACCAAACCTACAACCACACGCTGGACGGCCAGCGGCTGGAGGTGCGGCTGCGCGCCCGCATCCTGGACGGGCACGAAACCACCTGGGACCGCGTGCTGCTGACCCTGGAAGACGTCACCCAGCAAGCCGCTGCCACCCTGGCACTGGCCGAGCGCGAGCACTACGCGCGCAACCTGTTCGAGCTGTCCCCCGTTTCGCTGTGGGTGGAAGACTTCAGCGCCATCAAACGCCTGCTGGACGAGGTGCGGTGCCTGGGCATTGACGATTTCGCCACCTTTGTGCAGGTGCACCCCGAGTTTGTGACCCGCTGCATGCAGGAAATTCGCGTGATCGACGTGAACCAGCACACCCTGCACATGTTCGCCGCCACCGACAAGCAGCACCTGCTGCGCGACATCGGGCGCGTGTTCCGCGACGAAATGCACGCCTCGTTCAAAGACCAGCTGGTGGACCTGTGGCACGGCAAAACCTTCCAACAGCGCGAGGTGGTGAACCACTCGCTCAACGGCAGCCAGCTGCACATCCACATGCAGTTCCACGTGATGCCCGGACACGAAGCCGAGTGGGACATGGTGCTGGTGTCGCTGGTGGACATCACCGCCCGCAAAAAGGCCGAGGCTTACCTGGAATACCTGGGCAAACACGACGTGCTGACCAAGCTGCGCAACCGCTCGTTCTACGCCGAAGAACTCAACCGCCTGTCGCGCAAAGGGCCGTGGCCGGTGAGTGTGCTGGCCATTGACCTGAACGGTTTGAAACGCGTGAACGACGAGCAGGGCCACGCGGCCGGCGACGCCATGCTGCGCCGTGCCGGTGAGGTGTTTGCCAAAGCCGTGGACGCGCCCGCCTGCGCGGCCCGCATTGGCGGTGACGAGTTTGTGGTGCTGATGCCCGCCACCGACGAGCGCGGGGCGCAAGCCGTGCGCGAGCGGGTGATGTCGGTGCTGGAGATGAACAACCAGTTCTACCCCGGCCACCCGCTGAGCTTTGCCATCGGTGCGGCCACCTGCCCGGCCGGGGGCTCACTGGACCTGGCGGCCCAGGCCGCCGACCACGCCATGTACGAAGCCAAGGCGGCGCACTACCGCGACCAGGGGGTGAACCGCCGTGTGGGTGAAGAAAATTTGTAGCTGACTGTTGATAACAGTCAAGCGCTGGGTGCCATTTTGGCTTGAAAAATGGGCGTGAAGCACCGCGCTCAAATGGCCGTGAGGCTGATGTTCACTTCCAGCCGCTCCTGGCCCCCGCCCTGGCGCAGCCCCTTGATGGGCGGGCAGGTGCTGTAGTCGGTGCCAGCGGCAAGGCGCACATGGCGCTCGTCGGTGGGGCAGGCGTGGGTCACGTCCAGGCTCAGCCACTGGCGGGTGGCCACGTCCACACACACGTCGGCCCAGGCGTGGCTGGCCAGGTCGGGCTCGTCGGCGGCGTAAAAGTAGCCGCTCACGTAGCGGGCGGGCCAGCCCAGGCTGCGGCACACGGCCACCAGCACATGGGCCTGGTCCTGGCACACGCCCAGGCCCCAGTCGAAAGCTTCCAGGGCGGTGGTTTCCACATCGGTGCTGCCCTTGCGGTAGCGCACCTGCTCACCCACGGCCACGGCCAGGGCCAGCGCGCTGGCCGGGGTGGCGGGCTGTGCGGCGGCCTGTGCACCCAGCACCTGCCGGGCCCAGTCGGCCAGGCGCGGGTGGGCCTCGGACATGGGGGTGGAGCGCAAATACACGGCGGGGTCGGGCATGTGGGGCATGTCCGTCACCAGCGATGCACCGTTTGTGTGCACGATGCCGTTGGCCTCGATCTCTGCGCTCAGCACTGGTGCGGCGCTGGCGGGCACCGCCAGGCTGAACTGGTGCACCTGGTTGCCAAAGCCGTCCAGCCGCCCGTGCACGGGGGCCGGGGCTTTGATGGCCCAAAACTCCACCGTTTGCCAGGGGCCGCTGGTGGGCCACAGGTGCAGCATTTGCACGGTGTGGCGCAGGGGCGCGCTGTAGTGGTAGCGGGTGGTGTGAAAAATACTGAGTTTCATCCGCCCGATTCTCCAGCCCTGAGCGGGTGCGTGCGGGTCAGGCCGACACCGACGGCATCAAATAGTCCTGGCTGATGCGGCCACCCAGGTCGTTCACGCGGTCCAGGAAGTGCGTGAGGTAGGCGTGCAGGCCGGTGGCCAAAATTTCGTCAATGCGGCCGTATTGCAGGTCTGACTTCAGTTTGCCCGCGCGGCGGTGGGTTTCGCTGCTGTGGTCGCTGGCGACCATGCTCAGGTTGTTGACCACCTCGTTCATGCTGGCGGCCAGGCTGCGGGGCATGTCGGGGCGCAGGATCAGCAGCTCGGCCACACGCTCGGGCTTGATGACGTCGCGGTACACCTTGCGGTACACCTCGAAGGCGCTGACGCTGCGCAAAATGGCGCTCCAGTGGTAGAAGTCGTACTCTTGGTCCATCTCGCTGGCGGCACCGTAAAAGTCGCTTTCCACGGCGTGGAACTTCACGTCCAGCAAACGGGCGGTGTTGTCTGAGCGCTCCAAAAAGGTGCCCATGCGGTAGAAGTGAAACGACTCGTCTTGCAGCATGGTGCCAATGGCCACGCCGCGCGACAGGTGCGAGCGGAACTTCACCCACTCGAAAAACTGCGCCGGGTCGCGTTCAAAGTCTTTGCCCTTCAGCAGCTTGTTCACGTCAAGCCAGGTGGTGTTGAGCGTTTCCCACACCTCGGTGGTGAGGGCACCGCGCACGGCACGGGCGTTTTCACGCGCGGCCAGCAGGCACGACAAGATGCTGGAGGGGTTGGTTTCGTCGCGCACCATGAAGTCCAGCACGTTGCGCGCGGTCACGGCGCCGTGTTTGGCTTTGTAGGCGGGCATCAGCTCGCTGATGGACAGCAGCCCTTCCCAGCCCACTTGGGCCACGGCGGCCGACTGGGGCAACAGGCTGGTTTGGTAGTTCACGTCCAGCATGCGGGCGGTGTTTTCGGCCCGCTCGGTGTAGCGGGACATCCAAAACAAATGGTCAGCGGTTCTGGAGAGCATCTGGCGCTTTCTATATCTCGTTTGTGTGCTATGGTTTTTTGGAATCAGGCTTCCAGAATCCAGGTGTCTTTGGTGCCCCCGCCCTGCGACGAGTTGACGACCAGCGAGCCCTCTTTCAGCGCCACGCGGGTCAGGCCACCGGGCACCATCTGCACGGTTTTGCCGCTGAGCACGAAGGGGCGCAGGTCGATGTGGCGCGGCGCAATGCCGCTTTGCACGTAGGTGGGGCAGGTGGACAGGCTCAGCGTGGGCTGGGCGATGTAGCCGCTGGGGTTGGCCAGCACGGCCTGGCGGAAGTCTTCAATCTCGGCCTTGGTGGACGCAGGCCCCACCAGCATGCCGTAGCCGCCCGCGCCGTGCACCTCCTTCACCACCAGGTCTTTCAGGTTGGCCAGGATGTACTTCAGGTCGTCGGCGTTGCGGCCCATGAAGGTGGGCACGTTGTTCAAAATGGGTTTTTCGCCCAGGTAGAACTCGATCATCTGCGGCACGTAGGGGTAGATGGACTTGTCGTCTGCCACCCCGGTGCCAATCGCGTTGCACAGCGTCACGTTGCCGCTGCGGTACACGTCCAGCAGGCCCGCGCAGCCCAGGGTTGAGGTGGGGCGGAAGGCCAGGGGGTCCAAAAAGTCGTCGTCCACGCGGCGGTAGATCACGTCCACCCGCTTGGGGCCGCGTGTGGTGCGCATGTAGACAAAGTTGTCTTTCACAAACAGGTCTTGCCCTTCGACCAGCTCCACGCCCATTTGCTGGGCCAGGAAAGCGTGCTCGAAGTAGGCGCTGTTGTACATGCCGGGGGTCAGCACCACCACCGTGGGCTCGGCCGTGGTGGCGGGGCTGACGGCGCGCAGGGTTTCCAGCAGCAGGTCGGGGTAGTGGGCCACGGGGGCCACGCGGTTTTCGGCAAACAGCTCGGGGAAGAGCCGCATCATCATCTTGCGGTCTTCCAGCATGTAGCTCACGCCGCTGGGCACGCGCAGGTTGTCTTCCAGCACGTAGTACTCGCCGTTGCCTTTGGCGTCGGGTGCCCGCACGATGTCGATGCCGCTGATGTGGCTGTACACGCCGCCGGGCACGTCCACGTTCATCATTTCAGGGCGGAACTGGGCGTTCTGGAAGATTTGCTCGGCCGGCACCACACCGGCTTTGATGATTTCCTGGCCGTGGTACACGTCGTGAATGAAGCGGTTGAGCGCGGTGACGCGCTGCACCAGCCCGGCCTCCATGCTTTTCCACTCGTGGGCGGGAATGACACGGGGAATCAGGTCAAAGGGAATCAGGCGTTCGGTGCCCGAGCCGTCTTCGTCCTTGGCGCCGTAAACGGCGAAGGTGATGCCAACGCGGCGGAAGATCATTTCCGCCTCTTCCCGGCGTGACTGCATCACGTCTTCGGGCTGCTGGGCCAGCCAGCGGGCGTAGTTTTCGTAATGGGCCCGCACCTGCTCGGGTGAGGCATTCATTTCATCGAACTTCTGGAGTTGCATGGGCATGGTCCTAAGGTGTCTGCACCCCAGCATAGCAATTACCGGGCCAGGTGAAGGGATACCGCACCAAACGCGTGCACTTTCACCACACCGGCGTGGGGGGCTCGGGGCTGTCTGGGTCAAGGGCTGGGGCTTCGCGCGGCAGCACCCAGTGCCAATAGCGCCGCACCACCTGCCGGTGACACCCCACTTGCGCGGGCTGGGCGCTGTGCCACGTCAGGGCCCCGCACTCTGGCGTGGCAACCCAGCGTGCGCCTTGCGCCTGGTAGCGGGCCAGCGCCTCGGGCGCGGGGTGGCCGTAGCGGTTGCGGTGCCCGGCTTGCACCAGCACCCATTGCGGGGCCACAGCGGCCAAAAACGGGGGCGACGACGAATGTTTGCTGCCGTGGTGCGGGGCCATCAGCACCGTGGAGGGCAGGCCTTCGGGGTGACGGGCCAGCAGTTGCGCTTCGTGGGCGGCGTCCAGGTCACCGGTCAGCAGGGCCGCGCCATGGGTGCCGCGCACCCACACCACACACGACAGGTTGTTGCTGGCGGTGCGCTTTTCATAAGCACCGGGCGTGGGGTGCAACACGTCAAAACGCACGCCGTCGCGCACCCAGTGTTGCCCGGCTTCGCAACGCGTCCAGCTGCGCTGGCCGGCCTGCACGGCCTGGCTTTCGACCGCGAGTTGGGCGGTGTCTGACCACGCGGTGGCCAAGTCGGGCGGGCTGAACGAGGCCCACACCGCCGCTTGCGGGTGGCGGGCCAGCACGGCCAGCGCGCCGCCCACGTGGTCGGTGTCGCTGTGGGACAGCACCAGGTCGGTGGGGGCCTCGGCACTGGCGCTGAGCAGGGGCAGCAGCACGCGCTGGCC
>JBASFL010000007.1:0-1930 GCA_049653005.1 Burkholderiaceae bacterium | reverse complement strand
ATTTGATAGCTTGGAACGCTTGATGGTAAAGCGCTGGAGGCACTTTTTCCTTCAAATTTTGCCGTAAAGCGCTGCACCGCGTGGCCTTCCATGATGGAGGCGTTGTCCGAGTACGCCACCACCGTGTGCTGCGGCGCCGTGCGATGGGTGTGGCGGATCATGCCGAACAGGCTGTGGTCTTGCGCCACGCCGTCCACCGTGAATTCGGCATTGAAAATTTTGTGGCGGCAGTGCTCGCTGTTTGCCTGCGCGAACATCATCAACTCCACGTCGGTGGGGTTGCGGCCCAGCGCGGTGAAGCTGGTCACCAGGTAGTCCATCTCGTCGTCGGCCAGGGCGAGGCCGAATTCGACGTTGGCTTTTTCCAGTGCAGGGCGGCCACCGGCCAGCACGTCCACGTGCGCCATGGGAGCGGCGGGCAGCTCGGTGAACAGCGCGTTGAGTTGGGCAGCGTCGAACAGCACGCTTTCGGTCATGCGGTCGTGCAGCAGCGCGGCGGCGGCGTGCAGCTGGTCGTTGCTCAGCTCGCTTTTTCCCAGCAAGGGCTTTTTGAGCGCCAGCGTGTACTCGGTGATGCGCTCCACCCGGCGCACAGCCAGACCGCAGTTGTGGGCAATGTCGGTGGCCTTGGAGGCCCAGGGCGACACCGTGCCCAGGCGGGGCGACACACTTAACGCCACACTGGCCGCAGCGTTGGGGCCTTCAAACGGGTCGCCGTAGGTCAGCAACTCGCCCAGGCGTTGCACGGTGGCGTCGTCGGGCACACCGCCATCGAACATCGCCAAATGCACAAAACGGGCCGACAGGCCCACAATTTTGTCGCTCACGGCCTGGAGCTGTGGCAACAGTTGGCGGGCTTTGAATGGGCTGAGGGCGTTGCCGCCCAAAAAGGTGTGCAGTGGCAGGGTCACGGTGGCGTGGCGGGTTGGCAAGGTGCGTGGAGCACCCCGTGTGGGGATGGGGAGGCTGAAATCGGAAACTCAGGCGAATTTTACCGGCCCCTCCTCAGACCAGCACCGGTCTCGGCCCAATGGGATAATTTCAGCCATGAGCACCACTTACAAAGACGCGGCTGGCATTGCCGCCATGCGCACCGCCTGCCGCCTGGCCTCGGAAGTGCTGGACCACATCACCCCATTCATCCAGCCGGGCATCACCACGTTGGAAATTGACCGCCTGGCGGCCGAATTCATGAAGCAACAAGGCACGGTGTCGGCCACCATCGGCTACCAGCCCCCCGGTTATCCGCCCTACCCCGGCCACCTGTGCACATCGGTCAACCAGGTGGTGTGCCACGGCATTCCCAACGACAAGCCCCTGAAAAAAGGGGACATCGTCAATGTGGACGTCACCGTCATCAAAGACGGCTGGTTTGGCGACAACAGCCGCATGTTTCTGATTGGCGATTGCTCCATTCAAGCCAAACGCCTGGTCAGCACCACCTATGAAGCCATGTGGAAAGGCATTGAACTGGTGCGCCCGGGGGCACGGCTGGGCGACATCGGCCACGCCATTCAAAAATTCACAGAAGGCTTGGGCTTCACCGTGGTGCGTGAATTTTGCGGCCATGGCATTGGCCAGAAGTTCCATGAAGAGCCCCAGGTGTTGCACTACGGCAAACCCGGCACGCTGGAAGAGTTGAAGCCTGGCATGACGTTCACCATCGAACCCATGATCAACGCGGGCAAACGCGACATCAAAGAACTGGGCGATGGCTGGACCATCGTGACCAAAGACCGCTCGCTGTCTGCCCAATGGGAGCACACCATATTGGTGACCGAAACCGGCTACGAGGTGCTGACCCTGTCTGCTGGCAGCCCCCCGCCGCCCGCCTTTGTGAAACTGCCCCAAGCCCAGCCCGCCTGAGCCCGGTACGCGCCCCCACCATGAACACCACCAGCCCGTCGCTGCGCGAGCAGTACCGCAGCGG
>JBASFL010000006.1:0-3254 GCA_049653005.1 Burkholderiaceae bacterium | reverse complement strand
CGCTGGGCCCCCATGGCCAAGGCAACCGGGCGGCACTGGAGTTTTTCGTGCACGGGGCCCTGTGCGTGGCCTACAGCGGCCAGTGCTTCATCAGCCACGCCCACACCGGGCGCAGCGCCAACCGGGGTGACTGCAGCCAGACCTGCCGCCTGCCCTACCAGGTGGTGGATGAAAAAGGCCGCTTCGTGGCGCACGACAAACACGTGCTGAGCATGAAGGACAACAACCAGAGCGCCAACATGGAGGCGCTGATCGACGCGGGCATCCGCAGCTTCAAGATCGAAGGTCGCTACAAAGACATGGGCTATGTGAAGAACATCACTGCCCACTATCGGCTTTTGCTCGACGAGATTCTGGAGCGCCGACCCGAACTGGCGGCCACCTCCAGCGGGCACTGCACCTACACCTTCACACCCGACCCGGACCAGAACTTCAACCGCGAGTTCACCGATTACTTTGTGCAAGGCCGCAAGGAAGACATCGGCGCTTTCGACAGCCCCAAAAACCCGGGCCAACCCATCGGCTGGGTCACCAAGGTCAGCAACGGGCTGGGCCACGGCAAAGACTTCATCGAACTGGAAACCACCGACCCGACTACCGTGCTGCAAAACGGCGACGGCCTGTGTTACCACGACCTGCAAAAAGAACTGGTGGGCCTGCAAACCAACCGGGTGGAGGCCTTGCCATCGGCCACCCAGGGCGCCCCCACGCAGCTGTGGCGCGTGTACCCCAAAGACCCCATGGCAAGCTTCAAAGACCTGCGCAAAGGCCGCGAAATCAACCGCAACCGCAGCATGGACTGGGTGCGCACGCTCGACAAAAAATCGGCCGACCGCCGCATGGGCGTCTGGATGACCCTGGCCGACCCCGCTCCCGGCCAACTCCGCCTGACCCTGACCGACGAAGACGGTCACACCGCCCAGGCAACCGCCACGCTGGCGCTGACACACGCCCGCGACGCCACCCAAGGCCCCCACAAGTTGAAAGAACAGCTGGCCCGGCTGGGCGACACGGTATTTGAGGCGCTGGACGTGACCGTGCAACTCAGCCAGCCCTGGTTTGTGCCCGCCTCCGCCCTGAATGCCCTGCGCCGCGAAGCGGTGGACGCGCTGGAAGCCGCACGTATCAAAGCCTGCACCCGCTTGGCCCCCGCGACACGGGCAGAGCCCCCCACGCCTTACCCCGAAGACACGCTGACCTACTTGGCCAACGTGTTCAACCACAAGGCTCGCGATTTCTACGCCAGACACGGCGTGAAAGTGATTGCCGCTGCTTACGAGGCCAACGAAGAAGCGGGCGACGTGAGTTTGATGATCACCAAACACTGCGTGCGCTTCAGTCTGAGCCTGTGCCCCAAACAGGCCAAAGGCGTGACAGGCGTGCAAGGCACGGTCAAGGCAGAGCCGCTGACGCTGGTCAACGGAAAAGACACCCTCACCCTGCGCTTTGACTGCAAGCCCTGCGAAATGCACGTGGTGGGCAAAATACGCCCCCATGTGCAGGCAGGCACCGCCACCTCACCTTTGAAGTTTTACCGCGCGCGGCCAGTGCATTGAACAACCGGGCCGCCTGAGAAAAAGGCGGCGGTCATGACACCTGTTCGGTGTTGGCGCGCCAGGACACAGGAGGCTCTGCCCCCGTGTCAGCGGCGTCGCTGGATACCACAGCGCCGCCCATACCGGGTTCTGACTTGTAGGGCGTGAATTCATCGCCCAGCACAATGCGGCGCACACTTTCACGCATGACCTTTTTCTCGGGCCAGCTCAGGGGGTGGCCCAGGTTGCGGCTCAGACGCAGCAGCAACTGGCGGTCCACCTCCTGCGGGATGCTGCGTGAGAACCGCAACTCGTCCTGCAGGTCAATGCGTTGGGTTTCAGGCTCTTCGTCCCACCAGGCCTGCAGTTCTTTGCTGATGTTGGCCTGTATGTCCGTGGTGTCTGGCACTTCGAAACCGCGGCTGTCCCGGGCGGGGTGTCCCGCAACGCCTGTCGGAGATGCCAGAACCAACACACGGCGGTCGGCCTGGGCCAGCAGGCGGGCCCAGCTGGGGTCATCGCGCAACAGTTTGTCAAAGTCGTTGCCCGCATCGTCCATCAGCAGGTGCACACCCAGGCCGTGCAACTGGGCTTGGTCCACCGCTGGCAACAGGCGCTCGTCGTCGCTCACCACCAGCACATGGTCTGCCGCGTGGTTGGTGGCGAGTTGAACCAGGTCTCCGCCCATGGCACGCATCAGGGACATGCCACCGTCGGCATCCGGGTCCAGCACGGAACGTTGCACCAAGTCATCGACGGGCTGGGCCTGGACTTGGTCGGTGTACCAGTAGGCGCGCACCACGTCCACCTCCAAACCCGCCTGTCGCATGGACACGGCCAGCATGGCCAACAGCCCTTCCACCGGCGCCAGGGGGTGAGAGCCCGTCCGGTCATCTGTGCCTTGTGTGAGCCATGTCAAAAAACGGGCATCTACCAGCGCGACGCAGCGGCCCGTGCGAACGTGGGCCAGCGATGGGCCATTGAACGCGGGTTTGTTGAATACAGGGCGGCGGGCAGTGCGCCGCAAATGGGTTTTGAACATGTTTTTTATTTCCCGAACGAATATAGGGGGCATGTGGCGAAGTAAGACCCGGACAAATGGGGTGTGCGCCGACCCTTGCACACCCACTCAGGTCAAAAAATAAAAGGGGCCGTTAGATGCCCCGCAGCGCCTGCATCATAGGCCACACCACCGTGCTGCCCCTGTGCGCAAAGCCCAGGACTTGGGCTTGAGTTGCATGCAGGCAATCAATGGCGCAAAGCTCAACCCACCCAACGGCGGGCGTTGTGCCACAGCTGCATCCATGGGCTGGCGGTGTCCAGACCACCGGTGGCAGCCAGGTCGGTCCAGCTGAGCTGCACGTTGCGGAAGACGCGCTCGGGGTGGGGCATCATGGCCGTGAAACGGCCGTCTGCCGTGGTCACGGCTGTCAGGCCGCCAGGGCTGCCGTTGGGGTTGAGCGGGTAGATTTCAGTGGGCTGGCCGTGGTGGTCGGTGAAACGCATGGCGGCCAGCCCGCCTTTTTCAATGGCCGCGTGGTTGCCCCTGCGGCTGAAGTTGGCAAAACCTTCGCCGTGTGCCACGGCAATCGGCAGGCGCATGCCCGCCATGCCGGCAAAAAACAGGCTGGGCGAATCCAGCACTTCCACCTGGCTGAGGCGGGCTTCAAAACGCTCGCTCTGGTTGGTGGTGAAACGGGGCCAGTGCTCGGCACCGGG
>JBASFL010000005.1:0-10660 GCA_049653005.1 Burkholderiaceae bacterium | reverse complement strand
GCTCAAGGCCCAGGCGGGCAGCTTCGGGTTTCAAGACATGCTGCGGCGGCTCGACGCCGCCCTGGGCAGCGAACGCGGCCCCGCCTTGCGCGAACGCATCCTGGCCCGCTACCCCGTGGCCATGGTGGACGAGTTTCAAGACACCTCGCCGCTGCAATACCGCATCTTTGACCGCATTTACCGCACGGCAGACAACCTGCCTGACAGCGACACTGACGGCGACACCGGCAGTGCCCTGCTGCTGATCGGCGACCCCAAGCAGTCCATTTACGGCTTTCGCGGGGCCGACATCCACAGCTACCTGCGCGCCCGCGCGGCCACCGCCGGGCGGCACCACGTGCTGGGCACCAACCGCCGCTCCACCCACGCCATGGTGCAGGCCGTCAACGGCTGGTTCGCGCTGGCCGAGCGGCGCGGCGGTGGGGATGGGGGTTTGGGCGGCGGCGCGTTCATGTTCCGCCAATCGGGCCAAGGACACGCAGACGACCCCATGCCCTTTCTGCCCGTGGCCGCCCACGGCCGGGCCGAAACCCTGGTCACGGCCACCGGCCCCGTGCCCGCCCTCACGGTGGTGCACAGCCTGGACGAGGCCCGCAGCCAGGAAGACCACCGCACCGCCTTCGCCCAGCGCTGCGCCGAGCAAATCGTGGCCTGGCTGAACGACCCCGCCGCCGGTTTTGACACGCCGGGCCAGCCCCGCCAACCTCTGCGCCCCGCCGACATTGCCGTGCTGGTGCGTACCGGCACCGAGGCCGATACCGTGCGCCACGCCCTGGCCCAGCGGCAGGTGCCGTCGGTGTATTTGTCTGACAAAGATTCCGTGTTTCGCAGCCCCGAAGCGCGTGACCTGGTGCACTGGCTCACGGCGGTCAGCCAGCCGCAAAACGTGCGCGCTGCCCGCGCCGGGCTGGCCACCGGCTTGCTGGGCCTCAGCCTGCCCACCTTGGCCGAGCTGGCCACCCGCGACGAGGCGCTGGACGCCCAGCTCGACACCCTGCGCCAGTTGCACCGCGTGTGGCTCACCCGGGGCGTGCTGGCCATGCTGCGCCGCACCCTGCACGTGTACGGCCTGCCCGCCCGATGGCTGTCGCAGCCGCTGGGCGAGCGCCGCCTGACCAACCTGCTGCACCTGGCCGAGCTGCTGCAAACCGCCAGTGACACCCAAGGGGCAGGCAGCGAGGGCCAACAGGCCCTCATCCGCTGGCTGGCCACCCAAACCACCGACGAAGCCACCCCCGCCGACGACCAACTGGTGCGCCTGGAAAGCGATGCCGACCTGGTGAAGGTGGTCACCGTGCACAAAAGCAAGGGCCTGGAATACCCCGTGGTGTGCCTGCCCTTTGCCGCCCACCACCGCGAGGTGGTGGCCAAAGGCCTCACCCACGTCACCCTGCCCGGTGACGGCCCGAAGGCCGAGCGCGAAGTGGTGTTGCAATTTGGTACCGAAGAAGTCAATACAGTCGAGCGCGAGAGGCTCAAAGAAGACACAAGGCTGTTTTACGTGGCCCTCACCCGCTCCCGTCACGCCGTGTGGCTGGGGTTTGCCGCCGTGCGCACCGGCAACAGCGACGCCTGCCGCACCCACCTCAGCGCCGCCGGTTGCCTCACCGCCGGGCCAGAGCCGCGTGAAGCCGCCGACTGGCTGGGCCCTCTGCAAGCCCTGGCGCACGCCTTGGCCAGCGCCACGCCCGGACCTCAATCCACTGTGGAACTGGTGGCGGCTGCCCCCGTGGACGCCGGTTTTCCCGTCACCCCCCTGCGCCCCCACACCGCCCCACCGCCGCTGGGCGATGCCGCGCCCACCCCCCAGCCCTTTGAAACCGACTGGGGCGTGGGCAGCTTTTCGGCACTGGTGCGTGACTTGCCCAACCTGGCGTCGGCCACTCCGGGCCCAACCACCCTCCCAGCCCTGGCCCCGTTCGTCCAACCCCGCCCGGCAGACGACGAGCCAGCCGATGCACCGCAGGCCGCGCCCATGGCCACCCTGACCGCCCCCCCCTGGCACCGCTTCGTGCGCGGCGCGGTGGCGGGCAACTTTTTGCACGAACAACTGGAGTGGCTGGCCGGTGAAGGCTTCGCCCTGGCCTCCCAGCCCGCGCTGACCGAGCGCCTGCGCCGCCGCTGCGAACGCAGCCCCTACGCACCCCAAGCCGACGACGTTGTGGACTGGCTCACCGCGCTGGTGCAAACCCCGCTGCCCCATCTCAACGCCCGGCTGGACGCCATCACCACCTGCCTGCCCGAAATGGCCTTCTGGCTGCCGGTGGACCACCTAAGCGCGCACACCATCGACACGCTGTGCCAGCAGCACCTGCTGCCCGGCGTGCCCCGCCCGCCGCTGCCCAAGCGCCAACTGCACGGCATGTTGATGGGCTTTGCCGACCTGGTGTTTGAGCACGGCGGGCGCTACTGGGTGCTGGACCATAAAAGCAACCACCTCGGCCCCGACGGCACGGCCTACACGGCAGAGGCCCTGGCCCACGCCATGGCCCACCACCGTTACGACGTACAAGCCGCCCTCTACCTGCTGGCCCTGCACCGCCTGCTGACCGTGCGCCTGGGGGACCACTACGACCCCGAACAGCACCTGGGCGGCGCGGTCTACCTGTTTCTGCGCGGTATCGACGGTCCCACCCAAGGCGTGCACTGGGTACCCCCCAGCCTGCCGCTACTGACCGCGCTGGACGCTGCGCTGCCTGCCGGGGCGGGGGTGTGATGGGTTTCAAGCTTTTTATGCCTTTGGCGCTTGTCTGTATTGCTTGAGCAGCTATTTATTTGGGATTTGAGGCGTGCTCAGGTGTCAACGAGTAGTCTTCATAATCAAGGCCAAAAAACAGGCGAATTCGCCACAATTAAAAGCCTAGCGGGTTTGAGCGGCCACACACCAATCAGAGGAGCTGTCCATGTCAGCAACCAATTTCAAAACTGAAAACAACACCTACCGAAAGCTCATTGGTAACGGGCTGACTTACAAAATCCCGCGCTTTCAACGCGACTACAGCTGGTCTGAAGACGAATGGGAGGACTTGTGGTCAGACATTTTGGGTGTGCTCCAGGAAGGCGGTGAGCCTGCGCACTACATGGGCTACTTGGTATTGCAATCGCAAGACGACAAATCCTTTGATGTCATCGACGGTCAGCAGCGCCTCACCACATTGACATTGATCGTCTTGGCGGTTTTAAAAAACTTGCAGCGCCTGGTCACTGAACAAATCCAGCCCGAGCAAAACCTGCGACGTATTGAGCAGATTCGGCAGACCTACATCGGCTACTTGGACCCTGTTACGCTGGTTTCACGCACCAAGCTGACCCTGAACCGCAACAACGACAGCTACTTTCAAACTTACCTGATCCCGCTCGGACACTTGCCTCAGCGCGGCTTTCGCGCTTCAGAGCATTCATTGCGCAAAGCATTTGAGTGGTTTGAAAAGCGGGTGCGCGACCATGCAAAACGCAAGGCAGTTGACGAGGGCGTTTCATTGGCCAGCTTGGTCGAGACCATGAGCGACAAGCTCTTTTTCACCGTCATCAGCGTGACCGACGAACTCAACGCTTTCAAAGTGTTTGAAACTCTGAACGCACGCGGTGTGCGTCTGTCGTCTACCGACCTGCTCAAAAACTACCTGTTCTCGGTGCTGCACAAAGAAACCGAGCATGCCCACGAAATGCAGGTGTTGGAAGACCGGTGGGAAGCCATGGTCACCCGCTTGGGCAGCGAGAGCTTTCCAGACTTTTTGCGTGTGCACTGGATCAGCCGCAAAACCTTTGTGCGCCAAGCCGAACTCTTCAAAACCATACGCAGCAAGGCAACCACGCGCGAGGCCGTCTTCGAGTTGCTCCGTGGCATGGAAGAGGACATGGACACCTATCTGGCCCTCACCAACCCAGAAGCCTCGCCTTGGCCGCCAGAGCTGCGTGCCCAGGCCCAAAAGCTGCGTATGTTCAGTGTGCGGCAACCGTTCCCATTGCTCGTGGCGGGCCGCCGCCACCTCAGCGAGCCAGACTTTGCCACCCTGCTCAAGGCGTGCGTCACCATTTCATTCCGCTACAACGTCATTGGCAGCCAGCCCACCAACGAGCAAGAACGCGTGTACTACGCGGCAGCACAAAAGCTGTCCAACGCCGAAATAACCAGCGCCACCCAGGTGCTGGAAACCCTCAAACCGGTGTACCCGGGCGACTTGGCCTTCAAAAGCGCATTTGCCGACAAGATCATTCGCACCACCAACTCGCGCAACCTGCGCATCGTGCGTTACATCCTCTGCGCGCTGGAGCGCCAGCTCAATCAAACCGACCACGACTTTGAGAGCGACACCTTCAATGTGGAGCACATCCTGCCCCAGAACCCAGCGGAGGGTTGGCCCGCGTTTTCAGATGAAGAAGTGGAGGCCATGACCTATCGGCTGGGCAACATGACGCTCATGGCCAAGGGGGCCAACAAAGACGTGGGCAATGCAGCTTTTGCAACCAAAAAGCCTGTTTTTGCAGCAAGTGCGTTCGAGCTGACACGTAAGGTGGACGAAGACAACGCCGACTGGACCCCGGAACGCATCGCTGCACGCCAAAAGTACCTCGCCAACCTGGCCTCAGCGGTGTGGCGTGTGGCGCAGCTTTCAAATTGAACACATGGCACACCAAAAACTAGAACTCACCTGGATAGGCAAAGACCAGCGCCCTCGGCTGGAGCCACGCATCCTGTTGGAAGACCCGGCCCGTACCCGGTGCGAAAGTTTGATTCGGACACCGAGCGCAAATTTGCGGCGATGCTGGAGCGCGATGTGAACAAGTGGTTCAAGCCTGCCAAGGGGCAATTCCAAATGTTCTACAAGCTGGGTGCTGAACAGCCGGAATACGTGCCCGACTTTGTGGCTGAAACCGACCACCACCTGTTGATGTGCGAAACCAAGGCGCGCAACGAAATGGCTGCTGCCGATGTGGTGGCCAAGGCTCAGGCTGGCGCACTTTGGTGTCAGCACGCCTCAGACCACGCCCGTTCCACTGGTGCCAAACCCTGGAAGTACCTGCTCGTGCCGCACGATGCGGTGACGGCAGATAAGCGCATCCACGATTACCTTGCATTTTGCGTTTAATTTTTCAGGCTTTTATGCCTCCAGCGCTTTGCTGCATTGCGTGGACAGCTATTGAATAATGACCGAAGCGCCCACGCCGTCCCCCACCGAAGCCACCCTCGCCACGCTCACCGCGTGGAGCGAGGCGGGCCTGTTGCGCCGCCTGGACAGTGCGCTGGCCGCCCACCTGCTCACGCTCGACCCAGCGGCCAGCCCCGCGTTGCTGGTCAGCGTGGCACTGTTGTCGCACCTGGAAGGGCGTGGACACACCTGTTTGCCTGTGGCCGCCTTGGCGGCGCAACCCTTGGCCGTGCTGGGCTGGCCCGCTGCGCACCACGATGCCGTGAGGGCGCTGTGGGCCACTTTGCCGCCTGACCCTGCCGCGTGGCTGCGTGCCTTGCGCACCAGCCCCACGGTGGGTGATGCATCCGCGTCCGGCGGCCACACGCCGCTGGTGCTGGGGGGCAGCGCCGAGGCCCCGCTGCTGTACCTGCGCCGCTACTTTGGGTACGAAAGCGGCGTGGCCACCCAGGTGGCCGCCCGCGCGGCCCAGCCCTTTGCGGTGGACGCAGCGCTGGCACGCCACTGGCTGGACAAGCTGTTCGATGCCCCCACCCCGTCAGCCGCCGCCGGTGCCTCCCCGCCGGGGCCAGACTGGCAAAAGCTGGCCTGTGCGCTGGCGCTGCGCGCGGGGCTCACCGTCATCACCGGCGGGCCGGGCACCGGCAAAACCCACACCGCCGCCCGCTTGCTGGCCCTGTTGTTTGCTTTTGCCCCCGAGCCCGACCGTTTGCGTGTGGCCCTGGCCGCGCCCACCGGCAAAGCGGCGGCGCGGCTGCGGCAGTCCATCGAGGGGTCGCTGAACGACCTGGGGGCACGGCTGGGGTCCACCGACAAAGGGGGGCTTGACCTGACCCGCCTCACCCGCCGCATGGGCCCCGCCCGCACGCTGCACGGCCTGCTGGGCGCACGGCCCGGCACGCGCCAGCTGCGGCACCACGCGGGCAACCCGCTGGACGTGGACGTGCTGCTGGTGGACGAAGCCTCCATGGTCCACCTTGAAATGGTGGCCGCGCTGATGGCCGCCTTGCCGCCGCAAGCCCGTGTGGTGTTGCTGGGCGACAAAGACCAACTCGCGTCGGTCGAGGCCGGTGCCGTGCTGGGCGATTTGTGCCAACACGCGGCCTTGGGCGCCTACAGCGAAGCCACCCGCGCCTACGCCCAGGCCGTGGCAGGCGTGGATGTGCCTCAGGCGTTTTGGGCCGATCCCGCCACCCCGCCCGCCCCGCTGGCCCAGCAAACCGCCATGCTGCGCGAAAGCCGCCGCTTCGGCGGCCCCATCGGCCAACTGGCTTCTGCGGTGAACGCGGGCGATGCCGCAGCCGCTGAACACCTGCTGGCCCACGCGTCCACCGGTGGCCCGCTGCGGCGGCTGGCCAGCGCCACGCCCGACGCTTTGCTGGCCGCTTGCGTCAACACCCAACCCGACACGCCCGCCAGCCACGCCGGGTATTTGCAGGTCATGGCCCAACGCCCACCCCAAGCCCTGGCCGAGCCAGCGGCCCACGCCGCCTGGGTGGTGGGCGTGCTGACCGCGTTCGAGCGCTTTCGCGTGTTGTGCGCCGTGCACGAGGGGCCTTGGGGCACCCAGGCGCTCAACACCGCCATCACCCAGGCGCTGGCCGCCGCGGGGCTGTTGCAGCCCACGGGCGCGTGGTACGCCGGGCGGCCCGTCATGGTCACGCGCAACGACCCCGGCCTGGGGGTGTTCAACGGCGATGTGGGGGTGGCCTTGCCCGCCCTGTCGGTGAACGGGCTGGGCGGAGGGCTGCGCGTGTGGTTTCTGGACGGCGACGCCCTGCGCTCGGTGGGCGTCGCCCGCCTGGCCGAGGTGGAAACCGCCTTTGCCATGACCGTGCACAAAAGCCAGGGCAGCGAATTCACCCACACCGTGCTGGTGTTGCCGCCCTCGGGCGGCGAGGTGCTGACCCGCGAGCTGGTCTACACCGGCATCACCCGCGCCCGCGAGGCCTTCACCCTGGTCGAGCCCCGGGCGGGGCTGCTGGCGCAGGCGGTGGCGCGCAAATCGCAGCGATTCAGTGGGTTGGCGCAGAGACTGCGGGCCGGTGCGCCGCTAGACTAAGGGGCACGGTGCGGCCAGCCCTGGTCGCGCCCCGCTCCAGACAAGGACACCCAGCCATGATTCCCAGCAAACGCCGTTTTTTCTGGCGCGCGGCCTTCCAGTCGCCCGCCAAACTGGTCACGCCCGATGGGGAATTCCAGGCCCAGCTGTTGGACATCTCGCTCAAAGGGGCCTTGCTGCAAACACCCACGCCGTGGCAGGGCCAGCGCGGCCTGAAATGCCAGCTGTTTCTCAACCTCAACGCCGACACGCAAATTGCCATGTGGTGCACCACCATGCACGTGGACGGTGCCAACGTGGGGCTGCGCTGCGACAACATCGACCTCGACAGCATCACCCACCTGCGCCGCCTGGTGGAGCTGAACGTGGGCGACCACAACATCCTGGAACGCGACCTGGCCAGCCTCATCAACGACGAACCCGCGCCCTGACCGATCGCTTTTTCCGCGTTTTCCCCGTCAACCCGCAGGAGACCCCATGAGCATCGAACAAATCCACAACTACTACGAGCGACTGGTGCTGGACGAGGTGGTGCGCCGCGCCCGCGAATTGCCCAACGCCACCGCCGACATGGTGGCCGACATGGCCTGTGTGGCCCTGAACCGGCTGCCTGCCCGCTACGTGCGTCACGACGTGGACCTGGTGTTTTATTTGACCGAGGCCGAGCGACACCAGAGCGACACCGCGCTGCTGGCCGCGCTGGACTACGCGGAAAAGCTGGTGCTGTCGCGCAGCGCCGAGGCCGACGACGACGGTGCCGACGGCTCTGCTGATGCCGGATGACACTTTGCGGCCCGAGCCCCCGCACCGCTTCTGGGCCGGGCTGACCACCGCCGACTTTGCGGCGCTGGACTGTGCGCGCACCATCGCCGTGTTGCCACTGGGTGCCACCGAGCAACACGGCCCGCACCTGCCCCTGTGTGTGGACACCACCCTGGTGGACGGCGTGGTGGCTGCCAGCCTGCCCCACCTGCCCGCCGACCTGCCCGCGCTGTTTTTGCCCACGCAGGCCGTGGGCCTGAGCCCCGAACACGCCGCCTTTCCTGGCACGCTGACGCTGCGGCCCGAAACCGCCATCCGCCTGTGGACCGACATTGCCGAGGGCGTGCACGCCAGCGGCGTGAACAAACTGGTGCTGTTCAACGCCCACGGCGGTCATGTGGGCCTGATGGACGTGGTGGCCCGTGAGCTGCGCGCCCGCCTGGGGATGCTGGTGTACAGCGTGAGCTGGTTCAACCTGCCGCTGCTGGACGACACCGGGGCCGACGTGAACGCCCGGTTTTCAGCGCACGAGCACCGCTTTGGCATCCACGGCGGCGAGGTGGAAACCGCCATGATGCGGGCGCTTGCCCCTGAGCGGGTGCGCATGGCCGAGGCCCAAAACTTCGCGTCCACCTCGCACACCCGCGCCCAGCGCTTTGAGATTCTGGGCAACGGCCGCAGCGCCAAGCTGGCCTGGCAAACGCAGGACTACAACCCCTTCGGTGCCGTGGGCAACGCCGCAGCGGCCACCGCCGACAACGGCCACGCACTGGTGCAAGCCGCAGGTCGTGGCCTGGCCCGTTTGCTGCAAGAAATCGACCAACTGCCCGCCGACACCCTGCGGGCCGACACCGCTTACACCCCCAAACCCACCTGAGCCCCGGCAGCCTGCCCGTCAGGCGTGGGTGACCCAGTCTCGGTGCTCGGCGGCCTGCAAATGCGGCAAGGTGTTGAACGCCACCAGCCGCTGGCGTTTGGGGGTGCCCACCAGTTCTGTCACGGCGGTGTTGCGGATTTGCAGGTTCAGCTCGATGGTGGTTTCCGGCGGTGTGTGCAGCAAATGCCCCACCAGCGTGGAAATGGGCCCGCCGCTGCTGACCACCAGCACGTTTTTCTCGGCCAGGTGCTGGCGGATGTGGGCCAGCGCGCCCACGGCACCGGCCACAAAGTCGGAGTAGGTGGGCATGCCCTCGGGGCTGATGGTGCCCGCCATCCACTGCGTGAGTGCGTCGCGCAGCAGCCGGAAGTGTTGCTTGTATGCCCCCGGTTCACCGGGCTGCACCAAGTGGGCGGCGTGCAGGGCTTTGATGAGCGCTTCGCTGTCGTATTCGTTCAGGCCCGGCCATTCCAGGGGTTCCAGCGCCAGGCCGCTGCCCTCGGCAATGCCCGCCCAAGTTTGGCGGTGGCGGCGCAGCGTGCCGGTGATGACCGCGTCCCACGCCGGGCCGCCTTGGGCGGTTTGGGTGCGCAGGTGTTGCCCCAGGCGCACGCTTTGGCGGTGGCCCAGGTCGCTGAGCTGGTCGTAGTCGGCCGCGCCAAACGAGGCCTGCCCGTGGCGGATGAGGTGGATGTGTTCCATGCGCCCAATTTTGGGCAAAACAGGCCGCTGGCGCTTGTCTCTGCTGCGACTGCAGCTATGGAAAAAATCAAACGCCCTGCAACACCCGGGCCAACACGGGCGCGTCCACGTTGCCGCCGCACAGCGTCAGCCCCACGCACTGGCCTGCCAGCAGGTGCTGCTCTTGCAGGGCCGCGGCCAGGGCGGCAGCGCCCGCGCCTTCGGCCACGTTGTGCGTGTCGGTGTAGAGCGCGCGCATGGCGTGGGCCACCTCGGCGTCGGTCACTTGCACCACGTGGTCCAGGTGGGGCAGCAGGATGGCCAGCGCCTCGGGGTCGGCCACGCGGCAGGCCATGCCGTCGGCCAGCTGGGTGGTGACGGGGGCTTCCACCACGTGCCCGGCGGCCAGCGAGTCGGCGTAGGTGGTGGCGTGGGCGCTGACCACGCCCACGATGCGCAGCGCGCGGCCCAAGGCCAGCTTGGCCGCCACGGCCGAACACGCGCCCGAGCCCTGGCCAATGGGCACGTACACCACGTCGAGCTGTGGCACGGCTTTGAACAGCTCCCACCAGTAGGTGCTGACGCCGCGCAGCAAATCGGGGTGGAAGCTGGGCACCATGTGCGCCCCGCGCTCGGCGGCCAGGCGCATGGCGTGTTCGCGGCTTTCCTGAAAGTCGGTGCCGTGTTCGATCAGGTGCACGCCCAGCGCGCGCATGGCGGCGTTTTTCTCAAGGCTGTTGCCGTGCGGGACGACGATGGTGCAGCGTACCCCGTGCGCCCGCGCCGCCCAACCCATGCTTTGCCCGTGGTTGCCGCGTGTGGCGCTGACCACCTCGGCGGGCAGTGCGCCGCGTTGGGCCAACTGGTCAAAGTACGTCAGGCCGCCCCGGATCTTGAATGCACCCACGGGCGTGTGGTTTTCGTGTTTGACCCACACCTCGGTGCCCAGCCGCTGGGCCAGCAGGGGCCACGCGTATTGGGGGGTGGGCTGGAATTCGCGGTACACCACCTGGGCGGCGGCTTCGATGTCGGGCAGGCTGGGCAGGGTCATGGTGCTGGGGGGAACGGGGGTGAGGTGAGCCGAACGAGGCCTTTGGGGCACGCCAGCGTGGCGGTGAGGGTGGGGGC
>JBASFL010000004.1:0-7278 GCA_049653005.1 Burkholderiaceae bacterium | reverse complement strand
CACCGAACTTGGCGGCCAACACGGTGGTGATGGCTGCTGTCAGCGTGGTCTTGCCATGGTCAACGTGACCGATGGTGCCCACGTTGACGTGGGGCTTGGTGCGTTCAAACTTTTCTTTTCCCATTTTGCAGCTCCGAGAAGTGTGCCGAGACAAAAAGAAGGTGGTGCCCATGGCGGGAATCGGACCCGCGACCTCTCCCTTACCAAGGGAGTGCTCTACCACTGAGCCACATGGGCAATGGGGTGCAAAGCAACCCACCAAAACAACGTCAACAACATGCAAACTGGAGCGGGAAACGGGAATCGAACCCGTGTCATTAGCTTGGAAGGCTAAGGTTCTACCATTGAACTACTCCCGCGATTGCCGCGCCAACCGCCTTGCGACGATTTGACACAGCACCGGCAGCTTCCAAACGCTTTACCAGGCAATGCAGTTGGTGGAGAAGGCTGGATTCGAACCAGCGTAGGCGTAAGCCAACAGATTTACAGTCTGCCCCCTTTAGCCACTCGGGCACCTCTCCACAGCTAGCCCGCAATTATGCCATGGTTTTATGACTTGCAACAAGCCAATCGATTTCTTTTCGACGCTGGGACGCCAACCAGCGGTTGGCTTGGCTGAAATGGCCACACCCGATGAATGGCACGGGGGGCCGCAGGGCAGACAGCGGTGAAGGGTGATTGGCCGTCAACACCACATGGCGGCGCTCGTCCACCAAGCCGCGCAGCGACTGCGCATGGGCACCCCACAGCATGAACACCACGCCGTCGTTGTGTGCACTGCACGCGGCCAACAGCCGCGATGTCAGGCCAGCCCAACCCAGGCGGGCGTGGCTGGCGGGCAATCCGTCTTCCACCGTCAGGCAGGTGTTGAGCAACAGAACGCCCTGCTGGGCCCAGCCCGCCAACGAACCGTGAGCAGGCAAAGCACCGCCGAGATCACGCACCAATTCTTTGTGGATGTTGCGCAATGAAGGGGGCATCCGCACACCACCGGCCACGGAAAACGCCAGCCCTTCGGCCTGGCCTGGGCCGTGGTACGGGTCCTGGCCCACGATGACCACGCGCACATCGGACAAAGGGGTGAGCTGCAGCATACGCAGAGGCTCGGGCGGGTAAACAACGGCGCCTTCGGCCAACCGGGAAGCGAGCCGCTCGGTCAGTGCGCTCCCTTCTGCGCTGGTGAAAAAATCCGACACCAACGACCGCCAGTCGGGTGCCACCGGCCAATCGGCCCACCGGGTGTGGGCAAGGCGCGCAGGCCCTTCCACGGCCGTGCTCACCGGCCGAACAATGCCGACAAGGCTTCGCCCGGGTCGGCGGCGCGCATGAACGCCTCCCCCACCAGGAAAGCGGGCACCTGGGCGTCGCGCAGGCGCGCCACATCGGCCGCCGCCAGAATGCCCGACTCGGCCACCACCATGCGCTGGCCGCCGATCAGCTCGGGCACGGCGCGCACCAAATCCAGCGTGGTGTCCAGGCTCACCTCAAATGTGCGCAGGTTGCGGTTGTTGATGCCCACCAGCGGGGTTTTCAGCTTGAGCGCGCGGTCCAGCTCGGGGCGGTCGTGCACTTCCACCAGCACGGCCATGCCCAGAGACAGGGCCAACGCTTCCATGTCGGCCATCTGGGCATCGTCCAGGCACGCGGCGATCAGCAGGATGGCATCGGCCCCCATCACGCGGGCTTCGTAGATTTGGTACGCATCGACCATGAAGTCTTTGCGCAGCACCGGCAGGTGGCAGCTGGCGCGGGCCTGCTTCAAGTAGTCGGGTGCGCCCTGGAAAAACTGCTTGTCCGTCAGCACCGACAAACAGGCCGCGCCGTGTTCGGCGTAGCTCTGCGCAATGTCGGCCGGGATGAAGTCTTCGCGCAACACGCCCTTGGAGGGGCTGGCCTTTTTCACCTCGGCGATCACTGCCGCCTGGCCCTTGGCCTGTTTGGCACGCAAGGCCCCCACAAAGTCGCGGGTGAGCAAACGGGTTTCCGCGTCTTCGCGCAACTGGGCCAAGGGCTTTTTGGCCTGGGCCAGGGCGATTTCTTCGTGCTTGACCGCAACGATTTTGTTCAGGATGTCACTCATGGTGCGGCTTGCTTTCAATGTCAGGGGACGGGCTGCTTTTCAGCACTTTGACGATGACGCGGTGCATGACCAGCGCCACCACCAGAAACAGGGCGGAGATGCCAAGGGCAATCCAGGTGCCGGGGTCGCTCCACAGGCTGGCCGGCATCAGACAGCCCGGGCCGTAGCGGCAACCCCAAAGGCCACCAACTCGTTCAGCTTGGACAAGGCAGCGCCACTTTCAAGGGCCTTCTGCGCCAGCTGCAAACCGGCCACCATGGTGGGGGCTACGTTGGCGGCGTACAGCGCCACACCGGCGTTCAGCGCCACGATGTCGCGGGCTGGGCCGGGCTGGTTGGCCAGCACGCCCAGCAGCATGGCTTTGGACTGTTCGGGCGTGTCCACCTTCAGCGCACGGTTGCTGGCCATGGTCAGGCCAAAGTCTTCGGGGTGGATTTCGTACTCGGTGATGACGCCGTTCCTCAGCTCGCCCACCAGTGTGGATGCGCCCAAGCTCACCTCGTCCATGCCGTCGCGCCCATACACCACCACGGCGTGTTCGGCCCCCAAGCGCTCCAGCGCGCGCACCTGAATGCCCACCAGGTCGGCGTGGAACACCCCCATCAGGATGTTGGGTGCGCTGGCCGGGTTGGTGAGCGGGCCCAGGATGTTGAAAATGGTTTTGATGCCCAGCTCGCGTCGCACCGGGGCCACGTTTTTCATGGCCGGGTGGTGGTTGGGTGCGAACATGAAGCCCAGGCCGGTTTGGGCGATGCTGTCCGCGATCTGTTCCGGGCTCAGGTTGATGTGGACGCCCAGGCTTTCCAGCACGTCGGCGCTGCCGCTTTTGCTGCTGACGCTGCGCCCACCGTGTTTGCTGACCCGCGCCCCGGCGGCCGCCGCCACAAACATTGAGCAGGTGGAAATGTTGAAGGTGTGCGAACCGTCGCCCCCGGTGCCCACGATGTCCACCAGGTGGGTGGTGTCGGCCACGTGCACCTTGGTGGAAAACTCGCGCATCACCTGCGCGGCGGCGGTGATTTCGCCGATGGTTTCCTTCTTCACGCGCAGGCCGGTGATGAGCGCAGCCATCATGACGGGCGACATCTCGCCGCTCATGATCAGGCGCATGAGGTGCAGCATTTCGTCGTGAAAAATTTCGCGGTGCTCGATGGTGCGTTGCAGCGCCTGCTGCGGGGTGATTTTGGCGGTGTGGGGCATAGTGGGTCTCCGAAATACCTGCGGAAATGTAAAGGCTCAGGGCTGCGGGGCGTCGGTCAGGGCCAGCTTGGCGCCAAAGCCCACGAACATCACACCCGCCACGCGGTCAAGCCAATGCATGGCGCGCTGCAACGCACCCAGACGGCGCGTGGCCCAGGCGGCCAGCAGCGCATAGCCCACGTTGATGGGCAGCGCATTGACGTTGAACAACACCCCCAGCAACACAAACGTCAGCGCAGGGTGACTGGCGTTGGGGGCGATGAACTGCGGCACAAAGGCCAAAAAGAACAACGCCACCTTGGGGTTGAGTGCGTTGGTGAAAAAACCTTTGAAAAATATGCCTTTTAAGGCTCCGGCGCTTTCCTGCATTGGGTTTTCAGCTACAGATTCGACATGGGGCGTGGACCGTGCAAACACCAGCTTCAGCCCCACATAAAACAGGTATGCCGCCCCCGCCCACTTCAACACCGTGAAAGCGGTGCTGGACGCGGCCATGAGGGCACTCACCCCCAACGCTGCCGCAAAAATGTG
The DNA here is from genome assembly GCA_049653005.1 of Burkholderiaceae bacterium. Taxonomy (GTDB): domain Bacteria; phylum Pseudomonadota; class Gammaproteobacteria; order Burkholderiales; family Burkholderiaceae_C; genus UBA2334. The sequence continues at coordinate 3,467 of JBASFL010000004.1, read as the reverse complement.
CACGAAACACCCGGCGGTGATGCCCAGCGCGGCCACCACACCGGCTTTGGCGCCCGAACGCAGCGCGCTGCTGACGATGTACAGCACATCCGGCCCCGGCGTGAGGTTGAGCAACCAGCCCGCCAGGATGAACAGCCCCAGGTTGTTGACGTCGGTCATGGGTGGCCTTTCGGTCGTGAATCAGGCGTTGAAAAACCGACGGATGGCGGCCACCGCGTGGTCCACCCCGGCGGCGTCCACGTTCAGGTGCGTGACGAACCGCAGCCGGTACAGGCCCGTCGCCCGCACACCGTGGGCGGCGAGGTGGGCCAACAAGTCGGCAGAACGGTCGCGGGCATCGCCCACCAGGTCCACGAACACGATGTTGGTGTGGGGGGCCTCCACCTGCAAACCCGGCACGCCCGCCAAACCCACTGCCAGGCGCTGGGCCAGGGCGTGGTCGTCGGCCAAACGGTCCACATGGTGGTCCAGCGCGTGCAGCGCTGCCGCCGCCAGCATGCCCGCCTGGCGCATGCCGCCACCGGCCATCTTGCGCACACGGTGGGCACGCTGAATGAACTCGGCAGAACCGCACAGGGCTGAGCCCACCGGCGCGCCCAGCCCTTTGCTGAAGCACACAGACACACTGTCAAAACACTGGGCAATGCGCCGGGCTTCGGTCAGAACCGGGGCTCCGGTCAGCGCGGCCTGCGCCACCGCCGCGTTGAACAGGCGCGCGCCGTCCAAATGGCGGGACAGACCTTGGCTTTGCGCCCAGGCAGTGGCACTTTGCACGTAGTCAAACGGCAGCAATTTGCCGCCCAGGGTGTTTTCCAGCGCCAGCAGACGGGTGCGGGCAAAGTGGGCGTCGTCGGGTTTGACGGCGGCCTCCAGGTCGGCCAGGGCCAGCGTGCCATCGGGCTGGTGTGCCAGGGGCTGCGGCTGGATGCTGCCGAACACTGCGCCACCGCCGCCTTCCCAGCGGTAGCAGTGCGCCTGCTGGCCCACCAGGTATTCGTCACCCCGCTGGCAATGCGCCAGCAGCGCGCACAGGTTGCTTTGCGTGCCGGTGGGCACAAACAGCGCGGCCTCGAAACCCAGCAGGCTGGCAATGCGCGCTTGCAGCGCGTTGACCGTGGGGTCGTCGCCAAACACGTCATCACCCAGCGGGGCCGCCAGCATGGCTTGCCGCATGGCGACGGTGGGCTGGGTGACGGTGTCGCTGCGCAGGTCCACCTGGGTTTCAGTTTTTTGCATGAAATTGACCTCTATCGCTTGATGGACCTGCGTGAGCAGCTATGCATTCAGCGAACCAGAAAGTTTTTCAGCATGGCATGGCCGTGTTCGGTCAGGATGCTTTCGGGGTGGAACTGCACGCCCTCCACGTCCAGCGTTTTGTGGCGGATGCCCATCACCTCGCCGTCGTCGGTCCAGGCGGTGGCCTCCAGACAGTCGGGGCAGGTGCTGCGCTCAATCGCCAGCGAGTGGTAGCGGTTGACCGTGAACTGTTTGGGCAACCCGGCAAACACGCCCTGCTGCTTGGTGGTGATGACGCTGGTTTTGCCGTGCATCAGCTCCTGCGCCCGCACAATGGTGCCGCCAAATGCCGCGCCAATGCTCTGGTGGCCCAGGCACACGCCCAGCACGGGTACTCGCCCGGCGAAGTGGCGGATGGCCGCCACTGAAATGCCAGCCTCGGCTGGCGAACAGGGGCCGGGGGAAATGACCAGCCTGTCCATCTGCCCACTGGCCAGCATGGCATCCATCTGCTCCAGCGTGATTTCGTCGTTGCGGGCCACGGTGACCGTGGCACCCAGCTCGCCGAAGTACTGGACGATGTTGTAGGTGAAGCTGTCGTAGTTGTCGATCATCAGCAATTTCATGGCGCGCCCCTTATTCCAAACCGGCTTCAACGAGTTCTGCGGCACGCAGCAACGCGCGCGCCTTGTGCTCGGTTTCGCGCCATTCCATCTCGGGCACGCTGTCGGCCACCACACCGGCTGCGGCCTGCACGTACAACACGCCGTCTTTGATGACCCCGGTGCGGATGGCAATGGCCACGTCCATGTCGCCCGCGTAACTGAGGTAGCCGCACGCGCCGCCGTACACGCCGCGCTTGGTGGGTTCCAGCTGGTCGATCAGCTCCATGGCGTGCACCTTGGGTGCGCCACTGAGCGTGCCCGCCGGGAAGGTGGCTTTCAGCACGTCCATGTTGCCCAGCGTGCGACCTTCGGGGCCTTCGTTCAGGATGCCCTCCACGTTACTCACGATGTGCATGACGTGGCTGTACCGCTCGATGGCAAAGGCCTCGGTCACCTTCACCGAGCCGATGCGCGCAATGCGCCCGATGTCGTTGCGGGCCAGGTCGATCAGCATCACATGCTCGGCGCGCTCCTTGGGGTCGGCCAGCAGGTCTTTTTCGGCGGCCAGGTCGGCCTCGGGCGTGGCGGCGCGGGGGCGGGTGCCCGCCAGCGGGCGAATGGTGGCCTTCACCCCGGTTTTGCCGTCCACCTCCACCGTTTCCTGGCGCACCAAAATTTCGGGCGACGCACCCACCACATGCAAATCCCCGCCCGCACCATCGGCGCCGTGGAAGTTGTAGTAATACATGTAGGGGCTGGGGTTGAGCGAGCGCAGCGCGCGGTACAGGCTCAGCGGGCTTTGCGTGTAGGGTTTGGCCATGCGCTGGCCCATCACGATCTGCATGAAATCGCCCCCGGCAATCAGCGCCTTGGCACGGTCCACCCCGGCCAGAAAATCGGCCTGCGTGCGGTTGCTGCTGACGGGCTGCGGCGCGGTGGCGGGCGTGGCTGGCGGAAACACCGCCGAGCGCAGCCGGGCTTTCAACTCGGCCAGGCGGGCCTGCCCACGGGCATAGGCGCGGGGCTGGGCCGGGTCGGCGTACACCATGATGTGCAGCTTGCCCGACAGGTTGTCAATCACGGCCAGCTCTTCGCATTGCAGCAGCAGGATGTCGGGCGTGCCCACATCGTCGGGTGGGCAGGTGGCTTCCAGCTTTTTCTCGATGTAGCGCACCGCGTCGTAGCCGAAGTAGCCCGCCAGGCCGCCGCAGAAACGTGGCATGCCGGGCTTGATGGCCACTTTGAAGCGCTGCTGGTAGGCGGCAATGAAGTCCAGCGGGTTGCCGTGCGCGGTTTCCACCACGCGGCCATCGGTCACGACCTCTGTTTGGGCAGCTGCACCGAAACCCGTGGCACGCAACAGCGTGCGGGCGGGCAAGCCGATGAAGCTGTAGCGGCCAAAACGCTCGCCGCCCACCACCGATTCCAGCAGGAAGCTGTGCTTGCCGCCGTCCTTGCTATGGGCGAGCTTCAGGTACAACGAGAGCGGGGTTTCAAGGTCCGCAAAGGCTTCAACCATGAGCGGAATGCGGTTGTAGCCTTCGCCGGCCAGGCTTTTGAATTCAAGTTCCGTGATCACGGGGGAGAGCTCCCAGCTGAGGCGGCGCGCTGTGCAAAGCGCCGCTG
>JBASFL010000003.1:0-14701 GCA_049653005.1 Burkholderiaceae bacterium | reverse complement strand
CACCGAACTTGGCGGCCAACACGGTGGTGATGGCTGCTGTCAGCGTGGTCTTGCCATGGTCAACGTGACCGATGGTGCCCACGTTGACGTGGGGCTTGGTGCGTTCAAACTTTTCTTTTCCCATTTTTCAATTCTCCAAAAAGAGCAAATGCCGTGAATTGGTTTTACGTCTGCACGGTGTTGCTGAATCCCCGGTCACGGACAACCCGGGGGCACACCGTCGCAGACAAACTGAATTTACTTGGCGCGGGCCGACACAATGGCTTCTGCCACGTTGCGAGGCGCTTCCGTGTAGTGCTTGAATTCCATGGTGTAGCTGGCGCGACCCTGCGACATAGAGCGCAGTGTGGTCGAGTAGCCGAACATTTCCGACAGAGGCACTTCGGCCTTGATGGCCTTGCCACCGCCGGGCATGTCATCCATGCCCTGCACCATGCCGCGGCGTGAAGACAGATCGCCCATCACGTTACCGGCATAGTCTTCTGGTGTTTCGACTTCCACGGCCATCATGGGCTCAAGGATCACGGGCTGGGCCTTGCGGCAACCTTCTTTGAAACCCAGGATAGCGGCCATCTTGAAGGCCATTTCGGACGAGTCCACATCGTGGTACGAACCGAAGTGCAGCGTGACCTTCACGTCCACCACGGGGAAACCGGCCAACACGCCTGTGGTCAGGGCTTCGATCACGCCTTTTTCAACCGCAGGGATGTATTCGCGCGGCACCACGCCGCCCTTGATGGCATCGACGAACTCGAAACCCTTGCCAGCCTCATTGGGTTCGATCTTGAACACCACGTGACCGTATTGGCCCTTGCCGCCGGACTGACGCACAAACTTGCCGTCCACGCTGTCGACGGTGGAACGGATGGTTTCACGGTATGCCACCTGGGGTTTGCCCACGTTGGCTTCCACGCCAAATTCGCGCTTCATGCGGTCAACGATGATGTCCAAGTGCAACTCGCCCATACCGGCGATGATGGTCTGGCCAGACTCTTCGTCGGTGCGCACGCGGAACGATGGATCTTCCGAAGCCAGGCGCTGCAAGGCAATACCCATTTTTTCCTGGTCGGCCTTGGTTTTGGGCTCCACGGCCTGCGCGATCACAGGCTCGGGAAACACCATGCGCTCCAGCATGATGATGGCGGCGGGATCGCACAGGGTTTCGCCGGTGGTCACTTCTTTCAGACCCACGCAGGCAGCGATGTCACCCGCGCGAATTTCTTCCACTTCCTGGCGGTTGTTGGCGTGCATTTGCACGATACGACCGATGCGCTCTTTTTTGCCCTTGACTGCGTTGTAAACGGTGTCGCCTTTTTTGATGACGCCGGAATACACACGCACGAAGGTCAACTGGCCCACGAACGGGTCGGTCATGAGCTTGAATGCCAGGGCAGACAGCTTTTCTTCGTCGTCGGCTTTGCGGCTGGTGGGGGCTTCGTCTTCGTCAGTGCCCTTGACATCTGCGATGTCCACGGGCGAAGGCAGCAGCTCGATCACGGCATCCAACATGCGTTGCACGCCCTTGTTTTTGAATGCGGTACCGCACAGCATGGGCTGAATTTCACAAGCCAGGGTGCGTGCACGCAAACCAGCCGTGATTTCCTCTTCGGTCAGCGCTTCGCCGCCCAAGTATTTGTCCATCATCGCTTCGCTGGACTCAGCCGCAGCTTCGACCATCTTTTCACGCCACTCTTCAGCCAACTCAACCAGTTCGGCCGGGATGTCGGTGAAGGTGAACTTCATGCCTTGAGAGGCTTCATCCCAAATGATGGCCTTCATTTTGCGCAGATCGACCACGCCAGTGAAGTTGTCTTCTGCACCGATTGGGATGACCACGGGCACGGGGTTGGCCTTCAGGCGGACCTTCATCTGGTCGACGACCTTGAAGAAGTTGGCACCGGTACGGTCCATCTTGTTCACAAAGGCCAAGCGCGGCACCTTGTATTTGTTGGCCTGACGCCAAACGGTTTCAGACTGGGGCTGCACGCCACCCACAGCGCAGTAAACCATGCAAGCGCCATCGAGCACGCGCATGGAACGCTCAACTTCAATGGTGAAGTCCACGTGTCCGGGGGTGTCGATGATGTTGAAGCGGTGCTCGGGGAACGTACCGTCCATGCCCTTCCAGAAGCAAGTGGTGGCAGCGGACGTGATGGTGATACCACGCTCTTGCTCTTGCTCCATCCAGTCCATGGTGGCGGCGCCGTCGTGCACTTCACCGATTTTGTGATTCACACCGGTGTAGAACAGGATGCGTTCGGTGGTGGTGGTTTTGCCCGCGTCGATGTGGGCAGAGATACCGATGTTGCGGTAGCGCTCAAGGGGCGTGTTGCGTGCCATGAAAATTCTCCGTGAATGACGTACAAAGCCCGCCACCCTGGGACAGGGCGCGGGCTTGCTTCTGACAAGTTAGCAGGTCGAGATGACGGCTGCGTGAATCAGAAGCGGAAATGGCTGAATGCCTTGTTGGCTTCGGCCATGCGGTGCACTTCGTCACGCTTCTTCATGGCACCGCCACGGCCTTCGGTGGCCTCGATCAACTCGTTGGCCAGGCGCAGGGCCATGGATTTTTCACCGCGCTTGCGTGCGGCTTCCTTGATCCAGCGCATGGACAGGGCCAGACGACGGACAGGACGCACTTCAACTGGCACCTGGTAGTTGGCACCACCCACGCGGCGGGATTTCACTTCCACCATGGGCTTCACGTTGTTGATGGCCACGCTGAAGGCCTCGACCGGGTCTTTGCCGGTTTTCTTTTCAATTTGCTCCAAGGCACCGTAAATGATGCGCTCGGCGACGGCTTTCTTGCCGCCTTCCATGATCACGTTCATGAACTTGGACAGCTCGACATTGCCGAACTTGGGATCCGGCAGGATTTCACGTTTAGGGACTTCGCGACGACGTGGCATTTTTAAACCTCTGTTGCTTCAGTTGGCGGCTTTTCAACCACCGCGAGAGACCAATGATTGGCAGGGCTCTCACTTACTCGACCCGACACCACACGGCATCTACAGGGTCACTTCGTTTGATCCGGCTTGCCGGCCAGTCAAACACCGAATGGGCGCTTGCACACCCGATACCTGCAAACCCGTGGCTTATTTGGCCTTGGGACGCTTGGCACCGTACTTGGAACGGGACTGCTTGCGGTCTTTCACGCCTTGCAGATCCAAAGAACCGCGCACGATGTGGTAACGCACACCGGGCAAGTCTTTGACACGGCCGCCGCGCACCAGCACCACAGAGTGCTCTTGCAGGTTGTGGCCTTCACCGCCGATGTAAGAGATGACCTCAAAACCGTTGGTCAGGCGCACTTTGGCAACCTTACGCAAAGCGGAGTTTGGCTTCTTGGGGGTGGTGGTGTACACGCGGGTGCAAACACCACGGCGCTGGGGGCAGTTTTCCATCGCGGGGCTCTTGGATTTGGTCTTTTCGACCTCCCGCCCGTGGCGAATCAGTTGATTAATGGTTGGCATGAAACGTCCCTAAACGTTTGAAAAAGCGAAAACGAAAGCCTCTCGGAAAATTCCGAAAAGCCCTCGAATATATCACCGGGCCTGAAACAGCACAAGGCCGGCAACAAGGCGTCACTTGATCCACAAACGAATCGCGTCCCAGGCGCGGCCCAAAATGCCAGCCTCGGCCACGGTTTCCAGCACCTGCAAAGGCACCTCGGCCACCACCGTGCCATCGGCCTGCGACACTTTCAGCACACCCAGTGACTGGCCTTGCTGGAAGGGGGCCACCAACGGCTCGGGCCGCACCACCTCGGTCTTCAACTGGCGGGCAGTGCCCGCAGGCACGGACACCACCACGCCGTCGGGCAGGCCCAGCTTCACGCTGGGGGCTGTGCCCTTCCAGACGGCGGGCTGTGCCACCGGATCGCCCGCTTTGACCAGGCGCACCGACTCGTAAGCGGTGTAGCCCCAGTTCAGCAATTTCTGACTTTCCGCCGCACGCACGTTTTCACTGCTGGCCCCCAGCAACACGCTGATCAAGCGGCGCTGCCCGCCAGCCCCCTCACCCAGCGCTGGCACATTGCGCCGGGCTGTGGCCACCAGACAGTAGCCCGCTGCGTTGGTGTGGCCGGTTTTCAGGCCATCAACGGTGGGGTCGCGAAACAACAGCGTGTTGCGGTTGGTCTCGTTGGACGCGGGGGTACCGGGGTAGCGGTAACGCTGGATGGCGTAGTAGGGCACGTACTCCGGAAAATCTTTCATCAACCGGGTGGCCAGCGTGGCCAGGTCGCGCGCCGTGGTGACATGCCCCGGCTCGGTCAGGCCTTCGGGGTTGCGGAACTGGGTGCTCTTCATGCCCAGCGCCTTGGCCTGGCTGTTCATCATTTCAACGAAGCGCTCCACCGTGCCACCCACGCCTTCGGCCAGCACCACGGTGGCGTCGTTGCCCGATTGCACGATCATGCCTTTGAGCAAATCTTCAACCGGCACCTGCATCTTGGGGTCGATGAACATGCGTGAACCGGGCATTTTCCAAGCCCGTTCGCTGACGGGCAAAGTTTGGGTCAGCGCCAATTTTTTGGCCTTCAACGCATCGAATGCCAGGTAGGCCGTCATCAACTTGGTGAGCGACGCGGGCTCAACGGCCATGTCGGGGTCTTTGGCGGCCAGCACTTGGGCGCTGGTCATGTCGTACAGCAAAAAGGCTTTGCCCGCGATTTCAGGCGGCGCAGGCACCTGCGCGGCCGCAGCGGTCCACACCAGAGGCAAAGTCAGGGCCGCAGCCCAACGAACGGGAGAAAAGGTCAACACATCAACTTTCGGTGACAACAAAAAAACAAGCGCGGTCAAGCCGCGCCGCTGAGAAGAATACAAAACGGGGGTCAGCCACCGATGTGCCGCACCGCCAGGGCCTTGAGCAACGGCAACTGCCCGTGAAAGAAGTGCCCCATGCCGGGCAGCACCGTCACCGGCAGATGCTGGGGCCGGGCCCAGTTCAGCACATCGGCCAGGGGCACGGTGTCATCGGCTTCGCCGTGAATGACCAACGTTCGGTCGTGAAGTTCAGGCGCCACGCGGGCCACCTCAAAACGGCTGGCCGCCGTGCCCACCAGCAGCAGGCGGTGGATGTCACGCGCGGGGTGCAGCGCCTGCACCGCATGCGAGGTCACAAACGCCCCAAACGAGAAACCCGCCAGGCACAGCGGGCCCTGGGCCGCCTGCGACTGCACCACGGCCAACAAATCGGCCAGTTCGCCCCGGCCCGCGTCGTGTTCGCCAGTGCTTTGGCCCACCCCCCGGAAATTGAACCGCACCGCCCGCCAGCCTTGCTGCACAAACGCACGCGCCAGGGTCTGCACCACCTTGTTGCCCAAACTGCCCCCGAACAAGGGGTGAGGGTGGGCCACCACGGCCACACCCCGGGCCTCACCCGCAGGCGAGTCCACGGCCAGCTCCAAGGTGCCGGCGGGACCGGGTATCAACAGAACCTGCGTTTGAGAGTTCATGGCTATAGCAAACTAATGAATACAGTGAAGCGCCATAGGCAATAAAAGCCTATAAATCAACGCCCCACATCGGGGGGCGTGAGCAAACGCTCCACCACCACCCCACCCGCCAAGTGGGACGACACGATTTCGTCGATATCGGCCTTGTCCACAAAGGTGTACCAAACCGCTTCTGGGTACACCACGGCGATGGGGCCTCCGGCGCAACGGTCCAGACACCCGGCGCGGTTCACCCTAACCTTGCCAGCCCCCAACAAGCCCTGGGCCTTGGCCTGGGCTTTGCAGTGCTCAAAGGCGTCTTGGGCGGCATGGTTGGCACAACATTCGTTGCCACCTTCGCGCTGGTTGGTGCAAAAGAAAATGTGCCGCTCGTAATACGAGGGGCTTGTGGGGTTGGCCGGTGTGTTCATGGGTCGATTTTAGAAGCCCTGCCACACCCCGCAGCCGCTCACGGCAAGTGCCTGCGCGTGCCTTGCACCAGCGCATGCACCAAGGCGGCAAAAGGCCACAGCCAGCCCAGCCATTGCGTCAAGCCGTGAAAGCGGCTGAACCGGCCCTGCGCCCAAATTTCCAACGACTCCGCCAAGTAAGGGCTGGGCGGCGCGCGGTTGAGCAGCGTCAGCACCGCCACCAGCACACACACCAGCCACACCACACAGGCCCGACGCGAAGCCCCCAACAACGCCAGCCCCCCAAGCAACGCCAAAGCCAGCCCCACCCACACAGGCGGGGTCAGCCAGGCCCAGGCATGCACAGGCCCGTGCGTGAGCGCGTGAGACAGCGCCATCCACCCCACCGCCCCGGCCACCACCGCCACACACCAGCCCAACCGGTGCCAACGGGCGCGCAACACACTGTGGCCCAGCAAGCAAGGACCCAGCACACTCAACGCCACACACACCGACTGGGCCACCCAGGTCAACGGCACCCCCTCGACGCTGGGCGCGGGCCACCAAGCAGACAACGGGGTGTCGCTGAGCCACTGCGCCACTGCGGCGTCCAACCCCGCCCACACCTGGCCCAAGCCGAACGGCAGCGAGGTAGGGTACAGCAGTGCCAGCGGCCAAAGGGCGATGAGCAACAGGGCCCCATGGGCGTCGGGCACAAACCAGTGGGACCGCACGCGCTGCCAACGGGCCAGCCACCCCAGGCGTGCCAACCCGAAAGCCAAAGCAGCCCCCACCAGGCCCCCCACGGTGTTCAACGCCCAGTCCACGCTGGACGGCACGCGGCTGGGCAGGTACACCTGCAACGTTTCCAGCACCAGCGACAACACCGAAGGCCACACAAACGCCCCCACCACCGCCCACCGCCCGCCGCCCGCCCGCAACGCCGTGACCGCCAACAAAAAGCCCAGCGGGGCATAACCCACCAAGTTGCTGAACACATCAAAAGGCAACCAGTACCGGGGCAACGGGGCCAGCAGAAAAGCCAGCGGGTTGGCCCCCTGTGCCCGCCACCCCACAAAGGGGTACAGGCTGGCGTACACCACCAGCGCCCCAAACAACCAGGCCATCGGTCGGGCCAGGGTGCGGCGGGTCATGCCTGGCTCAGAAGGGCTTGACCACCACCAGGCACACCACCACCACCAGCATGAGCACCGGGGCCTCGTTGAACCAGCGGTACCAGACGTGGCTGCGGCGGTTGTGGCCCGCCTCAAACTTCTTGAGCAGCACCGAACACGCGTGGTGGTAACCCAGCACCAGTAACACCACGGCCAACTTGGCATGCATCCAGCCATTGCCGGGGCCCCAGCCAATGCCATATCCCGCCCACAACCACAGGCCCAGGACCACGGCCGGCACCATCAGGATGTGGGTGAAGCGCATGAGTTTGCGGGCCATCAGCAACAGGCGCTCACGCTCGGCATCGCTGCCAGTGGGCACCATGGCCAGGTTGACGAAGAGGCGTGGCAAATAAAACAGCCCGGCGAACCAGCTGGCCACGAACACGATATGAAACGATTTGACCCACAACATGGGCCTGAGTTTAGCCCCCGGCCCAGAGTGAAAGGGGCAAAAAAAAGCCCGGCCAATGGGCCGGGCTGGAATGCCTTTTTGCTGTCACACTCCAAGGCACCCGCTCAGGGAGGAAAAGCGGGAGACCCTCCGGGGAGGGCCCGTTTGAATTCTAACCACACAAACGCCACGGACAAGCGATCGCCCCGAAACAGTCGCAAATAAATTGAATTTGATTTCATATTTATCACTTATCCGGTAGGAAGCCGTCACCGGTTTTTGCCACAATGGCCGCATGAACATGCCCGCCCAACTCCCCGCTTACCCCGCCGCACGTCCACGCCGCCTGCGCCGCGATGCCTTCACACGCAACCTGGTGCGCGAGCACCAAGTCACGCCACACGACCTGATTTACCCCGTGTTTGTGCTGGACGGCCAAAACCGCCGCGAAGCGGTGGGCTCCATGCCAGGCGTGGAGCGCCTGAGCCTCGATTTGCTGCTGCCCGTGGCCGAAGACTGCGTGAAGCTGGGCATTCCGGTGATGGCACTGTTCCCCGTGATCGACGGGTCGTTGAAAACACCCGACGGCACAGAAGCCCTCAACCCCGACGGCCTGGTGCCGCGCGTGGTGCGCGAACTGAAATCGCGCTTTCCCGAACTGGGCGTGATGACCGACGTGGCGCTCGACCCCTTCACCAGCCATGGCCAGGACGGTCTGCTGGACGATGACAACTACATCATGAACGACGCCACCGTCGAGGTGCTGGTGCAGCAAGCGCTGACCCAGGCGCGCGCCGGGGTGGACATCGTGGCACCCTCCGACATGATGGACGGCCGCATCGGCGCCATCCGCGCCGCACTGGAAGCCGAAGGCCTGGTGCACACCCGCATCATGGCCTACAGCGCCAAATACGCCAGCGCGTTTTACGGCCCGTTCCGCGACGCAGTGGGCTCTGCCGCCAACCTGGGCAAAGCCAACAAAAAGGTCTACCAGATGGACCCCGGCAACACCGACGAAGCCTTGCGCGAAGTGGCACTCGACATTGCCGAAGGCGCCGACATGGTCATGGTCAAACCCGGCATGCCCTACCTGGACGTGGTGCGCCGCGTGAAAGACCAGTTCCACGTGCCCACCTTTGCCTACCAGGTGTCGGGCGAATACGCCATGCTCAAGGCCGCCGCCCAAAACGGCTGGCTGGACCACGACGCGGTGATGATGGAAAGCCTGCTGGCCTTCAAACGCGCCGGGGCCGACGGCGTGCTCACTTACTTCGCGCGCGACGCAGCCCGCCTGCTGCGCGGCTGACCTGGCCACACCCGCCATGCGCGTGTTCACCATCGGCACCGGCGGCGTGCAGGAAACCGACACCCTGCCCACACGCCTGCCCGACACCGGGTACATCTGGATTGCCTGCGCGCGCCGGGAGTTTGAAGTCACCCGCGAGCAGGTGCAGACCACGCTCACGGCACTGTGTGGTGGCCCGCTGGTGGACCTGCATGTGTCGGACTTGCTGAACAACCAGTTGCCGTCGCATTACGACTACACCTCGCGTTATGACGTGATGGTGTTCCGCCGCCTGGCCACCAGCCAGACCGACACAGACCCCGCACGCCCCGGCGAGCCGCTGCACGAAGCCCGTGAAGGCGTGCCCCGCGCCCTCAAGCGTGTCAACACCAGTCCCGTGGGCTTTGCGGTGTTTGACCGTGTGCTGTTGAGCGTGCACCCCGCCGACTGCAGCGTGCGAGACGCTTACGCAGAAAAGCTGCTGAACGCCCACGCCACCGACCTCCGCAACGCTGGCGCCCGGTTGCCCCCTGACCCGGCCGACATGATGTTGCGCATCGTCAACGCCATGGTGGACGGCTACCTCGACCTGCGCCGCCAGCTCACCCGCGACCTGGACCGCTGGCAAGTCGAGCTGCTCAAACCCCAGGGCCGCTTCAACCACTGGGCCTCGATGCTGGGCATGCGGCTGTCGCTGCACCAACTGGACGAAATCTGCGAAGACCAACGTGCGGCCATCCAAGACTGGATCGAGGCCGTGAAAACCTGGGAAGACCCCAGCACCCCTGAAGGCCGCCGCGACCGCGAGCTGCTGATGGTGCGCAGCCGCGACGTGCTGGAGCACATCGAACGCGTCATCCACCACGTGGACCGGCTGGAGCGCAGCGCCGAAACCGCCGTGCAAATGCACTTCAGCGTGCAAGGCAACCGCACCAACGACACCATGAAAACGCTGACCGCGCTCACGGCCATCTTTTTGCCACTGAACCTCGTCACCGGGTTTTTCGGCATGAACTTCGAGTTTCTGCCCCTCATCCACCAGACCAATGGCCTGTGGTGGGCCATTGGCGCCATGGGCCTGGTGGCCGGGGCACTGGGCCTGGTGTTCTGGCGCAAACGCTACCTGGCCAGCAACGCACGCTGATGCCCCAGTGGGTGGACCGCGTCAGCCCACGTGTTGCGCCAGAAACGCGGCGGTGCGCGCCCGGGCCAGGGCGGCGGCGGGTGCGTCCCAAGCGGCGCGGTGGTCGCAGTTGAAACCGTGCTGGGCCGGGTACACATGCACCGCCACGCCGGGCTGGGCGGCCTCGAACGCCCGCACGCCTTCCAGCGGAATGTGCGCGTCGTTGTCGGCAAAGTGCGCCAACACCGGGCATTGGGGCTGGCGGGCACGTTCGCCCTCGGTGGTGATGCCACCGCCGTAGTACGGCACCACAACGGCCACACCGGTCAGCACCCCCGCCGCGCGCCACGCCAGCAAACCGCCCCAGCAGTACCCCACCACGCCCACTTTGCCCTGGCCCAGCCGGGCGGCCAGGTTCACGGCGGCTTGCACGTCGGGCATCACGCCGGGGGTGGGCAAGGCCTCCGCCTGGGCCTTCAGGGCCATGCCCGCCGCCCGGTCGTCAGGGCCGTAGCCCAGCTCGACGCCCGCTTTCACCCGCTGGAACACAGCCGGGGCCACCGCCACGTAACCGTCGGCCGCCCACCCATCGGCCACCTGGCGGATGTGGGCGTTCACGCCGAAAATTTCTTGCAACACCACCACGCCCCCGCGTGGCGTGCCGGTGGGGGTGGCCACGTAAGCGTCAAAAACGCTGCCGTCGGTCGAGGTGAGTGGGGTGAACGTCATGAAGGTGCTTCCGTGAACGGTGGGGTTGGCGTTACAACGCAGGCTGCGCGGCCACGGGGCAAATGATGCCCGAAGCCCTTCGCCCCCCACTCACTCAAGCCCCCACACACCATGCAACACCCAGGCGTTTTGATCGTCACCGGCGCTTCGCGCGGCATTGGCGCGGCCACGGCACTGCTGGCCGCAGCGCAAGGCTGGGCCGTGGCCGTGAACTACCACGCCAACTCGCTGGAGGCCGACGAGGTGGTGCGCCGCATTCGCGCCCAGGGCGGCCGCGCCATGGCCGTGAAAGCCGACGTGGCCGTGGAAGCCGATGTGCTGCGCCTGTTCGAGCAGGTGGACGCCAAGCTGGGCACCCTGACCGGGCTGGTGAACAACGCCGGGGTGGTGGACGTGGCCACCCGGGTGGACGCCATGAGCGTGGAGCGCCTGGAGCGCCAGTGGCGCACCAACGTGCTGGGCAGCTTTGTGTGCGCCCGCGAGGCGGTGCGCCGCATGAGCACCGCGCACGGCGGCAGCGGGGGCTCGATCGTGAACGTGTCGAGCGTGGCCGCCCGGTTGGGTGCGCCAGGCCAATACGTGGACTACGCCGCGTGCAAAGGCGCCATCGACACCTTCACCGTGGGCCTGGCGCGCGAGGTGGCCGACGAGGGCATCCGCGTGAACGCCGTGCGCCCCGGCATCATCGACACCGACATCCACGCCAGCGGCGGCCAGCCCGACCGGGCGCAGCGGCTGGCCAACACCATTCCCATGCAGCGCCCCGGTCAGGCCGATGAGATCGCCCAGGCCATTGTCTGGCTGCTGGGCAGCGGCGCCAGCTACACCACGGGGGCTTTGGTGGATGTGACGGGCGGGCGCTGAGGGCGGCTTGATTTTTCAAGCCAAAACAGCCCACAGCGCTTGATGGTATTCATTTGTGTGCTACGGTAAATTCAACCATTGCAAAAGCCTTCCTGCCACCGCAGGCAACACCACCGCACTGAACAGCGCCGACAAGCCCATGGCCAGGCCCGAGAAGGCCCCCGTTTCTTCGCTCACCTGAAAAGCCCGCGCAGTGCCAATGCCGTGTGCGGCTGTGCCCAGGGCAAACCCCCGCACCTCGGGCTGGGTGATGCGCAACGCGTCAAACAGCAGCCGCCCGGTGGCGGCCCCCAGCACGCCGGTGCATACCACCAGCACCGCCGTGAGTGAGGGCAAACCCCCCATTTTTTCGGCAATGCCCATGGCCACCGGTGTGGTCACCGACTTGGGTGCCAACGATGCCAGCGTGGCCGGTGTGGCCCCCAGCGCCCAACCCACACCAATGGCGGTGAACGTGGCGGCCAGCGTGCCCGCCACCAGGCCCCCCAGCATGGGCAGCCACAGCGTGGCAAGGCGGGGCAACTGCTCGTGCAGCGGCAAGGCCAGCGCCACCGTGGCGGGGCCCAGCAAAAAGTGCACAAACTGCGCCCCCTCGAAATACGTGGGGTAAGGCGTGCCCGTGGCCCACAACGCGGTGCCCAACAACACCACGGCACCGGCCACCGGATTGGCGAGCGGGTTGAAGCCCGTGGCCTTGTAAGCCGCGTGGGCCAACTGGTAGGCCAGCAGCGTGGCCGTCAGCCCCAGCAGCGGGGTGGCCGACAGGTAAACCCAGATGTCGGCCAGCGTTTGGACCAGCGGGGCGGTCATGGTGGGCTCAGCCTTGCCGGGCCGCGCGGCGGCGGGCCTGCCAGCGCATCAGCCAGGACATGGTGAGCGCGGTCACGGCCAAGCCCACCAGCGTGCTGACCACCAGCGCCACGCCAATGGCCAGCGCCTCGTCGCCCAAGCGGCGCAGGTGCAGCATCACGCCCACCCCGGCGGGCACGAACAGCAAAGACAAATGCGCCAGCAGGGTCTGGGCCGTGGGTTTGAGGGCGGCCACCCACGCAGGCCGGGCCCACAACGCCAGCAACACACACACCAGGCCCAACACCGGGCCGGGCACGGGAAGGCCCAGGCTGCGCACCACCGCTTCGCCCAGCAATTGGGCCAACAGCAGGGCCGTCAGCGCGGGCAACATGGCGGGGCCGGGGGCAACGCGTCAGCCAACGGGCTGCAGCGCCTCGTCCAGCACCTCCACCCAGTGCCGCACGGGGGTGGCCGTGCCGCTTTGCAGGTGGGTGATGCAACCGATGTTGGCCGACACGATGGTGTCGGGGGCCAGCGCGCCCAGGTGGCCCAGCTTGCGGTCGCGCAGCTGGTAAGACAGCCGGGGGTTCAGCACCGAATAGGTGCCCGCCGAGCCGCAGCACAGGTGGGCCTCGCACGCCGCCGTTTTCACTTTGAAACCCAACGCGCCCAGGTGCTGCTCCACGCCGCCTTTGAGTTGCTGGCCGTGCTGCAAGGTGCAGGGGGGGTGGAACGCCAGCTGGCCTGAAGTCACCTTCGGGTTGGCCGCCACGCGGTGTTTCAGCGCGGGCAGCAGGCTGGGCAGCAGCTCGCTCAGGTCTTTCGTCAGTTCGCTGATGCGGGCGGCCTTGGCGGCGTAGGCGGGGTCGTGGCGCAGGGTGTGGCCGTACTCTTTCACCGTGACGCCGCAGCCCGAGGCGTTCATGACGATGGCCTCCACCGCGCCGCTTTCGATGTGGGGCCACCAGGCTTCGATGTTGGCGCGCATCTCGGCCTTGCCGCCGTCGTGGTCGTTCAGGTGGAACTTCACCGCGCCGCAGCAACCGGCCTTGGCGGCCACCACGGTTTCAATGCCCGCCGCGTCCAGCACACGGGCCGTGGCAGTGTTGATGTTGGGGCCCATGGCCGGTTGCACGCAGCCCGCCAGCATCAGCACCTTACGGGCGTGGGTGCGGGTGGGCCAGGCACCTGCGTTTTGTTTGGCGGGCACCTTGTTTTTCAGGGTGGCGGGCAACAGGTCGCGCACCAGTTGGCCCATCTTCATGGCAGGGCCAAACAGCGGCGAAGGCAGGCCCTCTTTCAGCGCGGTGCGCACCACCCGTTCCATCAGCGGGCGGGGCACTTGCGCGTCCACCACCTTGCGGCCGATGTCGATCAGGTGGCCGTATTGCACGCCGCTGGGGCAGGTGCTTTCGCAGTTGCGGCAGGTCAGGCAGCGGTCCAGGTGCATCTGGGTTTTGCGCGTGGGCGTGGCGCCTTCAAACACCTGCTTTATGAGGTAAATGCGGCCGCGTGGCCCGTCCAGCTCGTCGCCCAGCAGCTGGTAGGTGGGGCAGGTGGCGGTGCAGAAGCCGCAGTGCACACAGTTGCGCAGGATGGCCTCGGCCTCCTGGCCTTCGGGCGTGTCTTTGTATTGGGGGGCGAGGTTGGTTTGCATGGCCGGTCCGGGTGTAGGGGGGTCAGACGTCTGCGTACAAGCGACCGGGGTTGAAGATGCCCGCCGGGTCAAACTCGGCCTTCAGGCGGCGGTGGATGGCGGCCAGCGGCGCGCTAAGCGGGGTGAACACGCCCACGGCGCGGTCGGCCTCGGCCGCGGGGCGGAACAGGGTGGCGTGCCCACCCACCGCCTGCGCAGCGGCGCGAATGGCCTGAGCCTGCGCCGCCGGGGCCCACACCCAGCGCAGCGCACCGTGCCACTCCACCAGCTGTTGCCCGGCAGCCTGGCCACCCAGCGCCAGGGCAGGTGCGGTTTGGGGCACAGACACGCGCCACAAGGCATGCCCCGGTGCGGGAGCCTGGCTGAAAAACGGCAGGGTTTGTTCGCGGCAGGCGGCCCAGTCGGGGGCCACGGTGGCGTTGTCCAGCCGCTGGCCGCCCATGCGGGTGCACGCGGCTTCCACGGCGGCCACCGCGCCGCGCAGGCGCACGTACAACAGGCTGCGGCCCTGGTCTTGCACCCAGCAACTGGCGTTCAGCGGCAAGGGCTGGCCGCCCCAGCGGTGGAGCGCGGCCAGCGCGTCGGGCTGGTCCATTTCAAAACACAGGGTGGCCTCGGCGGGGGCCACAGGCAGCACCTTCAGCGACACCTCCACCAACACACCCAGCGTGCCCATGGCGCCGGCCATGCTGCGGCTCACGTCGTAACCGGCCACGTTTTTCATGACCTGGCCGCCAAAGGTCAGCAGCTCGGCCCGGCCGTTGAGCACCTGCGCGCCCAGCACAAAGTCGCGCACCGCGCCCGCGCTGGCGCGGCCGGGGCCGTTCAGGCC
>JBASFL010000002.1:0-24341 GCA_049653005.1 Burkholderiaceae bacterium | reverse complement strand
GGCCATGGCGGTGGCCCTGCTGTGCATGGTGGCGGTGCACGCCCCCGCGCACGGCTGGGCGGCGTGGGCCTGGGGCCTGCCCGCGCTGGTGCTGGGCGCGTTGTTCCGGCAAACCCACCGCGTGTGGCCCTGTGTGGCGCTGCACGCCTGGTTCAACGCCACCCTGTGGTGGGCCAGCCGGTGACGGTGGCACAGCCATTGCTTGCCCGCCGGGCATGTCTTTGGCCGTTTCCCACCCTGCGCTGAACCCCAAATCGGGCGCCGACCCCTGGCGTGACCCGCTGGGGCTGATGCTCGCTTCCACCGGCGAAGGCATCTATGGCGTTGACCTGGACGGGCTGTGTGTGTTCATCAACCCCGCCGGGGCGCGGTTGATCGGGTACGAGCCCGACGAGCTGCTGGGCCGCAACATGCACGACCTGACGCACCACGCCCGGCCCGACGGCACGCCTTACCCCGAAGACCAGTGCCCCATCTTCAACGCCTTTCGCCAGGGGCTGCCCTGCCGCATTGACACCGAGGTGTTCTGGCGGCGCGACGGCAGCGCGTTTGCGGTGGAGTATTCCAGCCACCCCATCGTCAACGGGGCGCAGGTGCTGGGCGCGGTGGTCACGTTTGTGGACATCACCGCGCGCAAGCGCGCCGAAGCCGCGTTGCAGCAGGCCAAAGACGAACTGGAACTGCGCGTGCGCGAGCGCACCCTGGCGCTGGAAACCGCCCTGGTGCAGGTGCGCGAGCTGGCCGCGCGCAGCGACAGCGTGCGCGAAGACGAGCGCACCCGCATCGCCCGCGAGGTGCACGACGAGCTGGGCAGCCTGCTCGTGGCCCTGAAGATGGACGTGAACTGGATGGACAAACGCCTGGCCGAACAACAGCAGCGCAGCGCCGAGGCCGCCGAAGACATGCGCACCCGCATGCGTTGCAAGTGCCAGAACATGAGCCGCCTGATCGAAACGGCGGTGGACAACGTGGGCCGCATCATCACCGACCTGCGCCCCAGCATCCTCGACCACCAGGGCCTGTGGGCCGCGCTGGAGTGGCAGGCCCAAGAGTTTGTGCAAAGCGCCGAACTGGCGCTGGACTGGCACCTGGCCGTGGACCCCGGGCTGGAGCCGCCCGAGCGCCAGGCCATGGCCGTGTTCCGCATCTTCCAGGAAATGCTCAGCAACGTGGGCCGCCACGCGCGGGCCAGCCGCCTGGCGGTGTCCATCACGCAAGACGGACCCGAGCTGTGCGTGGCCGTGGCCGACAACGGTGTGGGCGCCGCGCCCCAGGTGTTTGAGGCGGGCAACGCCTACGGCATCATGGGCATGCGCGAGAGGGCGCGGCACTTTGGGGGTGAGTTGACCGTGCTCAGCACCCCAGGTCAAGGCACTTGTGCTGTTCTAAAAGTGAAGCTGTAAACCGAATACAGGCAAGCGCTGGAGGCATATTTGATTCAAAAAATGGCTGACACCCCCGCCGCGCCCCCCTCCATCCGTGTGCTGCTGGGCGACGACCACCGCATCGTGCGCGAAGGGCTCAAGCAGGTGTTGGCCGACGCGCCCGAGGTGCAGGTGGTGGCCGAAGCCGCCAGCGGCCCCGAGGTGTTGGACCGTGTGCAAGCCCTGGCCGGTGCGCTCGACGTGTTGCTGCTCGACATCGCCCTGCCCGGCATGGACGGCCTCGACGTGCTGCAAGCCCTGCGCCGCAGCCACCCGCGCTTGCCCGTGCTGATGCTCAGCACCTACCCCGAGAAGCAATACGCGGTGCGGTGCATCAAGTTGGGGGCCCATGGCTACCTGAACAAAAGCGCCGACCCCGACGACATGCTGGCCGCCGTGCGCAAAGTGGCCGCTGGCGGCGTCTACGTGACGCCCGCCACCGCCGAGGCCCTGGCCGCCGCCGTGGGCCAACACGGTGCACAAGCCGGGCCCGAGGCGCTGTCGCACCGCGAGCACCAGGTGTTCCGCCTGCTCACCCAGGGCCACAGCGTGAGCCAGATTGGTGCGCAACTGGGCCTGGCCCCCAACACCGTCAGCACCTACCGCGCCCGCATCCTGGACAAAACGGGCACCAAAAACGACGTGGAGCTGGCGCTGTACGCCGAGCGGCACGGCCAGCGCTGACACCCTGGGGGGTTTTGTAGGGCCAGCCCTACACCGCGTGGCAAAGCGGGGCACAAAAAACCGACGCGGCCCGGTTTGGCACGGCAAACGCCGAAAGTTGGCCCGCCCCTTGCAATGGGGCTGGCACCAACTACTCACGAGGTGTGCCATGTCTGACTTCTTTGACCCGTACAACGCCGACCGCCCCCTGATGATGAAGTGCAGCTGTGGCCGCGACCACACGCTGGCCGACCACCACGCCGAGGTCAATGCCGATGAGGCAGCCGCCAAACTGCGCGCCCGCAGCGAAACGGCCGACTTCGAGGCTTACAGCAACGAGTTCATTGAAGCCACCCTCGTCAAAGCCCTGTTCCCGCAAGACGAAGTGCGCCGCCGCTTCCTGCGCGCCGTGGGCAAGGGCACGGCCATGGCCGCCATTTCCAGTGTGTTGCCCATCACCAGCCTGCAGGCCATGGCGCAAGACAAAAACGCGCTTGAAAAAACCAACCTCAAGATCGGCTTCATCCCCATCACCTGCGCCACGCCGCTGATCATGGCCCACCCCCTGGGCTTTTACAGCAAGCAGGGCCTGAACGTCGAAGTCACCAAAACGGCGGGCTGGGCGTTGGTGCGCGACAAGATGATCAACAAGGAGTACGACGCGTCGCACTTCCTGTCGCCCATGCCGCTGGCCATCAGCCTGGGGCTGGGCAGCAACGCAACGCCCATGAACGTGGCCACCATCCAGAACATCAACGGCCAGGCCATCACCCTGAGCCTGAAGCACAAAGACAACCGCGACCCGAAAAACTGGAAGGGCTTCAAGTTTGGCATCCCGTTTGAGTTTTCGATGCACAACTTCCTGTTGCGCTACTACCTGGCCGAGCACGGCATCAACCCCGACACCGATGTGCAGCTGCGCGTCATTCCCCCGGCCGAGATGGTGGCCAACCTGCGTGCAGGCAACATCGACGGCTTCCTGGGCCCCGATCCGTTCAACCAGCGCGCCGTGTTCGACGAGGTGGGCTTCATCCACGTGTTGACCAAAGACCTGTGGAACGGCCACCCCTGCTGTGCCTTCGGCACCAGCACCGAGTTCATTCAGAAGAACCCCAACACCTTTGCCGCCCTGTACCGCGCCGTGCTGACCGCTGCCGCCATGGCGCGCAAGCCCGAAAACCGCGAGCTGATTGCCAAGGTCATTGCCCCCGCCCAGTACCTGAACCAGCCCGAAGCCGTGTTGACGCAGGTGCTGACCGGCAAGTTTGCCGATGGCCTGGGCAAGATCCAGACCGTGCCCGACCGTGCCGATTTCGACCCCATGCCCTGGCAGAGCATGGCCGTGTGGATGCTCACGCAGATGAAGCGCTGGGGCCACATCAAGGGCGATGTGAACTACAACCAGATTGCCGAGAAGGTGTTCCTCATCACCGACGCGCGCAAGCACATGAAGGACTTGGGGCTGCCGTTCACCGCAGGCCCCGGCTACACCAAGCACAAGATCATGGGCAAAGAGTTCGACCCCGCCAAGGCAGCGGCCTACGCCGACAGCTTTGCGATCAAGAAGGCTTGAGGGGGCGGTATGAAAACCGTCAGCCTGAACCTGCGCGCCGGTCTGGTGTCGCTGTTGATCTTCGTTTGCTTCGTCGGGGCATGGCAGCTGGCCACCACGGGGCCGAGCATCGGTGGCGCGTCCACTGGCATGACGGCCGAGCAAATCGAATACGCCAAGATGATGGGCAAAGACCCCGGGGCGGCCAAAAGCACCGGCTTCCCGCCCCCCATCGAGGTAGGCAAAGCCATCTGGGTGCAGCTGTCAGACCCGTTCTATGACAAAGGGCCGAACGACAAGGGCATCGGCATCCAGCTGGCGCACTCGCTGGGCCGTGTGGGGCTGGGCTTTTTGCTGGCGGTGATCGTGGCCATTCCGGTGGGCTTCCTCATTGGCATGTCACCCCTGATGCGCAAGGCGTTCGACCCCTTCATTCAGGTCTTGAAGCCCATCAGCCCGCTGGCGTGGATGCCGCTGGCGCTGTACACGCTGAAAGACTCGGACGTGAGCGGCATCTTCGTCATCTTCATCTGTTCCGTCTGGCCCATGCTCATCAACACCGCCTTCGGCGTGGCCTCGGTCAAGCGCGAATGGCTCAACGTGGCCAGCACGCTCGAAGTGACGCCGCTGCGCAAGGCCTTCCAGGTGATCTTGCCTGCGGCGGCGCCCACCATCCTGACCGGCATGCGCATCAGCATGGGCATTGCGTGGCTGGTGATCGTGGCCGCCGAGATGCTGGTGGGCGGCACGGGCGTGGGCTACTTCGTGTGGAACGAGTGGAACAACCTGTCGCTGACCAACGTGATTTTTGCGGTGCTGCTGATCGGGCTGGTGGGCATGGCGCTCGACCTGCTGTTCGCCCAGGCGCAGAAAGCCGTGACCTATGTGGAGTAAGGCATGAACGGCTACCTGAAGATCGAGGGCCTGAGCAAGGCCTACAACCCCGCCAAGCCGGTGTTTGCCAATGTGAGCTTTGAGATCGGCAGAGGTGAGTTTGTCTGCATCATCGGCCACTCGGGCTGTGGCAAAACCACCATCCTGAACGTGTTGGCCGGGCTGGACACCGCCACCAGCGGCAACGTGTTCATGGACGGGCGCGAAGTCGCTGGCCCCAGCCTGGAGCGCGGCGTGGTGTTCCAGAGCCATGCGCTCATGCCTTGGCTCACGGTGCGTCAGAACATCGCGTTTGCCGTCAAGTCACGCTGGCCCGACTGGAGCAAGGCCAAGGTCAACGAGCAGGTCGAGAAAAACGTGACCATGGTGGGCCTGGCCCACGCCATCGACAAAAAACCCAGCCAGCTCTCGGGCGGCATGAAGCAGCGCGTGGGCATTGCCCGTGCGTTTGCCATCGAACCCAAGATGCTGCTGCTGGATGAGCCCTTTGGCGCACTAGACGCGCTCACGCGGGGCACCATCCAGGACGAGCTGATGGGCATCGTGCGCGGCACCCAGCAAACGGTGTTCATGATCACGCACGACGTGGACGAGGCCATTTTGTTGTCCGACCGTATCTTGCTCATGACCAACGGCACCGAGACCGATTCCGGTTACAAGCCCGGCGGCATGGCCGAGGTGGTGGTCAACCCGCTGCCCCGCAGCCGCACCCGCGCCGACCTGCACCACCTGCCCGGCTATTACGACCTGCGCAACCACATCGTCGATTTTCTGGTGAGCCGCGCCAAGGCGCACTGACCCCCTTGCTTTCATTTCCATCACACACGAGGAGCTTTGCCATGAACCGTTTGGACGTCACCGAAAAAATCATCAGCACCAAAGTGGCCCAGGGCATCAAATGGTCCGACGTGGCCACGAAAGTGGGCCAATCCAAAGAATGGACCACGGCCCTGTGCCTGGGCCAGATGACCGCCTCTGCCGCCGAAGCCAAAGTGCTGGGCGACATCTTCGGCCTGACCGATGAAGAGCAAAAATGGCTGCAAGTGGTGCCCTACAAGGGCTCGTTGCCCACACCCGTGCCCACCGACCCGCTGATTTACCGCTGGTACGAAATCGTCAGCGTGTACGGCACCACCATCAAAGAGCTGATCCACGAAGAGTTTGGCGACGGCATCATGAGCGCCATCGACTTCAGCATGGACATCGTGCGCCAGCCCGACCCCAAGGGCGACCGCGTGAATGTGGTGCTGTCGGGCAAATTCTTGCCCTACAAACAGTACTGACCGGCTCGGTCGGTAGAATCACGCGTTTTCCCGTCACGGGGGAGTAGCCGCCCTGCACCGCGCAGGGGCTTGCGTCAACACACTTGGCCCCCATGGCCATGGCGCACACAGCCCAGCCCTTTTGGGGCCTGAGCCTGGCAAGACCTTTGACCACATGCACCCCGGTTAGGGCCGGGGGTGCCGTGTGGTTGTTGCTGTCTGCAGGCCCTGGAGTTCACATGGAAGCGTTTTTCATCTCCACCGGTGTGGTGGCCCTGGGCGAAATGGGCGACAAAACCCAACTGCTGGCCATGCTGCTGGCCGCCAAATTCCGCAAACCCGTGCCCATCATCTTGGGCATTCTGGTGGCCACGCTGGCCAACCACGCGATGGCCGGTGCCGTGGGCGACTGGGTGGCCAAAGCCCTGGGCCCCGACGTGTTGCGTTGGGTGATTGGCGTCTCGTTCATTGCCATGGCCGCGTGGATGCTGGTGCCCGACAAAATCGACGAAGAAGACGCCCAGACCAGCACCCGCTGGGGTGTGTTTGGCACCACCGTGGTGGCGTTTTTCCTGGCTGAAATGGGCGACAAAACCCAAATTGCCACCGTGGCCCTGGCCGCGCGCTACACCGATCTGTTGGCCGTGGTAGCCGGTACCACGCTGGGCATGATGCTGGCCAACGTGCCCGCCGTGTTTGTGGGCGACAAGTTGGCCGCCCGCATTTCCATGGCCTGGGTGCACGGCGTGTCGGCCCTGATTTTTGCGGTGTTGGGCGTGTTGACCCTGTTCAACGTGGGCAAGCTGTTTTAAGCCGCGCCCATGAAAAAAGCCACGCCACTTTGCAGTGGGGTGGCTTTTCGACCTTGCCCAGCCCGGCTGGGCCGGACTGCCGATGCCCCGCGGGCTTTCAGCGTGGGCGGCGGGGAGGTGGGGGGCTGGAGGGGCCGCCACGGTTTTCGATGAAGCGGAAGTTGATGCGGCCTTTGGTCAGGTCGTAAGGCGACAGTTCCAGCGACACGCGGTCACCCGCCAGGATGCGGATGTGGTTTTTCTTCATCTTGCCAGCGGAGTAGGCAATCAGTTGGTGGCCGTTGTCCAGCGTCACGCGAAAGCGCGTGTCGGGCAACACCTCGTCGACCTTGCCGGTCATTTCAATCAGTTCTTCTTTGGCCATGGCCGTGTCCTCTGGGGTTTCGAGCATCGCTCGCAAGCAACCTGCAATTATCGGTGACAACGTGGTAAAAGATCCACAGTTTTTCGCTGCACTGCACCAAAAAACCACGCCCGGTGCGGGTTCTGGCGTCAATGCAAGGTCAGCGGGCACGAGGTGGTTTTGACGCGCACCACCGCCGGCTTCACCTCGTAGGGCAGGGGGCAGTCGGTGTCGGGCGCCCCGGCCCGGCGCGCCGCCAGCTTGGCCGCGATGGTGGCCGCCTGCCGCGCGATGGGTTCGATGTAGCGGCTGGCCTGGCCTGAAATGGTGATGCAGTCGCCCAGCGCGTGGATGCGGGGGTGGCTGGTGGCGAGGGTGGTGGCGTCCACCGCGATGCCGTTGTCCCATGCCAGCCCCGCGCTGTGTGCCAGGCGGTTGGGCGTGGCCAGTCCGGTGGCGGCCAGCACCTGGTCGGCTTCGATGCGCTGGCCGCATGCGGTTGCAACCACGCGCGCGGGCTGGCCTTCGGCGGTGTTGGCCTCCACCCCCGCAATTGACACGCCGCCCACAAACCGGATGGGCAGCGCCTGCCACGCGGCGAGCACGGGCTCGCCCGCATCTGCCGCTGCCCAGCGTGCCAACGGTGTGGGCATGGGGTCGAGCAGGGTGATGCGGTGCCCTGCCAGGGCCAGGTCGTTGGCCAGTTCACTGCCGATGAGCCCCGCGCCCACGATGGCGATGTGCTGGGGCCTGTCGGCAATGGCCGCGCGGAATTTCAGGTACGCGTCCAGGTGGTTCACCCGCCAGCACAGCTCTGGGGGCAGGCTGGGCGGCAGCGCCACCTGTGCGCCGTGGGCCAGCACCAGTTCGTCAAACGGCTGGTTGCCGCGTGTGGTGCTGAGCGTGTTCGTGCGGGTGCAAATGCGGGTGGCTTGGGTCTGGGCCAGCAGGCGAACGCCCAGCCTTGCCGCTGCCTGTGCGCCGGTTTCGCGCACCAAGGTGTCCAGCGCCAAGTGCTTGGCCAAGGCCACCGACAGCAGCGGTTTGTCGTAGACGTCGCCGTTGCAGGCGGTCACCAGGGTGATGGGCAGGTCGGCGTCGGTCTCGCGAATGGCTTGGGCCACCTGCCAGCCGGCACGGCCAGCGCCCACGATGACCACACCGACCTTGCCCTTCTTGGCGGCGGGGCGTGCACCCGCGCCCACCGCTGCGGTGCGCAGCTTGCTCAGGTCTGGTGGGGTGTAGGGTGAAAAGTCGGCCTTGGTGACGGCGCACAGTGGGCATTCCCAGTCATCGGGGATGTCGGCAAAGCGGGTGCCGGGGGCCAGCCCGCTGTCGGGGTCGCCCTTGGCCTCGTCATAGATCAGGCCGCAGGCGTTGCAGATGTATTGGCGGAACGGCGCTTCGCCTGCGGTCCGGGGGCTCATGCGGGCATGTCCTCCGCGCAGAGCGCGGCCACTTCTTTGCGCAGGTGTTTGATGGCGGGCGTGACGATGGCCACAAACTGCGCCTCGCGCACGCGGCGCTGCACGTCTGAGCCCATCAGGTAACCACGCGCCCCCTGGTGCATCAGGGCTGAGTTGGCGGCGCGCAGGCACAGCTCGCCGCCGTCGATGCGGGCGTTGAGCACGTCAATGAAAAATTCGTTGGAGTTGTCGTAGGGGGTTTCGGCCAGCACGGCGACACGGGCCAGCAGGTCGTCCAGCTCGGCTTGCAGCTGGTCGGGCCGGTCGTCCAGAAACTGGTTGACGTGGCCCAGCTGGCCCTCCACGGCCCACATGCTGTCGATGGCCCCTTGGGCTATGCCCGCCGCAATGCCGCATTGCAGCATCACAAACGCGGCGCGGATGTTGCGGATGAACGGGCGGGCTGGGTCGGCCACGGTGTCTGCCGCGCCAATGAACAGGTCTTTGCACTGCACGGCGTAGGTGCCGGTGCCTTCCATGCCCGAGAACTTGGGGCAGGCTTTGAGGGTGACGCCGGGGGCGTTGCAGTTCAGCATGAACATGACCTCTTTGCCGCTTTCCCCGTTCACGCTGGCAATGGCGCCAAAGCAGTGGTGGCCCGCCAGGTTGCTGACCCAGGGCAGGGTGCCGTTGACCAAGTAGCCACCTTCGGTGGGCGTGGCTTTGAGCAAAAAGCTTTCGATTTGCGCAAAGCTCTTCATGGGGTTGGACAGGCCTGTGCCCCCCAGCGTGTCGCCCGCCAGGTGGCGTGTCAGGCGCTCGCCCTGCAAGGCGGGGTTGCCCGACGCGTCCATGTACAGCGCGCACACCGATTGGCACCACATCATGAAAGCCGTGGCCCCGCACACCTTGCCCACTTCGGCCATGGCCGCGATGGTGGCCATGTAGTTAGCGGGTTGGCCTGGGCGGTCGATGTGCGCGCCCATGGCGCCCACGGCGGCCAGTTGCTTCATCAGGTCTTCGGGGTAGGCGCCTTCGTCGATGGCTTGTGCCCGCTGGGCCAGTGGCCCTTGGGCGATGGCGCGCACGGCGCTCAGCAGGTCTTCGGTGGCGGCGGCTTGCACAACGTCTGCGGGCAGGTCGGTGGGGTTCATGGGGGGCTCCGGTGGACTCAGGCCAAATAAATCTCGAACGGAATGGGGTTGCGCATGGAGTTGGCAACGGGCGAGTAGAAGTTGGCGTGCTTCACGATCTCGTCCAGCTCTTCGCGGGTGGCGTCGCCTTCCACCAGCACCTTCACGCGGATGGCCTGAAAGCCCATTTGCGGCGGCGTCATTTCCAGCGCGCCACCGGCACCCCAGGCGGCGGGGTTGCCGATGTCGCCTTCAAGAAACACTTCGAGCTTGGTCAGCTTCACGCCTTTCCAGGTGGCCACGGCGGTCACGCCCACGGCAATGCAGCCACCCAGGCCCGACAGCACGATTTCGCCGGGGGCGGGTGCCGTGTCTTCGCCGAACAGGTGCAGCGGTTCGTCCACCACAACCGGGGTGTGGTTGCCCACGTAAGACAGGCTGCGGTACTGGCCCTCCATCACGGTGTGGACCTTGTTGGTGCCCCGGCGGGCGGGGTTGGCTTTGCCCCCGGCGGCAAAGGTGGCCAGCCCGGCGGCGTCGATGGGGCGCAGGTGGGCTTTGACGGTGGTGGGGGCGGCGGTGATTTCAGCGGTGGACATGGTGGCTTCCTGTGAACAGTGGGAGCCACCTCCATTGCAACGGGTGTGCCAGTTTGTGCGTGGCACTGAAAATACAAGCAAAAAATGCCTTCAGCGCTTTGTCTGATTGGGTTTTAAGCTATGAATTGTTTTGGCACTGCGGTGAAGGCCGCTGCGCAAGCCGCTTGGAATGTCTACCAATTGTCGACAAATTGTCTTCACTCAAAACTCAGCGCAAGCCGGTTTTTTTCAGGCGGTAGGCAAACTGGCGCAGCGTCAGCCCCAGGCTTTGTGCCGCGCGCGACTGGTTGCCTTGGTGGTGGGCCAGCACCTGGGCCAATTGGTCGGGGGTGTGGGAATGTGCGGGCTGGTAGTCGCGCACCAGGGGGGCGGCGGGCCAAGCCGCCGGTGCCAAGGCGGGTGCCGCTGTCGGTGCTGGGGTGGGGGCCGTGTCCGCCTGTCCCAGGTGGCGCGCCAGCTCGGCCGGGCCCACGGCCGCCTGGTCGGCCAGCAGCACCAGGCGCTCGACCACGTTGCCCAGCTCGCGGATGTTGCCTGGCCAGGGGTGGGCGTCCAGCAGGGCCAGCGCCTCGGGCGTGAGGTGCACGTTGCGCTGGTGGGCCTGGTTGGCGCGGCTCAAAAAATGCAGGGCCAGGGGGTGAATGTCGTCGCGCCGCTCGCGCAAGGACGGCAGGCGGATGGGCACCACGTTCAGGCGGTAGTACAGGTCTTGCCGGAAGCGCCCGGCGGCCACCTCGGCGGCCAGGTCTCGGTTGGTGGCGGCCACCAGCCGCACGTCAATGCGCACCTCTCGCGTGCCGCCCAGCCGCACCAGCGTGCCTTCTTGCAGGGTGCGCAGCAGCTTGGCTTGCAGGGGCAGGGGCAGCTCGCCCATTTCGTCCAGAAAAATGGTGCCGCCGTGGGCTTGCTCGAACCAGCCGGTGCGCGCCTGCGTGGCGCCAGTGAAAGCCCCGCGCTCGTGGCCGAAAAGCTCAGACTCGAACAGCGTGTCGGGAATGGCCGAGCAGTTCACCTTGATGAACGGGTTTTCTTTGCGCCCGCTGGCCAGGTGCACGGCGCGGGCAAACAGCTCTTTGCCGGTGCCCGATTCGCCCAGCAGCAGCACCGTGGCCTGCGACTGCGACACCCGCTCCAGCTCGCCCAGCGCTTTCAGCAGCGCGGGCGATTGGCCCACCAGCCCGTAGCGGGCGGTGTGGGTGTCGAGTGCGCGGGCCAGTTCGGCGTTGCGCACCGCCAGTTGGCGGGTTTGCTCTGCCACCAGTTGTTCCAGTTGCAGCACCTGGCCTGCCAGCGTGGCCAGCACGCGCAGCACGGCCAGGTCGTCGTTCAGGTGGCGCTGGCGGCTGCGGATGCGGTGGCAGCCCAGCACGCCCACGGTGGCCCCGTTCAACGCCACGGGCAGGGCGATGTAGGCCACGGTTTCGGGGGGCAATTGGTCGCGCGTGACGGCGCGGAACAGAAACAGCGGCTCGGCGTCCACGTCTTGCACGATGGCGGGCAGCCCCGTGGCCAGCACCCGGCCGGTGATGCCCTCGCCCCAGGCGTAGACGCCGCGCTGCGCTTCCTCGTGCGTCAGCCCGTAGGCGTGTTGGACGCGCGCCGTGCGCGGGGTGCCGGGCGCTTGCGCGCTCTCTGCATCGGCCAGCACCAGGCGGCCCCGGTTCAGGCCCAGCAGCTCGCTCATCAGGTGCAGCATTTCGCGCAGCACCAGCCCGGGGGCCAGGCTTTTGCCCAGCAGGCGCATGACCTCGCGCATGAGCAGCAGCTCTTGTGCGCGCCAATCGGTGGCGTTTGCGGGGGCGGCGTCGGGTGCGGGCTGGGCCATCAGCGCGACGCGTTCAGCTCTTGTTGCATGGTGCGCACCAGGTGGCTGAAGAGTTTGCTTTTCTCGTCGCTCTGGCGCAGCCGCTCGGCCAGGCGGTGGACGATGGCGGTCATCAGCCGGGCGGCGGTGGCGGGGTCTTGTTCGGTCAGGTCTTCCAGGTCCTGGCGGGTGAGGATGGCGCCGTGCACCCGCGTGGTGGCGGTGCAGGTGGCCGAACGGGCTTCGCCGTCGAACAGCGACAGCTCACCTATCAGGCTGCCCGGGCCCAGCACGGTGAGGGTACGGGGTTGGTGGCGGTCGGCCACCACGGTTTCCACCGTCACCTCGCCCCGGATGACCAGCAGCATGTGGTCGGTGTGGTCGGTGTCGCCCTCGCGCAGGATGACCGTGCCCTCCGCGATGACGTGGGGCCGCATGTAAGCCACCACCGCGCGCGCCTGGGCGGGGCTGAGCCGCATCAGCGCGGTGGGCGCACGCAGCATTTCGGCCGCCTGTGCAGCGGCTGACAGCGGGCGCTCGGGGGGCAGCGCGTCGGCCGGGAAGTTCGAGTCCACAACTTGGGTCGAGTGGCGAAAGCGGTCGAACAGGTTTTTCAGCATGGCGGGGTGGGCGCGGCGTGCGCCGTTGGCAGCAAAAGCCACATTGTGGGCCGATTCGATAAAATCCACCCCCCTTCCAAGGAGCGCTGCAGCGGCGTGTGGTCACCTCATCGGTGGCGACATGCCGTCAGGCTTGGGGCGGGCCAGGCGTTTGCTGTTGGGCCTGCCGTGTCAACCGCGCTCACCTGTGTGCCCCGCGCATCCTGCCGTGGGCACCCGTTTTCCCCCAGGTGAGCCCCATGTCCACAGTTGCTTCCAATTCCGGTACCGCGCCCGTTTCGCCCTTCGTTTTGCCGTCCGTGCCCCCCATGCTGTTGTCGGGCCTGGAGCCGCTGCGCATTGGCGATGACAGCCTGTTTGTGAACGTGGGCGAACGCACCAACGTCACCGGCTCCAAGGCCTTTGCCCGCATGATTTTGGAAGGGCGCTACGAAGACGCCCTGGCCGTCGCCCGCCAGCAGGTGGAAAACGGCGCGCAGATCGTGGACGTGAACATGGACGAGGCCATGCTGGACAGCCAGGCCGCCATGGTGCGGTTCCTGAACCTGATGGCCACCGAACCCGACATTGCCCGCGTGCCGGTGATGATCGACAGCAGCAAGTGGAGCGTGATCGAGGCAGGCCTGCGCTGCGTGCAGGGCAAGTCGGTCGTCAACTCCATCAGCATGAAAGAAGGCGTGGCCGAGTTCAAGCGCCAGGCCACGCTGGTCAAGCGTTACGGTGCCGCCGCCGTGGTGATGGCGTTTGACGAACAGGGCCAGGCCGACACCTATGCCCGCAAGGTCGAGATTTGCGAACGCGCCTACCGCGTGTTGGTCGACGAAGTGGGCTTCCCGCCCGAAGACATCATCTTCGACCCCAACATCTTCGCCATTGCCACCGGCATTGAAGAGCACAACAACTACGCGGTCGATTTCATCAACGCCACGCGCTGGATCAAGCAGCACCTGCCCGGTGCCAAGGTCAGCGGCGGCGTGAGCAACGTGAGCTTCAGCTTCCGGGGCAACGACCCGGTGCGCGAGGCCATACACACCGTGTTCCTGTACCACGCCATCCAGGCCGGGATGGACATGGGCATCGTCAACGCCGGCATGGTGGGCGTGTACGACGAGCTGGAGCCCGAGCTGCGCGAACGGGTGGAAGACGTGGTGCTGAACCGCCGCCCCGACGCCGGTGAACGCCTGGTGGAGGTGGCCGAAAACGCCAAAGGCGCGGCCAAAGACGAAACCAAGAAAAACGAGTGGCGCACCCTGCCCATCCGCGAGCGGCTGAGCCACGCGCTGGTGCGCGGTCAAAACGAGTTCATCACCCAAGACACCGAGGAGATGTGGCAAGAAATCAAGGCCACCGGTGGCCGCCCGCTGCACGTCATCGAAGGCCCGCTGATGGACGGCATGAACGTGGTGGGCGACCTGTTTGGACAGGGCAAGATGTTTTTGCCCCAGGTGGTGAAAAGCGCCCGCGTGATGAAGCAAGCCGTGGCCCACCTGCTGCCTTACATCGAGGCCGAAAAGCTGGCGCTGGAAGCGTCGGGCGGCGACGTGAAAAGCAAAGGCAAGATCGTGATTGCCACGGTGAAGGGCGA
Source organism: Burkholderiaceae bacterium (assembly GCA_049653005.1). GTDB lineage: Bacteria > Pseudomonadota > Gammaproteobacteria > Burkholderiales > Burkholderiaceae_C > UBA2334. The sequence goes on along the minus strand of JBASFL010000002.1, from coordinate 10,244 downwards.
CGTGCACGACATCGGCAAAAACATCGTCACTGTGGTGCTGCAATGCAACAACTTTGACGTGGTCAACATGGGCGTGATGGTGCCTTGCCACGACATTTTGGCCAAAGCCAAGGAAGTGGGCGCAGACATCGTGGGCCTGAGCGGTCTCATCACCCCCAGCCTGGAAGAAATGCAGTACGTGGCCGCCGAGATGGAGAAGGACGAGTACTTCCGCACCCGCCAGATTCCGCTGCTGATTGGCGGCGCCACCTGCAGCCGCGTGCACACCGCCGTGAAAATTGCGCCGCACTACAGCGGCCCCGTGGTGTACGTGCCCGATGCCAGCCGCAGCGTGAGCGTGGCGCAAGGCCTGCTGGGCGATGGCCGCGACGTCTACGTGGCCGAGCTGAACGCCGACTGCGAACGCGTGCGCCAGCAACACGCCAACAAAAAACAGGTGCCGCTGTGGCCGCTGGACAAAGCCCGCGCCAACGCCACCCCCATCGACTTCAGCGCCTACACGCCGCCCTGCCCCAAGTTCACCGGCCGCCGGGTGTTCAAAAATTACGACCTGGCCGAAATTGCCCGCTACATCGACTGGGGCCCGTTCTTCCAGACCTGGGACCTGGCCGGGCCATACCCCGCCATCCTGCAGGACGAGGTGGTGGGCGAAGAAGCCCGCCGCGTGCTGGCCGATGCACAGGCCATGCTGAAAAAAATCGTTGATGGCCGCTGGCTCACCGCCAACGCCGTGGTGGGTATCTGGCCCGCCAACCGCGTCAACCACGACGACATCGCGCTGTACACCGACGACACCCGCAGCCAGGTGGCCCTGACCTGGCACGGCCTGCGCCAACAGACCGAAAAGCCCGAGTACACCGACGAACACGGCCAAACCCGCCTGCGCCCCAGCCGCTGCCTGGCCGATTTTGTGGCGCCCCGTTCGGATGGAATTGAAATAGCAAACAAGTCAATACCATCAAGCGCTGAAGGCCAAAAAGATTCAGCAAATGCCGATTATGTCGGCGCATTCGCCGTCACCACAGGCATCGGGGCCGACAAAAAAGACGCACAGTTTCTGGCCGCGCACGACGACTACTCGTCCATCCTGTTCAAAGCCCTGGCCGACCGCCTGGCCGAGGCTTTCGCCGAGCTGATGCACCAGAAGGTGCGCACCGACTTTTGGGGCTACGCGCCCGACGAAGCGTTGTCGGTGGACGACTTGATTGCGGAAAAGTACCAGGGCATCCGCCCCGCACCGGGTTACCCCGCTTGCCCCGACCACAGCGTCAAGCGCAACATGTTTGACTTATTGGGTTGCGCCGACATCGGCATGGGCCTGACCGACAGCCTGGCCATGACCCCGGCGGCCAGTGTCAGCGGCTTCTACCTCAGCCACCCCGCCGCCACTTACTTCAACGTGGGCAAAGTGGGCGACGACCAGGTGGCCAGCCTGGTCCAGCGCAGCGGTGTGGCCGAGGCCGGTGTGCGCCGCCTGTTGGCCCCCAACCTCTGACCCGGCCCGTCGGGTCCCCTGAACACACCACCCGACCACGCCATGCACCGCCACAACCCCTCCGCCGACGAATGGACCGCAGCCTACGCGGCCGTGCCCATGGCGGTGGCCCAGGCCGTGGCGGTGTTGGTCGACACCCACCGGGCCCCGCTGGCCGTGGCGTTTTACGACACCCTGCTGGCGCGCGACGGTGTGGCGCGGCTCATTCCCCCGCAGGTGCTGCGCACCCGTTTGTTGCCCGCCATCCAGCGCTGGATGCAGTTTTTGTTCGACCCCGTCAATGCCAGCGGGCCGTCGCCCACCATCGCCTTGCAGCGGCACGTGGGTGAAATGCACGCCCGCGCCCACATACCCGCAGAGCTGGTGGCCCAGGGGTTTCGGGCATTCAAGCGCGAGCTTCAGGCCCTGCTGGCCCACGCCCCGCTGGACCGGGCGCAAGTGTTGCAAGCGGCTGCACACGTCGACTGGCTGACCGACCTGGCCCAGGCGGAAATGCGGGTGGCCCAAACCCAATGCGAGGCCCACCGCCCCACGCCCGAGCCCCCGCCCCCCGAGCCGGAGTGGGGCCTGGAGGCCGAACGCCGCGCCCAGTTGCTGGCCCTCAGCGACGAGGAAGACCGTTTTTTGCGGTCCATGCTGAACACGGTGGCCACGTTCAACGCCGAATTGCCCTCTTTGGGGGCGTCTCCCCTGGGCCAATGGCTGCACCACAAAGCCCCCCTGTTGTTTGCCGACGGCCCCGAGGCCGACGCGCTGGCCCGTATGTCGCACACCGTGGCCCACCTGGACGACGCGGTGCTGCCCCGTTTGAAAGAAGCCGTGGCCGGGGCGCTTGGCGGGCCGGTGCCCAGTGCCCTGCTGCGCGACGCGGTGGCCGGGCTGGAGGACGTGCGCCAACAGGTCAACCAGCTGTTCGACCGCCTGGCCCAGGCCGACAGCCACACCGAAGGGCCTGCCTCGTTGTTCAGCCCGCCCTTGCTCACGCGCATCCTGCGCCGTGAAATGGAGCTGGCGCGGCGCAAACGCACCTCGTTTGCGGTGTTGATGGCCGATGTGGACCACTTCACCGGCATGCAGCACACCCACGGCACCGAGGCGGGCGACCGCGCGTTGCAACACGTGGCCGGGCTGCTCACCGCCCAGGTGCGCGCCAGTGATTTCGTGTTTCGCCACGGCGCGCAGTCGTTTGTGTTGGTGCTGGTGGAGCTGGACGCGGCCCAGTCCCTGGCGGTGGCTGAAAAAATCCGTGCCGCCGCCGCGTGCACGCTGGCGGCGCCCAGCGTGTCCATCACCCTCAGCCTGGGCGTGGCCGTGTACCAGGGGCACACCGACCCGCAGGCGCTCACCGGGCAGGCCCAGCAGGCTTTGGCCTTGGCCCAAGCCGAGGGGGGCAACCGTGTGTGCATGGCCCCGGCTTGACACGCATCAAGCCCGTTGCCGGTAGAGCCCCCCACAATTCGCGGCCCGTGCACATGCACCCCACCAAGAGGGTGTTTGCACGGGGTTGGCGTGCACGCCAGCTTGCCGGATGATGTTCGTTGGGTTTCACATGATCAATTCACACACCTTGGGTGCGGCGTGGACCGCTGCCCTTTTGTCGCTGAGCGCGCTGCTGCCACCCCCCGTGGCGGCCGCCAGCCCACCCACGCGCCTGAGCGCCATGGCCCAGGCGGGCGAAGTGCGTGTGTGCGTGTGGCCCGACTACCACGGCATTTCGCACCGCAACCGCAAAACCCTGGCGCTGGAGGGCATCGACGTGGACCTGGCCCGCGAGTTGGGCAAAGACCTGGGCCTGCCCGTGCGGTTTGTGGACAGCTCGTTTGCCACCCTGGTCAACGACGTGACGGCCGAGCGCTGCGACATTGCCATGTTCGCCATTGGCATCACACCCGCCCGCGCTGAGAAATTGCGGTTCACCACGCCCCACCTGCGCAGCGACGTGTACGGCATCACCACCCGCAGCAACCGCCGCATCCAGGCCTGGGCCGACATCGACCAACCCGGCGTGGTGGTGGCCGTGGCCAAAGGCACTTACCACGAGCCCCTGATGCGCGAGCGCCTCAAAGCCGCCAGCCTGCTGGTGCTGGACACCCCGCAGGCCCGCGAACAAGAGGTGGCCGCTGGCCGTGCCGACGTGTTCATGGCCGACTACCCCTTCAGCCGCCGCATGTTGGCCCAGACCGACTGGGCCCGCCTGGTGTCGCCCCCCAGTGCTTACCACCTGACGCCCTACGCCTGGGCCCTGAAGCCCGGCGATGACGCCTGGTTTGCCCGGGTGGAGGCGTTTGTGGCCGCCATCAAACGCGACGGCCGCCTGGCCGCCATTGCCCAGCGCCACGAACTGGGCCCCCTGGTGGCGCCATGAACCCCGGTCAGCCGCCCCACCGAACGCGCAACCGCTGGCGGTTTGCGGGTGGGCTGGCGCTGGTGTTGGCGGCCGTGGTGGGCACCGTGGCCACCACCCAGGCCGACCTGAAAGCCCAGGCCCTGGCCGCCCACACCGAACTCGCCCGGGCCGAGGTGCGCCACCTGGAAGACTTTGTCACCCTGCACCTGAAAACCACCGACGTGGTGCTGCAAAGCTTGGCGCAGGCCGAGCCCACGGGCCCCAGCACCGAACGCCTGGTGCAAACCGTGCGCGACATGCCGCTGCTGCGCAGCCTGTCTTGGCTGGACGACGCGGGGCGTGTGGTGCGCTCCAGCGCCCCGGCCAACGTGGGGGTGCACGTGGCGCTCGACGCCTTTGCACCCCACACCGACACCCCGCTGGACACCCTGCGGGTGGGCCAGCCCTGGTCGGGGCGCGATTTTTCCAACGGCACGCCCTGGTTGCCCACCCGCCCCGCCGCACAGGCGCCTGGCGCTGACAGCGGCCCTGGCTTTGTGGCCCTGCTGCGCGAGGTGCGCGGACCCCAGGGGGCGGTGCACCGCATCTTGCTGGCGCTCAACACCGACCACGTGGTCAACGGTTACCTGGGCCGCGTGGACGCCGACGCCTGGGCCGCCGAGCTGCTGCGCTACGACGGCATGTTGCTGCTGTCCACCCTGCCCGACCGTCCTGTGGGCACACCCCCCGAGGCCCTGGGGCGCGGCGTCATGGCGCAGCTCGCGCAGCGCGAAGTGGGGCACTACAGCGAAACCCTGGCCGGTGTGGGCGAGGTGCTCACCGCCTACCGCGCGTCCAGTGCCTACCCGCTGGTCACCGTGGTGCGCCATCGCCGCGACCAGATGTTGCAGCCCTGGGCCCAGGCCAGCCGCACCGGCTGGACGCTCACCCTGGGCGTGCTGGCCCTGGCCGTGGGCCTGGCCACCGTGTATTACCTGCGGCTGGAGCGCGCGGCGCAGGCCCGCTGGGCCGCACGCCAGCACATGCGGCTGGCCTCCAGTGTGTTCACCCACGCGCAAGAGGCCATCACCATCACCGACCTGAGCGGCAACATCGTGTCGGTGAACGACGCGTTTTGCCGCATCACCGGCTACACCCCTGCCGAGGTGCTGGGCCAAAACCCGCGCATCCTCAGCTCGGGCCGCCAGTCCCCTGAGTTTTATGCCCAGATGTGGCGCGCCCTTCAGGCCGAGGGCCACTGGCAAGGTGAAATCTGGAACCGCCGCAAAAGCGGCGAGGTGTATGCCGAGCTGATCAGCATTTTTGTCGTGCCCGGTGACAACGGCCAGCCCCAGAATTACGTGGCCACCTTCCAGGACATCACCCAGCAAAAAAACCACCAGAGCCAGCTGGAGCACATTGCCCACTTCGACGCCCTGACCAACCTGCCCAACCGGGTGTTGCTGGCCGACCGGTTGCAACAGGCCCTGTCGCACGCCCAGCGCCGTGGCACCTTGATGGCGGTGGTGTTTCTGGACCTGGACCGCTTCAAAGACGTGAACGATGCCCACGGCCACGCCACGGGCGACCAGTTGCTGGTGGCCCTGGCCCAGCGTTTGCGCGACTCGCTGCGCGACGGCGACACCCTCGCCCGCGTGGGGGGCGACGAATTTGTGGCCGTGCTGGCCGACATCCCCGACGTGTGCGAGTGCGAACGCGTGCTGGAGCGCCTGCTGGCAGCGGCCAGCCAGCCCGTGGGCCTGGCGGACCGCCTGTTGCAGGTGTCGGCCAGTTTGGGGGCTGCCCTCTACCCGCAAGACGGCACCGAAGCCGACACCCTGTTGCGCCACGCCGACCAAGCCATGTACCAGGCCAAGCAGGCGGGCAAAAACCGCTACCAGCTGTTTGACGTGGCACAAGACATTTCCACCCGCCAGCGCGTGGAAAGCCGTGCCCGCGTGGCCCAGGCGCTGCTGCAAAACGAGTTTGTGTTGCATTTCCAGCCCAAGGTGAACCTGCGCCTGGGGCAAGTGGTGGGGGCCGAGGTGCTGGTGCGTTGGCAAGACCCGCAGCGGGGTTTGTTGGCCCCGGGCCTGTTTTTGCCCGACATCGAGGGCCACGCCCTGAGCGCCCAGCTGGGCGATTGGGTGCTGGGTGCCGCGCTGGCGCAGTTGGCCGATTGGCAGCGCGCCGGCATTCACCTGCCCTTGAGTGTGAACATTTCGGCCCACCACCTGCAACAGCCCCACTTCGTGGGCCGCCTGGCCGAGCTGCTGCGTGAGCACCCCCACGTCAACCCGGCCGACCTGGAGCTGGAAGTGCTGGAAACCAGCGCTCTGGAAGACATTCCCCGCGTGTCGGCCATCATGCGGGGGTGCCAGGCGCTGGGGGTGAGTTTTGCGTTGGACGACTTTGGCACCGGGTATTCATCGCTCACCTATTTGAAGCGCTTACCCGCCAGTGTGCTGAAAATTGACCAGAGTTTTGTCCGCGACATGCTCGACAGCCCCGATGACCTGGCCATCGTGCAAGGTGTCATTGGCCTGGCCAAAGCCTTTGGGCGCGGTGTGATCGCCGAAGGCGTGGAAACCCGCGCCCACGCCGACGCCTTGCAGCGCCTGGGCTGCGAACTGGCCCAGGGCTACGGTGTGGCCCGCCCCATGCCCGCGCCGCAGCTGCCCGCCTGGGTGCAGGCCTGGCACACCCACCCCCGTTGGTCGTCTGCGGTTTGACAAAACGCAAGACCTGGCCCGAAAAATGCTCAAATTCGGTGCGCGTGTTTCACACTCGCACCATCGCGTCACATTGAGGAGATCGGCATGGGTTTGTTGGGTCGTTTGAGCTTGGGGCAAAAATTCACCATCCTGGGGCTGATTGCCCTGCTGATGGTGCTGGTGCCCACGGGGCTGCATTTGAACAAGTCGTTCGCCGACGTGCGCGCGGCCGAGCAAGAGTCGCGCGGCATGCCGCCGTTGATTGCCATGCAAAAGGTCATTCAACTGATGCAGCAGCACCGGGGCTTGTCGGCCGGGGCGTTGTCGGGCAATGCCGCGATGAAGGAGCGTCGCCCTGGCGTGAAAGACGGCGTGGACAAAGCCATGACCGCCGTGGACGGCGCATTGGCCGGCGCACAGGCCTCGGGCGAACTGGTGTCCGAATGGGCGCAGCGCAAGCAGCGGTGGGCGGAGTTGTCGCAAGCCGTGGGGGGCGGCAGCCTGAACACCGCGCAAAGCACCAAGGCGCACACCGAGTTCATCACCACCCTGTTCCAGCTGAACGACACGGCCATGGATGAGTTCCGCCTGTCGCTGGACCCCGATGTGGCCACCCATGAGCTGATCCACGGGGCCTTCGTCAGCGCCCCTTGGCTGACCGAAAAACTCGGCATCATGCGCGCCATGGGCAGCGGCTTCCTCACGAAGGGCGAGCTGCCCGACCTGGGGCGCGGCACCCTGATGGGCCTCAAAGACCGTGCCAACGAGTTGCAAAAAGAATTCCTGGGCCATGTGGGCAGCGCGGGCAAAGCCAATGCAGGCTTTCAGCAAACCCTCGGCAGCTCGGCCAACGCCCTGCAAACACGCGTGCAGGCCACGCTGGGGCTGGCGGACCAGAAGTTGATCAACAGCACCGAAATCAACTTTCCGGCCACCGAATACTTCGACGACTTCACCCGCACCATTGACGCGGTGTTCCAGTTCAACGCCACGGCCATGGCCACGCTGGACGACGCCCTGCGCGCCCGGGTGCAAGCCGAGAAACGGCAGGCTTACTTGATCATGGGGCTGCAATTCTGCGGTTTGGTCGTTGCCATTTGGCTGGCACTGCTGTTTGTGCGCAGCATCACCGTGCCCATGCGCGACGCGGTTCGGGTGGCCAAAGCCGTGTCACAAGGCAACCTGACCGAGCCTTGCCCCAGCCACGGCACCAACGAAATTGGCCAGTTGATGGACGCCCTCAGCGGCATGCAACAACACCTGGGCCAACTGGTGCGCACCGTGCGTGCCGATGCCGAAAGCGTGGCCACGGCCAGCGCGCAGATTGCCCAGGGCAACAACGACCTGTCGGCCCGCACCGAACAAGCCGCCAGCGCGCTGGAAGAAACCGCGGCGGCCATGGACCAGCTCAACAGCCACGTGAAGCAAAACGCCGACCACGCCCGCGAGGCCAACGACCTGGCCCGCAACGCGTCTGATGTGGCGGTCAAAGGCGGTGAGGTGGTGGCGCAGGTGGTGCACACCATGCGCGACATCGATGCGTCGTCCAGCAAGATTGCCGACATCATTGGCGTGATCGACGGCATTGCCTTCCAGACCAACATCCTGGCGCTGAACGCCGCTGTGGAGGCCGCCCGCGCGGGTGAAGCGGGCCGGGGCTTTGCCGTGGTGGCGTCCGAGGTGCGCAGCCTGGCCGGGCGCAGTGCCCAGGCGGCCAAAGAAATCAAAGACCTGATTGGGGCCAGTGTGGAGCGCGTGCAGCAAGGCACCGCTTTGGTGGACCAGGCGGGGAGCACCATGAACGACGTGGTGCACTCCATCCAGCGCGTGACCGAAATCATGGCCGACATCAGCCAGGCCAGCGCCTCGCAAAGCACCAGCGTGGCCGAGGTGGACCAGGCCGTGAACCTGATGGACCAAAGCACCCAGCAAAATGCCGCGCTGGTGGAGGAGTCGGCCGCCGCAGCGGCTTCGCTCAACACCCAGGCGCAGCAGCTGGTTCAGGTGGTGTCGGTGTTCAAGGTCTGACGAAAGGCCTCACAGCGGCTTGAAGCCGCTGGTCTGGATGATGCGGGTCCAGCTGGTGCGGTAGGCCTTTTCGCGCTCGCCCAGTTGTGCGCCGGTGGCAAAGCCCACGGTCAGGCCCATGTCGGTCAGGCGCTTTTTCACATCGGGCTCGGCCACGGCCTTGGCCAGTGCGTCGGCCACGCGGTCCAGCGCGGCTTTGGGTGTGCCTGCGGGGGCAAACAGGCCGTAGTAGGGCAGGTCTTCCAGGCCGCCCAGGCCCAGTTCGGCGAAGGTGGGCACGTCGGGCAGGGTGGCCTGGCGCTGGCCACCCAGCACGGCCACGATGCGCAGCTTGCCTGCCTTGTGGTTTTCAATGAAGTCGGGCACCGAGGCCACCCCGGCCGCAATCTGGTTGCCCAGCATGTCGGCCATCATGGGGGCGCTGCCCCGGTAGGGCGGGGCCAGCAGGTCCACGCCCCACTTCTGGCCCACCAGCTTCACCACAAATTCGGGTGTGGACGCCGGGGCCGGAATGCCCACCGCGCCTTTGCCCTGGCCCGCGCTTTTCAGCCACGCCACGTACTCGGCCATGCTTTTGGCCGGGGTGCCGCCCGACACGGCAAACGCGTTCACAAAGGTGGCAAACCCGGCCACGGGCACGAAGTCGGTGGCGGGGTTGAAGCCGGGGTTTTGCGTGACCAGGGGCAGGATGGTGACGGTGTGGTCGTGGCTCAAAAACAGCGTGGTGCCGTCGGCCGGGGCGGCTTTCAGCGCCTGGGCGGCCAACTGACCGCCCGCGCCGGGCTTGTTTTCCACCACCACGGGCTGGCCCAGGGTGTCTTTCATTTTGTCGGCCAGCACGCGGGCAATGGCGTCGGTGCCGCCACCGGGCGGGAAGCCCACCAGCAGCTTGATGGGCTTGGTGGTGTCGGCGTGGGCGGCTTGGCCCAGCGGCAGCAGGCCAGCCAAAACCCCAACGGTGGCCAGGGCCAGGGTGCGGCGGCGAAGTGCAGAAGGAGCTTGCATGTTTAACCTTTCCAATAATCAATAGCTGAGAAACCAATACAGTCAAGCGCTGGAGGCATTTTTGGCTTGTGAAATGTGCTGTGTCCACACCAGCGCCCCCACCGCCACCAGGCTGCCCGCCAGCAGCCCCCACAGGCCGGGCAGGTAGCCCGCCGCAGGGGTCCACAGCACCCCCAGCAACCAGGGGGCTGCGGCGCGGCCCAGGGCAATCGGCAAGCCAAGGGCGCCGTTCAGGCTGGCGGCGTGCGTCTGGTTCACATACTGTGCCACGGCCGTGCCTTTCACAATCGTCACCATGCCGTTGCCCAGGCCGTACAGCGCCACAAACAAGCCGGCCACCCACACATTGCCGTGGCACACCGTGAGCGACAGCAGCAGCGCCGCCAGCCCCAGCGGCATGAACAGCGGAATGACGCGGTTGACCGTGTGCACGCTGAAGCGGTGCTCGAAGAAAAACAGCAGCGCCCGTCCGGCCACCTGCACCAGCCCCAGGGTGGCGGGCAGGGCCACGGCCCAGGCCAGCGGCAAGCCGCTTTCTTGCAGCAGGTTGATCTGGTGCGCCGCCACCGCCACGGTCACCGCCATCATCAGCACCTGAAACACCCCCACCAGCACAAACGTGGGCTGGCGCATGGCTTGGCTGCGCGTGGGGCCGTGCTGGGCGGTGGGTGTGCCG
>JBASFL010000001.1:0-2263 GCA_049653005.1 Burkholderiaceae bacterium | reverse complement strand
GGCCACGTCGAGTTCGGGCGGGTCTTCGGCCAGCAAGCGGCGGGCGGCCTGGGTGTTGGCCAGCACGGCGGTCAGCGGCTGGTTCAGCTCGTGGGCCATGCCCGCGGCCAGCTCGCCCAGGGTGTTCAGGCGCGCCACCTGGTCCAGCCGCAGCAGGGCCTCGGCGCGTTGGCGCCCGGCGCGCTGGCGTTGCACCTGCACCACCCCCAGCACGGCGGCCCACACCAACGCCACCCAGGCCAACACGGCGGGCCAGGGCAACTCGCCCCAGCCCACGTGCCGCCGGGCCACCACGTCAAACGGTTGGCTGTCGGCCGCCAGCCGTTTCTGAAAACCGTATGCCCAGCCTTGGCTGCCGGGGGCAGAAGCGGCGGGGCTGCCGGGTTGCAACACCAGGCGCTGGTCGGCGTGCACCAGCCACACGGCCACGGGGCTGGTGGCCACGTCCATGGGCCAGTCGTCCCAGGGCACCATGGCCTTGGCGTCGATCAACAGGGTGTGACCAGAAGGGGGCGCGGCCATCACCAGGCGGTAGCGGCCTTGGGCCAGCTCAGCGTTGGCCAGTTCCGGCCGGTGGCTGGCACTGGAGCGGGCGTGGGCTTCGTTCAGCGCCGCTTCGCCCCAGGTGGCCCCGGGGGCCAGCCGTTGCACCGACAGCATTTGGGGGTAGAGCGAGGGCAGGCGCTGCTCGGGGGCGGGGTCGGGTGTGGTGCCAGAAGCGGGTTGCAGCAAAGCCAGGGTGGCCAGCACGGCGTCGTGTTGCAGCACCCGCTGGCTGAGCAGGCGGTGCACGATGCGGGCGTCGGTTTCAAAGGCCTCGCGCAGCGCGTTCAGCTCCAGCCGCACCAGCACCACGGCGCCCGCCAGCGAGAGGGTCAACCCCCCCGCCACCCAAGCGCGCCTTGACCACCATGTGTGTCGCATGCGGCCGATTCTGGCACGGTGGGCCGGGCGATGGCCCCCAGACCTGCCCCGACAATGGGCGCATGAACCGCCCGTTTTGCCCCCCCATTTGCCCTGCCACCCCCACCGGGGGCCCACAGCCATGATGGCCCTGATCCAGCGCGTGGCCCAGGCCCGGGTGGACGTGGCCGGCCAAACCGTGGGCCAGATCGGCCCCGGCCTGCTGGTGTTGCTGTGCGCCGAGCGCGGCGACACCGATGCCCACGCCCACAAACTGCTGGTCAAGCTGTTGAAGCTGCGCATATTTTCAGACGACGCGGGCAAGATGAACTGCAGCGTGCAAGACCTGGACGGCCAGGGCACGCCCGGCGGCCTGCTGGTGGTCAGTCAGTTCACCCTGGCGGCGGACACCAGCGGTGGCAACCGCCCCAGCTTCACCCAGGCCGCGCCGCCCGACGAAGGCCGCCGCCTGTACGAGCTGTTCGTGGCGCTGGCCACCGCCGCCCACCCCCAGGTGGCCACCGGCCAGTTTGCGGCCGACATGCAGGTGCACTTGGTGAACGACGGGCCGGTCACCATTCCGTTGCGGGTGGTGTGAACAAGAAAAAAGGGTTGTAGCAAACAACCCTTTTGTGTGAAGCGCTGGAGGCCAAAAAGCCTTAAAAAATGGGCTTCACGTTCCAGATCTCATCTGCGTACTCGCGGATGGTGCGGTCTGACGAAAACGCGCCCATACCCGCCACGTTCAGGATGGCCTGGCGGGTCCATTCGGTGGGGCGGCGGTACAGCTCGTCCACCTTGTGCTGGGTGGCCAGGTAGTCGGCGTAGTCGGCCAGCAGCAGGTAGTAGTCGGATTCCAGCAGCGTGCGCGTGATGTCGTGGAAGCGGTTGGGCTCTTCGGGGCTGAACGCGCCTTCGGCGATGCGGTCGATGGCGGTTTTCAGGTCGTAGTTGTGGTCGTAGTAGCGGCGCGGGTTGTAGCCACTGGCGCGCAAGGCGGCCACCTGTTCGGTGCGGTTGCCGAAGATGAAGATGTGGTCCAGCCCCACGTTTTCGGCAATTTCGATGTTGGCGCCGTCCCAGGTGCCGATGGTCAGGGCGCCGTTCAGCGCGAACTTCATGTTGCCCGTGCCCGAGGCTTCGGTGCCGGCGGTGGAAATCTGCTCGGACAAATCAGCGGCCGGGATGATAACCTCGGCCAGCGACACGCGGTAGTTGGGCAGGAACACCACTTTCAGCTTGTCGCCCACGCGTTTGTCGCTGTTCACCACCCGCGCCACGTCGTTGATGAGTTTGATGACCAGCTTGGCCATGTAGTAGGCCGATGCCGCCTTGCCGCCAAAGATGACGGTGCGCGGCA